>JBBCJF010000048.1:0-8297 GCA_037190465.1 Haloferula sp. | reverse complement strand
GTCGTCACATTGTCCGCCAGCGTCACATCGTCGCTCAACGTCACGCTGCCCGCCGATACCGTCGAACCGAAGCTCGTCGTCCCGCCGCCGTTCGAGACCAAGGCATCCACACCCGCCACAGCGCCGCTCACCACCGTCGCGGCGTTGCCGGTCACTGTCAGGTCGTAGCCGCCGCCCGTGATTCCCGCCAGCCCGAGATTCACTCCGCCCAGCGTCACATCGCCGGCCAGGGTCGTTTGCCCTGTGTAGCTCTGATCGCCCGTTGTCGTCACATTGTCCGCCAGCGTCACATCGTCGCTCACCGTCACGCTGCCCGCCGATACCGTCGAACCGAAGCTCGTCGTGCCACCGCCGTTGGAGACCAGGGCATCCACGCCGTTCACCGCGCCGCTCACCGCCGTCGCGCCGCTGCCCGTCAGCGTCAGGTCAAAGCCGCCGCCCGCGACACCCGCCAGTCCGAGGTTCACCCCGCTCAGCGTCACGTCATTGCCCAGCGTCACCAGGCCGGTGAAACTCTGATCCCCCGTCGTCGTCACGTTCCCGCCCAGCGTCGAATCATCGCTCACCGACACACTCCCCGCGGACACCGACGAGCCGAAGCTTGTCGTCCCGCCGCCGTTCGAGACCAGCGCGCCCACACCATTCACCGCGCCGCTCACTGTCGTCGCCCCCGAACCGGTCAGCGTCAGGTCGAAACCGCCTCCATTCACAGGACCAAGGTCGATCGTCGTTCCCGTCAATGCCACGTTGCCGCCAAGAGTCATCGTCCCCAAATAGAATTGGACGGCAGCGTCCACATTCGCTCCGAGAAGCACATCACCTGCGATATCGACGGCTCCCGCATTGACCGCATTGTTGAATTGCGTAACGCCGCCGCCCGACGAGGACAGATCCCCCGTCCCCGTCACCGGACCGTTGACAATCATCGCGCCGGGGCTTTCGAGAGAAAGCGAGAATGCATTGAGAGCGACCGATCCAAAAGTCAGCGAACTGCCCAGCAACCCGGCGTTCGCGCCCAAAGTCACATCCCCGTAGGTCTGGCTGCCGGAAGTGGCGAGGCCGCCGGCGATCAGCGTGCCGCCCGCTCCGGTGGAGGAAAAATTGCCGATGTTGGTGAAATCCGTGGACACCGTGACTTGCTGGGCGAAAACGAGACTCAAATCGTTGCCCCAACCGTTGATGGACGGTCCGGTGACGAGCGAATCCCCGGTCAGAACCAGATTCCCGTCAAGCTGCATGCTCCCGGAATACGTCTGGCTCCCGGCACCCGTGTCGATGCTGCCGGACAAGACCGCAGCGTTCGAAATCTCCACGCTGGCGGCGGCGAGCGCTCCTCTGACGACTGTGGTGCCCGTGCCGTTCGACACTAGGGAACCGATGCCGGACGAGTCCCCGTACAAAAAGACGGTGTCATTTCCGGTGAGTGTCAGGTTGTTCCCGCCGCCTGCGATATTTTCGAGCGTCAGGACCGAACCGCTGAGGGTCACCGAGCTGTCAAGTGTGACGGGGCCTCCTCCGAAATCCTGGTTTCCTGTGGTGGTAATATCAGCAGCCAGATGAGCCGGAACCGCCACGGACAACGATGTCAGCGGCGAATTGCCGCCGATGACGCCGCCAAGAACGACATCCCCTGTCCCCGCGATCATAAGATCGAACGCCCCATCGATACTGCCACCAGCTCCAAACACCAGGCCGCCTCCGATACCGAACGCCTGATCTGCGCCAAGCGTCAGGGGAAGATCGATGGTGTGGCTCACGACGGTTTCATTCGTGATCCCCAGAGTCAGAGTGATGCCCCCGCCGCTCAAAGTGTATGTCGAGGGTCCGCCTGCGGCCCGGAAGCTGATGCCTCCAACCTCTGTCAGTAGATTGTTGTTCGTGACAGTGTTCGTCAGGACATTATCGGGAAAAATCAGATAATCTCCATTTCCCGGCGCGATGTTTCCGTCCCAGTTGAACGCATTGTTCCAATTTCCACTGGCAGCGCCTGTCCACTCGAAGGCCGAAGCCAGCCGCACCAGCATCAACCCGGTGCCCCCCGGGTACTCGAACCCGAAGCGCTGGGCTCCGAACTGAATCTCCGTCGCGACAGGCGCGTTGAGGATCGAAGCCGCTCCCGAAATCACCGACAACTCCATGCCGGTCGTGAATCCGTCCAATGTATTGCCAGAAAATGCCAGACCGGGATTTCCCCCCGTGGCTCCAAGATCGACCGTCCCGGAGACGGAGACATGATCGGTCCGGTCCTCGGGATCGACTCCGCTCTGGAGCGTCAGGAACATTTCCGAGGTAGGGCCGAAGGTCAGATCTCCAACCACGGTAAGTTCGCCGCGGGTTGCATTGCCGCCGAGATCGAGCAAGCCGTTGATCGTCACGCCTCCTCCCGCCGTAAGCGGGATGCTGGACAAAGCGGGAGTCCGGAGATCTCCGTATGTCTGGCCGCCGGTCGTCGTAACACCGGCCGCGAGCAGCGCCGGCCCGGCGATATCCACGGAGCCGTCGATGTTGATCGCATCGTTGATTTGCAGCAGACCCGCTCCGACGGAATTGAAGTCGCCCTGACCGCTCACCTGGCCATTGATCGAGCCTCCCGCCGAAGCGCTGAGTGTCAGGTCGAAGCCGGCGAGGTTCACGCCATCGAGAGAAATGTTGCTCCCCGTCAGGCTCACATGATTGTCCAGCGTCGTCAGGCCGGCAAAATTCTGGCTTCCTCCGGTGACGATTGCCCCCCCCACCAAGGCAGGTCCCGTAACACTCACATCGCCCGTGATGTTGATGCCGCTCTCGATTCTCAACTGTCCCGCACCCACCGAAGCGAGACTGCCCGTTCCGCTGACCAATCCGAAAAGCGTCGAATCTGCGGAACCGTTCAGCGTGAGATCGGAACCGCCGAGAGCAACATCGTCGAGATTGATCGCTGTTCCCTGAAGCGTCACATTAGCACCGGGCGTGAAATTCCCCAGGCTCTGGTGCCCCGTCGTCGTCACATTCGCCGCAGCATATGTGATGTCGGATTCGATGAATCCGTCGATATTCACCGCATTGCTGATGATCAAATCCCCACCCGTCGCCGTCACGCTTCCCGTACCGGTCACCCCGCCGTCGAGGGTTGCGTTGGAGGTACTGTCCAGCGTCAGCGCGAAACCGCCCAGAGTCACCCCTCCATGGAATTGGAGCACCTCACCGCGAAAGGCGGAATCGCCCCCGAGCGTCACCTGGCTGGCGAAAGCCTGTTGGAGCCCGGTAACGATATCGTTGGAAACCAATGCGTCCCCTGACACCGAGACCGAGCCGCCAATGTCGATCATTCCATTGACCTGAAGCAAGCCCGCGCCGGCGGAGTCGAAATTGCCGGTCCCTGTCATCGCGCCGTTCAATGTCGCCCCCGTCGAACCGTTCAACGTGAGAAGGAAGTTCCCCAAGTCCACATTGCCCAATGTCAGGCTCGTGCCCGTAAGCATGATATCCGCTCCCAAAACGACATCGCCGTAGGTCTGGCTGCCCGTGGTGGTAAAGTCGCCGTCAATCAGGGTGCCTCCCGCTCCCGTGGACGAGAAATTGCGGATGTTCGTGTAAGTTATCGGAACGCTCACCTGCTGGGCGAATACAAGGCTCAAGTCATTCCCCCCTCCGTCGAAAGGATCTCCGACATTCACCAATTGATTGCCGGTCATCGTCACATCCCCGGTCAAGGTCACCGACCCGAAGTACCTTTGGTCACCGCTAGTCAAGATGTCGGAACCCAGTTCGATCTGCGGCGCATTTACCATCAGGTCGGAGGCCTGCACGCTGCCCAACGCCAGGACGTTCGCGTCGAGGATCGACACCGCACCGCCGGTCAGGCTCACCGCGCCCACGAAGTCGTTGCCCGCGTCGTTCAGAGTGATCGTGCCGGCGCCGGCATTCAGCACGCTCGTGCCCGTCACCTCCCATGCGTCCGACTGGGCGATCCCGCCCGTGGCCGCGATGATCGACAGATCCCCGCTCACCTCGAGCGTCGAGGCCGCACTGAAGCTGTCGGCATCCACCGACAGACCGGCCAGCGGCGCCGTTCCGCCGATCTCGCCGCCGAAGCTCGCCGCGCCGTCCGCGTCCACCACCAGCCCATGGGCACCGTCCACCGTCGAGCCGAACCCGATCGCCCCGCCGCTGCTGAGCAGCGTCACGTCGCCCGTCAGCGCCACCGCGCCGTTATAGGTCTGGTCTCCGCCCGTCGTCACGTCGGCCCCGATTCCAATCGACAGGCCCGTCACCGTAACCGCCCCTCCCGTCGACACGGCTGCCTGCAAATCGACCGAATTACCGGCATCCAAAACGATGTCGCCCACTCCCGTATTCCCGATCGCCGCGTTGATCAGGATGTCGTTTTCGGCGCTCAGTGTCAGCGAATTTCCGAGATCATAAACAATCGAATCCGTTACGGTGATGTTGCCGGTTCCCGCTCCCGCCGATGCCGTGGAGATCACGACATTGGCGGTTTCCAATTGCTTGAGCAGGGTCGCCCCGGCATCTCCTGCTCCCGTGCCGATGAAAATGGTCGAAGTATCGTTCGCGCCTCCGTCGAAGGTCAAAGGATCCACCCCGCCGAACGCCCCTCCGGTCGGATCGCCGTCTCCCGCCACAAGTTCGATATCGGTGGGATCCAGCAGGAGGGTTCCGGTGCTTCCATTCGCCGCGGTCAGATCCGCCAAACCGGCATAGCCGAGATAGCGCTTCCCGGAAATTTCGGCGAACCCGCCGTTTCCGGAGGCGCTCCCTCCCGTCGCGGAAATACTCCCTTCGAAGAAGGTCCCGCCATCCGCCCACACGATCACCGTTCCGCCGTCGCCGTCTTCGGTCGCATCCGCACGGATCGACGCATCCTTCTGCACCCAGGTGACCTCCGCGTTCGGCAGCGAATCGTCCTGCCCTTGAAAACCGCCGCCCACTTTCACCGAACCGCCGCCCTTCGGACCGCTGGCGTCGATGTCCGACCCGCTTTGCAGAGTCACTTCCCGTCCGCTGATCGCCACCTCTCCGCCCTTGTCCCCCTTGGCCGCCTGGATCGAGCCGGAATGCACCACGCTGCCCTGCCCGCCCGCGCTGAGATACACCCCGCCCCCCGGCCGGATTTCGTATCCGGAAACCGCCTGACTTTCGCCCGTATTCATTGCGTACTGATACGGGTTCCCTCCACTGGCGCGCAGATCGTCCTGCAGCGCCTTGATCGTGCCGGAATTGACCACCTTGTCGCCGCGGGAAGAGGACTTCACCTCGACGTACACATGATCGTCGGAAGCCTTGCGCAGCACGATCTCACCGCCGGCGGCGAGCCCCGCGTTGCCGTTGCGCGCTTCGATGCTTCCCGCATTCGTCACATTGCGGCCGAGCAAAAACACATCTCCCTCGCGCGCCAGGATCGCTCCCTGGTTGACGATGGACGCTTCCGAAGTTCCGGAAAAAATCAGATCGCCGCTGGCCAGGAAACCGTCGTTGCCGGTATTCAGCGTGGAAGCGACGAATCCCTTGGTATCGATGATTCCCGTACTGCCGACAAGGATGCCGTTCTCGTTGATCAGTGCGACATGACCGTTGGAAACCAGCGTCCCTAACAGTTCGGAGGGCATCGAGCCGACCACGCGGTTGAGCACCGCGGAATCCGCCCCCGGCTGGAGGAACTGGGCCAGCTCGTTCACGCCGATCGAGAAGGAATCCCAATCGATCACCGTGCGATGGCTGCCGGTCACCACGCTCAGCACGTCACCGTTCTGCGTGATCGTGGCCGAACCGACCGTGACCGTCCCGCCGGAAGGATTGGCCACCGAGATCTGGACCATGCCTGTCAGAGCCAGAAAAGCGCCGGAGATTTGCAGTCTTTCTTTCATTGGGGAGAAGGGTCTTACGGTGTCTGACCACCACGCCTCGTTTACCTCCGCCCCCCTCGAAGCGTCGAGCAAAATTCACGTATTCTCACGTATCGAACAGGCTTCGCTCCCTCTCCTCACACTCCGCGAAACACCTTGCCCGCTCCCGCCCGATATGCGAACACCCTTGGGCGGAAAATGAGATACCCATGAGCGCTCCCCGCATGCTCCCGATGGCAGGCTTCTTCCTGCTCGGCCTGCTCCCCGCCACGGCGGGAACCTGGCTGTGGGTCCGCCATGACGCGCAGCGGCAAGCAGCCGCCGCGGCCCGGGAAGCCCGCGCGACCCGGGCTCTTGCCCGCATTTCCGCCGGAGACCTGCCGGAAACCCTGCGCCGGCAGGCCGCCCTGCGCGGCGGGGAGTTGAAAACCGCCGCCGCCTTTCTCGCCGCGCGGGAAGAAGCCGCCAACAACGAAAGGGCCGGCGAAACCCGGCTCCTGGCCGAAGAAGCGGAAGCCGCCGCCGCCCTCGAAAACGAACTCCGCGCCCTGGCAGCCAGACAACCCGGCGATGCCCCGGCGGGCAACCAAACCCATCTGAAGGAGGAAGCGCGCAAGGCCGCCGGCCTGGAAACCCTGGAATGGCCGGCCCTCAAGCGCCAATGGGAGGAGTTGGCCGCCAAACTCTCACGCCCGATCCAAGCCGGAGAACGCGCCGCCCTCAGCGCGCAAATCGGGGAACTCGAGAGCAAAGCCCCCGCCGGCTCGCTGCCCGACCCCGACACATGGGAGGAAAGCAAACGGACTCTGCTCGACGAATGGCGGAGCAAAATCCTCGCCGCACCATGAAGCCCTTGCCCATGCTCCTCGGCGTCTCCGCCCTCGGGATGCTGCTTGCCGGCTACCTCGCCGGGAGCTTCGCCCTCAGTTCAGTCCCCCCCGGCCTGCATTCCTCGTCCCGCGACATCATCCTCCCCGGCTCCGCCGCCTCCAACGACCCGGCGCTCGCCGCCGCCTGGCAACGCCTGCGCTCCGGCGGCGACACCCTCGCAAACGAATCCCAGGCCCTGCGGCAGCGCTGGCGGGACTTCTCCACCGCCCTGAAACGTATCCACCCCGAAGCCGCGGAGATCTCCGACTCGGCAGGCGCCCGCCGAGCCCTCGCCCTGGCCTCCGAGTGGCTCGACGAAAGGGAAAAGGCCGCCACTGACAGCCGCATGGTGGGCGTCGACAGCGCCCACCGGGAAGCTCTCGCCGAAATCGCCTCCCTCCGCACCGACCTCGAAGAATTGCGCCGCCTCTCCTCGACATCGCTTTCCTCCCGCCTCGAAAACCTTCTGGTCCTCGGCGCCGACCGCCGCACGCCGCAGGGCATCGAACTCGTCTGGATCCCGGACGAAACCAAGGGAACCGCCGGCGGATTCTGGGCCGCCCGCAAGGAAATCAGCCTGGCCCACTACCAGACCGTCGCCGGGCAGGCTCCGCCGAGCCTCTTCCGTAAACCCTCCGGCACCGCCGGTATCAGCGAAGCGGACATCGACCGCCAGATCCAGAACGCCCGCAATGCCTTTCTCGCTAAGGCAGGCGCCGCCAACCGCGAATCCGCCTCCCTGGTCTTTGACCGCACGCAGGCTCCCGCCCTCCGCGCCCAACTCCGCCGCACCGCCCAAGCCCGCGCCCGCGAGCAGGCCGCCGGCTACGAAAAGCTCCCCGCCGACCTCGCCAATCTCTCCTCCAGAAGCGACACCCGCGCCTTCATCGACAAGCTCCAGCAAAGCGATCTGCCCGGAAGCGACTGGCAATACCGCCTGCCGACGAAATCCGAATGGACGCTCCTCCAGGGCAAGGTCGACGGCATCGGCACCCCCGATCTCAGCGAGTGGCTCCACGACGACGAACGCCCTGTGGACCGCAACTGGCAATCCGACACCCCTGCCACCGCTCCCGGGACCGTCGGTTTTCGGGTGGTCCTGGCCGAGGCGCGCTGACTCTCTCGTTCCCCCGCCATGCTTGCCCCTGCGGAGCGGACGTTTTCCGAAGCACCACCGTAAATTCCCAGCAGGTTGCCGGACTTCAAAAAGAAGTCGTCCTCCCTTCCAACCTTCTCCCAGAGCTTCTCCCTTGCTGACGGCAACGCAGAGGCGTTAGAAAGCCCGCGCATCGTCCCAGCCCGCGTCGGATGGAATTTTTACTGCACAACGAGGAAGGCATCGCCTTCCCACCCCTCCGCCCGGCTTACGAGGAAGGGGAACTCTTCTTCGAACGCTTCCGCGCCCTCACCCCGCGCGGCGCGCGGGACAGCGTGATCGGCGAAGGCGGCACCGGTCTCATCCACCTCGTCCGCGACGAACTCATGGACCGCATCGTCGCCCTCAAGCTCCCGCACGAGAGCGTCCTGCGCGATCCCAGCGCCCGCTACGATGTCATCCGCGAAACCCGCCAGGCCATCGAGCTC
>JBBCJF010000047.1:0-5775 GCA_037190465.1 Haloferula sp. | reverse complement strand
ATGCGCGATCCTGGAACGGGGCTGTATTATTATGGATACAGGTATTATGACCCGGTGACAGGAAGGTGGCCATCGAGAGATCCGATCGAGGAGGAGGGGGGAATCAATCTTTATGGATTCGTGGGGAATGATTCTATCAATCATGCGGATGTATGGGGCATGGTTAGTTGGGGTTGGCCAGTGATTCCTCCACCTGGAGTGCCCCCGACCTTTCCTACCCCTCCTAACCCCCCAGCTACTACAAATAAAGATCATGATTGGCAGGATGCACTCGAAGAAGTATTATTAGATCAAGTGTCGGTAAAGTTTTCTATTGGAGGAGGGGTATCTATCCCCGTGCCGCCTGCTGTGATTAATATTGGAGTAGGCGGAGAAGGGAGAGCATTTCAATGCTGTGAAAACGGGAAAATCAAAAAAGGAGTTGAATTCGTTCCATCAGTTACAGTAAGAGGAGGAGTGGGTGTTGGATTTGGCATACAAAGATACCCGGCGCCTAAAGGGAGAGATCGTAACAAACGAGGGGCGGGTGGAGAAAAATTAAAGAAATTAGCTAATCAGCCGCTTCCGTGGTATCAACAACGCAATGCAAACAAGTCGGGAGGGCTTCAATTTGATAGCTCAGCAGATGAAAATACAATTTGCCCCATGGCTGGATGGTCTGGCGCAATACAGCTGGGAGTGTACGGTGAAGCAGGTGCCGTCCTTGTTGCCGAAGCAAGAGCTTTCTTGGAATGGAAGTTTGGAACTTCATTTACGTGGAGCAATATAGATGCTCGTCTTGAAGCAACTATTGGCTATAAAGCTGGAGCAAGTGCTCAAATCGGCATCGAAGGAGTTGCCGAAGGAACTTGGATATACTATATTAAATGAAAATGATGAGGGTGTCAATATTTCGTGCAATCGTAGCTTTTCACATGATTAATATTATCGTGTCGAGCCAGAGTTATTTGCGTGCCGACACCGGGAAAAATGATAATCAGGACATTTTGTTTTTAAATAATTATAATAGAAATGCCGAAATGATTTTATGGGTCAACGAAGATCCGGTGGTTTGGATCCCAAGTAGGCCATCATTTTGGCGATTTTCCAGCTATCCGTTAAAAAAAGGGAAAAACTCATTGCGGCTAGAGTTACTCCAAGGCATGGGGAAATTTGATATTTCTGATATTGAAATTGGATTAAATGATAAATTTCTCATCTTAGAAAAAAACCATGGAGACACCTCTGAATTTCATTGCTCTTTTGATTTCCCGAATGAAATCCCTCGATTCCCTGCAGTCAATGTTGGCAAAAAAATTGATAGTAAAACTATTGATGCCTGCAAGGAGGTCACGGTCAATATCATTAAGGCCATTGTGAATAACGATTTTTCCTCATTATCAAATATGATGGAAAATGTTCATGAAAATGAAATCTCTTTTTTCGACTCTGATATGGCATTTGATTGGCATGTTTCTAAAGCAACTGAATTGCATGCCATAGAAGGATTGTCACTTATATTGATATTTCCGAAGAAGGAGCTGAAAGATCCAAAAATTGATCGATTTTTAGTATCTGCGTCGAAGAATGGCGCAAAATTTTATATAAATCATTTTCTTTTCCATGTCGATGAAAATGGTGTCCTGAGGATGAACTCCAAAAATAAATGGATCAAATGTAAGCGGTAAGCATCAGAGGGGAATGGCACTAAATTTAGGTGGATCATCGTGCGAGACTCCACAAAGGGGGGCAGTCCTTGAGTTTTGAATTGTTAGAGCGCTTTCGATGAAGTGAACTCCGCGCGCCAACCAATTGTAAGCTTCCCCGTCCAGTCCGCATTTCAAAAGCAGAGTTCCGGGCGGTTTTTGGGGTTGGTTTGGCGTTGGCGGAATAGGCTGGGCGGCAGGTTGCCGAGCGCTGCGTGAGGGCGCTCCTCGTTGTAGCTGGTTAGCCAGTCGTGGACGATGTCGCGAACCTCGGAAAGCGAGCCGAAGACATGGGCATCGAGCACCTCGTGGCGGAAGCTGCGGTTGAAGCGTTCGACGTAGGCGTTCTGGGTCGGCTTGCCGGGTTGGATGTGATGCAGCCGGATGCCGTGGCTTTCGCACCAGGCGACCAGCTTGGCGGAGATCAGCTCGGGGCCGTTGTCGACCCGGATCTGCTCAGGCAGCGGACGGCTTTCCTTGAGTTGCTCGAGCACCCGGATGACCCGCTCCGCGGGCAGCGAGGTGTCGACTTCGATGGCCAGCGCCTCGCGCACGCCTTCGTCGAAGACATTGAGAGTGCGGAACCGCTTCCCGTGCCACAGCGTGTCGTGCATGAAGTCCATCGACCACAGCCGGTCGGGTTGCGGCGGGGCATCCAGCGGTTGCTTGGCACGGGTCGGCAGCCGCCGCCTGGCGCGCCTTGGCAGGTTGAGCTTCATGGTGCGATAGACGCGCAGGACACGCTTGTGATTCCACGTCTCGCCTTTCAGGCGCAGCCAATGGAAGCACTTCCAGAAGCCCCAGCGACCATGTTTGGCCACCACCTCGTTGAGCCAGGCGATGACGGCGGCGTCGCGGGTGAGCTTGTCCACACCCGGCCGGCGACGCCACGAGCGGTCGATCTTCAGCACACGGCAAGCGCGGCTCGCCGTCATCCTTCGTTGGCTGACCAGCCAGTCGGCCGCGTAGCGGCGCGCCACCGGCGTCAGAGCTTTTTTTCGATGAGCTCCTTCAAGGCGTCGTTCTCCATGGCGAGGTCGGCATACATGCGCTTGAGCTTGAAGTGCTCCGCTTCGAGCTCCTTGACTCGCTTGAGCTCGGCGACGCCCATGCCGCCATACTTGCTCTTCCAGGTGTAGTAGGTCGGCTGGCTGATGCCGTGCTTGCGGCACACGTCGGCAACCTTGAGACCGGCGTCGGTCTCCTTGAGGATGGCCACGATCTGGCTCTCGGTGAATCGGCTCTTCTTCATCGGTTCGGTGTCGTTGGATTCAACCCGAAACCTCTGGTTTTGTCCGGTGGCATTTCTGGGGAAGCTTACACCTTGAATTTTGAATTGTTAGAAGATTTTCGATGGGTAGTGATATTATCCATGAATCATGTGAGGCAAAATTTTTATCGACGAGGAGAAATGGATCGGTTGTTATGGCATCAATACATTGCCATGAAATTCGTTCCATCGAAGCGCAGGTTTGCGACCGTTTCACTTCTTTTCTGCGGATTGATGAATGCTCTCGCGGACTGGAAGCCGGTGGCCGGTGGGATGTTGACCCGCTGGGGCAAAGAGTTGGAGCCTTCCAAGGTTTGGCAGGAGCATCCCAGACCTCAGTTCCAGAGAGAGAAGTGGAGAAATCTCAACGGCACATGGTCGTACGCCGTGACGTCCGCCGACGGGGAAACTCCGGAGAAATGGAGTGGCGAAATTCTCGTCCCTTTCGCACCCGAGGCGGCATTGTCGGGAGTCGGCCGGTTGATCGAGCCTGACGAAGCGCTGTGGTATCTCAGGAATTTTTTCCTGGATGCACCCCCGGCAAACCGCCTGTTCCTTCATTTCGAGGCGGTGGACTACCAAACGACGGTATGGATCAATGGGAAGGAAGTAGGCGCACACAAAGGAGGGAATACCCCTTTCTCCTTCGATATCACCTCTTCGGTGAGGGAGGGCGACAACGATCTGCTGGTCAAGGTGCTCGATGAAACGGAAGCTTTCCAGCTCCACGGGAAGCAGGCGCTGGAGCCCCGGGGCATCTGGTACAGCCGGGTCACCGGCATTTGGCAAACGGTGTGGCTGGAGGAGGTGCCTCCCCGGGCGCTTGCCGGGATCGACCTGCTGCCCGATGTCAGCGCCGGCGCGATCAGGATCAAACCGGAGCTTTCAGGAGAAGAATCGCCGGGAGAACGGCTTCGGGTAACCGCATCCATCGGGGATGTGGAAGCTGGAACTATGGAAGGCACGGGAGAATTGCTGCTCAAGATCGAGGAGCCGAAGCTCTGGACCCCTGAGCATCCCCACCTGTATGATCTCAAGATCGAGCTTCTGGACGCCGCCGGGGAAGTCCTGGATTCCGTGCAGTCTTACGCCGGGCTGAGGGAAGTGAGTAAGGTCAGGGATGGTTCGGGAAATTTCCGGGTGGCTTTGAACGGCCAGCCGGTCTTCCTGCTGGGCACTCTCGATCAAGGTTGGTGGCCGGATGGACTGCTTACCCCGCCATCGGATGAAGCGATGCTTTCCGACCTGATTTTTCTGAAGGCCGCGGGGTTCAACACGGTGCGCAAGCATGTCAAGGTGGAGCCTTCCCGCTACTACTGGCACTGCGATCGCCTCGGCATTGCGGTCTGGCAGGATCAGGTCAGTTCCGGGCATGGATCGGCCACCAAGATCAAAGGAACGACACCCTCATGGACGAGAATGGCGCCCAATCCCGAGGATGGACAATGGCCCGACGAGGCCCATCGCCAATGGGTGATCGAGTACAAACGGATGGTGGACCACCTGCGCAACCACCCCAGCATCCTCATCTGGTCCACCTTCAACGAAGCCTGGGGACAGCACCGTTCCATGGAAATCGGCAGGATGGCCATGGATTACGATCCCACCCGGTTGCTGTGCCACGCTTCCGGAGGGAATTTTTGGCCAGTCGGACATATCGCGGCGGCGCACAACTATCCCGATCCCTCGTTTCCCGTCCGCGACGCCCGGTTCGAGGACTATATCAAGGCTGTGGGTGAGATGGGAGGGCACGGGTGGCTGGTGGCAGGCCATACGAAGCAGGCAGGGAATCCCCACTGGGGATATGGAGGACTTCCGGAATCCTTCGACCATTGGAAGGCCCGTTATGTCCGTTCTATCGAGCAGCTTGCGAGGCTCAGAGGCCAGGGCATCTCGGCGTCCGTTTACACCCAGACATCCGATGTCGAGACGGAGATCAATGGATTGCTGACTTACGATCGCATTCCAAAAGTGGAAGCGGCGTGGCTGAAGGAGATCAATCGCAAGGCGCTCGATGTGCGCGAAATACCTCTGCGGAGCAGGCGGTAGAAGAAAGTGAACTCGACGCGCCAACCAAAAGTGAACTGTACGCGGCCAACCAATGGCATTGGCCGTGCCAACCCATTTGAAAAACGAAGTAGGAACGGCTTCTCGGCGAATGAACACTTTCTGGCAACGGACGATCGGGCGTTTTCCCGGCTGTCTATGTGGCAACGGACCTCTTTCCGGTTCCCCGCCTGACCCTCACATGCCTTTCCTGCAAGCAAAGTTCGCCTACGTCATACTGAACACCCCAACGCCTTGCCCGCCTCGTGGCGCTGTCCCGGTCAACCATGGGGAACCTTGCGATGCCGTGGCGGCTCCCGGAAAGAATTCGGTGAGGAATGCGAGTCGCTCCAGACGATGTGAACTCATGAAAATCTCCTTCCCCGTCTCATGTCAAAGAGAGCGCAACGATTCGAGCAATCCAGCGGTTGGACGAGCCTGCCCGGCGGAGGTTCCCGCAAGGGCCCGGCGCGCAAACCCGGACGTGCGGACATCAGCGAAGGTAGCCGCCGGATGCATATGGACGCACCTGCAAGGCTACTCCGTCACGCGCATGGCGGCCATCTCCGCGCTCGGCCGCCTGGCGGATCCGGATGACCGGGTGTTGCTCCAATCCCTCGACAGAGAAGACCTCCGCATCGCCGGGGCAGTCGACCACGCTCTCAGGAATTTCCCCGAACTCTGAATCTATCCGGCGATGCATCTTCGATCACACCAGAACCTCCTCGCCGCGGCGACTCCGGGCATTTCCCTGCTCTTTCTCGCGCAGATCGC
>JBBCJF010000046.1:0-6304 GCA_037190465.1 Haloferula sp. | reverse complement strand
ATCCGATCGAAGATCAGTTCATAGGACGCTTTTTACATATAAAAATTATATCTCCATCAAGAAGACCAAGTTCCTTGATGGAAGGATTCTTCCCACTTTCAACGGTGATTTCGCGGACCTCGTGAGTAGTTCTCGAAAATTCTTTTGATCCATCACCAATTGAATCTTTGATTCTAATCAACAGGAATCTTCTTGGATTTGCCCATTTAGTTGCGCCACCGTCCTTTCCAAGCACTTCAATCAAACTCAAATCTGGAGAGGCTTCAATTCTTTTCGGTTCCACGACCTCTCCTGTCAAAATAATTCTAACCAAATTATTTTCTTTTGCAGATAGGGCTGGTATCTGCATTAAGATAGCCATCAGGATTGTGCGCATTATTTTCATTTTTTGCATGTAACTGTTTCAATTGTATTGCACTTTGGATGGTTTACATCATGTCCAGGAAGGCAATTGTAATATATTGTCATTGAGGTGCAGCACTCTGGGCAATTCTCGGAAACGGTATCAGCAAATGCGTCCATCTGCTCATATATAGTATTTAGATCTGGATTTCCGTCTCCGTCGTTGTCTGGCCACGCCCAATCGTCATCCCAAGCGTAGTCACCATTATTGTCACCCGGCTGGGGAAAATCTTCGGGAACATTCTCAGGGGCGTTTTCAGGAAAATAATTGTTTGGCATCATACCTGGTATGCCGAAACCGGCCTCAACAGCTTGTTCATTGAGGCCGTTCGCCCCACATCCGATATAAGCACAAGAACTTGTTCCTCCGCTGTTGTGGATAGCCAGATCTTCTCGGAATTGGTCATCGATTCCGAAATGATTTGGTCCAATTTCAGCATCATCATCGAATTGAGGCTCCAATGGGCCACTTGTATCGTGACCGATTGTAAGGGTAACTAAACAATTGGTTTTTTCATTTAGCCCCAGATAATCACTCTGATTTATTGGCCTGTTCCGAACCGCCGTGTATAGATTGATCCCGCCTCTTTCACCAATCGGATCCCTTGAAGGCCATCGACCGAGCAATGGCGTGTAGTAGCGGAACCCGTAGTTGTACCAGCCGGTCTCAGCGTCGCGAACCTCGCCATGGAACAGCGTCTCCCAGCCGTAGAGGCTCGCCCCCCGCGGGGTGTAGTCCGCGGCCATCACCGATTCAAGATCGCCGAATGCCGTGAACGCGTAGCGTTCCAGCACGGTGCCGGAGTGGTTGGTGATCGCCACCTTGCTCCCCATGTTGTCGCACAGCGCGTAGTGACTGCCCGCCCCGGTCCCGAAGCGCTCGCGGAAGACCAGGTCGTTGCGTCCGCGCGCGCCGAAGACGAACTGTTTCGAGGCGGTGCCGGCACTCCCCTGCCGCTCCTCGATGCACTTCCACTCGGCGGTGTAGTAGAAGTGCGTCAGCCCCGGGCTGGGACCGGTAATCAAGTGCTTGGTGGTGCGGCGGAAGAGCCCGTCGTAGGCGTAGGCGACCTCAAGCGCGTTGCCTGAGTACGAGCCGTACGGTCCGCTGCCGGGGGTCTTGACGCGAACGAGCCGGTTCCATGCGTCCCAGGTCGTCTCGTAGAAGTCCGTGCCGGTGAGCGCCCGCGGGACGCGCGTCATGTTGCCCGCGCGGTCGAAGACCACGGGGATGCCGCTGCCCGCGTAGGTGACGATCTCGTGGACCGGGTTGTGGGTGCGGTTCTGATTGGTGGTGAGGGTGCCGCTGCTGCGGCGCTGGTAGTTGTTCCAGTTGCCGGAGGGATCGTAGATCCAGTCCTCCTCGCGCAGGGGAGTGCCATCGACGCCCATGCGGTCCTCGGCAAGCTGGCCCTGGTCGCGTGCGGTGACCTGCCCCAGCCCGTCGTAGCTGTAGTGGTTGTCCTGCTTCTTGTTGGCGAGGTGAGCGATGGTGTCGAGGCGCCACTGGCGCAGGCCCGCCTGGTTGAAGCCGTACTTGAGGCGCTCGATGTCGTCGCCGCCCTTGATCCAGCGGTGGTCGATGATGCGCCCGAAGCGGTCGAGCCCGGCGTAGGGATCTCCCGCCGGGCCGTCGTCTTCCTCGCCCTGCTTGATGTAGGTGAGCTCCACGCCGGGCTGAGGATAGGCGCTGATGACCGAGGTGTCAGCCCCGATGTAAGTGTAGGCGGCGACGTCCCAGGGAGTGCCGGTGGCATCGTTGACCTTTTCGATGCGTGAGAGCCTGTCGTCGATGCCGCCTGCCGCGCCGTATCCGAGGCGGATGGTGCGGCCGTTGGGATAGACGATGTCCTTGAGGCGGGCGGTGTTGCCGGTGCCGTTCTCGTGGATGTAGCCGACCTTGGGCGTTGAGGTGTTCACAGTTCCGGTGTGGGCCTGGGCGTCCTCCTTGAGCTGGCCGAAGGGATCGTAGGCCCGCTTGACCTGGTTGACGATGGAGCCCGAGGTGGGGTGGCTGTAGCTGGTGACCTGAGTCACGTGGTCGAGGTTATCGTAGGCGGTCTGGATGCGACGGACGGCGCCGTCCACGCCGGTGCCGAGTGTGGTGACGCGGTCGATGATGAAGCGACCGCGTCCATCGTAACCGAAGAAGCGTACGTTACCGCTCTGGTCTCGGCTGCCGGTGATCTGCCCGAGCCGGTTGTAGGCGTACTCGATGCGGTCGTAGACGCCGTCGGCGCCGTTGGAGAGCGGGTTGGAAGCGTCGTCGCTGTCGGGGAAGATCTTGGCTCGGACGAGCTTGCTGGAGGCCACGGCGCTGTCGTCGAGGGTGGTTCCGTACTGCCATCGTGTGATCTGTGCGCCGGTGGCGGAGTTCTGGAGGGTGAGGAGGTGGAGCAGGCCATCGGGGGTGTATGCGTACTGGGTGGTGCGGTCGCTGGCGCCGTCGGGGATGCCGTCGACGTAGTTTTCGATGAGCTTGGTGACCTTGCCGGTGGCGTCGTATTCGGTGCGGTTCTCGATTTCGAGCGGGTTGACGGTGGCGGAGACGAGCCCCGCGGCGTTGTAGGCGGTGCGGTCGACGAGGATCGAGCTGCTTGAGGTGGGAATGGTAGGCGGACGGGGAGGCTCGGAGCCTCCGTCGGTGCCGTAATTTGCCGAAGCGACGATGCGGCCGATGCCGTCGTTCCATTGGAAGGTGTAGTAGTTGCGTGAGGCCGGGCTGCCGGCGGGGCCGTCGAGTGCGCCGGTGCCGGAGGCATTGTGGAAGCGCAGGAGGCGGACCCTGGCGGTGACGTTGGAGGCCTCGTCGTATTCGGTCTCGTTCTGCTCGATGACGATGTCGGCGGTGACATCGTTGGAGAGGCCGTCGTCCTCCCCATCCAGCGGGTAGCAGAGGAAGGTTGCGGTGGGGCGGCCGAGGCTGTCGAAGACGGTCTTGGTCCAGGTCGAGCGTCCCGGTTTCTGGAACTTGATGAGGTTGCCAGCCCCGTCGTACCAGCGATTGTCTTCAAGTGGTGTGCCGACAACCGCCCCCCCCTCAACCCCATAGGTCTTGGTTTGATAGACCCTTCCCAAGGCGTTATAGGAGGTATCCACACGCCTGAGGAGCGCACCCAAGACGCTGCCGTCCCTGCGTTCCTTCCGGGTTACCCGGCCCCGATTGTCGTAGACCCGCGACTCAAAATAGCTCTCATCGCCGGTGATCGATGTTAGCCAATTGCGCCAGTCGTAGCTGTAAGTAGTTACACGTTCGGTGACATCATCAACATGCTCGATCCTGCGGGTTGGAAGGCCGTTGCCATGAGGCTGATACTCCGGTGTTCCCTCGTGGTCGTATTTGATGGCAACTACCTCTACCATATTGTTACCAGATGCTTCTCCCCCTGTAGGATCCGAATCGGTCGCACTCGTGTCATCCGTACCTCGCCATTTCGATACCACCAGACCTCGGACGTCATGGACCAACCGATCGACTGTTCCGCCGCCGCTGCGCTCGCGGTTGCGGCGGTCCATTGCGTCGTACCCGAAGGTCGTCTGTGCGAAATGCGTGCCGTTGATCCCCGCATCCCCCTGCGAAGGAGGGATCAGGAAATACTCCCGCCGCCATGCCAGACGCTTGTGATCGTCGTATGACTGGCTCGTCCAGGACAGCCACGAGGACTGGAGGAAGCAGTCCGAGGAGGACAGCCGGCCGCTGCCGCTGCGCTGCGCCGTGATTTCGTCGGTCACAGCACCGTCGGCATTGGTCCGCCTGATGGAGACCGGATTGAGAGTAACGTAGTCATAGGTGGGGCCACTACCCGTCGCGTAACCCTGTGCCGTCCACACCTCGTCGATATCATCGCGGTAAACAATATAACGAGCCGTCCTGAGCAATCCAATGCTACCATCCTCCTTCACACCCTCGTGGACCGGCCCCAGTTCCTGCATCAATCGTCCCTCCTCATCATACGCGAAGTCGGTGACGAGGTTCTTGCCGTTGCCGGGAAGCGTCACCCAACCTGATGGCACGCCGCTCGCCCCGCTGGTTTGCACGTCGTCGATGCGCTGTACCGGCCGGCCGATCTTTTTGTCATAGATCCAGCGGGTGATCACCCCGAGCTCGTTGCGGTTCCACGTCCGGTAACCATCCTCGTCGAAGTAATCATCGACCGAATACGTATCGTAGTCCCCGTGCTGGGACTCATCGACCTTGGGCAGTTCCTTGGTCACCTGTCTCACCTGCAGGGTGTCCCCATGCCACAAATACTCAAACTTCGTCACCGCAGGATCAGTCGCGGCCGTCGTCGCTTCGTTGACGCCGTTGTAGACGATCCGTTCGGAACTCAGGAAGATAGTCTTCCCTTCCGCCTCACGCGCCTCGTATTTGAGCTCCTCCTGGCGGAGCTCACTGCCGCTGGAACCCTTTTTGACCGCACGGTAGTGCAGAAAGCCCGCGACCGCTCCGGAACCCGTCGTCTCGTAATACTTGTTGACCTTGATCAATCCCTCGCCGGGTTTGAGCGTCACCAGGGTCGCGATCCCTTCGTCGTAGCCTGCCACCGCCTCGCTCGATGCGCGCAGCACGGGACGGCCGGTATCGTCGAATCTTGTGTACTTATACCATTCGCGCCCGCCGCCCTTGAGCACCTTGAGGATGACCTGGAGCATATGGTTGCTGTAGACCACTTCCTCGCTGCCGTCGGGACGCGTGTGGATAGTGCGGATCTTCCAGTTGTTGAAGCCGTCGGCGAAGGAGCTGGGCTGATACTCGAAGGTGAACTCAAGGTTGCCGTTGGCCCGTTCGAAGGTCACACGCCGCTGCCCGTCGTACTCGAAGTAAAGGTCAGCGAAACCCGCGACGCCGAGCGTTTCGCCGTCGTCCTCGTCCGGGGCCGTCTCCGGGTCCACGCCCAATGCGACCATGCGCCGCACGCTCTCCGGCCCCATGAAGTACTTGAGGCCGTGGACGAAGCCTTTTTCGGCATTGGGACGATAGTACCGGTACCAGCTTTTTCGGATGGAGAACCAGTCGTCGCCGTCCCATTCCTCGACATCGACGGATTGGAGGTCGCGCGGGTTGCCGTGGTCGCTCTCCAGCCCGTAGTAGGTGTAGGAAACCCGCCTGACGTTGTGCTCGCTGCCTTCCCGGGTGACGACCTTGGTGACGCTCTTGAGGCGTCCCGCGCCCGGGCCGGTGACGTAGTATTCGTAATCGAAGCGCAGCGCTTCCTGGGGTTCCTCCATGCCATCGGTGACCTCCCATTTTATGATCCTGCCCGAGCCGTCGCGGATGATCCGCGCGGTCCTACCGGAAGGGGCGACAACGCGTCTGAGCTGGCCTGCGAGATACCAAGCGGCGCTTTGGCCGTAGAACACTTGGGTGAGGCCCGTGGCCTGGTTGTAGATCTCCCAGTCATTGCCCACCTGTCGAGCGGTATAGCGCGCTCCGAGCTCGCCGCGCCAGACGCCACCGACCTTTCGGATCCAAATCGAGTCGCTCACACCTCGCATGACGCTGATGAGATCCTCGGCAAGGAAGATGAGGTACTCGACCTGAGAGACGAGCCAGCTGTTGCCGTTGAAGCCGTTGTTGTTGCGAGAGAGCTGGTTGCCGTAACTGCGGGTATGTCCCCAGGTAAGACCGAAGGCGCTGCCCGAAAGATCGGTTTTGTCATGAACCACCTCGCCGTCGCCAAAACGTACAGGATTGCCGGTGTTGTTCGAATTCTTGGGACATGGTGGGCACGGGCAGCTGGGTTGGCCTCCGGTAGTTGAACTCATGGCATCTCAAGCGAGGCCAGATTGGCGGGATCGAGTCAACTCTATTTTTGAGAAATACTCCTCGATTGAGCGAAAGTCACTGGAACGCGGCATTGGCCCGAAAAGATGGTCGCGGTAGGGACTCGGGGCAACCCGA
>JBBCJF010000045.1:0-56581 GCA_037190465.1 Haloferula sp. | reverse complement strand
CCCTTCTCGAAGCAAGGGAGAAGCGCCTGGAATATGAGAGGAAGGCGCGCCAATGGCGGGAACTCCACCCGGCCTCCAAAGAACCCGTTTCCTCCACCTACTGGCTCAAGCCCCACCGCGGCAGCCGCTACCTCGCCCCCGTGAATGAGTGAACAAGAACCTATGGAGTGCGGCGGTTCCCGCCGCACTCCAAAAACTCCCCAACCCTCCACCCCCATGAAACCGGCAAAACCGATGATCCCCCTTGCGCAATCCCTCCGGACCGCTTTCGTCCTGATCCTCCTCCTCTGCCTTCCTGTCCCGGCGATGGCCCAGACTCCCCCGGCGGAAGGCCCCGGCGTCACCACCTACGTCCTCGAGGGAGAAGCCCTCATCGAGTGGTATGCGCGTGAGAATGAAATTTTCTTCCTCCAGGTCTCAGATGCGAACGATCACCTGCAACGCTGGACCTGGGCGCCGGTGATCGAGGCCGGCCAGAACGACTTCATCAGCTACGAATTCGGCGGCGACACGCCGAAGGGTTTCGCGAGGTTGCATTACACGACCGCGCAACTGCCGGAGGGAGAAACTTTGGAATCCTGGGACCTCGACGGAGACGGATTGTCGAACTGGGACGAAATTACGGTCTACCAGACCAACCCACTCCTTGCGGACACCGACGGTGACGGTCTTCCCGATGGGTGGGAAGTCACCTTCAATCTCGACCCGAACGACTCCACCGGCGTCCATGGGATGAATGGGGATCCCGACGGGGATGGCAGCACGAACCTCTCCGAATTTCAGGCGGGAAGCCATCCTCAGGATGGGGACGATTTCCCGACCGTCGTTTGGTCTCTGGAAAACATGCTCTACGGATGGAGCGACCAGTACGGCGGCCCTTCCGGAACAGTCTACGGGCGGATGATGAAAGTGCCTTGGAATGGAAATTCCGTGCCGCTCGAACAATGGCAGAACAATCATATCACACCGTCGATGTTGAGTTCGGCGCTGGATGGCATGCTTGCCTTTCCCGTCACTCTTACAGACGCTCTTACAATCGGCGCAGGGTGCTATGAATGGCCCTCGTTGTCCGCGACATCTTATGCGATCTTTACCCGCTCGGCTAACTCCCTAAGCCGGAGCGGGGATTTCCACAAACGGCGCTGCTGGGTTCGCAGCCCAGCAGTGACCTATGGACGGGATTTTCACTTTCTCAAGGTGACCACCCTAACCCGGGAACCGCTCGACGACCCGGGGAATATCGAAAAGGAGGTGGTCTCAGCGACGCTCGAAGAAGTCTCCATTCCCTATAACAAGACCGAATCTGGCAGCATCGACCTGAGTGCCGAGCCCCCTTCCGAAACCGGGTTCCACATCACCGCCACGGTGGGACTCTTTCCAGTCGGCATCCAAGTGACGAAGGAAGGCGAAGCCGCCGTTTCCGAAGGCGGACTGGTGGTGAAGAAAACCGACACCCTGCGCTATCGACTTTCTCCCGATCTGCCCGATATTCCCCTCCTGATGGAGAATGAAATCCAGTGGTGCTGGCGCAGGCTCAAAGGGGACGGAACGTACGATGCTTGGACTGCCTATCCCAATGGCAATGGACACACCTTCATCGCCCAGCCTCAGGAGGCTGGCATTTATGAAGTGAAAGCGGTGATAGGCTCAAAGGAACTCTATCTCAGGCGAACCAAGGACGATCCCCATTCCTCTTGGGAGGAAGGAGAGAGAGATTGCTTCGGGGTCGTGGACGAGGATTGGCAGATCGCTGTCAGGGATCATGCCAGAGCCAACCTCGGGAGCACGGCGTATGCATTCGCTGTCGCGAATCCTCCCTTTGATGAAGAAGACTATAAATGTAACCTCTTCGTGGCCCACAAAGCGACCGATGGAGGGGCGGTTGTCCCGTGGATCAATGGCATTGCTCTCCGCCCTTTCCCTCCGACGGCAAATCAGTGGGCAGCATTCGACCCCAAACCGATTCCCAATTGGACCTTATTGTCATCAGGAGTATACCCTCAACCAGGATACATGGTAGCGAAAGGCGATATGGGAAGTGGACACGTCGGAATTTTAGACTATGATGGCGCTTGGATCAGCGCAGGAACTCACAACGTGAATCGAAAAGCCGATCTTCGGAACGACATATCTATGCGTGCCACCAATCAAATTTACCAAACAGCAAAATTTAGAAAATACACACCATGAAATTATTCCCCATCATCACCCGGCCTATATGCATAGCTGGATTTTTTATTGGAACTGCCTTGGCTCAGCCGGAGTACAGCCTTAATGAAGTCAATGCAAGAATCGATGCAATTGTCGCGCGAAATGGACATTTGAAAGAAACAGCCTTAGCTCTAAGTGCTCGAAAAGACGATGCTGACTTCCAAGCATTGCGGGCACAATGCCAGGTCCATTGGGCACGGATTTTTCAAAATTTCGATGAAATTCATCACGGCGTCATTGGCCAAGAACTGGTGGTCGAAACACTGACCGAACTCAGCGCTTCAGATTTCATGTCCGCCTTCGAAACTCTGGTCACCAAACTAGAAGCTGGAAATTTGGATAAGCAAATCATTGAATCAGCAATGGGATTTTTCATGGGAAGATTGAGAGGTTTTTTCCGGGATAATTATCAGCATCCACGTGTGATTGCCGCTTTAAATAAAGTGAAGGTGAAAATGATTGATGATGAAAATATTATTAATCGAATCGATAAAATATTAAGCGGAGAAGCGAAAAGAAATTTAGATATTTATAGAGAAGCGCATGAAGGAGTATTGGGAGAAGATATACCTAAAATTATTCTATCGAATGAGTAAGAATAAAAATTTTCACCATGAAATTACAGATTGGCGTCTGTTCTCGATCAACTCCTCTTTAACTCCAACAAACCCATGTCGAGACGCCTCACGCTGATCGGTGCACTCGGAGCTTTCACCGGAGTCTTCGTCTTCGCGCTCAACCCGTTGAGCAGCACGATCCTCAAGCTCGCCTTCCTCGGCTGTCTCGTCGCGGCATGGTCCGGATTCGTGGTTCTCGCCTGGAAGAAGCCCATCCGGATCGCCCTGCTGCTTGCTCCGGTCCTGCTTGCCGTTCCGTTTCTCCTCCCCGGCGGCGAAATCGAAGCGGACGAGTTGAGAGACGATTACGTGAGGCGGATGACCGGATTCGAGGGAACGAAATACTATTGGGGAGGGGAAGGCTCCCGCGGGATCGACTGCTCCGGCCTCCCCCGCAGGGCTCTGCGGGATGCTCTCCTGGCATACGGGATTCGCCGCGCCAGTGGTCCGGCATTGCGGGCGTATCTGGAGCAGTGGTGGTTCGACGCGAGTGCGAGGGCCTTGGGCGAAGGATATCGCGGCTACGCCCGCCCGATCGGCCTCGGCGGCATAATCCGGGAGATGGATTATGGAGATCTGGCGCCGGGAGACCTCGCCGTCACGACCAACCGCGTCCATGTGCTTGCCTACCTTGGCGATGGAAAATGGATTCAGGCCGATCCCAGTATCGGAGCCGTCGCGACTTTGGATGGACGCGCGGACGACAACGGATGGTTTCGTACGCCGGTTACGCTGCATCGGTGGCGGCTTCTCGACCGGCGCTGAGCGGATACGCGGAATGGCGGCTCTGTCAGGGAGCGTCTGGCGGATTTGGGAGGCGTACGAGAACGCGCCGTTTTTCGGAGGGGATGCGACGCTGACCTACAAGCTGATGAAAGGTGGGAATCAGGTGCTGGCGCCGCAGATCATCCGGTTTCGGATCGGCGGGAGGAATCCCGATGACGCCCGGTGCCGGGCCTACACCGAAAGCCGTCCGGAACTCTGCTTTTGAAATGCGGACTGGACGGGGAAGCTTACAAGTAGCCAGAAAATCGTTGCCATGCTCCTCAAGAACATCATGAATCCTTTCATCTCGTTCACTTTTGTCCTGGGTTTTGCCTGTGTCGTTTGTGCTGACACCGGCGGGCCATACGAAGCTGTGCCGGATCTGAAGGAAGGCGAGGGACCGCCGGTATTTCAGATCCCTTTCTCGAACGAACCGCTCCGGTTCTACCTGAATCATATTCCGGAACTCCGATGGAACGGGAAGCTTCACGAACCCGACTCGTATACGTGGGTGGAGATCGGCGGATACCATGCTTCGTTTCGGGTACTCGGACACGTCCGGGGGAGGCGTCTTTATGAAGTCCGTTATGTAAGCGCCGCGCGCCTCGAACAAGGCTGGGACTTTGCCGATGCCATCATCATCCTGGCCAAGGAATTCGATGCGCAACCCGGCGAAAACCTGTTCAAACCGGTCTACTTCGTCACTGGAGGCCCCTCCATCTACGACCGGCGTGCGGAGTTCATTGCAAACGGGGACAAGTATGGGGCGGTGGCGATCACGAGTCACTGGAGCGGCACCGGCCCCGGACGCTGGAGCAGCATTTTGATTCGCGGCACGGAAGAATTTGAATACGAACGGTTCACGCCTGAAAGCCGAAACGCGGAACGGGATGACGATGACCAAGCCGCCACTGCCGTGGAGTCGAAGTCTGAGGATGAGGATAGCGAGAAGTCTCAATCAGAGCCGGAGGCACTACCTCGGTAGCGGGCAGCAGGCATCCGGCGAAAAGCTCCACCTTCAAATGGGTTCTCATGGAATCAATGGCGGTTTTACTGCGAAGAGGCTTTGAAGATTTCGAACGGCGTCCATGTGCTTGCCTACCTTGGCGCTGGCAAATGGATTCAGGCCGATCCCGAGATCGGAGCCGTCGCGACTCTCGATGGACGCACGGATGACAACGGATGGTTCCATGCTCCGGTTACGCTGCATAGATGGCGGCTTCTCGACCGGCGTTGAGCGGATTTACGCGGAGTGGCCGCGATATCAGGGAGCGGCGGGATGGGCCAGGGCGCGCAGTTCTTCCGGGGTGGCGGGGGTTTTCTCGCCGCCGTCGGCGAGACGGACGCGGGGTTCGGAACCGGAGCCGAGGCGGCGGGCGATGCGGTCGAGCGGCAGGCGGGCGGCGCTTTCCTTCCATTCGCCGTCGATGCCGGGGGGCAGGTCGATGACGACGCGCGAGCGGGCGAAGGAGGCGGCGAGGATGGAATCGGTGAAGATGATCGGGAAATTGCCGAAGGCGGGCAGGGAGGTGATCCATGGCCGGATGGCGGGCGGCGGGGGCTGATTGAGCGCGTCGAGGCGGGCGAGGCTCATGCGCATGAGTCCGGCGGTGGATTCGTCGAAGAGCATGGCGCGGTCCTCGATGGGCAGCTTGGAGGGGCTGGAGCCGGGGTGGACTTCGAGCAGGCGGCCATCGGTGTCGATGAAGCGCTCGGTGACGGTGGTGGCGAGGTCGCCTGCCCAGATGCGCCATTGTTCGTCGAGGGTGACTTCGGCGAGATCCAGGGCCGCCTGGATGGCGAGGGCATAGGTGAAGGCGCGGGCGTCGCAGGTGGCGGGGGAGGGGCCGGGCTGATGCTCGACGAGCAGAGCCCCCTGGGAGAAGGCGGCGCGGCTGCGGCCGGCGAGTGCGAGGGCTTTTTCCCGCCAGGCAGGGTCGCCGGTCGCGGTGTAGAGGGCGGCGTAGGCAGAGACCATGCGGAAGCTGGCGGAGGCGGCGGGCGCGGGATTCGCCGGGGCGGGCGGGACCCGGGTGTCGCGGGCCTTGAGCAGTTTCTTGCGACCGGATTCGAGGAGTTCCTCCGCTTCCTCTTCGCTGAATCCGCATTGGGCGGCGGCTTCGGCGGGAGGCATGCGGTAGCCGAGGGAGTTCAGGCGGAAGTAGCGGCGCTGCGGGTCGGCTTCGCCGGGAAGGTTGCCGAGGGCGTCGACGGCGCAGAGGGTTTTCCAGAGTTTGGCTTCTTCCGGCGTGAGAGGCGCTTCGAATTGCTCGAGGGTCCACATCCACTCGGTGCCGGGTATGGCGGCGGGCATGCGGCAGGGGGCGAAGAGGCCGTCCGGGGTGGCATAGTTTTCCTCGGTGAAGCGGACGGAGCCGAGCGCGGCCTGGAGGATGAGCGGGTCGGGCACGGCGGCGTGCAGCGAGACGAGGGAGCGGATGGCGCGGGCCTGCGTCATGCAGTTGCGGCTGGGGATGGGCAGGTCCCAGGAGGTTCCCATGCGGGCGGAGTAGATGCCGCCGTCGAGCGGGTCGACCATCGCGCTGCGGATCACGATTTTGCTGAAGCTGGTGACGGCTTCGCGGCAGCGCTTGGCGAGGTAGGGCGGGGTGTCGGGGTCGAGCGAGGCGGAGGCGAGGCATTGCAGGATGCCGAGCGGGAACAAGCCGCCGGTGCCGGAGAAGGTGCCGATGTCGTCATCGTAGAGGCTGGCGAGCTGGCGGGTCGCGGCGCTGAGGTATTCCGCCCGGCCCGCGGCATCGGCCGGTGCGACATCGCGCTTCGGCAGGCGTTCGATGCGGTTGGCGTGATCGAGTCCGCTGTTGCGGAGCACGTAGTCGGGGGATTCGGTCCACATCCGGGCGACCACATCGGCGGCGCTTTCGAAGAGGTCGCGCAGGTTGGAGGTGCGGTCGAAGTGCACCGGGCGCCAGGTGACTTCGTTGCCGTCCGGCGAGAGGAAGAGCATGAAGGGGAAGGAGACGGGCATGCGGATTTCCGGGCTGAGGAAACCGGCGAGCAGGCCGGCCTCGCGCGCGCTGTCCACATCCACGAGCACGGGGACGAATTCGCTGTTGAGCCGCTGGACGAGGTAGCTGTCGCGGTCGATGGCATTGAGCGCCTCGACGCAGCCGGGGTAGTGGCCGGAACCGATGAAGGCGAAGACGAGGCGGCGGGCGTCCCTGGCGCGCGGGAGGATTTCCGGCTCCCACTGCTGCCAGCGGACGGGCGAGTCGGCCCGCGAGGCGAGGAAAGCCTGAGGCGAGCCCGCCAGGCGGTTGCCGGTGAGTTCCGGGGCGATGACCGGCGGCGGCGCCGCGGGCGCGCGGGACACGGGTTCCTTGCGACAGGAGAGAAGGCAGAACGGTGCGAGGAGCAGGACGGCGCAGGCTTGGATCTTGGGCATGGCGGGGGTGGCGGGCGGTAGAGGCTGAAAGGAGGGTGCAGAAAAGGCTTTCGCGCTTACAAGCCGAAGCTACGCTGCGGCACCGATTCCCGGGCAAACAAAGGTGATCAGCATCGCGGTTTCCAGTCAGAAAGGCGGGGTGGGCAAAACCACCGTTTCAATCAATTTGGCCCATGCATTCGCCCGCGCGGGTTTGCGGACCTTGTTGGTGGATGCGGACCCGCAGGGTTCGGTGGGGCTTTCTCTAACACGTCAGTCGCGGATGTTGTCGGGCTTTTACGATTATCTGGCGGATCCGGGGATTCCCTTCGAGCGGATTCTGGTGCCGACGCGGCTGGAGACTTTTTCGCTGATCGCCAGCGGGCAGGCGAGCGACTACGAGGTCGGCGGAGCGCCGACAGGGGCGCATCTGGCGCGGGTGCGGAGCTTCCTGCGGGCGGTCGAGGCGCGAGGCTTCGACATTTGCCTGATCGACACGCCGGCGGGGCTTTTCGGGCTGACGGCGGACATCATTTGCTCCAGCGATGCGGTGCTCGTACCGCAGCAGGCGGAGCCGCTGGGCATCCGCTCGGTGCCGAAGATGCTGGAGGGGCTGAACCGCCTGCGGGTGATCCATCCGCGGCTGGTGGTGCTGGGGGTCTTGATGACGATGGTCCAGCAGGATCTGGCGGAGAGCCGGGATTCGGTCGCGGCGCTGCGCCAGTTGTTACCGCAGGATTTGGTGCTGCGGGCGATGGTCCCGCGGGACGGGCTTTTCGTGAAGGCCAGTGCGCGCGGCCTGCCGGTCGGCGTGATGGAGGAGGCCGAAGGGGCGCTGGCGGTCTTCGATTCGCTGCGTGCCGAGGTGGAGGCGAAACTGGATCGCACCGGGCATGTCCATGGACCCGCTTGAACCATGGGTGGACGCCGCCGCCGTGAGAAGGATGGCGGAGCTGCTGATGGCGGAGTCCGCTCTGCCGGAGGTGAACGCCGCGCCCGATGCAGGCTTCGGCGGGGATTTCATCGGCTACGCGCCGGTGAAGGAAGTTCCGAACCATACGCCCGCCCGGGAGAGGCCGGGCGGGGACGATCTTGCGTTGCGCCGGGAGCAGCCCGGCAGGGATGATGAGGCGGAAGCGGATGACGAGCCGCCGGCGAAGCCGTTTCTCGTCGATCCCCCGCCAACGCCGCCGGAGAACGGGGAGGCCGCACCGCGGGGACGCCGCGGGCCGCTGCTGGAACGGCTCGGCCGCTTCCGCGAGGGGCTGGTCCGCCATACCGGAGCCCAGGGCGTTTTCGTGCTGGACCGGGAAGGGCTGCCGGTCATGGACGATCCGGCCTGGAGCAAGCTTCACTTCCTCGCCCGCAGTCTGGCGCAGGCATACCGCCCGGTCGCCGGGCAGGCGGGCAACGTGCATGTGAAGATCGGAGCGAACACGGTGCTGGAGGTGATCCCGGTGGAGACGCTTTTCGGATGCATGGTGCTCGGGGCCGTGGTGCCGAGGCCGCTGCCGGCGAGCCTGGTGGGGGAGGTGGCGGAAGCGTTGCGCCAGGCCGCGACGCCGCCGGAGGCGGGGGGGTGATTCGGTGCGGCGGTTGCCGATGCCCTTCGACACCGAGACAATGGAGCCTGGCGAGCCGCCATGGCGTGCGGTGAAGGAGTGGATTGCCGACGAAGACCCGGACCTCGACCGGTTCAACCGCCCGCGGGAATCCCCCTCGGCGACGGGCCGCATCCTCGTTCTCGACGCCTGAGCCAAAGAACTGGCTACACACACCCGCTGCCGCGTTGCGCCGGTTGCCGAAGTCCACGCCTCCCGGCCGGCTCGCGAAACCTCCCTCCCGCAACCCTCTTTTTCCCTCTCCTTGGTCCGGCCAACCGGTGTTTCAACGCCGGGCGCCAAAGCAAATTCCCGGCAGTCAGTCAGTTTGCCCGCAGGGCGAGGTAGCGGGCCTTGAGGTCTTCTGCCTTGGTCTTCAGAGCATGGACTTCTGGCAGGCATTCGTCGGCCTTGCGTTTCGCGGCGGTGAGTTTCGCGGTGAGTGAGGAGAGTTCCGCGAGGTCTTTTTCGACGGAGCTGGGATTTTCCTGAAGGTG
Organism: Haloferula sp.; assembly: GCA_037190465.1. Classification (GTDB taxonomy): domain Bacteria; phylum Verrucomicrobiota; class Verrucomicrobiia; order Verrucomicrobiales; family Akkermansiaceae; genus Haloferula. The sequence goes on along the minus strand of JBBCJF010000045.1, from coordinate 47,505 downwards.
CTTGCCCAGTTCTTCGACCGATTTCGCCAGAGCCTGGAACTCGGCGACGAGATCCTCGGCCTCGGCTTCGCGGCGGGCCGCTTCGGCCTGGATGGCGAGGGCTTCGGTGTTGATGCCTGCGGCGGTCCAGTGGCGTTCCCTGCTTTGGAGGGCGGGCAGGCGTTGCTTCGCCGCTTCGACCCCGGCCGCGGCCCGGCCGGTTTCCTGCTCCAGCGGGGGAATCGCGTCGGCCAGAGGTTTGATGGCGGCTTCGCGTTCCTTGATTTTCGCTTCGGCGTCGGTGGCGGCCTGGGTCGCGCCGGCGATGGTGGCGGGCAGAGTTTCGATTTCGCCGGCCAGGGCGGCGAGTTCGGCATCGAGCTTTGCGGTTTCCTCCGCCGCGGTTTTCCGGCGGGTTTCGATTTCTGTTAGAGCGGCTTCTTCCCGAGCGCGTTCGGAACGGATTTCTTCGAGGATACGGGCGCTTTCGTCGGCCTTCGGCTGCTGGGCCTGGATGGATGCTTCCAGGCCGGCGATGGCATCGTGGCGTTCTTCGGCACGGGCTTTGGCGAGTTCGTCTTCGAGCCGCTTGAGTTCGGCGGCAGCTTGTTCCTGTTCGCCGCGGGCGCTGTCGATGCGCTGATCGAGGGAGGAAAGAGCGGCGCGTTTGGCATCCGTTTCCTGCTGGACAGCGGCGGCTTTGTCGCGAGCCTGGGCGGCGAGTCCGGTTTTTTCAGCGTGTTGTTGGCGTGCCTGTTCCAGACGCTGTTCGTGTTCCTGTTTGCCTTTCATCGCCGCGGCGTGGATATCGCGGGACTGCTGCACGGCGCCCTGGGCTTGCGCCAGTTGGCTGCGGGCTTCCTCGAGTTTGCGTGCGGTCGCGGCGGCTTCGTTTTCCGCGGCGGCGACGGTTTCGGGATGTTTGCGGATTTCCTCGCGGAGCGAGATGAGGCGTTGTTCGATGGATGGAGGATTCGCGTCGAAGTTGCCGAGGGGGTCGCCGTTTTCGACGTTCCAGGCGGCGATGTGGCCGCGATAGTCGGCGGCGAAGGCGCGCTTGCCATCGGCATCGAAGGCGACGGCGAGCGGGATGTCGGGCTGGTCCTTGAATTCGCGGAGCAGGTTGAAGTCCGGTTTCCAGAGCTTCACCGCGCGGTCGCGGCCGGCGGTGATGAAGTGGCCGTCGACGGACCAGGCGAAGGCGAGCACGCCGCCGGGATGAGCGTCGATCTTGCGGATTTCGGAACCGCCGTTCATTTCCCAGAAGCGGACGGTGCCGTCCTCCGAAGCGGTGGCGAGGATGTTGGAGTCGGCGCGGAAGACCGCGGCGGTGATGCCCGCCTGGTGGGCGCGCAGGGTGTGGAATTCGTTGCCGCTGTCGGCTTCCCAGACCCACACGCCGCCGTTGCGGTCGCCGGTGGCGAGGAGGATGCCGTCCGGCGAGTAGTCGAGGGCGGTGACCCATTCGGTGTGTTTTTTGATCGAGTGGAGCTGTTCGCCGTCGTCGGCTTTCCAGATTTTGATGAGCCGCGAAGGCGAGCCGGTGGCTACGGCGGAGAGATCGGGCCGGAGGTCGGCGGCGAGCACGCTGTCGAATTCCCGGGCGGCGACAAGCATGCGCTCGCCGGTGACGATATCGAAGGTCACGGTGACGCCGGATTTGCCCGGCACGCCGCCGCCGGTGATGAGGTAGCGGCCGTTCGGCGTGAAGGCGAGCGAGACGGGGTCGCCCTCCGGGAAAGGCAGCACGCCGGTGAGTTCGAGGGAGTTCGTGTCGAAGAGCAGGACCTGCCTCTGTCCCGTGACCGCGAGCAGGGGAGCCCAGGGGGAGGCGGCGATGGCGTGAATGGCGGAAGCGCGGGGAGCGAGCACGGGCGGGTCGAGCAGGAGGTGCTCCGGCATGGGGGGCGGCCCGTCGGGTTTGGCGGAGGGATCGGAGCGGAGCGCGGTGTCGAATTTCGGCTTCGAAGGTTTTCTGGCCGTGGAGGTTTTGTTTTCGAGGAGACCGCCTTCGATCCAAGATCTCAGCACCGCGATCTGGGCGGAGGAGAGTTTGTCGCCTTCCGGCGGCATGACGGGCTCGGCGGTGTGCATGACGACGGCGAGGAGCCGGGAGCCGGTGTCGCCGGGCTCGGCGATCTTGCCGCCGGAGCCGCCTTTCATCGCGCCGGTGTAGGTGGAGAGGTCCAGGCCGCCGCGGGTCTTGTCGGGGTTGTGGCAGTTCAGGCAGCTTTGCTGGAAGACCGGCAGGACGTGATCGTCGAAGGTGATCTTTTCCTCCGCGCCGGCGAGCGGTGCGAAGGCGAGCAGGGCGATGGAGATGGTCGAAAGCGGCCGGGCCATTCGACAGGGCGATACGGGAGGAGGGTGGGCGTTTCTTGCGGAAAGTGGTTCCCGCTCTTTCCCGGAAGAAAGCGACCCTACGCGATCGCGTGGTTGAAAAAGGCGGGGGCGGGGAGTAAGAGGGAGCGCTTTCCGTGGATTTTACCGATCCGTGGAGGTCTGTCCCCACCCCCTTACCCCCATGCCCCCCTTCCGCCGCATCGTGGCGGTCATGGTTTGTCCTCTGTTCCGGCGTGCCAGCGCCGGGAGGCGCCATGCCGCCGGTCGAATGATCCTTGCCGCCGGTCTCGCCGCCGTTCCGCCCGCCGCGGCGCAGACGGTTTTCTGGGGAAGCGAAGGTTTCGTCCGCAATGTGGACAGCCGGGGCGTCGATTGGGGGGAAGGTTTTGTCGTATCCATGGGCGTGTTCCGGGAGGATTTCGAACCCGGCCTGAAGAATCGCAACGAGTGGCAGGCGCATTGGGTCGAGCTGGATCGGGCGGATTTCGATGCGGAGGAAGGACGTTTCGCCGGTTCGGTCGAGGCGCCCGCGCCGCAATCCGGGAGCGCTCCGCGCGGCGTGTATTTCTGGGCCCGGGATGGCAGCGATATCGCCAAGGGCCCCGAATGGCTTCTGATCGGGAATCCTGCCTGGACCTGGCCTCCGCAGGGTGGCGGCCTTCCGCTGGTGTGGACGGCGAGCGACGCCGGGACGGTGGTGATCGGCGAAATCGCCACCGGGAATATCCGCCTGCGCAGTGCGGCGGCGAGTCCCGTGCCCGAAGATCCCGCCGACTGGTGGGCGCGGCATTTCGAAGACGAGCCGGATTGGGAAGGCGATGCCGACGGCGATGGGGTGAGCAATCTCGCCGAATACGCGCTCGGCCGCGATCCGCGAAAGGCCGACGGTCCGGCCGTGCCCGCGCTGATTCCCGGGGAAGAGGGCCTGCGCATCCGTCTGGCGCGAAACGCCTACGCGACCGCGATCGCCGAGTTTCAGGTCAGCGACGATCTGCGGGTCTGGCTGCCGCCCGGAGAGGGTGTCGAGACGCTTTCGGAAAGGCCCGACGGCATCGAACTGATCGACCGCTATCCCGCGCGTGGCGGCCGGAGATTCTTCCGTTTCCACTTCAAGCTCCCGGAGAAATGAAGCGCCATCTCATCTTTCTTTGCGCGATCTTCGCGGCCGGCCTGATGCGCGTGGCGGCGGTGGGGCTGGACGCTCCCCAGGCCATCGGTCCTTTCCTCAACGGCGCTTTTCCTGCGACCACGCCGGGGCAGAGCGGCACGTGGGCGCTGGAGCACGCGTTTCCGAACCTGACCTTCGTCGATCCGGTCGATATGGTCACCGATCCACGGGACAGCGGTTACGTTTACGTGGTCTGCCGCAACGGCGAAATCTGGCGCGTGCCCTTCCGGGCGAATGCGGCGAATGGGGAAAAGGTGCGCGCGCTCGATCGGCGGGCGAACACCTTCGGCTGGTGGGACGCGGGCATGATCTCGATGACCTTCCACCCGAAATTCGGCGAGCCGGGGAATCCGAACCGCGGTTACGTTTATGTTTTCTATCAGTATCTCCCGCAGCAGCCTTCGCCGCGGCAGGTCAACAGCCCGTCCTACATGCGGCTGTCGCGCTTCACGATCCCGGACGGCTCCGCGGTGATCGATCCGGCTTCGGAATACGTGATGATCCAGCAGTTCGACCGCCACAACTGGCACAACGGCGGGCCGTCCTTCTTCGGGCCCGACGGGTTCTTCTATCTGGTCATCGGCGACGAAGGCGATGCGAACGATTCCTACAACGTCTGCCAGAAGATCAACGATCGCCTTTTCAGCGGCATCCTGCGGATCGACGTGGATTGCGACCCCGCGCGCAGCCACCCGATCCGCCGCCAGCCGCGGCAGATTTCCATGCCGTCGGGCTGGCAGCAGAGTTTCACTCAAGGCTACTACATCCCGAACGACAATCCGTGGCAGGACCCCGCGGGCGGCGTGCTGGAGGAGTTCTGGTCGATCGGCACGCGCAGCCCGCACTCGATGCATTTCGATCCGGCGACGGGAAAGATTTGGATCGCGGAGGTCGGCCAGGGCGCGCGGGAGGAAATCACCATCGCCCGCCGCGGCGGAAACCACCAGTGGCCGTACCGCGAGGGTCTGGCGAACGGCCCGAAGGCCAAGCCCGCCAGCCTGATCGGTGAGGATGTGCCGCCGGTCTACGATTATCCCCGTGGCATGGGCGGGTGCATCATCGGCGGGATTGTCTACCGGGGCGCGCTGCACGCCAACTCGCTCGCGGGGAAATATCTCTTCGGCGATCACAATACGAAAGCGGTGTACGCGCTGACCGAGAGGCCCGGCCAGACGCCGCAGATTGAATATCTGACCAGCGTTTTCCGCTCGGGCGGGACCAAGAGAGGACTTTCCCGCATCTGCGAAGGACCGGACGGCGAGGCGTATTTCATGGAACTCGGCGACACCGGGCAGGATACCGGCCGCATCTACCGGCTGGTCCGCCAGGGCGCGCCGGTGGCTGATCCGCCGCGATGGCTTTCGCAGACGGGAGCCTTCAGCGATCTCGTCAGCCTGACTCCCGCCGCGGGGCTCATTCCCTTCGGCGTGAATTCTCCGCTGTGGACCGATGGTTCGGTGAAGCGCCGCTGGGTGGCGATCCCCAACGACGGCAATCACAACAGCGCCGCCGAACGGGTGATTTTCCGGCCGGAGGGAGCCTGGGATTTCCCGCCGGGCACGGTGCTGGTGAAGCATTTCGCGCTGCCGGTGGACGAGAATAATCCGACCGCGGTGCGGGCCATCGAGACGCGCTTCTTGGTCAATGGCACGGACGGCAAGTACTATGGCGTGACCTACCGCTGGAACGAAGCGGGCACCGATGCGGAGCTGCTGATTTCCGGCGAGCAGGTGGAAATCGACATCGCGCTGGCGGATGGCGGCACGCGGCGGCAGGTCTGGGACATCCCGGCGAGGTCGGATTGCCGGACCTGCCATGGCAGCGACGCGGGCAGTGCCCTCGGCCCGCGGGCTCATCAGTTGAACGGCGATTTTCTGTATCCGTCCACCGGCCGCACCGCGAATCAGTTGGAGACCTGGGCGGCGCTCGGGATCTTCGGGAATTCCTTCAATGGACACTCGCCGGCGAGCCTGCCGAAATCGGTGGCGGTGGACGATCCCCACGCTTCGCTCGACCACCGGGCGCGGTCCTATCTCGATGCGAACTGCTCCCACTGCCACAAGCCGGGCGGGGTGGACGCGAATTTCGACGCCCGCTTCACCACGCCGCTGTCGGCGCAGGGCTTTGTCAACGGGCTGATCAACCGCCCGCTCGGCGATCCCGACGTGGTGGTGGTCGATCCGGGAAATCTCGCGCGTTCGCTGCTGCATAGCCGCGTGTCGGCGACGGGACCGTCGAAGATGCCGCCGCTGGGCCGCAATCTCGCGGACGAAAAGGCGGTGGATCTGCTGGCGGACTGGATCCGGAGTATGAACTCTGCCTCGTTCGTGTTCGGCGGCGGGGCGAATCAGGCTCCGCTTGCGGGCGATGACATTTTCGAAACGCCGCACGGGCGGGAATCGCGGCTCGATGTGATGACGAACGATTCCGATGCGAACGCCCCGCCGGGCATCCATGGTCTGGCGATCGTGGAACCGCCGGCGCATGGCACCTTGAGGATTCTCGGTGCGGAGAAACGTCTGGAGTATGTGCACGATGGCACGGCGGCGTGGAGCGATTCCTTTGCCTACACGCTGACCGATCCGCAGGGGGCCGTCTCGGCGGTGGCCTGGGTGGAGCTTTCGATCCCGCAGGATTTCGCGGCGTGGTCGGCGGTCATGCCGGGTGCCGGAGGCTCGGCGGCGTCGAATGCCGACGGCGATCTTTTCGACGATCTGCTGGAGTTCGCGCTGGGCGGTGCGCCGGACAACGGAGCGGATGCCGACGCGCTGCAATTGTCCCTGGAAGGCGGCGTCGCGCTGAAGGTGCGCCGTCCCTCCGGTCTTTCCGGCCTCACTTACCTGGCGGAGACGAGCGGCGATCTCGCCGGGTGGGAGGAGATGGAAGCAACCGGGATCGAGCCGCATGGGGAAGGATTCGAGCTGCTGACTTTCAACTCGCTCGGCGACAGGGCCGGACTGAGTGCCGATGGCGGCTTCGTGCGGCTGCGGGTGAGAAGCGGGACATCGGATGAATCTGTCACACTGCCGCTCGGCTGGAAGGCGGGAACTTTCGGTCCGGGAACGCGCAGCCTCGGCATTCCTTTCCGCGAAAGCCCGCTCTTCGGGTCGTCGGTCAAGGCGGTGGACGGGCGCTTTCTCGAAGTCCATGGCACTCCGGGATTTCCGGCCGGGTTTGCGGGATTCGCCGAAGTACTGGATGGGTCGTACGCCGGGCATCGTTTCGAGGTCGATGCGGAGGCTTCCGCTGCCGGGCGTCTCGCTCTGGCCGCCGGAACGCCCCGCGACACGCTGCCGGAGATTCCCGATTTGACGGGAGCGAGGATCGCGGTGTCGGCGTATCATCGCCTGGGCGGGGTGTTTCCGAAGGAGCTCTTCCAGGGTTCCGCCAATCCCACCCATGCCGATCAGGTCCAATTTTTCTCCCATGGAGCTTTCCAGCTCTACTACCTGCTCGACGCCCGGCCGGGGAATCCGGTCCACCAATGGCGCGCCTTTTTGCCCGGCGGCGGGGATCAAGGCGGGCGCGCGATCGCGCCGGGGGAGGGGATGATCGTCAAGCGGCCCGCCGGGGTGCCGCCGCTGAGACTGGTTGTCGCCGGGCAGGTGCGGGCGAATGCTTTTGTCCAGCCCTTGTCGGTGGGGCGGAATTTTGCAGGACAGCCGTTTCCGCTGCCGATGACTCCGCGCCAGCGGGGTTTGCTGGATGGAGGTTTCTACGCTTCCACCAATCTGAGCGCGGCGGATCAGTTCCATTTGTTGGAGAACGGCGTCTTCCGCATCTTCTACCTGCTGGATCATCCGAGCCAGCCGGATCCCTGGCGCGAGGCGATCGCGGGCAGCCCGGATCACGGGGATTCTCCGCTGTTCCGGCCCGATGCCGCCGCATTCTTCCGCGTGAAGGACCCGCATCCCTTCCTGTCGATTTCACCGCCCTGGAGCCCCTGACCATCCATTCCTATGATTGAGAAAACAGTGTCTTTGTTTGCGGCCGCGGCATTCATCCTGCCGCTCGGCGCTCAGAATCTTCCCTTCGACGAACGGCGCGGCATCCAGTTCGGCTGGGCCAGCGAAGCTTTTGCCACCAATCTGCGCGCCGATGGCATGCTGACGTTCGAAGAGGCGGAGGAGGAAATCCGCTTCCAGTTGGGCGCGTTCCGGGAGGGCTTCAATCCCGCGGAATATGACCCGTCGGAGTGGCAGGATCATTGGATCGTGCTCCAGACGGCCGTCTACGATCCCTTCGACCAGCAGGTGATCGCCACGGCGACGCTGACCGACAACGAGGAGCCGTTCCTCGCCGGCGGACAGATCTGGGTGTGGGCCTTCAATTCGATCGAGTATGCGGAGGATTCCGAATGGCTGCTCGTCGCGCCCACCGGATGGCATTGGCCGGACGTTTCTTCGGTTCTCCCGGTGACCTATTCGCTCGCCGATGCGCTGCCGGACGATGCGGTCTTCGGCGCGATCAACGGACCGGGTTTCCACCTGCGGCTTCAACAGGCGACGGCGATCCCGGAGCCGGCCCTGGTCATGCTTTCGTCGATCGGTTTTCTGATGCTGCTTCGAAGGAGGCGATGCGTGTAAGAAGTCGTTTTGAATTCTTCCTCGCGATTATTTACATGACAAACCCACTACGGATGGTCGTCCACTCTCACCATCACTGCATGAACGTAGGTGTCGATCACCGTTCGGACTCCAGAGTATCCCGGTTGAACTACTGGCACGGTTCCAAAGGTGGTAGATCTTCCCTGCCCATAGGCGGCTCCATACCCATCTCCATGAGAACCCGCGCAAGCTCCACGGCATTCCATGAGGATTGAGTGAATGCTTGAACGGGATGAAAGGTCATAGTGGAGGGAACAGAGAAAGCTTCTCGCGGATGGATTGCGCCCGCAAGGGCGTCACTTGATCTGCTCCGGCTTTTTGTGAATTGTGAATCAATGATTTACGAATACGATTCATGTCTTGCGTGGATATGAAACTCATGACCCCGATGACCTCATGCTTTTCTTTCGGGAACATGGCCACGATGGGGATGGGGTAACGCGATTACTTTTGGCAAACGGTCTATGGTCTCGGCATCGCCCGCAACCGAACGAAACCTCTCGTCCACCCCGGAGCCGGAGTCACCGAGACGCCCTCCTCGTTCAGGACGATCCGCTCTGCCGGCACTGGCTGCCAATCGTCCAGCGTGAGGCTTTCCTCCGCCACCAGAGCGCCGAAACGTGCTGCGACAGGATCCGGCCGCCAGCTCCATTTCATCCCGGGAGCGAAAGCACCGTTGAAAGGCCTGTCCCCCGACTCCGGCTCCGTTCCTAACAGATATTCCACCAGATTCGGCAGCCCGTCGCCATCAGGATCCGCATCCATCTCCTGCTCAGCGAGGCCCGCCGACCAATCGAGATAGGGTTGGTCTGGATCGAGCCCCAGCAGGGTGCCGAGAATCTCACGGTTGGAGAAAAGCGGAATGCTCCGTCCCGTCGCCGCATTCAGGGCAGTGAAGATTTCATTGGCGATCAGCGCCTGCGCCGCCGTGGCGGGGTGAAAGTTGTCCCGGCAGAAAATCCGGCGCGGCGGGTTCTCCGGCGCGCCTTCCACGATGAATGTCGTACCATTCAGGTGGAAAACCGGATCGTCCATGATCCGGTCGGTGAGCAGATCGATCCGCGCCACCCTCGCCCCCTTGCCCTGGGCCATCGTCGTCACCGCCTGATTGATCGCCGCGACTTTCGCCCGCGCGAGCTCCGCCTTCTCAGGGTCCGGGTAGTTTGTGTAAACCTCTGGCGTGGCGGCCACGTCGGGAATCGTGCAGACGACGATCGGCACAGTGTTCCGGCGCGCCCTCACCCAATCGTGGATGGAAGCGAGACGCCCCACCAGGGCGCTCTGGAAATCCACCGGCTCCGTGCCGTGATAGAGCTCGCTGTAATTCCGCTTCAAATCGTTCCCGCCGAGGAAAATTACCACCACCTCCGCCTCGCCGATCTCCTCCAACAGCGCCCAGAGCGTGGACGGATAGCCGGCGGCCAGATCGTCGTCGGGCGGATCGAAAGGATTGTAAGTCAGGAGATTCACCCAATGCTCGCTCGTCGCCGAAGGAATGGCAAAATTCCACTCGTGCCCTCCGTTGCGCAGATCGGGGTATGAAAAGAAACCGCTTCTCCAGCTTCCAAGCGTCGCCTCGTCGCCGCGGCGCAGCCGGATCATTTCCGGCCAGTTCATCGTATTCGCCGAAACCGGATTCGAAGCCGGTGCGGAGAAGGGCAGCTCGAACGCATACTCCTCCGTCAGACTGTCTCCGATCGCCAGGATTTTCAACGGTGCGGCCGGCGCGGGGATCGCACCCAGCGCTGTCGCGGTGATCCAAGCCAGCCACCGAATCGTCATTCCACAATCTAACACCGGTTTCCGGCGGCGAAACGGGGGAAATTGACAATCAGACGAATCTCCACAACACCAGCGTCCCCAACCAGCCCACGACCGAGACGATCACGCTGGTCACGCTCCACGACTGGAGCGTCTGCCGCTCGGTCAGCCTCAGATAGCGGCTGATAAGCCAGAAACCGCTGTCGTTCACATGGGAGGCCGTCGTCGCACCCGCCGCGATGGCCACCGTCACCAGCGCCAGTTTCGCCTGGCTCAAATCCATCGGCGCCACCATTGGCGCCATCAATGCGGAAGCCGCGATCATCGCCACCGTGGCGGAGCCCTGCGTCACCCGCACCACCATCGCCAGCAGCCACGCCAGCGTCACCACTCCCAGCGACAACCCGGCCATCTTCTCCGCAAGCTGCTGGCCCGTGCCGCTTGCCACCAGCACCTCTTTGAAAACCCCTCCCGCCCCGGTCACCAGAATGATGATCCCCGCAGGTCCCAGCGAATCCGTCGCCAGCTTCAGAAGCCGATCCCTTCCCGCCCCGCGCCGAGTGCCCAGCAGCCACATCGACAGCAGTGTCGCCAGCAGCAGCGCGATGATGGGATGCCCGGTAAAGGCCAGCGTCTCGTGCCACAGCGCCCGGTTTTCCCTGCCATTCAACACATCCGCCACCGCCGCCGCCATAATCAGCAGGATCGGCAGCCCGATCAGCGACACCACCAGCGCGAAGGACACCGGCTGCCCTTGCTCCAACTGTTCCGGTTCGTCGGCCTCCTCCGGCGGGCTCAGATGCAGGCGGGGCACGATCCACTTCGCCCACAGCGGCCCGGCCAGAATCGCCGCAGGCAGGCCGATGACCGTGCCGAAAAGAATCACCCAGCCCAGATCCGCCCCGAGAGCTTCCGCCACGATGATCGGTCCCGGCGTCGGCGGCACGAAAGCGTGACTCACCGCCATGCCCGCCAGCAGCGGCAGGCCGAAAGCCAGCATGGGCTTCTTCTGCGTGCGCGCCAGCGCCAGCAGCAGCGGCGCCAGAATCACCAGCGCCACATCGAGGAAAACCGGCACCGAAATCAGGAACCCCGCGAATACCATCGCCCATGGCGCCCGCTTTTCCCCGAACCAATCCAGGAGCTTCCTCGCCATCGCTTGGGCACCGCCGGAATGCTCCAGCATCGCGCCGAAAATCGCCCCCAGCCCGATCAGCGTCGCCACCAACCCGAGGCTCTTGCCCATCCCGTCCACCACCGTCGCCGTGATCTCCCTCATCGGCATCCCCACCAAGGCGGCGAAAAACAGACTCGCTGACAGCAGCGCGACGAACGCCTGCCAGCGCCATTTCAGGATCAGAAAAAGCAACAGGCCGACGGCCAGAGCCACCGCCAGAAAGGGTTGGTTCGCGAGCATTGGAAGGATTCAAGGGATCTCCGCCCGCCTGTCACGCACCGGCCGCGGCAGCATGAGTGATCAGCGGCCGGTGGTCAGAAAAACCAAAGCAACCCTTTGCCATCGGCCATACCCTGACCGCGCCTTTCCCATTGTCCACTGACCGCTCAACGTTCCCCGGTTCGCTCCCTTCCCACACATTCCGGCTCCGGGCATGGCTTTCCTTGAGTTCTGGCCGCTCCGGGTTCACAAAGCGCCCGTCATGTTCCGGCTCACCGCGGTCCTTGCCCTGGCACTGATCCTTTCGCAGTGCGGCACTCCCTCGCCGCCGAGATGCCTCCACCCGCCGCGGGAATCGCGCGAGACGGTCCGCCACCATCTCGAAACCGCCCGCCAAGCATGGCAGCGCGCCGGTTCCGCCGAAACCGAAACCGCCCGGACCCAGGCCGCCGCCGACTACAACCAAGCGCTCGCCCGCCTTTTCGAGCACCTGCGCTGCGGCTCCGGAAGTTTCCACGAACGCGCCGCCCGACTCGGCACCACCATCGACACCACCCGCACGCTCGGCGCCGGACTTCAGCTCGACGACCTCGACGCCCTGCTTCCTTCCTCTTCCATCTCCACCAAAGGCATCGGCAAGCGCCACACCGTCTCCGGCATCGGCCTGCCCATTGTCGGCTGGAAAAAAACGGCCGAAAAAGGCGATCTGCGTTGGGACTTCGCTCCTCCCACCGGCATCCCGCTCAATCTCACCACTGTCCTGCACTTTCCGCCCGGCAAGGCGCCCCAATGGGTCTTCCACCACCCCGCCCACGTCCAGTCCCTCTCCGTCGGCAAGCGCGAACTCTCTCTCGCCGCCGACTGGTCCGCTCCCTCCGCCTTCTACTGGCAGATGAGCAACCTGGACGACCTCGACCTGCAGAAAGTCCTCCTGCCCAGCCGCTTCGGCGAAGAAACGGCGCTTCACATCGCCACCCCCTACAAGCCCCAGCTCGTCCCGCTCGTCTTCATCCACGGGCTTTACTCCAGTCCCGGCACCTACAAGAGACTCTACAATGAACTGAACCGCGAACCGTGGTTCCGCGAAAACTACCAGGTCTGGTTCTTCAGCTACCCCACCGGCAATAACTGGATGTACAGCGCCGCGCGCTTCCGCGAGGAAATGGCCCGCGCCACGAAATTCGTCCATTCCCAAGGCCCGGCGCCCAACTGGAACCGCATGGTTCTGGTCGGCCATTCCATGGGCGGCGTCATCGCCCACGCCTCCCTGAAACGCCCCGAACACAAATTCTACGATGCCTTCGCCACTCTCCCCCTCGATGAACTCAAGGTCAACCGGCAGACTCACGAAGCGATCCGCCTGATGACCGAGTACGAACCGCTCGAAGCCCCCTCCCGCGTCATCTTTCTTGCCGCCCCCCACCGCGGTTCGCCGCTGGCCGACCGCATGTTCTCCAGCGTCTTCGTCCGGCTGATCCGGTTGCCGAAGCAACTGACGATCGATTTCGTCGACTTCACCCTCAATGACTTCGCCGGCCTGACCATGAAAGGCCCGAAGCCCACCAAAGGCTGGTTCACCAGCATTGGCTCCCTCTCCCCGAACTATCCCACCTACAAGGTGCTCGACCAGCTGCCCTTCCGCCCCGGGCTGAAACGCCACTCCATCATCGGCGACCGCGGCCGCGGCGACACCCCGGACAGCTCCGACGGCGTGGTTCCCTACTGGTCCTCCCACCTCAGCGGCGCGGACAGTGAAACCATCGTCTCCGCCAACCACAGCATCACCATCTGCCCGGAATGCGCCGCGGAACTCAAGCGCATCCTCCAGCTGCACCTCAAGGAAACGCGCAACTGAAAACCCCTCACCCCGTCAGCAGCCCCTCCACCCGCGGATCGAGCCGGACCTGCTCCAGCTTCACTCCATACAGCCTCGCAATCTCCGGCGCATCGGAGGCGTGATAGATCTCCCGGTAATAAATCTCCCTGATCCCGTAGGCGCACAGCGTCTGCATGCAGGCCGTGCACGGCATCGTGGTCGTCGCCACCAGCTTCGCCTCGCCGCGGCGGAAGAGGCTGCAAAGATTCACTTCCGCGTGGAGCATGAATTTCTGCCGCGCCTCGCGGTCGTCCCAGAAGCCCTCCGGCGCGTTGAAACCCGGCGCGAGTCCGTTGTAAGCCGTGCCGATCACCCGGTTGTCCCAATCCAACGCCGCCGAGCCGACCTTCCGGTAGGGATCTTCCGAGCGCAGACTGGCCACATGTGCGAGCGCCATCGCATACTCTGGAATGGAAATCCGGGACACGCGCCCGACTCAACCGCCCCCCTCCCGGAACGTCAAACTTCGAGAGACCACCGGGTGCCGCTTTCTTGGGCCGCGAAAAAATCCGTGCCTGCCCGGGTAATTTGTTGTGAAAAAGCCGTCGAGCTTTTCCTTGTCGCTTTCATGAGTTCCGCCCAGGTCCAGACCCTTCACACCGACCGCATCCCCGCCACCGGCTGCCTGGTGGTGCCGGCCCGCATCGAGTTTCACGAACTTCTCCACCTCGAACGCCTCTTCTCCGGGCGCAAAATCACCTGGTTGATCGAGGAGCGTTCCACTCTCGACGCCCCGGTGCAGGCTTTTCTCGAAAAATCCGGCAGCGGCGCCGCCTTTTCCGACGAAGACCCGAATCCCACCGCCATTGGCGACCAGCTCAAGCCGCTGCTCGATGGCGCGGGCGTCCTCATCTACATCCCCGGCCGCTCCGTGGCCCGCGCCGCGATGTCCTGCCGCATCCCCGGGAAAACCCTGCGCACCCTCTGCGCCTTCGGCCTGCCCCTGCTCCCCGTGGCGGTCGATTACCCCCGGGAAGCCGCTCTCTCGGTGGAAAAAACCTCCTCCCTCCCGCACGCCGTCATCTCCATCGGCGCCCTTATCGCCCCCGCCGAGGCCAGCCCCGCGGTTTACCGCGAGCGACTGCTGGTGCTGGTGGAGGAAATCTTTTCCCAGCGCCGCCTGCTGAAAACCTCTCTCGCCTCCGCCCTGCTCCAGGGCCTCAAGAAACACCCGCGCAACAAACTCCACGACGGAGCGGACGACTCGACCCTCGGCTTCGACCGCATCCTCGGCGCGGCCCTTGTCTTTTCGAAATACATCCGCGAAGCCACCGATAATCCCCGCGTCGGCATCGTCCTGCCGCCCGGCAAGGCCGGCCTCATCGCCAACCTCGCCGTCCTCTTCGCCGGAAAAGTGCCGGTGAATATCAACTTCACCGCCGGCCACGAAGCCATCCGCTCCGCCATGCGCCAGGCGAAGCTCGACCGCTATATCACCGCCGATCCCTTCGTGCGCAAGGTCGCCTCCTTCCCCTGGCCGCCTACCCGCGACCTTATTTTCATCGAGCGGGTCCTGCCCACCCTCAAAAAGAAAATCATCGCTTGGACCATCCTCGGCAAAATCCTCCCCGCCGCCTCGCTCGCCGCCCTCTTTGGCATCGGCAGGCGCAAGGGCGACGACGAAGCCATCCTCCTCTTCACCTCCGGCTCCTCCGGCGAACCGAAGGGCGTCCCCCTGAGCCACCGCAACGTCCTGGCCAACGTCTGCCAGTTCGGCACCCGCCTCGGCCTGCCGGAAAACTCCGCCATGCTCGGCTGCCTGCCGCTCTTCCACTCCTTCGGCTGCACCGTCACCCTCTGGTTCCCGGTCATCGAGGGCATCGACCTTGTCACCTACCCGAATCCGCTCGAAACCAAGCGCCTCGGTGAACTCGTCGCCCAGCACGGCGTCAATCTGCTCCTCGCCACCCCCACCTTCCTGCGCGGCTACATGAAGCGCGTGGAGCCCGAGCAACTCCGCTCCGTGCGCCTGCTCGTCACCGGCGCGGAAAAACTTCCCGGCAACCTCGCCGAGGCCTTCGCCCAGCGCTTCGGCATCTTCCCGCAGGAAGGCTACGGCCTCACCGAAACCTCCCCCGCCACCAATGTCAACCTGCCCGACCCCGAGGCCGAGAGCGGCGCCATCGTCATCCCCGCCTCCCGCCCCGGCTCCGTCGGCCAGCTCCTCCCCGGCCTCGCCGTGCGCATGACCGATCCCGCCACTGAGAAAATCGTTCCGCCCGACCAACAGGGCGTCATCTGGCTCAAGGGTGCCAACATCTTCCCCGGTTACCTCAATAATCCGAAAAAAAGCGAGGAAGTCCTGACCAAGGACGGCTGGTTCCGCACCGGCGATGTCGGCCGCATGGACGACGACGGCTTCCTCTTCATCGAAGGCCGCATCTCCCGCTTCTCCAAGATCGCCGGCGAAATGGTTCCCCACGAAACCGTCGAAGCCGCCATTAACAAAGCCCTCGGCCTCGACTCCGAAGCCGAGCGCCGGATCGCCATCGTCGGCATCCCCGACGAGCAGAAGGGCGAGGCCATCATCCTCCTTTCCACCATCGCGGGCCCCGCGCTGGAGCAGGAATGCATCGACCTGCGCTACAAGCTCATGGACGCCGGCCTGCCCTCCCTCTGGTGCCCCAAGGCTATCGTCCCCGTGCAGGAAATCCCCGTCCTCGCCTCCGGCAAGCTCGACCTCAAGGGCTGCGAGGATCTTGCGAGAGCATAAACGCGGCGCATGCCTCCGGCTTGAGAAAGGACAGGCTCCGCTCCGCTGCGCTCGGCAGAGCCAGGCGATCCATTCGGAGGCCGGAGACCCGCGCCACTCTACCCCTCCGGCGTCAGCGGCATCCCCGGCTGCAGCCTGCCGTCCACCATCCGTCGGTTGCGGAAAAGCGCGGTGATTCTCCCCTCCGCATCGACTACCGGCGACAGCCCGCAGGTCATCGATGTGTAGCGCGTGCCCCCGAACCCCCACTCCTCGCCAAACCAATCGTCGATCCCGCTTTCCGCCTTGAAATCCACGAACGATTTCCCCGTGACCACGCCCAGCGCCGCCAGCTCCTCCAACATCCGGGCGGGAGAGTCCCTCGAATAAATCACCTCGTTGATCCGCAGCGACATCGCGGGAATATAAGGATCGATTTCCTCCGTGTCCTCGGGACCGCGCGTCCCGTTCCCGCAGGCGGCGAAAGCGAGCGCTCCGCATGCGATCAGCAGACGGGGCGTTCTCATTCGATCTTGATCGATGCGGGATCCCAATCCGGCTGTGGAAAATCCATGTTCAACCCGCGCAGCGTGTCCACCATGATGCGGGCGACCACCAGATTGCGGTACCACTTGCGATCACCCGGGATGACGTACCACGGCGCATGCTCCGTGCTCGTCTTGCCGATCAGATCCTCGTACGCCTGCTGGAACTCCTCCCA
Source organism: Haloferula sp. (assembly GCA_037190465.1). Lineage (GTDB taxonomy): Bacteria > Verrucomicrobiota > Verrucomicrobiia > Verrucomicrobiales > Akkermansiaceae > Haloferula. Next base: position 30,962 of record JBBCJF010000045.1, on the reverse strand, counting down.
CCGGGCGCGGTCGGAGAGATCGTCGGGATTGAATTTCCAGTGCTTCGCCGGATTCGCCAGACGCGACTCGAGCCGCTGCTTTTGCTCATCCTTCGAAATATGGAGGAACATCTTCACGATGGTCGTTCCCTCCTCCGCCAGCATCCGCTCGAAATCGACGATGTGGCGATAGCGGCGTTTCCACACCTCCTCGCCGAAAATCTTCTTCACCCGCACGGCGATGATGTCCTCGTAGTGGCTGCGGTTGAAAATCACGATCTGCCCGTTCCCCGGCACATGCGGATGCACCCGCCAGAGGAAATCGTGCGCCAACTCCTCCGCGCTCGGCTTTTTGAACGCCTTCACCTGGATGCCCTGCGGATCGACGCGCGAAAAGACGTGCTTCACGCAGCCGTCCTTGCCGCCCGTGTCCATCGCCTGGAGCACCACGAGCACGCGGTGCTTGTTCTGCGCGTAGAGCACTTTCTGCAGCGCCTGGAGTTCGTCCCGCAGCTCGTCGAAGACCGCCAGGGACTTCGATTTCCCCCCGGTGAAAAGGGAGGCATCGCCCATATCGAATCTTCCGAGATCGAGCTTTTCGCCGGGCTTGACCCGGTAGCGCTTCACCGCTTCGCCGCTTTTCATCGGGCGCCATGTTTCCGGCATGTTCCCGGACTGGCAAGCATCAAGGGTGCGCCGGGACAACAAGGTCTCTACTTCAGGGAGCAGGCCGGATCGTTTCCGAGCCACGATTGAAATAATGGGAGAAGTCGGAACCGGAATTTCCCAATATTCCATCCATCCTGATCCATCAAGAACCTTCGGCTCCTGCTTTCCCAATGCAGGAACCCTGGCCCGGGACGGGGCGGCCTCATTTCCGATAAAAAACCCCGGGGATCACCCGGGGCTTGTTTGAAATCATCTCTCAACGCAGGCGATAGTAGCCGTCCGGATTGTAGAGAAAATAAACGTCCTTCGGCGTCAGGCGCGGCAGGTAGCTGAAGGGCTTGCCGTTGGCGTCGATCTCTTCGACGAACTCCGCGGCGGGAGCCGGTGCGGGCCTGGCGTCGGGGTTCCTGGTGTAGGAGGTCTCCTCGATGCCGCGGACGATGTGGTTGACCCACTTGAGTTCCTTGGCCTGCTCGCCGAATTCGCTCCAATCGCCGCTGGAGGAGTGTTCGTACATCTTCTGGATGAACTCGTCGGTGGTGATGCCCATCTTCCGCGCGACGGGCTCGGCGAGGCGGGTCCACCAGCGCTGGCTTTCCTTCACCAGTTCGGCCTGCTGGGTGAGATTGAGCATGCCGAAGAGGGTGTTGCTGATCTGGTGGTGGAGGATGATCGCATTCGGATAGGCGTAGGATTCCTTGGCCAGGGTGGTGATCCCCGCGGCCATTGAGGCGGCGAAGGATTTCACGACCACATGCACGGGAGCCTCGCTGGACTCCATCGCCTTGAGGATCCGGTAGCCGGCCATGACCGAGCCGCCGGGCGACTGGTCGATGACGATGAAGATCGGGTATTTCCGGTCGGCGTTGTTGAAGAAATCGATGCGCTCGGTGACGCGATCGGCGGTGGCCATCGAAATCGGACCGTTGAGCGCGATACGGCGGTCGGAGATGACGAGAATGCCGTCCTCCCGCAGCGGATTTTCGAGATATTGCGGCTTGGCGTCGGCGTAGGACTTGCGCTTGGTCTCCATCTCGATCCGCGAGATCTCGTTCTGGAGTCGGGTCACTTCGATGCCGGCCTCGGCCTGGACGGCCTTGAGTTCGTTGCCGAGATACTCGGCGCGGGTCTTGGCCATCTCTGCCTCGACCATCAGCTTGGATCTTTCCTCCTCCAGCTTGACGATGTTGCCCTGCTGGGAGGCCTGGCGCTTCACGGCTTCGAGGGCGAGGCGCTCGCCGAGGAGTTCCTTCTCCATCTTGAGCCTGGTGATTTCGGCGCGCAGGGCGTTGGTCTCCGCCTTGAGGCGTTCGGCGGCGAGGGCGTTTTCGGCCGTGAGGCGGTCCTGCTCCTCTTTCTTCGGATCTTTTTCGGGTTTCGGCGCTTCCTGCTTCGGTTCCTCCTGCTTCTCCGTCTCCGCAGGCGCTGTCTCGGCGGAGACTGCGGCGGGCGGGGTGGCGGGAGCTTCGACAGCCGCCGTGGCGGCGGGCTCCTTGGCGAACAGACTGCCGGTCAGACCGAGCAGGACAAGGGTGGGACGGGTGATTTTCATTTCGTTCGACGCTATAAGAGCTGCAAAATACGTGCCGATCAAGCGCTCCGATTTCAGGAATTTGTCTCCTTTTCGCGTTCCCGCCGCGCCTGATGCCGCAGGCCGAAGAAAATCATCAACCCGGCGAAAACGAGAAACAGCGCAGCCCCGGCGCCAAGAATCTTCACCACCCGGCCGCCGCCGGCGCGGAATTCCTGGTCGCTGACGGTCTCCGGCGGGGTCTCGCCGGGGATGCGGGCGAGGATCATTCTGCCGTCGCGCAGCTCGGCTCGGGTCAGCACCGCCATCACGGGGCCGATGGTCTCGTCCTTCAGCGAAGCCTCGAAAATCCGCAGGGTGGAGAAGTGGTTCAGGAACTCCTCCGGCACGGCGCTGCCGGGGACCTCCAGCGAATCGACCTTCAGGACCAGTTCCCGGCGCATGAGTTCGGGACGGCCGTGAATGACGCCGGCGAGATAAAGGGGATCGGAAGTGACCGGCCCATCTTCCCCCTCCCTGGCGAGGCGCGGGCGGCCGTTGAGCCGGTAGCTGATGTCGATGACGAGCTTGTCGTCCCGGATTTCGCGGACGTGGAAGCTGCCGCGCAGCTGTTCGAGAGCCGGCGAGATGGCGATAGCGAGATTGAGATCGTCGGCGCCAAGCTCGATTCGCGCTTCGGCCTCCTCCCCGCCGGTGGCGGCGCTGCGGAAGGTTTCGAGCCGCTCGACCAGCGCGTTCACCGCCGTTTCGTTCCCCTCGACCGGGGCAATGGGCAGGGCGACGGGCTCCTTTTGCGTGAATTTCTCGATCTCGTCGGCCTGCCTGAAGGGCACCCAGATGGAAAAGCCGATCAGGAACACCAGGATCAGCATCGCGGCGATCATGATGGCGCAACCGGCGAAGGGCGAGCGGGCGGTGGCTTGAGGCGGCATGGGCGGGCGGAGAATCGAGTTCCAAGTGAAAAGTGCCAAGTTCCAAAAAGGCTCGCCCGGGAGCGTTCCCACTTCGCACTTGGCACTTTCCACTTGGAACTTATCTCCTCCGCATGGCGAAGGTGCTGGTGGGACTATCCGGCGGGGTGGACAGCTCCGCGGCGGCGGCGCTGCTCATCGAGCAGGGGCACGAGGTGGCCGGCGCCTTCATGAAGAACTGGATCAACGCCGAGGGATTGCCGGGGGATTGCCCGTGGGAAAGGGATCTGGAGGATGCGCTGGCGGTGGCGCGGACGCTCGGGATCGAGTTCCGGGTGATCGATCTGATCGACCAGTACAAGGCGCGGATCGTCGACTATCTGGTGGAAGGCTATCGCAGCGGCATCACGCCGAATCCGGACGTGTGGTGCAACCGGGAGATGAAATTCGGCGTTTTTCTCGACTACGCGCTGGAGCAGGGTTTCGAGTTCGTCGCGACCGGGCACTATGCGCGGAAGCGGACGCTTGCCGACGGCTCTTCGGCGATCCTGCGCGGCGCGGATCCGAACAAGGACCAGAGTTATTTCCTCTCCCTGATGACCGGCAGGCAGGCGGCGCACGCGATGTTCCCGGCGGGGGAACTGCTGAAACCGGAAGTCCGCGAAGTGGCGCGGCGTCACGGCTTGCCGACGGCGGCGAAGAAGGACAGCCAGGGGATTTGTTTCATCGGCGACATCCGGATGAGCGATTTCATCCGCCATTACATCCCCGACCAGCCAGGCGAAATCGTCGATACGGAGGGACGGGTGATGGGGATCCACCGGGGTTTGCATCTCTACACGCTCGGCCAGCGCAAAGGTCACGGGGTTGCCTCCCCGCGCGAGGGAATGGCCTACGTGGTCGTCGGCAAGGACCCGGAGCGCAACCGGCTGGTCGTCGGCTGGGACGAGTCCGGCACGCCCGGGCTCTACGCGACCGAATGCCTGATCGGCAGCGTCTCGACCATCGGACCGGCATTCGACCGTCCCGCAGTCGTCGAAGCGCAACCCCGCTACCGGGCGAAAGCCGAACGCGCCGAAGTCAGACCGCGCGGCGACGGGAAACTCGATCTCCGCTTCCGCACGCCCCAGCGGGCCATTGCCGCCGGGCAGATCTGCGCTTTCTATGACGGCGGCCGTCTGCTCGGCGGGGGCGTTTTCGAAAGCGCGCGGTGAAAGGGCGGCTTGTTCCGCTCCCTTTCCGTCTCGACACGGGAGATCGTCCGGATAGCGTCGCGGCCCCAACCAACCGGGAGGTCAGCATGGCAAAACAACACCATCAGGACGGCTCCTTTTTTCGAGCCGATCAGTAAGAGAAGAAAGGGTTTCCCCTCCGAAACCCGGGTGAAGCGCGGTTTCCGCGTGGTTCACGGCGACAAGGAATTGAGCGAGAAGCTCGGCAGGAACGACCCCTGCCCCTGCGGATCGGGCCGCCGGTTTCAGGCGGTGCTGTCTGCGCCGCGGGCGCTATGAGGGCACGCTCAGGGACGACTACTTTTAGGGAGTGATGCCATCGTGCCAATTCTACTTGGTAAAATTTCGCTCTCTCGGAAATCCGGATGGGAACCGCAGATTACGCAGATTGACGCAGATTTTTCAATGAGCTGAGGATCAGTATAATCTGCGTTCATCTGCGTAATCTGCGGTTTCTTTTTCTTTTCACGGAAACACCTCCGTTTTCAGGATTTCGGCCAAGTCATTTCGAAATCTAACACAATAGAATGAATAGGCAGGATCGCCGGGACCGGCTACTCGCGTTGCTGCGATTCCAGCAGGGCGCGCAGGGCGGGGTAGTCGATTTTCGCGTTGTGGCGGCGGTCCAGGGGGAGTTCGCGGACGATGCGCAGGTCTTCGATGCCGAGCGCCGATGCCCGGGCTTGCATCTCCGCGAGTTCCGCCGCTTCCGGCTCGCCGCCGATGACGAGGGTGCGTTTGCCGCGCCAGCCGATGGCGGCGGTGCGGAAGGCGGGGTGGCGGGTCCGCAGGGCGCATTCGATGGCGAAGGGGTAGTCGGGGGCACCCGGCGGGGCGGAGGAGATGGGGGGGAGTTTCGCCGAGCAGCGGCCGAGGAGCCAGAGGCGGCCGGCTTCGTCGATCCAACCGGCGTCGCCGGTGCGGTGCCAGGTGGTGTCGCCGACGTGGATCTTCGTTTCTTCGTCGCCGATGCCGTCGAGGTAGCCTTTGAGAACGTGGTCGCCGGCGACGACGATTTCGCCGGCTTCTCCGGGAGGGAGCAGCAGGGCCTCGAAGTCCGCGGGGGCGAGGCGGGGGAGCGGTGTGCCGCCGTGGTCGCGCAGGATGCGGAGGTCGATTTCCGGTACGGGAGTCCCGGCGCAGAGCCCCTGCCCGGCGGCAGTGCGGGCAAGCAGGGTGTCGTCGTAGTCGCGGGCGTCGAGGTGTGCCATGGGTTCGGCTTCGGTGGAGCCGTAGACGGCGGTGACGGCGGCATCCGGCAGGGCGGCGCGCAGGCGGGCCAGTAGATCGGGGAAGACGGGCGCCCCGCCGGTGAAGATTTTCGCGAAGGGCGGGAGGCCGCCGGGGTGTTTGAGCAGGGCTTCGAAGAAGGCGGGGGAGGCGGCGCAGCGGGTCGCGCGGTGGCAGGTGGACTGTCGGAAGATGGCGGCGGCGTCCGCTTTGCCCGGCGCGCGCAGGTCGGTATCGGCCAGCACGCTGGTCAGGCCGGAGGCGAGGTTGGCGAGGACGAAGACGGGCAGGGTGATGAGGTCGGTTTCGTCCTCCTCGAAATGGAGGGCGCGGGAGAGGGTGCGGTGCTGGGCGAGGAGGAAGCCGTGTGTGCGGACCGCGGCCTTCGGGATACCGGTGCTGCCGCTGGTGAAGGTGATGAGAGCGGGTTCCTCACCGGGAACGTCTTCGATGGGCCGGGTCGCGTGGGGCGGATTCCAGGTTCTGGTGCCGGGGAAGAAGCCGCTGGAGGAGATGGCCAGCGGGATGCGGCGCAGGGGGCGGAGGGCGAGCCGCAGGAGCTGGGCTTTCCAGGGGCCGAAGAAGGCGTCGGGCGGCAGGCGCCGGCAGCATTGCGCAAGGAAAGCGGGGCCGGCGGAAGGATCGGCCAGCATGATCCGCAGGCCGTCGTGGAAGGCGGCGAGAAGGAGTTCGTAGAGTTCGATGGAGACGGGTTGGAAGACGAGGATGGTGTCGCCGCGGGAGAGGCCGAGCCGGTGCAACTCCGCCGCGCCGGTCGCGACGCGGCGGTGGAGTTCGCCGAAGGAGACGGACCGCCCGCGGTCGATCAGGGCGGGGCGCTCCGGGTGGATGCGGGCGCGGTCGGCGAGCAGAGCTACGAGGTTCATGGTAGTTTCGAGGACATCCTTCGCCAGCCACGCCGTTTACGGCGTTGGCTGGACGAACTGCTTCGGCCTTTCCGGTTCCTTTAGGTTTAGCTTTGAAAGGAAGTATCTCGTATGACCAGCTGGATAATCGGCCAAGGTTCCAAAAGTCCGGTAGCCGAGCCTCTGATAGAAAGGAAGCGCCTGAAAATCGAATGTGTCGCAATGCGCATGAATGCAGCCACGAGCCAAGGCTTCACGCTCTGCAGCCGCCATGAGGCTGCTGCCTATTCCGCGCTGTCGATGGTCTTCAGCGACCCAGAGTTGCTGGATAAACAGCCAGTTCCAATGTGTATATCCGATAAGGCCACCGACAATGATGCCGTCGCTACGGGAAAGTGCGGTGAGACCACGATAATTTTCTGATGCGGCCCGGGTCTCATTGTATGCAACCAGAGACTGCACAACGAACCGTCTATCTGCTTCTGACATTTCAGTTTCGACAGTGGTCTGGATGTTTTTCATCGGTGGGTGATCAATTTCTTGCCGAACAGCGTGTAGCGGCGGAAAGGAGTTCCCTGGTGGCGGCCGGTGATTTTCAGAGAGGTGTTGGTTTCGTGCTGCAGGGCGTGGATCGCTTCGATAAAGCCCTTGGCTTTGGCGAGGTGGTGGACCTGATCGACGAGCAGGCTGCCCAGCCCGGCGGAGCGGGAGGAGGGATCGACGGCGAGGGTTTTGACGATGAGGGCGGGTTTTTCGCCGCGGGCGGCGGCTTCGAAATCGGCGATGGCGAAGACGAAGCCGCAGGGGACGCCGTCTTTTTCGGCGATGCGGACGAGGTCGGAGTCGATGTGGTCGCGCACTTTCCGGTAGGCGGCGAGGAAGCCCGTTTCTTCCAGCGGGGTGTAGAGGAAGTTGTTGGCGAAGCTGCGCAGGCTGAGGGCGTGGATGGCGCGCAGTTCGTCGTCGTAGCGAGCGGGGTCGAGCGGGCGGATGACGATGCCGGAACGTTCCAGGCGGCGCGCGAGGGCGGGGGAGACGGCGGGTTCGTTGTCGAGCGGCATGGCAGAGGATGAGTAGCGGGAGAGCTCGGAGAAGCCCGCGGCCCTCCACCAGGCGGGATGGGTTTCGGGGTTTCGGGGTTCGAGGAGGAAGGGGCCGCGACCGTCGCTGGAGGTGACGAAGCGGTGCCTGCGCCAGGTGTTGCCGTTCATGGGGCCGATGGCGACGGCGGCTCCCTGTTCGCGGAGTCGATCGACGGCGGTGTGGAGCAGGGTTTTCGCGGTGGTTTCATCGAGAGCGTCGAAGCCGCCGATGGCGCCGGTCCGGCGTCCGTCCAGGGAGGGGGAGTCCGTCCACCACAGGGCGGCGTGGGCGATGGCTTCGCCGGCGGGGTTGAGGGCGAAGATCCGGGCGTCAGGATTTTCGGCGGGTGGGGCGAGATCGGCGGGGTTGGACAGGTTTTCCGCGAGGGTGAGGAAGGGGATGTCGAAGCCCTTGTGGAAGTGGAGCGGATTCATCGGATCAGCAGGGCTGGTGTGGAGGTAAGCAGGGAGAGAACGCCCCGGAGCGTCCACAGGGTGGTCGGGGAGATTCGATAGCGGGATTCGAGGTTTTGGGAAAGGAGGCAGGCGGCGGGGGTGAGGACGAGGGGGATGGCGAGCGGCGGGGCGATCCGCGCGGCATCCTGCCAGAGCCAGATCAGACCCGGCAGACCGGCGACGAGCCAGCCTTTGAGGGTGGCGCGCAGGACGTTGGGAACGGTTGAGCGCACCCAGGTCTGGGTGGCGGTGTCGAGCAGCGCGAGCTGGACGGCCATCGCGGCGGAGATGCCGGCGAGGCCGGTAGTGGGATCGATGATTTCTTTTTCGACCGCCAGAGACCAGGCGAGGCAGGCGATGGCGTGGGAAATGACGGCATCGAGGCGGTGGTCGAAGACGCCCTTCAGGGCATGCCGCCGGGTGGTGAAGAGGTGGCAGAGGAAAATCGCCAGCGGCGGCAGGGCGAAGCGGAAATCAGCGAGGATGGCGCAGCCGTAGCCGAGCAGGGCGGCGGCGATCAGGGAACTGCCGCTGAGCGTGCTCCAGCGCGAACCGGCGCTGACGACCCCAAGCAGCAGGGCGGCGGAGGCGAAGCGGATGACAAGGGGGCCGGTATCGGCCGCCAGCAGTCGCTCCAGCAGGAAATGAGAGCCGAGCGGGATGACAAGATTGTCGAAACCGCGGTCCGAGATGCCTTCGGCCATCATGGAGAGGATGGCCAGTGTCAGGGCGATCCATGCGGCATGCCACGGGTCCGCCCGGCCGGACAGGAGGAGGGGGAGAAAGGTGCAGAGAAAGGCGGCGGCGAGGAAGACGGCGGAGCCTTCCACGCTCTTGCGGCCGGTGCCGCAGACATAGAAGCGGCTGCCCCAGCGGGTTCCGGCAATCGCTCCGGCGGCATCGGCGACAGCGAGGATGGCGACGGGGATCGCATGGAGCAGCGGGTCGCCGTCCGAGAGATGGAAGACCGCCGCGACGGCCGGAGCGAAGAGGATTTCGCCGTAGGAGATCCGTTTTACGCCGTGCAGGGCGGAGCCGACACCCTGGCGCAGGGCGGGGATGCAGCGCAGCACGAGCAGGGGCAGGGTGGCCAGGGCGGCGAGCACCCAGACCGGCAGCGGGCGGTCAAAGATCCAGGGAAAGGAGGCGCAGGCGAGGCCCATCGCGACATGCACCGATTTCCGCGCGACTTCCGGCGAGGCGCCGAGGCGGCGACAGAGCCGGCCGGCGAGCGGCAAGCCGATCAGCAGACCGGACAGCACGGCGATGACGGCGAGCCATTCCGCGCCGCTCATCCGCGCACCTCCTCGACCACGAAGCGGCTGTAGAAGAAGGCGCGGTCCTCGTGGAAGAGGGCCGCGGCGAGTTCATCGAGCGGGGTCAGTATTTCCGCCATGGAGGCGGGGCGGGAGCGCGGCGCGAGCATGTTCCAGTAGGCGAGGCGCGCGCCGGGGTGTGAGGCGGCGACCAGTTTGCGCAACAGGGTTTCGGTATTCGCTTCGCTCATGTATTCGAAGATATCGCTCAGGTTGAAGGCGTCGAAGCGGGCGGAGGGCTCGGCTTCGAGCAACGCTTCGATGGGGCTTTCGACGATGCGGAAGCGGTCGGCGAGCAGGGCGGAGCGGATGGGGTCGAAATTTTGCGCTTCGAGGGCGGGGGGCAGCGCGTGACCGTGGGTGCCGGTGAGAATCCAGTGGAGATAGGGGTTTGCCGAAGGATCGAGCGCGGTCAGTGCGTGTTCTGTGCGGGCGAGAATGCGGTCGGCGACGGAACCTTCGACATAGCGGAAGAATTCGGGATCGCGGCCCAGCGCGCCCATCAGGCGGCGGGAGAAGAAGATGTGGAAGATGGCCCGCCAGCGCCGGTTGTTCCAGATCCGGTCGTAGAAATCGCGGCGTCCGGCGGGGGAGCGGGATTCGAGCAGGGAAAGGACGCGCCGCCGGGGGTGGGCGAGGGGCAGCACGCGGCGGCGGAAGAGGCGGAAGTAGTTTTCGAATTTCCCGCAGCCGCCGATGCCGCCGGCGACGGCCTCCGGCCTGGCGTCCCAGAATGCCCGGGCGGCGGCGGGGAGGGCATGGCGGCAGGCGGCGTAGAGTTCCGCCCGGCGTGAGGAGGGGCGGGAGCCGTGAAGCTCGAGAAAGGCGGGGTGATCGAGGTGCAAGTACGCCGCTTGCCGTAGTTGGATGCAGGAGATCTGGGCCGGGTTCATTTCCACGGCGGTGACGGATGCCGCGCCGGAGGCGAGCAGGGCGAAACTGTTGTCGCCCGCGGAGCCGATGCTCAGGCAATGGCGGCCGTGGGGGGCCAGCGCGCCGATGAGCGGCAGGGCGTCCTCCCAGCATTGGGCGTAGCGGACTTTGGAGAAATCGGCGCGATGCTGGATTTCGGACCGGTTCATGGCCGGGGAACCATGTCAAACCGATGCCGGAGGAGGAAGCGGGGATTCGGGCGATCTCATTTGGGCAGTGCTATTGTGTTGGCGGACCGTCACGAATGAACACCGCGGATTCCCGGAGAGTCATCCGCCTGCCTTGATACTTGCCATCACCAGCCCCGCCATACGGATACCGTGGTGCTGCCATCCGGCTACGCCTTCGTCTGCCCGTCGCCCCGGACGCGATACTGGTAGCTGGTCAGCTCCCGCAGGCCCATCGGCCCCCGCGCGTGGAGTTTATCGGTGGAAATCCCGATCTCCGCGCCGAAGCCGAATTCCTCGCCGTCCGCGAGGCGGGTCGAGACGTTGTGAAACACACAGGCCGAATCGCAGCCCGCCAGGAAGGCGTCCGCCGAGGTTTCGTCGTCCGTGACGATGCACTCGGTATGGTGCGAACCATGGGTGTTGATGTGCTCCACCGCTTCCTCCAGCGAATCGACGATCTTCACCGAGAGGATCAGGTCGAGATATTCCGTGCCCCAATCCTCCTCCGTCGCGGGCACGGCTTCGATGATCGCCCGGGTGCGCTCGCAGCCGCGGAGTTCCACGCCTCTTTCCCGCAAGGCCGCGGCGATGGCGGGCAGGTGACTTTCCGCGACGGCGGCATGGACCAGCAGCGTTTCGAGCGCGTTGCACACGCCGGTTTTCTGGGTCTTCGAATCGACCGTGAGCTTCACCGCCATGTCGAGGTTTGCGGCCCGGTCCACGAAGAGATGGCAAACACCGTCGTAGTGCTTGATGACCGGCATGCGAGCCTGGGAAACAACCGTCTCGATCAGCCCCTTGCCGCCGCGTGGGATGATGAGGTCGAGCCATTTGTCCATCCGGCACAGCGCGCCGACGCTGGAACGGTCGGTGAAGGGCACGAACTGGATCGCATACGCGGGCAGGCCGGCCGATTCGCCGCCGGTTTGGAGGGCGGCGGCGATGGCCTGGTTGCTGTGAATCGCCTCGGAACCGCCGCGCAGGATCGTCGCGTTGCCGGTCTTGAAGCACAGCACCGCGGCATCGCTGGTTACGTTCGGCCGGCTTTCGAAGATGATGCCGATGGTGCCGATGGGCACCCGCACCTGCTGGAGGCGCATGCCGTTCGGCCGGCTCCATTCGTCCATGATCTCCCCGACGGGATCGGGCAGCGCGGCGACCTGATCGATGCCGCCGGCGATGGCTTCCACCTTTTCCTCGTCGAGTTTCAGGCGGTCGAGCATCGGCTTGGAAAGCCCCTTGGCCTCGCCTGCGGTGATGTCGAGGATGTTGGCGGCGAGGATTTCCGGCGTGCGGGCGCGAAGTTCCGCGGCCATCGCATGCAGGATGGCGTTTTTCCGGTCCGTGGAGAGCTGGGACAGCTTGTGGGCCGCCGCGCGCGCGTTGCGGGCGAGGGTTTCCACGGCGGAGAAGATTTCGGCGTCGGTCATGGAAAGTTGATGGTTAAGGATTGAACGTTGATGGTTCGAAAATGGGGCTGCTGCGGAATTTGCGGATGAGCTCGGAGCTTGGCGCCTTTGCCATCAACCATCCACTCTCAACCATCAATTCCCCGCGCCGGAAAGCGCGTCGAAAGCCCTCTTTCCCCCGCGAGAATGCCCGCGAGCCGGTCCGGTTTGCGGCCATGGGCGATGTGGACGGTGATTCCGGCCTCGATGGAATTTTTCACCGCCTGGAGCTTCGATGCCATGCCGCCGATGGAGAAGCGCCCGCGCTCGTCCTTGGCGAAACCGAAGACCGCATCCACGTCGGAAACCTCTTCGACCAGCTCGCCGGTTTCGGGAGAAAGCAGGCCGTCCACCGAAGTCAGCAGCACGAGCGTTTCCGCGCCGAGCAGGGTGGCGACCTGCGAGGAAAGCATGTCATTGTCGCCTACGCGGAGTTCCTCGACCGCCACCGAGTCGTTTTCGTTGATGATCGGCACGATGCGCGGTTCGGCGAGCAGACGGTGGAGCGTATTCGAAACATGGTTGAGCCGTTCCGGCGTGCGGAGATCGGCGGCGGTCAGAAGCACCTGGGCGACGGCGAGGTCGAAGTTCCGGAACAGCGATTCATAGGTGTGCATCAGCCGCGCCTGGCCGACCGCGGCGCAGGCCTGCCGGGTGGTCAGGTCGTCCGGGTAGCCATCGAGCCCGAAGGCCGAAACGCCCGCGCCGACCGCGCCGGAACTGACCAGCAGGCAGCGTCGCCCGCTCTCCACGAGCCCGGCGATGGCGGTGACGAGGCGGACCAGCGAGGCTCCGTCGAGCGTGCCGTCGTTGATGCGGGTGAGCACGCCGGTGCCGGCCTTGATAACGGTGAGATTTTCCATGACGGGAAAGGCGGAGCGCGCTATGGCCGGAAACGGCACCGGAGGCCATCGCAAAGAGTGGCAACATTGCGGCGCACGAACGCAGCCGGATAGCCCGCATTTCTCACCCATGGGATGAGGCGTGCGATTCGGGGGGATGTAGTCCCGGCTTCAGCCGGACACGAGCGGACCGGTGGTTGGCGACATGCTGTGAAAGCGCCGCAAACCCAAGCCGCCGCCTGAAGGCGGGACTACATGCGCCTGGCCACACGCCGCCGGAATCTTGTGAGAAGGATGGGATAGGCACGCGCCACGTTCCCGTTTGTCTTTTCCCGCGAAAACCCTATGGCAAAAGTCATCCCATGGCCGCGACCCCTTCCCCGACAATTTCCTGGGTCCGCGGCAACGGCTTCCTGCTGGGGCTCGTGCTGGCGGTGATCGCGGCCTTTGTCTTCCCTGGTCCCGGCTCGCGGGGCGGGGCCCTGCAACCGGAACTGGTCTGCAATGCCGGCATCGCCCTCATTCTCTTCCTCCAGGGGCTTTCGCTGGCGGTGGAGAAAGTCCGCGCCGGGGCGGCGAACTGGCGACTGCATGTCGTCATCCAGGCATTCACTTTTGTCGTCTTTCCACTGGTAGGACTGCTGCTGGATCGCATCGTGCCCGCGCTGTGGCAAAGCCAGCCGCATGCGCTACGCCAGGGTTTCCTCTATCTCTGCGTGCTGCCATCCACGATTTCCACCTCGGTCGTCTTCACCGCCGTGGCGCGGGGGAACACCCCCGGTGCGCTTTTCAATGCCGCGCTGTCCAACATCCTCGGTGTCATCGTCACGCCGCTGCTGGTCCACCTGCTGATGAAAACCACCGGCGGCACCGGCTCCCTGGGCCCGCTGCTTTTGAAAATCGTTCTGCTCACCCTGCTGCCCTTCGGACTCGGCATGGCGCTGCGGCCGCTGCTGAAAGACCACGTCGATCGCCGGAAGCCCTGGATCGCCCGGATCAGCAATGCCATCATTCTCTTTTTCGTGTACACCGCGTTCTGCGATTCCGTGGCGGAGAATATCTGGGGGAGGTACGGCCTGCTGCTGACCCTCCAGACCATTGCGGTGGTGGTTCTGCTTTTCCTGGGCATGTCGCTGCTTACCGGCGCGGCCTGCCGGGCGCTGGCGCTGAACCGGGAGGATGCCATCGCCGCCTATTTCTGCTCGGTCAAGAAAACCCTGGCGATGGGCGTGCCGCTGGCCATGCTGATCTTCGGCGAAAGCGGCGATCTGTCCCTGATTCTGCTGCCGGTAATGTTCTACCACCAGATCCAGCTTTTCGCCAACGGCCTGATGGCGAACCGTTGGGCGAAGCGCGCCTGATTCCCATTCCCCTTGCTCCGTCCGCGCCGCCGCCGTAAACGGCCCGCCGTGAACGCATTCCCACCGCCCGGAGACAAGAAGGAATTGGAGGAGGGTCTGAGCTTCTCGCCGAAATTCGACGCCGATGGCCTGATCCCCGCCATGGCCATCGACTCCGCGACCAAGGAGCCGCTGATGCTCGCCTACATGAACGCCGAATCGCTGAGCCTGACGCTCGAACTCGGCGAAGCCGTCTATTGGTCGCGCAGCCGCAAGGAGCTTTGGCACAAGGGAAAAACCTCCGGTCATATCCAGAAGGTGGTGGAGATCCGCACCGACTGCGACCAGGATACCATCGTGCTCTACGTCGAGCAGATCGGCGGGGGCGCCTGCCACACCGGCCGCAGCGGGTGTTTTTACCGCAAAATCGCCGGACGGACCGCGGATGGCGGGGCCGCGCTGGTCCTTGTGGAGGAGGGCCGGGCCTTCGATCCGGAGAAAGTTTACGGAAAGGGCTGAAGACGCCTTGAAATCCCGCGGAAATTCGCGAATTTCACGGTTGCAATCGGAGGAGGCTTCCCCTAGTTCTCCCGCCCCTCGCGCCGCCGGGTGCGAATGATTCACTTTTCCAAAGCAAGGAGGACCGCCATGGACATCATCAAAAAGATCGAGCAGGAGCAGTTGAAAGCCGACGTGACCGAGTTCAACGTCGGCGACACGGTGAAGGTCCATACCCGCGTGGTGGAAGGCGGCAAGGAGCGCATCCAGGTTTTCCAGGGTATCGTGATCGCCCGTCGCGGCACCGGCGTGAACGCCGCCTTCACCGTGCGAAAAATCTCCTACGGCGAAGGCGTCGAGCGTGTGTTCCCGCTGCATACCCCGCGCATCTCCAAGATTGAGGTGATCAGCCGGGGCAAGGTCCGCCGCGCCAAGCTGCACTACCTGCGCGGCCGCGTCGGCAAGAAGGCCACGCTGGTCAAGTCCGCCGATTGAGGGTTTCCCGTCGGATAAGGAGTGTCGATGTTCCATCGACACCGCGTGGACGGAACGTCCACACTCCTTAATGCCGCCCGGCTTCCAAGCCGGGCTGCTTGCTTTCCGCCCGGCGATTTCGGCGAAAGAATCCATGGGCTTGCAAGGGCGTTCCAAAGGCCCTCGTATCGCCCGTGCATGAGCATGGATGACAAGGAGGCGGTGGAGCGGCTTCACGCGACCTACCGGCGGATGAAGGAGGAGCTGGGGCGGGTGATCGTGGGGCAGGAGGAGGTGGTGGAGCAGACGCTGATGGCGATTTTCTGCCGCGGCCACGCGCTGCTGGTCGGGGTGCCGGGCCTGGCGAAGACGCTGCTCGTCTCGACCATGGCGCGGGCGCTGGCGCTGAGCTTCAAGCGGATCCAGTTCACCCCGGATCTGATGCCGGCGGACATCACTGGCACCGACGTGCTGGAGATCGACCCGGAGAGCGGCCGGCGCGGATTCCGGTTCGTCCACGGGCCGATCTTCGCGAACCTGATCCTGGCCGACGAAATCAACCGCACGCCGCCCAAGACGCAGGCGGCGTTGCTGGAGGCGATGCAGGAGCATCATGTGACGGTCGGCGAGCACACGCTGCCGCTGCCGAAGCCCTTCTTCGTGCTCGCCACGCAGAATCCGATCGAGCAGGAGGGCACCTATCCGCTGCCGGAGGCGCAGCTCGACCGCTTCCTTTTCAACATCGTCGTCGATTATCCGAGCGAGGACGAGGAGCGGGAAATCATCCGCCGCGTGACGAGTCCGGGCGGCGCGGAGGTGGCGCCGCTGATGGATGCGGAGGACATTCTCCGGCTCCAGGAGATCGTGAAACGGGTGCCGGTGGGCGATCATGTGATCGACTTCGCGGCGAAGCTCGCGCGGGCGACGCGGCCGAAGACGGCGGATGCCCCGGATTTCGTGAAGGAGATGGTCGGCTGGGGCGCCGGGCCCCGGGCGGGGATCAGCCTGATCTCCGCGGCCAAGGCGCACGCCGTGCTGCGCGGGCGTTTCCATGCGACGACCCGCGATGTCGCCGCGGTGGCCAAGCCGGTGCTGCGGCACCGGGTGCTGACCACCTTCACCGCGGAAGCGGCGGGGGTGACCAGCGACGAAATCGTTCGAAGGTTGGTCGAGACGCTGGCGCCGAAGGAGGAGCTGGTGATCTGAAGCTGAGAATTGATGGCAAAGGCGCTCGGGCTTCGGATTCTCTCTCTCGCTCATCAACCATCGACTCCAGCCTTTCTCCATGAGCGACGTGCTGAAACTCCCCGACTGCATGCGGCTCCTGCCGGAGGAGACGATGGCGGTGATGCGCCGGATGGAGTGGTATGCCCGGCGACGGATGCAGGGGACGCTGACCGGCAGGCACAGTTCGCCGGACAAGGGATTTTCGGTCGAGTTCGCCGAGCACCGCGCATACGTGCCGGGTGACGATCCGAAGGATCTGGACTGGCGGGTGATCGCCAAGAGCGATCGCCATGTGGTGCGGCAGTACATCGAGGAGACAAACCTGCGCGCGACGATCGCGGTGGATGTGTCCGGGTCGATGAGCTACACGGGCGACCAGGCCGCGACAGTGAACGGCTCGGTCTTGTCGAAGCTGGACTACGCGAAGCATCTGGCCGCGGCGCTGGCGTATCTTTTCGTGAAGCAGGGAGACGGGGCGGGGCTGGTGACTTTCGACAAGCAGGTAAGGGGTTTTCTGCGCAGCGGCAGCCGCCCGAGCCAGGTTCGGCGGATTCTGGAGGAACTGCATGCGGCGAAGGCGGGGGACGACACGGATTGCGGGGCCGTTCTGCACAGCGTGGCGGAGCGGATTCCGCGGCGCGGGCTGGTGGTGCTGATCGGCGATCTTTTCGACGATCCGGAGAAGATCGTCGATGCGCTGCACCACTTCGACCATCGGAAGCACGAGCTGGTGGTGTTTCACCTGATGGCGGAGGAGGAATTGAGTTTCCCTTTCAAAAGTTTCCAGCGTTTCCGCGATCTGGAGGGGATTTCGCCGATGCTGCGGATCGATCCGCAGGCGGTAAGGGCGGCATATCTGGAGAAGGTCCGGACTTTCGTCCGGCGGATCGAGAGCGCCTGCGGCAAGATGCGGGCGGATCATGTGCCGGTGAATACGAAAACCCCGCTGCGGGATACCCTGCTGCGTTACCTGGGACGGAGAAAGTAGAGCGTCCCGCAGTTCCGGGGTGGTTTTTCGATGAATATTGCATGAAATTGATTATCAGCAATTTTCAAATAAGGAGTATTCCGCGCATCCGGGACTATGATCTTGCATTCCAGGTCCCGATTTTCCTAATTTCGCATGTTTCCAACCAACGCCAGCCGTCATGCGAAAGGGGTCATCGCCTTGGTGGGTGTGTTTGCTGGCGTGTTGCCTGACGCCGGTTGCCGGCATTTTCGTAGCGCCGCGGGCTGGTGCCGCCACCCAGGAGCTGACCTGGGATGCGAACGGCAATCTGTTGGAGACCGCCAGCGATCCCGGCAATGCCGCCCCCGTGATCGCAGGCCAGCCCCGGGACCGGCTCGGGGCTGTCGGAGACAGCGTGACCCTCAGCGTCGTCGCGGTGGGATCGCCGACCCTCGGCTACGAATGGCGGCTCAATGGCAGCCACCTGCCGCTTGCCTCGAATCCTTCGGCGACCACCGATACGCTGGTTCTGGAAAATCTCGGCGCCGGGGATTTCGGCGATTACAGCGTGGTGGTGGCTAACCATGTCGCTCCGGTGACGAGCCAGGTGGCGCGGGTGCGGGAGGATGCCAACCGCGACGGTCTGGCCGACGAGTGGCAGTCGGCGTTTTTCGGCGATCCTTCCGATGACGATGCGGCGCCGGGTGCCGACCCCGATGGAGACGGCGTAACGAACCGCGAGGAAGAGGAGGACGGCACCCATCCGGCGGACCCGGAATCGCGCTTCTTCCGGCTCGTCATCACCCGCGGACATGTCGAGGTGCATCCACGCGCCGGCCGTTACGCCCCCGGCACGGTCGTGACGCTTGCGCCACTGCCTTATGGGGCATTGGAGTTCACGGGCTGGTCCGGCGACGCCACGGGGGCGGAAACTCCGCTCCAGCTCACGATGTCAAAGGACTACGCGCTCGCGGCGAACTATGGCATCTTCCCGCTCGGGCGTCCGGCGGTGAACCCTTCCTTCACGACGACCGCTGGTACGCGGATCAATGCATTCGCGCGGCAGCCGGATGGAAAGGTGATCGTCGGCGGAGCGTTCGATGCTATTTCCGGTCTCCCCCGGCGGTCGCTGGCCCGTTTCAACGGCGACGGCACGCTCGACGAAACCTTTCTGCCGGAAATCGTGGGCACGGTGGACTGCATCGCACTGCAGGCGGATGGCCGGATTCTGGTCGGCGGCTTGTTTCAGAGCGTCGGCGGACTTCCGCGGACGAACATCGCGCGCCTTCACGCCGACGGCAGGGTGGACGACAACTTCGATGCCGGAAGCGCGCTGGGCGGGACGGCGGTGAGGGCGGTCGCCGTCCGGAACAGCGACGGGGCGATCATGGCGGGGAACGGCATCGCGCTCCGGCGGCTCGCGGCCGACGGGGCGACGGACGGCGGCTTTGCTACCGGCGCCATCGCCGGCTCGATCCACACCTTCGTCTGGCAGCCATCCGGCAAGGTGGTCGTCGGCGGGCAGATGACGAGCATCGGCGGCGCGCCGGTTTCGAGGATCGTGCGGCTGACCGAGGGCGGCGCCGTGGATGGGAGCTTTGCCGCGACCAGTACCGGCCTGATCCAGTCCATGCTCCAGCGCCCCGACGGCAGGATTTTCGTCGGGGTGTCCGGTATGCTGAACGGTTCCATGATACGGGGACTCGCGCTGATCGATGCCGATGGCACGCTCGATCCGTCCTTCCAGCTCGAAGCCGGCGCGCATGTGCAGACGGACTATCCCAACGCGTTGTATCTGCAGAGCGACGGAAAGCTGGTGGTCGCCGGTCCGGCGAGTTTCGGAAGTGGCGACCTGACGTACCTGGTGCGTCTGGAAAGTTCGGGTGCGCGCGACACCGGGTTCGCCACGGTGGGCAACGAGAATGCCTCCCGCTGCGTCATCGCCACCGATCCGGGCGACATCCTGCTCGGCGGTTCCTTCGTCCAAATCGGGGAAAGCGAGAGGCTCGCGCTGGCTTTGTTCTCCGGCGCCGACGGGGCGCTGGACGATGAGTTCCATCACGGAGCTTCGACCGCGAGGGGTGCTGTCGCCGCCGCGCCGCTGCCCGATGGCGGCGTGCTGGTCGGCGGAAATTTCGATGTCGTGAACGGCGTGATTTGCCGGCATCTGGCGAAGCTGAATTCCGACGGCACGCTCGACGCCGGTTTCAACAGTGGCGCGGCAAGGGGACCCAGTGGCGAGGTGCGTGCGATCGCCGTGCAGCCTGGCGGGGGCATTCTGATCGGTGGGAGCTTCTCCCATATCGGCGTCGAGGCGATCCCATATCTGGCGCGGCTCGATGCATTGGGCGTGCCCGATGCCGGGTTTGCGTCCGCTCCGAATGCGCCGGTCAGTGTCATCGTTCCCGAGCCCGGCGGCCGCATCCTGATCGCCGGGGGGTTCAGCCAGGTCGGCGGCACGGCGCGCAACGGCCTGGCGAGGCTCCATGCGGATGGTTCGCTCGACGGAGGATTCACGCCTTCACCGCAATTTCCGGATCAGGTGAGAAGCCTGCTGGTCCAGCCCGATGGGAACATCCTCGTCGGCGGGATTTTCACCCAGATCAACGGCGCCACGCAGATCAACGGAAAGCAGGTGAGGGGACTGGCAAGGTTGGATGGGCATGGCGCGCTCGACACCAGCTTCACGCCCGCCACGCTGAATGCCGCGGATGTCCGTTCCCTTTCGCTGTTGCCGGACGGGCAGGTGCTGGTCGCTGGCAACTTCACTCAAGTGGACGGCTTTTTCTCCACGAGCCGGATCGCCCGGCTGCATGCCGGTGGCACGCTGGACTTGTCCTTCAACGCCGGCAACGCGCTGGGCTCGACGCTTGCGGCCGACCTGGCGGTCCAGCCCGGCGGTCATTTCTTCGTGGGCGGTTCTTTCCAAAGCGTCCCGGTGGGGGCGTTCGATTATCTGGCGCGCTTTGGTCCGAGGGGCGAGCGTGACAGCGCATTTCCGGTGGGAGCGGTGCCGGACGGGCCGGTGAATGCACTCCGTCAGCAAGTCAGCGGTTCACTGGTAGCCGTGGGAACCTTCAAGTCGATCGGGGCCGATCCACGGCTTGGCTATGCGAGATTCCTGCAATCGGGCGTCATCGACACCGGCGTCGTTTCCCTGAGCATCGGCGGAGGAGAAACGCCGATGCTATCCCTGTCGCTGGCGCCTGTCTCCGGCAACGGCGAAATCGGCAGCGTCACGTTCGAGAAATCCACCAACGGATACGATTTCACGCCGCTCGGCAACGGGCTGCCCTCGGGCGGCGGGACCTGGAGCCTCAGCACAGCGGACTTTCCGGCCGGTGGATGGTTTCGTGCGGTCGTCACCGACATCCGGACGGCACAGGCCGTCTCCGAAGCCTCGGGTCCTCTGGGGGGCGGGCCGGTTTTCGATCTTCCCGCGCGTCTTTACGGCCCGGCCTTTGTTCCATTCGTTTACGATGTCACGGTGGCGGGCAATCCGGCCGGCATCTCGGCCGACGATCTGCCCGGCTGGGCCGCCGACGATCCGGATACGGGGTTCGATGCGGGCGCCGGCGTGTTCAAGATCCGCGGCACGCCGCCGGTGCCCGGCGTCTTTTATCCCACCTTCACGGCGGTCAATGACGAAGGCGTAAGCACGGCCTCGACCGAACTGATCCTCACCGGGACCTACGATTACTGGTCCGAGGCGAATTTCAGCCCTGCCGAGCAGGCCGATCCGCTTTTGTCGGGACCGGAGGGAGATGCGATCGGCGACGGGATCGGCAATCTCTTCAAATATGCCTTCGGATACTTCCCGCACATCTCGCCCATTCCCTACGGCATGCCCATTCTGGGAACGGTGTTCCACGGCGAGCAGGAATATCTGAGTCTCACCTATACCTATGATCTCACCGCGGCTGACGTGACGTTCACCGTGCGCGTCAGCGGCGATCTCGTCCACTGGGACTCCGGCCCCGGCTTCACCATCGAAGTCAGCCGCACCGGCAACGGCGACGGCACGGAAACCGTGGTCGTGCGGGACAACGTGCCGATCAGTTCGGCCGGCAAGCGTTTCATGCAGCTTCAGGCAAGCCTCTCCCATTCGCCTGGATCTTGAAGACGAATCCACTGGAGCGCGGCGCGCGTTCCACGGGTTTCAGACAAGTTTCTCTCCACCTCGAATCCCTATCCTCCGCCGTGAAAATCCGCTTCCCATCCAGATCGTTCCGTCACCGGACCACGGCTCCGGTTTTGGTGTTTCTCGCGGCGCTTTGCGTGCCGGGTCTTCTCCGCGGCGAGGAAGGGAAAGCGACCAAGCCCGCATTCCTCCCCGCGCCGGCGACGCCGGTATGGAATCTCCCGGACGCTCCGGCCACCGGCGACATCCGCGCTCTTCTCCTCTTCGAAGAACGGCTCGCCACCATCGGTGAACCCACGGCGGAGGAAAATGCGGCGCTGGCCGCGGCATTGAAGATATTCTTCACCGCGCGCGCCGCCGCGGACCCTTCCGACCACGCCGGCGTCGATCTCTCACCTCTCGAAGCCTTTCTCCGGAACCACCCTGGCAGCGCGTGGAAGGCGCCGCTGCTAAGCAATCTCGGCATCCTGTATTACCGGCAGGGGCGTTTCAGCCAGGCCATCGATGCCTGGCGCGGGGCCTGGGATCTCGGCAAGGACGCCCCCGGCCCGCAGCCGGCGGTTGACCGCGCGCTGGGCGAACTCGCCCGGATGTATTCCCGCCTCGGCATGATGGACGAGATCGAAGCCCTGCTCGCCGAGACCGACGGACGCACGCTTACCGGCGCAGCGAAGGAAATGATCATCCGCAGCCGCGAAGCGCTCTGGCAGATGAAGCGACAGCCGGAGGAATCGTTCAAATGCGGCCCTTTCGCGCTCGACCGCATCCTCGCGGCGCGCAACCCGGCCGACCCCGCGCGGGAGGTGGTGAACCGTTATCCTTCGACATCGGAAGGCACATCGCTCGCTGAACTGGATAAGCTGGCGGAATCCATCGGACTCGGCGCGCGCCTGATCTCGCGCTCCCGCGGAAGCGCCATCCCCGTGCCGTCCGTGGTCCATTGGAAGCTCGGCCATTTCGGCGCGCTGGTCGAAAAACGCGGGACGCGCTACCTGCTCCGGGACTCCACCTTCGTCACATCGCAGTGGATCGAGGCATCCGTCATCGATGACGAAGCGAGCGGCCATTTCCTCGTCCCGGGAGACCGCACGGACGCCCTCCCGGACGGCTGGCGCGAATTATCCGCCGCCGAGGCGGAAGGCATCCGGGGCAAAGGCGACACCGGCGGAGGAGACGACGACGGCACGAGCGGCGACGACCCGACCGGCGGAGGGGACGACGATGACGACGAATGCCCGGTCGGTCTCGCGCGCTGGACCGTCCACCTGATGCTCGTAAGCCTGAACATCCGGGACACGCCGCTGATCTACTTCCCGCCGAGGGGTCCGGTCATCGACTTCACCGTGAACTACAGCCAGCGGGAAATGAACCAACCCATGTCCTTCGGCTACGCCAATCTCGGTCCGCGGTGGAACTTCAACTGGATCTCCACGCTCACCTTCGGCAGCGACAGCGCCACCATTCACAACGGCACCGGCGGATCGTCCACCTTTCCGGATTTTTCCTCCTCCACCACCACGGAATCCGGCCCAGAGCCGATGACCTCCTCGCGCCTCGTGAGGGTCGCGCCGGGAGTCTACCGCCAGATCCTGAAAGACGGATCGGCGCGCGTGTTCGGCCCCACCAATGGCGCGGGCCGCTGGTTCCTCACGCAATGGATCGACCCGCAGGGAGACACGGTCACTTTGGGATACGACGCGCAGCTTCGCCTTGTCACCATTACCGATGCCATCGGGCGGATCTCGACGCTAGAATACGAGGCGGCGGACCCCTTGAAAATCACCCGGATCACCGATCCCGCCGGCCGCACCGCGCGCTTCGACTACGACGAGGCCGGCAGACTCGAAACGATCACCGACGCCGTGGGAATGACCTCCAGCTTTGAATACGGCGCGGGCGACGACATCGTCACGCTGATCACCGGCTACGGCTCCACCACCTTCGCCACCCATGAGACTGCCGACGAAGAGGACGACGTTCTTTCCCGCTCGCTCGTCGCCACCTATCCCGACGGTTCGCGGGAAAAGTGGGAGGCGTTCTTTTCGGCGTCGCCGCTTCCCGCCCAGGAACCTCCGGAGCGGGTTCCCGCCGGGATGCCGGTGCGCAACAATTTCCTGCAATACCGCAACACCTTCCACTGGGACCGGCAGACCATGGCCGAAGCACCGGGGGATTACACCAAGGCGCACGTCTATCACTGGAACCACGGCATCGGCAACCTCACACTCACCGGGCGCTTGCTGGAAAGCGAGAAGCCGCCGCTCGAAAGCCGGATCTGGTATTCCTACAAGGGCCAGGCCAATCCCTCCTTCCCCGAGGATGGCATCGTGAAACTCCCCACGCACATCGGCCGGGTGCTGGACGACGGCTCGACCCAGCTCCTGCAATACGACTATAACAGTCGGGGAAACGTCATCTCCACGATCGATCCCGTGGGGAGGACGACTCTTTTTTTCTATGACCCCTCCGGGACCGCCCTGACGGCAGCGAGCCAATCCGTTGCCGGGCGGGTCGAGCGGCTCGTCACGATGAGCTACGACGGCCAGCACCGGCCGCTGTCCTTCGCGGGGCCGGACGGGCAGGTTTTCACGTTCGACTACACGGCTTCCGGGCAGGTCGGGACCATCACCGATCCGGCGGGCGGCGTCACCACCTTCGGCTACGACGGCGATGGATTCCAGACCTCCATCACCGGCCCGGGCGCGGGCGCATCGGGCGCTGTCACCATCACCTACGACGAGGCGGGGCTGGTCGAAACCTCGACGGACGCGCTGGGCTACACCATCGCCTTCGGCTACGACGGCCTGAACCGTCTCATCAGCGCGACCCATCCAGACGCCACGCAGCAGCGGTTCGAATACGACCTGCTCAACCTCGTGAAATTCACCGACAGGCGGGGTCTGCAAACGGAATACACCTATGATTCCCGCGGCCGCCGGACATCGGTCACCGATCCCCTCGGCCTGACCACCCGCTTCGAGTACTGCCGCTGCGGCTCGCTTTCCTCCCTCACCGACCCGCTGGGCAGGACCACGGAATGGGCCTACGATCTTGCCGGACGGAACATCTCAAAAACCTATTCCGACGGCTCCACCGAAAGCTCCGAATACGACTCCGCGGGCCGGCTTATCTCGGTCACGGATGCCCGCGGGGCGGCGCGGCTGTTCCAATACGACAAGGACGACCAACTCCGCGTGATCAACTACACCGGCGGCCAGGTCGCCACGCCATCGGTCACGTTCGCTTACGATCCTTACTACCCCCGGATCGTTTCCATCACCGACGGCACGGGCAGGACGACCCTTTCCTACCAGCCGATGGAAAGCGGCACGGGCTCCGGCAACCTCCTGCGGATCGCCACTCCCCTCGGCACGCTCGACCGCACCTACGACGAATTGGGCCGGGTGCAAAGCCGCTCCACTGGAAGCGGGACCGAAACTTTCGCCTATGACGCGCTGGGACGGCGATCCGAAACGACGAATGCCCTCGGAACGTTTTCCTTCACCTATCTCGGGAGCACCGCGCTGCCGGAAACGGTCGCGCTGCCCGGCGGGCTGGTCACACGTTTCGACCATTCCATCGACCGGCGGGTCGAACGGATCCTGCACGAGCGGGCGGACGCTTCTCCGATTTCGGAGTGGAAGCAGACCTACAACGAGGAAGGACAACTCACCGAATGGACGCGTCGGCACGAAACGGCGCCCGCGGAGATCTGGACGCCGGCGCACGATGCCGCCGACCGGCTCATCGCGGTGAGCGGTACGGACCCCTCCCGGACCTTCGCCTACACGTACGATCCCGCGGGCAACCGGCTTTCTGAAACGATCGGCGCGGCGACCGCGAACACCGCCTACAACAGTCTGAACGAGCTTGTATCGGTCGATCCTTCCCCTGCGCCGGACCGCAGCTTCGTCTGGGATGCGGAGAACCGGCTGGTGGAGATCGGCTACGGAGGAGGCGACTCGACCCGCCTGGTCTATGACGGCTTCGGGCGCTGTGCACGGATCGTGGAAATATCGGGCGGCGCGACCGTGGAAACGAGGCAGTTCCTGTGGGACGGCCTCGACCGGATCGAAGAACGCGACGCCGGGGGGAATGTGACGAAGCGCTTCTTCGAAGAGGGAGTTCAACTTCTCGCCGGATCTTCGCCGGGGCGCTACTTCTACACCCGGGACCATCTGGGCAGCATCCGCGAGCTGGTCGCCGAAGACGGCACGGTGCGGGCACGCTACGATTACGATCCCTTCGGCCGCAGGACCAGGCTTGCCGGGGATTTCGATGCCGACTTCGGGTTCACCGGGCACTTCTTCCACGATCGCAGCGGACTGTATCTCACGCCCTACCGCGCCTACGACCCGGCCGCCGGCCGCTGGATCAGCCGCGATCCCCTCCAGGAGATCGCCGGCGCGAACCTCTACGCCTACGTGAGCAACGACCCGCTCAACCGCGTCGATCCTCTCGGCTTGTTCGATACCGCTCTGCTCAAGAGCAAACTAACCGAGTTGCTTCATCCGAACCTGGATCCGTTCAACCTTCCCATGGACATCCTCAAGGGCATGAACCCCTGTCTTGGAAAGGTCGTGGAAAGCCGGATGAAAATCCAAAAGCTGAAATGGGCGGCTGATGAACTCCGGAAGTTGATCGACGCCCTGCAAGGCCAGAAATGCCCGCCCAAAAAACAGCTCGGGGAACTGCGGAAACGGCACAAGGATCTGCTCATCGAGATCGCGCAGGAGGGACAGCGTGAGCTGTTCTACCAATCCCAGCTCATGTCCAGCAACCCGAAGTGCGACTGACGCCGGGGGTGCTTTTGAAGACGTCGGCCGCCAGGAGAACGAGGGCGAGGGCCCCATTCTCCACCCGCGCCTGAGAGCAGAGATGGAACACCTACCAATATTACGCGAATGCGTAATATCGTGCTTTTCAGATTGTGGTATTCAAGGCGCGGGCACATCGCCGCCCGGTCTCCCCACCGGCACTGGCGCCCCCGCTCATCGCCCGCTCCCCCGGGACGATCCCACCGAATGGCCGGCGGACCCGGCCTGCTGTCCCACCCCCTGCCCCACCCCAAAATGACCATACGTCCTCTTGCCCTAGCGGGCATGTGTTTTCTTGCCCTGGCGGCGACCAGCTTCGCGAATACCGGAGCCCGAGTGTATTGCTGGGCGCCGCACCTGTCGTCACCGATTCTGCTGAATTCGCACGGCCAGGGCATCGGCAGCTACGCCGGCCGGCCATACAGCTATAAAATTTTCGGCGTGGCCGGCTCCCTGACACTGGGCGACCAGTGCGACGGCGCGTTTCCCGATCCCGCCGATCCAAGCCGGCGCTTCCGTGCAGGCTGGTGGATCGGAGGTCTGGGCGCTCACACCAACATCTATTCCTGCGTGAAGCTGCAGGTGAACTGGGCGCAGTACTATCCGAAACGCCTGGAAGTGACCGGCGACCGCCCGGGAGCGACTTCCGGCCCGGTGAGAATCTACGGCGATACCTGGCACACCACGCAGATGTTCGGCTATCCCGAGGTGACCCTGGTCTTCCACCTCGCCGGTTCTCAGGATTCCCAGATTCCGAACCGGAACCCGAACGGCTTCTTTTATGTCGTCGGCGAATATCATCTCACTCCTCCGCAGGTGACCGGCAGCCTCGCGGTGACCAACCAGGCCATTCTCCGCGGAGGCATCACGCCGGTGGGATACAACATCAACCGGACCGGCGGATCGGCCACGACTCCTCCGTTCACAGGATACGATCCGAGCGGCGAGGTCGTCTTTTTGAGCGGCCAATGAGCGCATCCACCATGAAACCAACTTCATTCTTACTCCTCGCTTTTTCCTGCGCATGCGCGTTCGCCTCTCCCGAGGCCTCTGCCGGCAGCGGACATGGCATCCACTTCCTGCCCGCGGAGCGGAAAGCTCCGGTAGGTCCCCCCGCCACCGATGCGGAACTGACTCAGCGGCGGAACAACGAACGCTTCGGGGGCTTTTCGACCGAGGATTCCGGCGCCAAGGGCTGGGATCTGATGGCCCATTCGGAATTCATCGCCATGGAAGCCCAGGTCACGCTGGTGCCGAAGGGCGCCATCCTTCACGTGCCGGAGCGCTTCAAGGCCAACGTCGTGTCGAAGCCGGAAGGTTCCATCCTGCTGTGGCACGAATTTCTCGGCCGCTACCGCGGCATGGTGGCCTGCTTCGACGTGACATTGAAGGAAGCGTCCGGCGAAACGCCTCTCGACGCCGCGCGCTTCGATGCCGCGGTGAAGAGCGGCCTGATCGTCGTCGCCGTCCACAACAGGAATCCCATCTCCATCCATCGCGGTGCGTCCGCTCCCTGAATCTTTTCCCCTTCCACGATCATGCGCCTTTCCATGATTTTCGCCTTTTGCCTCGCCGCCGGCGCGGCCCCGGGAGCCGACTTCATCCGGCAGATCCAGATGCTGGGCGGCGCGCCGGTGATTTACGACATCTCCATTTCGTCGAACAACGGGACCGTGATGTCGAATCCCCTGGTGGCCGAGTCCTCGGTATTCCAGCTCTACACCACGATCATCGGCGCGAACAACATCCAGACGCTGGTGAAGCTCGACGAGAAATCGGTGGGCACCTTCCTGCCGTCCGTCACGGTCCAAGCGCTTTCGGAAGACCCCTACTTCCCGCCCCGGACCCGCGCGGACAAACCCTACGGCATCCGGATCACCATCGCGGGCATGCAACCTGACTCTCCGGATGTTCCCGCCTATGCGAAAAGCGTGCAGGTGGCTCGAAGCTACAAGCTCTACGACAGCTCCACTTATCTGCCGACCGGACAGGGCGGCGACTACGCCGACTCCTTCACCTTCCGCACCAACGGGACTTTCGTCGACAATGCGATCCTGCCCCGCCTGCCGGGAGAACGGCCGACCAAGACCGCCGGCGAGGAGTCCTTCACCGTCTATCTCCACCCCGGCTCCGGGGTTCCCCAGTCGGAGCTCGGCAAGGCGACGGTGCAGATCTGGCCCGTGGCCGATGGCGTGATCGAGGGAATCGAGCAAGGCAAAACCTATCTCGACGTTCCCCAGTCGGGCAGTATCGCGCTCCGCGACCTCTATCCCAAGAGCGTCACCTACGCTCAGGTGTACCGGGGACCGCAACAGACCGGGATCGAGGGGATCCCGCTTCCGTCCACCGTGGTGGCCTTCGACACCTACGCTCCCCAGAACGCCAGACTCACGCTGGCCGATCTGGAGCAGGCGGCGGACGATGATGGCCTCTATACGATCGAGGTGCTCACCATCACGCCCTTCAACGATGGCGCGCCCGAACTGCTTGCGCATGTGACCTTCCGCCTGAAGCGCACGCTCGAGGTGAACGCGGCGGTGACCACGATCGAAAAGCGCTGATTACGGCGAGGGTTTACGCCGTTCCACTTTGGACCCGGACACGGCGGGAATGCCCCCTTATTTCAGGGAGGCCATGTCGATGACGAAGCGGTATTTCACATCGCCTTTCAGCAGGCGCTCGTAGGCTTCGTTGATCTGCTGGATGGCGATGGGTTCGATCTCGCTGGCGATTCCCCTTTCGGCGCAGAAGTCGAGCATTTCCTGGGTCTCGGCGATGCCGCCGATGGCGGAGCCGGAGAAGCTGCGGCGCGGGAGCAGGAGGTTGAAGGCGGCGACGGGGAGCGGATTTTCCGGCGCGCCGACGAGGGTGAGATTGCCGTCGAGCTTGAGGAGGGAGAGGTAGGCGTTGATGTCGTGATCGGCGGAGACGCAGTCGAGGATGAAGTCGAAGCTGTTGACGTGCTTGGCCATGGCAGCGGAGTCCTTGGAGATGACGACTTCGTCGGCGCCGAGCTTGAGGCCGTCCTCGACCTTGGAGGGAGAGGTCGTGAAGAGCACGGTGTGGGCGCCGAAGGCATGGGCGAATTTCACGCCCATATGGCCGAGACCGCCGAGACCGACGATGCCGACTTTCTGGCCGGGGCCGACCTTCCAGTGGCGCAGCGGTGAGTAGGTGGTGATGCCGGCGCAGAGCAACGGAGCCGTGGCGGCGAGGTCGAGGCCGGGGGGGACCTTGAGGGCGAAGGCTTCGTCGACGACGATGGTCTCGGAGTAGCCGCCATAGGTGATGCCGCCGAGGTGCTTATCCTCGCCGTTGTAGGTGAAGATCGGAAAGTGATGGCAGTATTGTTCCAGCCCGGCTTCGCAGCTCGGACAGGTGCGGCAGGAGTCGACCATGCAGCCGACGGCGGCGAGGTCGCCTTCCTTGAATTTGGCGACTTGGGCGCCGACGTGGGTGACGCGGCCGACGATTTCGTGGCCGGGGACGCAGGGGTAGACGGTGTTATGCCATTCGTTGCGGGCCTGGTGGAGATCGGAGTGGCAAACGCCGCAGTGGAGGATTTCGATGCGGACATCGTGGTCGCCGGGCTCGCGGCGCTCGATGCCGAAGGGAGCGAGGGCGGAGTCCGCGGTTTGGGCGGCGTAGGCTTTGGCGGTGCTCATGGGACGGTGTGAGTTGTGATGGAGGCGGGATGCACCAAATGCATAGGGTGGGTTTTGGCGGCGTCAAACCGAAGAAGCGGGGAGATTGAGAGGGGATTGCGGTTCAGTGGACTCCTGCGGCTATGCCACGGTTATGGAAGCGATGGACTCGTCCGCGGCGAGCATGGCGATGTGGCGGGTCAGGGGAGGGGCCAGGAGTTCGTGGAGTTTCAGGCGATCGAGGCCGGGAAGGGGGGAGTCGGAGAGAGCCCGGTGGCTGGGGAAGTCTACGAAGACCTCCTGCGGCGGGTGGGAGAGGCCGGTGCCGAGGGCTTTGAGAAAGGCTTCCTTGGCAGTCCAGATGCGGAGGAGTTGGCGGGTGCGGGGTTCGGCCTCGGTGGGGAGGGAGGCGATTTCCCGCGGGTGGCAGAAAGTCGTTTCGCAGTCTAACAGATCAGCGGCGCGATCGGCGGGTTCGAGATCGATGCCAACAGGGAAGTGATGGCAGATGGCGATGAGGGCGAGGTCGCGGCAGTGGCTGAGATTGAAATGAGGGGCGTTTGTTAGATAAGGTTTGCCGAAGGGGGTTGTTTCGAAATGGAAGGAGGCGGGAGGGAGGCTGGTGGCCGAGGCGAGGGCGAGGCGGAGGGCGGCGCGGCATTGGGTCCAGTGGGTGGCGTCGGCTTCGAAGCGGAAGCGGGCGGCGCGGGAGGTTTCGGCGTCGTCGAGGAGGGAGGCGGCAAGGTCCAGGGGGAGAGCGCCGGGAGTGAAGAGGTGGATGGTGGCGCTCGGCTTACTCATCGGCGGTGTATCGGGAGAGGCGGTGTTTGAGGGAGACCGCAGGCCCTAGGAGTTCGGAGAGAATCGCCGCTTTCAGGGTTGGGGTGGTTGGAGTGTTGCGGAGCCGGTTCTCGGAGGGCTTGAGGTGGGGCCGGGCTTTTCGGAGTGGTCCGTGGTTCGCGCCTTGCCGAGAGCCGTGACGGGAGCGCCAGTCGGGATTTTACCCGAAAGCTGCGATGCCCGCAGCACTCCAAGGCGGCTGCGCCGCGGCTCAGGGGACGGAGCGGTCGAGGGCATCGCCGAGGATACGGGCGAGTTCGGGAACGTTTTCGGGGTCGAAGAGGGTGAGGTGCTTGCCCGGGACTTCGCGGATGACGAGACCGGCGGCGGCTTGCGAGGACCAACCGTAGTCGGAGGGGATTTCTCG
>JBBCJF010000044.1:0-22662 GCA_037190465.1 Haloferula sp. | reverse complement strand
CGGCTCCACTCCACGGAGCCGCCCTTCGCGCATCCACCCCCAACACAAACACCCCAATAACCCCTAACCAACAACTCCGACCAACCACCATGTCCCACTTCACCACCATCAAAACCGAAGTCCGCGATCTTGAGGCTTTGGGTGACGCCTGCGCTGAACTCCAGCTCAAGCTCCTCGCCAACGCTAACTGTCGCGGCTACGCCGGAACCACCCGCCCCGCCCCGCACGTCGTCCAACTGAAAGGCCCGTACGACATCGCCGTCGATCCCTCCCCGGAAAACGACGGCTCCTACGCGCTGACCGCCGACTGGTACGCCGGCTACGTCGAAGAGGAAGTCGGCATCGGCTACGGCCGCCTGCTGCAGTCCTACGGCGTCCACAAAACCCTCCGCGAAGCCCGCTCCCGCGGACTTCGCGCCACCCGGCGGCTCGAAGCCGATGGCTCCGTGCTCGTCACCCTGGAAGGAGGTGCCCTGTGAGCCGCCGCATCCTCGTTCGGGTGTCGCCGACCGGTGACATCCAGGTCGAAGCGGAGGGCTATCAGGGCAAGGGCTGCGAAGCCGCCACTCAGGCGATCGAACAGGCCCTCGGCAAACGCACCGGCCGCACGCTCAAACCCGAGCACCGGCAGGGCGGCGTTTCCATCCAGCAACAACAAACCCTCGGCGGTTCATGAAAGCGTCGCTCCGTTTCGATGGATCAGGCCACGTCGCCTGCCTCTACACCGAAGCGGTCGATCTCCGTGTGCTCGGACGGCTCCACGTCGTCCGGGCCACGGACATCCGCTTCTGCGAATCCACCCAGCAATGGGAGGTTCGCTGCGCCGCCACCGGCGAACTCCTCCACAGCAGCCCCTCCCGCGCCGCCTGTCTTACCTGGGAACAAACCAACCTCCCACCCGGCCCAAACCACCTCCCCCAATAACCATCACCATGATTCCCTACCTCCGCGCCGGCTACCCCGGCCTTGTCCTCGTCACCCCGGAGGAAGCCCGGGCCGAAGCCGAACTGGCCGATGCCTGCCGCCAACTCCGCAGACACCTCCACGCCTGGTCCTCCACCGACGGTCTCGTCGATACCACCACCGGCCGGACCACCGCCTGTCCCGATCCCCTCGAAGCCTTGATGCACATTGAGACGCTCTTCCGCCAGGAAGAACCCCGCCACGTCGTCATGCTCCGGGATCTCCAACCGCACCTCGACCAGAACGACCCGATGCTTGTCCGCCGGCTGAAGGATCTCCTCCGCCTCGCGAAAGGAGCCGGGCACGCACTCGTCCCCACCGGCTGCCGCATCAAGCTGCCGCCGGAACTCGAATATGAGTTCGCCGTCATCGACCTCGACCTGCCCGACACCGCCAAGCTCAGCGAAGTCCTCGACGGCATCCTCCAGTCCGCCAACCAACAGCCGCCCTCCGGTGAACTCCGCGAAAGCATCCTCCACGCCGCCCTCGGTCTCACCACCGTCGAGGCGGAGAATGCCTTCGCATTGTCCCTGGTCGAATCCGGCAACATCGACCCGGAACTCGTCTCCCGGGAAAAGGCCCGCATGCTCAAACGCGGCGGACTCGTCGAAGTCATCGACGCCAAACCCGGCTTCGACGACATCGGCGGTCTCGACTCGCTCAAACGCTGGCTTTCCCAACGCCGTCCTGCCTTCGGCTCCGCCGCCCGCGACTACGGGTTGCCCGTTCCCAAAGGCCTGCTCATCGTCGGCATCCCCGGCACGGGCAAGAGTCTCACCGCCAAGGCCGCCGCGGGAGTCCTCCAACTCCCGCTGCTGCGCCTCGACATGGGCCGCGTCTTCGGCGGCATCGTCGGCCAGAGTGAGGCGAACCTCCGCTCCGTCATCCGCACCGCCGAAGCCATCGCTCCCTGCGTCCTTTGGATCGACGAGATCGAAAAGGGATTCGGAGGAAGCGCCGGCAACAGCAGTTCAGATGGCGGCACTTCGTCCCGGGTCTTCGGCTCCTTCCTCTCCTGGATGCAGGAAAAGGAAAAGCCGGTGTTCGTAGTGGCCACGGCCAACGACGTGAGCCAGCTCCCGCCGGAGTTCCTGCGCAAAGGAAGGTTCGACGAAATGTTCTTCGTCGATCTGCCCGACGCGAAGGAACGTGCGGCGATCTGGCAAATCGTCATCGCCCGCCATCGGCGCGATCCGAAGTCCTGCGACATCGCGGCCCTGGCCAAAGCGGCTGCCGGGTTCACCGGCGCGGAGATCGAAGGAGCGTATCGCGAAGCCCTCCACGAAGCCTTCGCCGAGGAACGGGAACCAACCGCCGCTAATCTCCAGTCCGCCATCACCGCGACCACCCCGGTATCGAAACTGATGGAAGACCGCATCGAAGCCCTGCGCCGTTGGTCGAAAGGCCGCGCCCGGCAGGCGGGGGTGGCTGAGACGAAGCCGGCTCCCGTATCGTCACGTCCCTCGCGCCGGGTCCAGTCTTCATGCAACTGACCCGCACCCGCCTGCCCCCCACAATGGGCCGCTCCGCATCTCCGCGGAGCGGCCCTTTCGCTTTCCACCCCTTTCCCGTCCCTCCGGCGACGAAATCCCAACCCTACACACCCGCAGTCGGAATGCTCAACCCCACCCATCATCATGCGCAATATCCTGGTCACAGACGCCGGCAGAGATGGCGAAGACATCATGGTCTTCGCCGACCTTGAGGCTTCCATCCTTGCCGCCGCACTTCGCAGCCGGCGGTTCCCGTTCTCCGAATGCTACGAGGTTCCCGACTCCGAAGTTCAGTTCTACCTCTTCGAGCCACTCTGGCTGTCCGCCGCAGAAGCGGAGAACTGCCGCATTCTAGCCGGGGTCTGAATGTCCCCCCCCAGCCGCCACGCGGGACCACCACCGGTCCCGCGTGGCGGCTTTCCCGTTTCTCCCCCCAAACCAAACAACCAACCCAACCATGCAAACCACGCCCCTACCCAATACCACCCTGTACTACCGCGAAGGCAACTCCGACAAAGTCTATCAGGCCGCCGTCGAAGCGGCCGGAGACGGCTTCGTCGTCACCATCGCCTACGGCCGGCGAGGTACCCCCCTCCAGACCGGCATCAAAACCCCGCAACCCGTCAGCCGGGAAGAAGCCGAACGGATCGCCCGGAAGCTCATCGCTTCCAAGCTCTCCAAAGGCTACACCCCGGCCGAAGACGGCATTCCCTACCAACGCACCGGTGACGAAGGACGCGACAGCGGCATCCGCCCCCAGCTCCTCAACCCGGTGGACGAAAGCGAAATCCCCCGGCTGCTCGCCGACACCCGTCACATCCTCCAGGAAAAGTTCGACGGCAGACGCCTGCTCGTCCGCAAACAGGGCGGCGAGGTCCTACGATATACCCTAGACGGTGCACTTGACCCGCTGTTACAAATCTCGGGGCGTCCAGAGCGACCGTGAACGTGTAGAGCACCTGTTTACTCCTCACGAAGAGCTGACCGGCCCACTAACCCAAGCGACAAGAAAACAACAAAATCGCGAAATAAATGACATTCGATCCAACCCTGATGCGTTCGATACTGCTCGACGCCGAGGAACTTCCCGCCGGAGTGGCTGCGGGCGGCTTCAACTACACTGGCATCGACCAGGCCGTTGTAAACCGCCACACGCAGATCCTCATCGATGAAGGATTCCTCGAAGGCACATGGGTTGGCGACCATCAGAATTTTCCGTGTGCCTTTCGCGTGACCGACCTCACCTATCGAGGGCACCAGTTTCTTGCGAACGCCAAGGTTGATTCTCTGTGGACCAAGGCGCTCTCGACCATCAAAGGCTCGGGCAAGTCCATGAGCATCGCTGTCATCGAAGCCGTCTTGGTCAAATTGGCAACAGGGTGAACAACTGATCATGGCACGCCGATCCCAACGAACTAAGAAAGCCGGTCTGACTGTCAGCACCGGTCAGAAGGGCGTTAATCTCGTCGAAACTCAGGTTCTCAACATGGGATTCGTATGGAACCCGACCTATCAGGATTCAGGAATCGACGGTATCATCGAAATCGTCGAAGCAGCCACGCGCACCGCAACGAACCGGATCGTCCAGGTCCAAGTCAAAGCGACTTCCCAACCATTCCAGTCGGAAACAGACATCGCACTCTCATTTTCCTGCGATCCGGCCGACATCGATTACTGGCTCAACGGAAACGCGCCTGTCATTCTCATCGTCTGCCGCCCGCCAACGCTCGAAGCCTACTGGAAGGACATCAAGGCTTACTTCCTCGATCCGAAGAACAAGAAAACGAACACCGTCCGCTTCGACAAGGGTGCCGACAAATTCGACGGTTCGGCGGCTCCATTGCTCGCCAACCTAGCCCAGCCTCGTGGTGGCCTTCATCTCGGTCCGCTTCCCAAGAAGGAAACTTTGATCAGCAACCTGTTTCCCGTTGAAGCATTCCCCCAAACTATCTGGTCCGCCGCATCGAGGTTCCGAACCCGCGATAGCTTCGGCGAAGCGCTGAAAGGCCTTCCCAGAGGGCATGCCCATCTGCGGGAGTTCGTCTTGAGCGGTGACACCGTCTATTCCTTCCTGGATCTGACCAAGGAGCCACTCTCCAGCCTCATCGAACCCGGAACCATCGAAACCAACCATTCCCATGATTGGGCTCTTACCCAAGATCTCGACTTCAAGCGTCGATTCGTCCAGCTACTCAACCAGTGCCTCCGTCAGTTCTGCTTCGAGCAGAAGATTGCCTTTTCATCCAATAAGGCACTTTTTTACTTCATGTGGGAGTCCAAAACAAGTGGACGGCACATCCGAGCGAAGTCTCTCCGGAACACAGGCAAGCAGTCAGTAGCCGAGTGGCATGATTCCAAATTGGAAGGGGGAGAAGGTTATTTCCGCCACAAGGCTTTCCACAGCAACTTCGTTCGATTCGGAGACCGGTGGCATCTCGAAATAACGCCAAGCTACTTCTTCACGTCCGACGGCAGAACCGAATATTGGAATTCAGAAGCCTTGCTCTCCGGAATCAAGCGACTTGATCGCCATCAGGCAGTCCGCGGACATGTTCTACTCTGGCGATCAATTTTCACCGAACGGGATCTTACCAAACGCTACGATAAAATTCGGTTCGGCCTTCCGCTTGAATTCGAAGTCGGCGCCGGGATCGATGATAATGCCTGGAAGAATGCCGGTATCGTCGAAATCCCAAGCGGAGACGATGACGACTTTGATGAACAGGACGACTCGGATGAGGACTCCAACCAGCGCCTGTTATGGTGACTTCCCACATTCCCGAACCCAATCTGGAATTCGGCAATGGAAGCCTCCACGTCGATATTCGATTCGGTCTGATGGATTACGGTCCACAGGACCTCGACCAATCGCGCCGCCCAGAGCGTATCAGGATCGGCGTGATCGGTTCTCAAGAATCCATCGAAGGCGCATCCCAGTGGCTTGAAAAGTGTCGAGAAATCATTCCTCGGAAAGGCGGAGAAAAGGTCAACCTGTTCCCTGAATTCCCCGGTTTCAATGAGGACTGCTGCTTCCGCTCAACCGTTGTCACCGACTCTTCACTCACTCACTCGCTGGTTCCCAGAGAATACACCAGCGGTGGGAAGGATTGGTCCTACGACAACCTCATCGATCACGCGGCTAGAGTCTTTGCCGCAGGGATCGAACAGCTTGGTGATAAATCACCCGACGTGATCTTGCTCGCCATGCCTTCTGAACTCGTCAGCCTCCTCAGCGAAGCAGAAGAGAAACGCCCGAAGGACAAGACCCGTCTCAAGCTCGAATTCCACGATCTGGTCAAAGGGCTTTCAATGAAAGCCGGAAGGCCTGTTCAAATTATTCGCCCTTCCACTTACGACCCTTCCAAGAAGGTGTCCGAGAAGGACGAGCGCTCAAAAAATCGCTCACTTCAAGACGAGGCCACCCGAGCGTGGAATTTCCACACCGCTCTCTACTACAAAGCCGGCGGATTTCCCTATCGCGTTCCAAGGCCTGAAACGGCCTACGCTACCTGCTACATAGGAATCAGCTTCTTTGTCTCTCCCGACAAGAGCAAGGTGCAGACCAGCGTCGCCAACGTGTTCAACGAACGCGGACACGGCCTCGCCATCCGAGGAAGGGACGCGACACTGTCGAAGGACGACCGGCAGTATCATCTCAGCCCGGAGGACTCGGCAGCTCTAGTCAACGACTGTCTGGCAGCCTATCGAGCTGAGCACAAATCACCTCCCGCCCGCGTCGTCATCCACAAATCATCGCCCTTCAGTCCCGGTGAACTCGACGGATTTCACCAAGCGCTCGACACAGCAAGAATCGACATCCGCGACTTTCTGTCGCTCAACAAGAATTTTCTCCGACTGTTCCGGCCCGGTTATTATCCGCCGCTTCGAGGAACCTACCTCGAAGCCGACTCCGAGAATTTCTTTCTCTACACCCGCGGCTCCGTAGATTTCTATCAGGAATACCCCGGAATGTATATCCCCCGGACCCTCGGAGTCCGAGTCTCTGAACGAAGCTCCGCAACACGCAACCTGCTAGAAGAACTCATGGTTTTGTCGAAAACCAACTGGAACAATGTCCAGATTGATGCGACCATGCCAGTCACCATCACCGCAGCGCGAACCGTGGGGGACATTCTTCGTTGGCTCCCGGACGGCTACCCACCCCAGAAATCCTATAGGTTCTACATGTAAAAGTCGATGCCTGTCCGGGATCGCGCTAAATTCAGCCCATCCGTCGTGGTATGGAGCAAGTGGTGCTGCCGGTGGCATTGGCCGATAACCTTGCCGGTGGCGATATCCAGCGCAGCGAAGAGCGATGTCGTGCCATGCCTCACGTAGAGGAATGAGTCATCGATGCCTCCAATTCCGGGACATCGTCCTCCCGGATTCAAATCAGAAAGCACCATAGATGAACCGGAAGCTTCAAGAGCGTCTGGCAGCTCCTGGCGTCGCGAACTGCGCCCAACTCCGTCCGGGTAATGAGCGTATCCGGCGCCGTTGGTGAAATCCCTCGCCGTTTTGCGCTATATGCCATTGAAGGGCTCTTCGCCCTGAATCCCCGGCCTCTCCGCCTCCGCCGTTCCGGCGCTTGCGGGAGCCCGTCCTGGCAAGCGCCACGGCCGGCTCCCACAGCGGGGCCGTCGTGCCGGTTGCCTTTCAACCCCAAACCGAAAGGAAACCAAAACGATGAGTCCCATGATGGAAGACATGCTGGTCCGGGAAGTCGTGCCCCGGCTGCGCCGCGCAGCGCATTCTGTCCCGAGGATCGGTCACGAGGACGACGAAGAAATCGCCCAGGACGCCACCCTGATGGCCGCCCGGATGATGGACTCCGCGGAAAAAGCCGGTCGCACGGTCACCGCGGGGAACATCACCCACTTCGCGGTCAAGGCCGCACGCAGCGGACGCCGGAGCTATTATGCCGGTCGAAGCGACGTGCTCTCCCCCGGCTGCCTGCTCGACCGTAAGGCCCGCCACGACTGGCTGGATGACGAGGTCGAATTGGAAGACGGCGAAACCGGCAGCATCCACGATCTGATCTCGCCATTCGACGACCACCACCGGGAGGTGGACCCCGCCGAAGAAGCGGCGCGAAACCTCGATTGGGAAGCATTCCTCGCCTCGTACCCGCCGCGTCACCGGATCGCCATCGGCGTGCTGGTACGGGGCGGCACCATGCGCGAAGCGGGCAAACGCTGCGGCATCGGCGATTCCGCGGCCCTGCTGCTGAAACGCAGGATCGCCGCGGACTTGATCGGCTTCTTCGGCGAGGATGTCATCCGTCGTCTGCTCGATGGCACGCGTCCCAGGTGGGAATCCGACCTGCGGATGTCGCGGGAGCGGCATCTCCACCATGCGAGCACTTGCCCGGAGCGCTGGTCGGAATGAACCCGCAGGTTCACGCCCGCCAGGCCGACCTGCTACGCCTGATCCATTGGGCTCGCCACAGTGCCAACTCCGCCCGTTCGGTATGAACCGCTCCCGGAGGATTTCCTGTGAGGAATCCTCCGGGAGAATGGGCGATAGATTTCCCCTGCCTCTTTTTTGCCAGTACAAACCCTCCGGCCCATTCCAACCGGCTTCGACTCATCCGTCTGTGGGGCTTCGTCTTTCATCGGCCCAACGACATCGAAAATCACCCGTCAATCCGGCTCGCTGCCTTCGACGATGTAGAACTGCGCGTTCCCCTGGGGTTGGATCGAAAAGAGAATCCGTCCCTGCTGAAACTCCACATCGGGTGAGCTGACACTCAGATCGCTCCAGTCCACCAGATTTGCCGAGCGCTTGAGCCCGAGGCTCAGGAGCATTTTCCCGCTTTCAGGATTTCGTGTGAGCAGGGGCCTTCCCAAGGCCAGAGTTTGAATCTGGTCCGGGTTATACAGTCCAAAGGCGTTGGGGTCTCCAGAAACTTCGGCCAGTACGGCTGCGCGTTCTTCGCCGATGCGCGATTCGGGCACTAGGCCGAGATTGGCGGCGGCCATCAATGCGAGCGCCTCGGCGGCTTCTTCGGGAACGAAATGCGCCTTTACGGCTTTGTTGCTGTCCACCGCGAGGGTGAGCGGATTCGCGCTGCCCACGGCATCGCCGGTCCAGTGCGAGAAGACGAAGCCATCCGCCGGAGTGGCGGTGAGAATGGCTTCCGCATTGGTGCCATAGTCGCCACCTCCCGCCACCAAGCCATTGCCGTCGCTCTCGGCCATCACGAGCAGGCTGCCGGCTTGGGTGATGGTGTATTCCTGCCCGGCCACGAGGATTCGCCCCGTGCGGGTCTGGCCGGTGGTGTTGGCCGCGATGCTGTAATGAACGGTCCCGCTGCCGAGGCCGGTGGTTCCGCCGACGATGGTGATCCACGGCTGGGTGACGATGGCCTCCCAGACCGCCGTGATCGGCGCGGCCACGCCGAACTCGCCCGCCCCGGCATTGCTCCCGATCTGGGCGACTTGCGGGGAGACGCTCAGTTCATAGCCCCGTTGGGTGAAATACACCGTTTTCCCGGCGATGGTCACTGTCCCGGTCCGGGAACTCGAAGTGCTCGTATAGGGATCGGCCACGATGAAGACCGAACCGGCGCCCGCACCGGACCCGCCGACTGCAACCGTCAGCCAGGAGACATTGCTCGACGCCTGCCATTGGGCGTTGCCTTCGGCCGAGACCTCCACCCAGGCGCTGCCGCCATCGGTGGAGAAGATCACGTCATCGTAGGAGACTTCGGCGTTCAAGCCCTGCTGTGTCACCGTCAACTGCCTGCCGCCGATGGTGATCACCCCTTGACGTGGATAAACCGTGGGATTGGCCGCGGCGAGCGCCTCCACCGTGCCCGGCCCGGCCCCGGTGGTTGGAGAGGTGACGGTCAACCACGGCACGGAAGCCTCGACCGTCCAGTTCACATTGTGCGCGATGAGCAGGGAAGTCGAAACGCCGCCTCCCACCGGCGGCACCGATACCGTCTGCGGACTGATTTCCGGCTCCACCGTACCTTGGGTGACGGTATGGTAAATCGTCTGCGGACGCTGCGATTCGTAAATCGCCCGGATCTGCGCCGAGGAAAGAGCTCCATCGTAGAATCCCGCGTAGTCGATCGCGCCGTCCCATCCACCGATTACTAGGCTACGTCGAGTGGAGCCGGAACGCCCATAGACGTAATTTCCGAATTCCGAGGTGTTTCCGATTTCTTCGCCATCCACATAAAAGCGAACTGATCCATTTTGTGTGCCAGCAAGCGTGATCATATGCCACCTCCCTATTTCAAGGTCGGCATCGTAGTCCAAAATTACGTTCTGCCGATGGATGCGTAGGTGCCCGTTGGGCAAGGTTGAGCAACTAATCCCGCCGCTGTGACTAAAAATGCGTGATAAACCTTCTGTTGGAAAAGAATCGAGTCTTACCCAGAAATTGTATGTCGCATGCGGTGAATTGAACGAATTCTGGAGGTTTTCCAAGAAAGCATGGGATGCCTTCATTACACGCTTCCCAAGCCCGAATCGATCGGAGGTTATGGCTCCTCTCACGATGTAAGAGCTACTTACCCATCCATGTCCTGATGGTGAATTTCGCCTCGCCTTCACAAGAACTTGATTCACGCCTTTCTGCGGATGGGGGTTTTTCTCTATGTAGCCCTCAGTTGATGATGGTGAAAACCTGATGTCGGTCGTTGCGGAAGTTCCATCCGAATAAACAAATTCATACTGCCAAAATGTAGTTCCATTGCCAGATGAACCTCCTTGGCTCAGGATCAATTCGACGTAGTTGCCGTGAAAGCTATGGGTGTAGACTGTAGTCCAGACGGTATTCGTAAAATTCCCGCCACTGGGACTAACATAATCGCTAAGAGTGACTGCCTGACCTACGCCAGACGCCACCAAGCCGCTCCCCTGAAATACATATTCCACCTTCGTGTTGCCTGGATCTCCACGGTAAGAAAAATCCCCATAAGGGGTGGAAGTTCCCGCCACTTCAAAGAGTTTGGCGGCCTCGTGAGCGTTCAGCGTTCGCCCGTAAATTCTCAGATCGTCGATTCGACCGTTGTTCAGATTGCCGGGGCTCGGCTGCGTGGCGCCGCCAAGTTTGATGTGCTCAGGTCTGAGATAGCTGGGAAAAGGAGCGACGGCGAAAGATGCGGCCCCCACTTGGGAAATACTCTCCCCGCGTTTTCCGGCATAGACGCGGAAGGCGTTCGATTCGTCGCTGGTCGCCACAAGCTGGTACCAGACCTGTGGCTCGACGGTAAGGTTTGTGATCAAGGTCTGGCCATCGCAATTCACCACCAGACGATCCGCGGCATCGACATAGAGGGTGGTATAGGAGCCCGCTGCCCGTGTGGCTTCGAAAAGCCGGTGGATGGCCCCCGCCTCGCCAGTGCGAAACCAGAACGCGACCGAAAAGGTATCATCGTCGCGAGCGAATCCTTGGCCGGTCAAAGTCAACGGATTGGTGCCATTGAAGGTCTGGCTCAGCGAGCCTGAAAGATCGCGACTCCATCCTGTAAGGTCCCCGGCGCTATCGTTGATATGGGCGAGAAGCAGCCAGGAGAGATTCGTGCGCGCCTGATACACCGGGGGATTGACGCGGATGCGCCCCGTGCGCGGGCTGAGGTTGGGATTGGCCGAAGCGACATACTGGACGTTGCCATTGCCCGCGCCACTGGCGCCATCGGCGATCACGATCCAGGGATCGAGGCTTTCGGCCGTCCATGGGGCGTCCGGCGTGGCGAGCACGGCCACATTGCCATAGGCTCCGACCGGATCGGCGGTGGCTTCTTTGGGCAGGATGTCCAACACCGGATTCGATGTGCCGGATTGCAGGATGGTGAAGGTGGCGGAGCCAATGCTGACCGTACCTTCCCGGTCGAGGAAGCTCGGGTTGGCGCCGACCGCCAAAGTGACAGTGGAATCGCCGAAGCCATTGCCGGGATCGACCACCGAAATCCAGGGATTGCTCGGCATCACCGTCCAGGTGGTACCGCCGAGGGCGGTGATCTGAACCTGAACGATATTGGAACTGTAGGGAATGTCGGCCGAGCGGGGGGCGATATTTACATCCGCCCCGGTCTGGGTGATCGAAAACGTGCGGCCCGCCACCGTGAGCGCTGTCGTGCGGGTGGTGACCCCATTATACGGGGCAACGGTATAGCTCACGGTGCCGCTACCGATCCCGGAGGTGGGACTGACCGTCACCCAATCGACATTGGAACTGGCCGACCAACCCACACCAGCGTCAACCGCGATGGAAATCACGCCACTGCCTCCCTCCAGATCGACAGTCGCGTTCATCGGGCTGAGGGTGGCGGCGTAGCCGGTCTGGGTGACCGTATGCTGCTTGTCGGCGATGGCGATCACTCCCTGCCGCGTATCCGCCGAGAAGTTGGCTTGGATGAGATAGACGCACGATTCGCCCGCCGTCCCAGACGTGCGGGGTGTGATGGTGATCCACGGGGCAGTGGTGGATGCGGTCCATGAACCGGAGCCGGAGGTCAGAATGGAGTATCCGCCCCCTTCCTTGGCGAAAGTCCGCGTGGGAGGATCGATGTTGACCTGGGCGGCCAGCAAACCCGGCCATAGCAGCAGGGCCACCGGGAACAGTCGTTGAAGCAGCCCCTGGATGAACCGGAGGGAGGGGGTAAGAGGGGCATGGAGATTGTGGATGGTCATGGGAGTTTCAGTGTTGGATTTGGCCTGCCATTTGGCTCATCGCATCCGATGGGGAAGGCGGAGGCTTCCGGATCGCCCGGGAATTCTCGATGCTCCGGTCCGGGATTCGCGGATCGTGATTACCTCGTTCCTTGGGGCTGGCAAGCTTTTTATATAAGTTTACTTATTGCCACTGCGCGGCCGGTCTCCCGGTATCGGTTCGCGGTGGATGTGGTCAGCCGCCAGAGCAATGCCTTCGTTTCCGCATTGTCGGGAGTTCTGGCAGGTGCGCGGAAAGCCGCCGGCATTTCCCAGACCGAACTCGCGGCGAGAGCCGGGCTTTCCCAGCCTTACATCGGCTATCTGGAGCAGGGGAAGCATTGTCCGACCGCGGAAAGCCTGAAACGAATCGCCCTGGCCCTTGGAACCACCGCGACCGATCTCGTTCAGGCAGCCGAGAAGATTTCGGACAAAGGCGGGCTCCACGGATAACAGCGTGGGCTGGTGCCCGGCGACGATCGGTAACCGGCTGATGAGCGCCGCGCCAATGGTATGGAGGCTGTTCAAATCCGGGCGACGGTCGCAGCCTCCGGGCACGCACGACACCATAGGCGGAGCCTGTCATTCTCTCCTCGAAAGGCGCCGCCGCACACGACCCGTACGAACCATGCCCACCAGCGATCCCGTTGTCCCCGCCGCCGCACGATCTTCGTCCGATGTTTCCGACTCCCCCGTCGTCGAACGCCCCTGCTTCGACCAGGCTTGGCAATCCTTCATCGTCTGGTGGCTGACCAGCGGCGGCGAAAAACGGGACCGCAACGCTCCCCGGGCGGTCTTCTGGGTCGAAGGGCCTTCGGGGTCGGGCGTTTCCACGGCCATGCGCTATCTGGCGGCTCAGCTTGTCCGCGGCGGCATTGAGGCGGAGGTGGAGTGGGAATCGGAGGAGGGGAAAGGCGATGCCGCCTCCGCTCCGGATCTGCTCGCCGTCGAAGAGCCCCTGATCTCCGGGAAGACCACCTCTTCCTGGATCGCTTCCCTGAAGCACCGGGGCGTCGCCGCGCTGCTGACAGGCGGCTCGCGGGAGGAACGGGAAGTGCTGGAGCGCCACGCGGAAAAGCAGCTCGACGTGACCGTCTGGACCCTTCCCCCTCTCACCGGGGAAGAAGCGGTGGAGATGGCCCGCTGGTGGGCGGAATGCGGCGGCAGGCAAAGGGACGCCACCGCCCTGTGGCAGGACGGCTTGAGCCCCGCCGAATGGCTCTTTTGCCTCCGCCACGGCGCCAAGCTGGAAGACCTGCTGCCCAAGGTCCTTTGCGAGTGCGGAACTTTCGGGCTGAAGGGTTTTGCCAAGAGCGTTTTCCTGGCGAACTCCCTCGGCCTGTCGGCGCCGGTGACATTGCTGGCCCGGCCGCAAGCGCAGGATGCCCTGATCCGCGTCGGCAAAAGCGGGCTGGTCCCCCTGGAGCAGTCGAATGCAGGGCTCAGGATTTTGCCCCGCTGGCTGGCGGCGAAGTTCGCGAACAGCCGCTCCTTCCGGAAGGATCCCCAGGGCGTCCAGCACCTCTCCTGGCCCCTCTGCGAAGTGCTGCGCGAATGGTGCCGGGCGGGAGATACCGCGGGCGCGACCCGTTTCATCCGCACGCTCACGACGCATCCCGACTTCGACGACCTGCCGGAAAACGATCCGGCTTCCGTCCTCAACCGGCGGGCCGTGC
This sequence comes from Haloferula sp., assembly GCA_037190465.1. GTDB lineage: Bacteria > Verrucomicrobiota > Verrucomicrobiia > Verrucomicrobiales > Akkermansiaceae > Haloferula. The sequence goes on along the minus strand of JBBCJF010000044.1, from coordinate 8,865 downwards.
TGCGCGAAGTGTACCGCCTCAACCGCAAGGAACTTGCCGGCAAGGTGCCGCCGGCCGCGCTTCCGGCATGGGTGGCGGTCAATGAAGCTTTCAGCGGCCTGATGCTCACCCCCGATCCGGTGCTGGAAGGCATGGCGCTGCTCGAACCGTGGAAAAAGGCGGCCGCTCCGCAAGGACAGGAAGCGCTTTCCCCACCGCTCCTCGCCCGGCTGGGCGTGGACCTGTGGCTCGCCGCGGACCGCCGCCGCACGCCGAACCGCCGCGCCGTGCAGGAAAAGGTGGCTGATTTCCTCCTGCGCGGCGGCTCCCATCCGCACACAGCGGAGGCATTCGCCCGCATCCTCCGGCGCAGTTCCCATGCCGAAGACCTGCGCCCCGCCGCCGAAGGATGGATCAGGCTCCATCCCACCCAGCCCGGGGCCGTCCGCGTGCTGGCGATGCTGCTCATGCACGTCAAAAACGAGCGCTCCTTCCTCGGCTGGGTCCGTCGCGACATGGTCCAGCGGCAGGACCAGCCTGTTTCCTCCATCGCCGGCATCCATGCCGCGCTCCTGCTCGGCTGCCCGCACGATCCCGCCGTCAGGGAAGAAGCCTTGCGATGGGCTGCGTTCCGCCGCGGCGACGCTGCAGCCGGTCTCGTCTGGCAGGCCGCCCTTGGTGCTGAAATGCCTCCGCCCGAGGTCATCCAGGGGGCGGTGGTATGGCTCCGGTCCCAACCCGACGGCTCCGCCGACGGTCCCGCGGCGAAGATCAGCGAACGGCTGCTGGCGCGCTTCGCCGACCGGCCCGGCGTGCCGGAGGCCGCGCAGCCCTGGCTCCAGCGCCACCTCGACCGCGAAGATGCGGCCCGTTTCCTCATCGCCCTCGCCCGCCGTGACGAGGTGCGCTCCAGCCTCGGCGACCTGGCTGCCGATTGGGTGCGGCGCCACCCGGACCATGCCGAAGCCGGTGCCGTCCTCTGCCGCTGGCTGCCCCGCGCCGTTCCTTCCGTGGTGGAGACCGCCGAATGGTGGTGGGGGCATGTCCTTCCGTCCGTCTCCCGCACGCTTGTCCTCGCCTCCGCGGTGCGGGCGGTGCATGCGGCCCCGCCGTGGCTGGATCGAGCGCTCGAAGCCCTGCCCGACCGGCACACGCCGTGCCGCGAACACCTTGCCGCTGCCATGCTTCACGCCACCTCCGCTTCCCTGGAAAGCATCTTCGCGGCGCTCGACGTGCTACCTGAACTATATCCGCCGGCTTATGCCTTTCTCGCAGGCAACCTAGGCCGCGTACTGATCTGGCATCCGGTGCAAATCGATGCCGCCCTCGCGGAGGAAGGCGATCCGCGCCGGCAGCGGGAACTCTGCCGGGTGGTCGCCCGGGCTCTCCGTGCGCGTCCGGACCGCGAGACGATCGTATTCCGGCAGCTTTCGGATGCCCACGCCGCTCTCCTGCGGGAAAGCGCCGGGAGCGGCTGGCCGGTCTCATCCGAACCGCAAAGCACTACGTTCCCGACATCATCCAAACCGCCGAGGAAGCCCGGCAAGGAGGGGCGCAGGATTTCTCCGAAGTAGCCCCGTACGTGGAAGTTCGGACAAATCCCCGATAAACCGTCCATTCCTCCATGGGGGCTGGAGGAGGCGATTCCCAAGCTGATGGCGAAGCTAACGAGTCGGGAAAAATTTCGTCGGAGCGAGCGTCCGCAGATACCGTGGGGAGTCCGGCCTGACGCAGGACGAACTGGCCGCCTCCCTGCAGCGTCTTGGCTGGGATCGACGGGGTTTACCCCGAGCCCCTACCGCCCCGTAGTTCCAAGCTTTTGGACGATAGCGGAGGAGTCGTTCGGCACGATTCAGAAGATGTCGAAATCCGTCCCGGAGGAAACGATCACAGTTGGGAGCTCTCGTTCATAGACCCCAAGGGTCAGCGCATCATAGCCATTCCAGAAGGTCTCGAAGGTGAACTCATGCCTCGCACCATCATTGGCCTGCAAAACCACGAGGCCTTGACCCAAGGGCCCCTTTCTTCCACGACAATAGAGACGAATTTCCGTCTTCATCTTTTCAACAGTTGGAACGGCAAACCTGCTTGTAAACGCCATCGAAGGAATCACGTGACGGAAGTCGGGAAAGGCGCTCCCAAACTGGTCAGGGTGCTTTCCAATGAAGCCAATCATCGGAACCTCCTCCCCCGAGTGTTCGATCATTCGCCAGAAAGTGGTGGTGAAGGTGTTTCCATAGCGCTTTTTGAGACGTTGGGCTGTGGCGATCGACGGCGCGCAGTCCCTGCATTCCTGAACGAAGATATTGCCCAGAAACAACAAGGAACCGGCCGCGAAATTCGCCTCCGCCTCCATCTTGTCATGAACGGCCGCTGTTGGAGTGAGGTCGTCATCGCCCAGCATCATGTCCTGATGCCACGGTAGAATGTCGTGCCCAATTTCATGTGCTTCAAGCCATCGGTGCTTCGGCGCGGGAATCGAGTCATCGATTAGAATCTGCTTCCGATCGGGTAGATAAAGCGCCCGCAGATTGAATTTCTTGATCGCATCGCCAAGCAGGGATGGACGTTTCAACAACTGTTTTCCCGCACGCTTCAGACGGCTGAAGGTGGTTTGGAGTAGACCGTCTGCCTCGCCGGAGAAGTAGTCTCGATCCAATCGCAGGAGTTCGCGCACATCTTCCAGAACCAGCGGTGGTTCTGGATACCCAAGCTCCCGAAGGATTCGGTCGGTCCTGGATTGGATGTCTTGGCGAACTCTTGCTTTGAGGATCGGGGCGGTCATTTATCGAATGGGGTCCTTTCCGCTGGTCAGCGCGCCAACGAAGGCTTCGAACGCCTGTCGTTCGAGTTCTGACAAAGCTGCGAGCGACTCGGAACGGGCAGCGAAGCGAATGGCCTCCTCACGGAGGTGAGGTGTGCGATTCTCCACAAGCCCGGCCAGTTCCATCAGCTTGCGGGAAGGAACTCCCAGAATACCGGCGAGCTTGTAAACCGCATCCGGCTCAGGCTCGCAGTAAGGATCGTGTTCGATTTCAAGCACCTCTTCGGTGTCGATTCCGGCTTCCGCCGCCAGTTTCTCGGCATTCCAGCCGTGATTTCTGCGCCAGAGAGAAACGAATTGCCCGAGGGCGATCCGTGTGTCCAGAGCGGTGATTTTGTTGGGTGGTTCGATTTTGCGGCAGGTCGGGGCGATGCCCGCTCCGACTTCCGCATCGCCTTCGATCAAGGCGCTATGCTCGAACCACTCTTTGGGATGTTCGAGTTTCATGGTTTTCGTGGGTATTGGCGGAACGCGTCCGCCTGTGTTTCGGTCATTTCGAAGTAAGTGAGATTTTGGTGGGAGGAATCCGGCCCCAACAGGGTGAACCCGCATTTGTCCCGGTAGAAGCCTTCGGCTTTGGGCAACGAGTGGAGACCGATTCTCCCCTTGAAGCCTTCGTCGAGACTGGACTGGATGGCGGCGAGAATGAAAATCCGGCCGCAGCCCCGAAACTTGGGCGGCTTCCGGAGCTCAGGACGGTTCCATGGTGCGGTGGCGAGAAACTCCACGTAAACCAAGGGTTTCCCGAATTGGATGGAGAGCCGGGCGGAGCTGATGGTGTTGGTTAGCATCAGGCCTTGAAGCTCTCCACCACATACAAGGGAGTAGGATTGATAACCGAGAAGCGGCCGCCAGCCGTTCGCTTTTCGCCTCCAGTCCCAGTGTGAGTCCTCCGGAGTATCCGCGATAGGTAGGGTGGCCTGGTGAGTCCGCATTGCGGGAACCCAGGTGCTCTCCCACAAAGTCAAATGGCCGTCGGTCACCTCATCAAACAACGAAGCCTCGACCAATGCTCCTGTGGAGGAGTCCTGAAGGAAGACACGGGATTCGGTCATAGGATCACCAGTTCGCTTTTTTCCCGCGTCGTTTCATCCTCGACAAGGAGCTTTTTCCCGGGCTCCACCCGTGCGTCAATCGTCTGTAGCAAACGGAGCGCGAGTTTCATCACTCCGGTCTTGCTCAAATCCTTCTTCACGGCGAGCTCCTCCAGAGCGTTCATTTCCTGAGGAGTCAGGTTCAGGGTCATGGTTCGTTTCGTGCTCATGCAGGGAATTTGCGCAAAAATTGGGTATTTCGCAAGTTATTTTTGATTGTTTTTTAGCTATTTTTGTATACCGAAGAATGCTCAGTGCGATTCAGTCCCAGTCGGGTCGGGTGCCGGAGTTCGCCAGAAAATTTCCGTTCTCTCGCATGGAAAAGGCCAAAAACACGAGACGCAGGCGGCGGAAGACGAGGTTCCGGAGTTTTCCAGCTCTCCGTGCGGTCGACTTGATTCAGCCATTGTATCGACAGTCTACCTGTCACCGGGTGCATGATTCAGGCAGTGATGCTGAGATCCCAATCAAGAGCGAAAATGGTGTCGCCGGTTCGCACCATGAATCTGTATGATCAGGCGTGATTGAAGATATTCCCCAGGTTCTCGACTGCCGAAATGCGGAAGGATGCCGCAGATTGATAGACTGCGGGAATCCGCCAGATCAGATCCTGTCGCGATTTGGTTCGGGAACGCTGGCAGGATGCGTCGAGCACTTTTTCCTCAATGCCCATGTGACTTCATCAGGGTCATGTCGGCGTGAGATTCGCTCGTCGGCGCGGGCAGGGGGTGAGCCTTGGGTATCCTTGATCGATACTTGGACAGGGAATCAAAGAGATTGCGGCGGCCAGTTTCAGCGACGCGCTTTCGAGTTCCGCATGATCGACGAGGGATGTTGGAACGCCGACTTCGAGAATTGGCACCTATTCGAGCAGCGTTTTTACAGCGGACTGCTACGTTCGGGCTTCAGTTCGGGCTTCGCGAGCGGACTAATGAAGGTATTCCACGAACTGGCCGATAATGTGGTCCAGCATGGAGGATTGGGAGAGGGCCAAGCTAGAGGAATCGCCGGATACCATGTTGACCGGGGTCAGTTTGCTTTCTCCATAGGCGATATTGGCTGCGGCTACCTTCGGAGCCTTCAAGCATCTCAGTCATGGAGTGGTCTAAAATCGGATCGCGAGGCACTTCTGGCCGTGATTCATCAAGGAGCAAGTCGTCGCGATGGGCAAGGGGAAGGAGAGGGCTTCAGGCTACTTTGGAAGGCGCTCGCCGATCATGGGACTCTCGTCAGGATTCGATCTTGCGCGGCCGTTGCCTCAATCCGCCCAACTTCCTCTGGGAGAGAAGCCGAAGTGTCGACCGCTCCTTTGGCAGAAGGCTCGCACATCAGTGTCTGCTGCACCCTGGGGAAACCCACGGTCGAGACCGACCTAAAATTTTTCTTTACTCCGTCACCAGAGTGAGTGATTTTAGGTCATGAAGTTCGAGATGGTCCGCATTCGTCCGCTTGGAGAGCACCTTTTTGGCGCCACAGCAGGCCAGCGAGATTTGGAGATACTTTCCCCACTCATGACGGGGGCGGTTACCGCTAATTTAGTCGCGGAGTTTGATTTCAGTGAAACCACTTCAATCTCTGGCAGCTACCTCCGGGCAACCCTTGGGTGGTGCCTTGCCTGCGGCCGAATGCACACGGAGGGCGGGAAGCGTTCCGATTTCTCGGATCCGTGGGCACTGCGCCCCCTTCCAATGTTTCCGGTCGTTGTCGGGGGATTACGCGAAGTTCTTGAGGAAATTCACGACTTTCTGATTCACCGGGATTTGGTATCCCTACTGGTGCCCGCAACTGAAACGCCTCCATACCAACGCGTGGCAATTCTCGGCAGGCTGGATGATTTTCTTCTCATGACCCTCCAAAGAATAGCTTCCATGGGTACGGCCACAGCTCAGGAACTGAAAGGCAGTTCCGAAGAGAAAATAACGGTGGGCGGCTGGAGCAATCGTTTGGTGGCACTGCTTGCTCATCGACTGGTTCTTAGGAAGAAGGAGGGTAAAACCTGGAGATACGAAACACTTGGAAAGGAGCACGAGCCATGGGCCTAGATTTCATACGAAAAAAGACTGCGGCGTACGTCCAGAAGCGGGATTCGAGTAGATCGATGATCGACATTCCCGACCTACTGGAGCGGGGCAACCCGGATCGCATCCGTGAGTGCTTCTCCGTACAGCTCCGCGACCTCATGACTTGTATCGAGCCGGGATACCGTGTTCTCATTATATTCAAGTCGGAAACCGAGGCCACGGTGTCGCAGAATGGTGTGGTGATTGGAGACCTGCTGCCATCCGACGCGTTGGAGATTTCTGGCAGGCTCAAGGCCAGTGGGAAAACTTCCGGTATGGTTCAGGTTCTGATCCGGGAGGGGAAGGATATTTCAGGCTGTTTCAAAGTATCGGCGGTGGAGCCCAAAGACATCCCAAGGAAATGAACAAAGCCCTTCGAACGAACCCTGCGCCGGTCCCGGCATCTTGCGCCGAGTGTGCGCATCTGGATACATGCGGTGGCTGGGACGACGAACGCCGTGAACGAGGCTGCTACCAGAAGTGTGCCGGCTGCTTCCGGGAACCTTGCGACTACACTTGCCCTGCAAATCCGGTGCTGTTCGCCAAGTCTGTCGATGAAGTCGGTGGGCTCGGCACGCTGCCGGACAGGCTGAGACCCGTCCTACAGCCAAATTTCCCCGGCTATATTCCCCAGATCTACCACGGCTTTGGCCGGCATCGGGTTCTGAGGGAGACATACGTTTCGGTTCCGATTCACCACATCTGCCGTTTCAACCACCGCGGCCAGTTGGAGTCGAAGTATGCATCAAGGCAAGCCATGCTGGACGATTTCAAGCTATCGCGCCGAACGAATATAATCATTACATGTGTAGCGAAGGACCACTGGATCGAAGGGCTTTACGAGCGGAGGAAAGGTATTCTTTCCGCACTGAAGCTTCTCGACCCCGTCGCCGTCACCGTCCCTAATTTTTCGTTTGTTCGCGATAGCCCGAGAACCAACTCGATTTGGAACCAGACCAAAGGATTCAGGGTGATCGAAGAAATGAACGATGCCATGCTGCCAACGATTCCCCATCTCCAAGCGCAGACCGCCAAAGATTGGGGTCGGTTGGAAGAACTGTTTGTTCTGTTTCCTGATTGTAAGTATGCCTGCATGGAATTTCAGACCGGCTTGAACCATGAGGATCCAGCATACCCATCTCGCGAAGTCTATAGGCACCATTTTCAAGCATTTCACAAATCAGCCGGTGGGTTGATCCATCCCATCGTCCTCGCCGGTTACCTTGAGATCGGCTTCCTTAGCGAAATTTGCCCTTCGTTCTCAGTGATTGATGCCAACGTCTTTCTCAAGACCGTGAATTACCAGGTGGCAACTCCAATTACCGGCGGGAAGCGACGCTGGCGACCGGCGAATCCGGTTCAAGCTGCCGACCTTTCCAGACTGTTAGAGGCAAACATCGCAGTAGAACGAGACTTCTTATTCCGCCGACATGGCCTGAACTCAGACGGCCGACCTGTTGATCCCTACCTCCTACCTGCAGCATAATGGGACGAGAATCTCGTAGCCCGTCACGACTTTCCAGTCCAACGCTCCATGCTGAGAAGCGAGGGGTTCGCCAACGAGCCCTTTCCAATGCGAGCTGGGTATCCAACTCGGCCAGTTGACGTCGAAGACAAAGTCATCGACGACAGCCACCCAATGAGTGTCGACCAAGAAGCTGCCTCGAAAGCTCCGTTGCTCTTTTAGACCGATGCGCTGAAGGAGGACAAGCCCCTGTGCTGGCACCTCGCAGGGATGCTTTCTAAACGGAGCGCCGATGCGCCTCAGGCAGGATTCCATTGAGCGGCGGTTGATCCAGGGTGTGCTGAGCGTTGCGACCACTGGTTCGATGTGTTCTCGACCGAAAAGCGCCGCTAGTGCCGCTGGACCACATTGTTCTCTGCCGGTGCCGACTGGCGGCATCGTGGAATCAAGGTACGCCGCTATCGCAGCATCCGCTCGCCAGTAGCCTTCAACCGATGGGTAGACGGTGTACCGAAGTTTAGAGAGAACCTGTTCAAGCTGAATTTTCGGCATTGGATGATAATTAAGAAAACTGAAAGAATCATTTGCGGTAAAGCCCAATCCGCGTGCCGTGCGTCATTGCCCGTCCTCCGGTGTCCGATCAAGAACCAACAGACTGGAGGAAGAGTTTGCTCCGTCAGAAGTCCTCAAGGACCTCTCACCACCTCCATGTATTTCGTAGGGGTTTCGCGGTGGCGACGGGCATTGCCAGCCCCACAGTGTGCGCCTCCAAACGCTTAGACATCAATGTGGCACTCAAGATCTCCATACGGGGTAACAGATGGCCGATAAGACGGCAGCCGGCCGTCTCCAGATCCGCGGATTCGCCGGAGTAAAGCGCGATTCCGCTTCCGCTCCATCGCACCCGCTCCGGAATCCCCGCCTCCGAACCCGACCGACTGCCGCCTCTTCCCCCACAACGAACAAGGCCAGAAACCCCACCTCTACGACCGTTTCCCGGTTGCAGCGGGTCAGGACATCTTCTCTGGCCAGGTCATCAGTGTCGTCCGCAACGTCAGCCTGAACCGGAACGAGTGGATCCGCGGGTACAACCCCGCCTCCTCCCAGCCCGGCGTCATCTGGGTTGCCCGCCATGACGTGACCGACGCCGACGTCCGCGCAGCGGGCACCCTCGCCGGGCTCTCCAGCAACGGCGACCACGATCTTTCCAGCGCCTGGTATCTCCTGGGCGAAACCTACCAGGTGGGAACCGAACTCACGCCGGACGGAACCACGGGTCAGTTCAGGCCCGCCGAGCCCGGCGAGCTCGTCTTCGCCAAGGTCAAGCGCGACTTCGACCCGCCCGTGGACTTCGGCCCGGTTTACACCCCGGCTTCCCAGACCGGCACGGTGTCGGCGGGGGTGCGCGGCGGTTCCTTCAAGGTCGGCCGTCACTCCGAAGCC
>JBBCJF010000043.1:0-9316 GCA_037190465.1 Haloferula sp. | reverse complement strand
TGCCATCATACGAGGCCCGGCGGATGACTCCGCCCGATACTTCCGTCTGCACGATCAAACCTCCGACACCCCCGGCTCCTTGCGATGTTCCGGACAGATCCAATCCCCACGTGAAGGTATTCGCCCGCGTGAGCGCCCCCCCTTCTGTGGCCGAAAATTCCACGATCGGGTTCCAGCCGTCGTAGATCCACCGCCGCGCCGAGGAGAAGGTGGGACTCCCGGATGTGCCTCCCTTCCAGACCGTCCGTGCGATCCGGCGGCCCTGCCAGTCGTAGCTGAATTTCAGCCGGGTGAAGGGATGCCCCGCGTCAGTAGCCTCGGTGGTCGTATCCATCTGGATCAGGCGATTCTCAGCATCCCATGTATAGACCCAGCGGCCGTCGTTGACAAGGTTTCCGTCGAAATCGTACTGCGGCGACACGCTGGCTGCCGGATACCAGAGGTGGCCGGTATGGACGGGCGCGGGTGTGCCGCCAATCCGCTTCGTCTCCACGGACTGCCATACCGGATCGATACCGTTCGAAGCGGTGAGATCGCGATAATAGATTTCGCCCATGCGGCTGGCATTCACCCCATTGACTTGCACGGTCCAGGCGGCCAGCTCGGCCGATGGCGGTTCGTTCGCTACCGCTGACAATGGTGGCAATGGGTTGAGTTGATTCGATTTGTATAAAGCAACAGGCATTTTACCGGGATTGCTCGAATCGTTGCGCTCTCTTTGACATGGGGCGGGTCAGAGGATTTTCTTGGGTTCACATCGTATGGAACGAGTCGCATTCCTCACCGAATTCTTTCCGGGAGCCGCTAAGGCAGGTTCCTCATGGTTGACCGGGACAGCGCTACGAGGCGGGCAGGGCGTTGGGGTGTTCAGTAAGACGTAGGCGAGCTTTACTCGCGGGAAAGGCATGTAAGGTCAGACGGAGAACCGGAAAGAGGTCCGTTGCCAAAAAGACAGCCGGGAAAACGTCCGATCGTCCGTTGCCAGAGAGTGTTCATTCGCCGAGAAGCCGTTTCTGCTTCGTTTTTCAAATGGGTTGGCACGGCCAATGCCATTGGTTGGCGCGCGGAGTTCACTTATTCCCGCCGATAGTCCGGCGCGCTCTGGTCGCTGCGCGTCCACGCCACGATATTCCCATTGCCATCATACGAGGCCCGGCGGATGACTCCGCCCGATACTTCCGTCTGCACGATCAAACCTCCGACACCCCCGGCTCCTTGCGATGTTCCGGACAGATCCAATCCCCACGTGAAGGTATTCGCCCGCGTGAGCGCCCCCTTTGATTCAGAATTCAACGGCTGCCCCCTTTCGACTTCAATGAGCATAAATGTCTTCGTATAGAATAGGACCATCGCCTCCAATATTTCTTGCTCCCGACGGATTGAGCATTGCCGGAGGTTTCATAGAAGTTGAGCAGCTCGCGAGAGCTAAGAATAAAAATATAATTTTACAGCGGGCACTCACGATATATAACGCATTTCTCATCATTTAGTTTTCTTTTGAGTTCGTCTATCGCCGCGGATAATCTCTGTGATTCAGCTTGCCATTTTGCTAATTCACCCTCTCTTCCCGCATCATACGCATAATTATCGAATGCTATATTGGCTATATTGGCAAGAGAGTGATGAAATCTCAACACCGCATACCCCCAATCTTTAGCTAACCGCGCACAACTCCGTCTGCAATAAAAGCCTTCTATTGGATTTACGTTGTCGACACTATGATTGGCCCATTTTTCATTAATTTTTTCATGAACTTGCTCGTGGGTGTAGGGATCGTTTCCGAGTCGATCTCGGAAATTTTGTGAACCCGGCGTAGAGTTAAGGTAGATAGTAACTTTTAATTCTCCTGTTAATGTCAATTTTACACACCCCCCCGATCTTGAAGGGCCTTCTATCTTAAAGGTAGTCCAATCCCCCTTTGTTTCACCACCTTTATTGGGAGGAAATTTCTTATATAGAACTGGGGCTGGTCCTCGATATTTTTTCCATAACATCCCCAAATAATCATATGAATCAATAGAATCATTCCCCACGAATCCATAAAGATTGATTCCCCCCTCCTCCTCGATCGGATCTCTCGATGGCCACCTTCCTGTCACCGGGTCATAATACCTGTATCCATAATAATACAGCCCCGTTCCAGGATCGCGCATCTTCGTCGAAAATCCGAAGTCCACCGGCGGCGGCGTGGTGCCTTCCGATACCAGCACGTTGCCGAAGGCGTCGTATTCCCGCCGATAGTCCGGCGCGCTCTGGTCGCTGCGCGTCCACGCCACGATATTCCCATTGCCATCATACGAGGCCCGGCGGATGACTCCGCCCGATACTTCCGTCTGCACGATCAAACCTCCGACACCGCCGGCTCCTTGCGATGTTCCGGACAGATCCGATCCCCACGTGAAGGTATTCGCCCGCGTGAGCGCCCCCCCCTCTGTGGCCGAAAATTCCACGATCGGGTTCCAGCCGTCGTAGATCCAGCGCCGCGCCGTGGAGAAGGTGGGACTCCCGGACGTGCCTCCCTTCCAGACCGTCCGTGCGATCCGGCGGCCCTGCCAGTCGTAGCTGAATTTCAGCCGGGTGAAGGGATGCCCCGCGTCAGTAGCCTCGGTGGTCGTATCCATCTGGATCAGGCGATTCTCGGCATCCCATGTATAAACCCAGCGCCCGTCGTTGACAAGGTTTCCATCCAAATCGTACTGCGGCGACACGCTGGCTGCCGGATACCAGAGGTGGCCGGTATGGACGGGCGCGGGTGTGCCGCCAATCCGCTTCGTCTCCACGGACTGCCATACCGGATCGATACCGTTCGAGGCGGTGAGATCGCGATAATAGATTTCGCCCATGCGGCTGGCATTCACCCCATTGACCTGCACGGTCCAGGCGGCCGGAGCGCGACCGATGGCCGTCAGGCCATCGTCGCTCGCAATCGTGGCGTATTGATTGAGTTGGTTGGATGTGTAGGTCCGGTCGCCGAGCACGTCGGAGGCGCTCGTGAGGCGGTTGCCGATCCCGTCATAGGTATAGCTGGAGCCGAGCTGGGGGATCACGTTGCCCGAGGCATCCTTGCGCACCGCGCCGATGATTTCCGAACGGTCGTTGTAGGCGTATTCCCACCGGGAGCCGTCCTGCTGGGTGGAACGCACCCGGCGACCGTTCTCATCGTAGTCATAGGAATGGGTGGCGATGCGGGCGACGAGGGTGCCGCCGCTCATGCGATTGGAAAGGATGCCGATAAGCCGGCCCGTGACGTCGGTGTGCCGGGTTTCCCGGAACCAGGGACTGCTGCCGCTGCGGCTCTCCAGGGTGAAGACCTGGGAGGAATTCGCATGGTAGCCGTATACGTGGTGCTGGGTACCGTCGGAGATCGTGCCCAGCCGCCCCGCACTGTCGTAACTATAGCTCACGGTTCTTACGGAAGTGAGAGTGCTTTCCGAGACGGAGACTTCATCGAAGCCCGCGGACCTGCCGGCGCTGTCGGGCGCTGTGGAGCGCATGCCCCGCAGCGGCAGGAGAGTGTGACCGGAGGCGAAGTAGCGGGCATTCTGCACCCCCTTTCCGGGATGGTAGGTCAGGATTTCGGAGCCGATGCCGGACTGGGCGACCTGCCCGGGACGGCCGAGGCGATCGAGGTTGGAAAGCGCGACATCGGGAGTGGCATCCGAATATCCGATATCGGTGAGGTCTCCGTAAGCGTTGTAAGTGTAGGTGGTGGTGACCCCTCTCGCCCAGACCCGGGTGGCCATTTTGCCGGAAGCGTGGTAGGTGTAGACGGTCTTCTTGCCGTCGGCATGAATTTTCTCCTTGAGCAGGCCGGTACCCGGCTGGTGGACCCACTCGGTGGCATCGGAGGCGGAAGGCGTGCGCCAGGTGAACATTTTCTTTTTGTCGCCGTAGGCATCGTACTCGTATGTCACTCGGTAGGCGGCGGTGCCGGCGGTCTCGATCAGCTGACCTGCCGGAGAGTAAGCATAGGTCTCGGTGGTGCCGTCGGGACGGGTGATTTCCGCGAGCTGTCCGGCGGCTACATGCTGGGTCCCATGGTAATCGTAGTGCGTGACCTTGCCGTATTGATCGGTGGTGGAGCCCACCCGGCCGTCGGCCCGGTAGTAGGTGTAGGCCACCGCTCCGCGGGGTGAGGTTTCTTTCACCGGCTGACCGAGTGCGTTGTACTTCCAGACGGTGGGTGTGGCGCTGTCGTGGCCGCTGTGGCTGACGACCAAACCGTTATAGTTCACCGCGACCGCGGCGATGGTCGAGCCGTTCCAGACGGTGGTTTCGGTCCGGGTCTTGTCGGTGCGGTCGATCACAGTGGTCGTGGTAGTTTCGCCGCTGGGTGCGATCCGAACGGACTTGGCGGCGGTGCCCGCTGCACCGGGAACGCCGTGGAGGCATTCCCTGATAATGGAGGTGATGGCGGAAGCGGCGGAGTCATCGACATCATACTGCTTGGTCGTCGAGACACGCCACCAGTAGCCGCCATCGTGAGCGTACTCCGTACGACTTTCGGTCATGCGATCTTTGCTGGCCGGAGTGAGGCCGTCCGAACCGGAGTCGTAGCCGGAGTACTGGGCACCGGATTTAAGAGAGACTTTCTGGAAAAGGACGGGAGCGACATTCGAGGCACTGGAAGTGATGGATACGAGCCGCCGGGTGGGTTCGTAAAAGGGAGTCTCCGCATAGTGGTATGTCAGGGTGACTTCTCCTATCTCGGTAGGGCTGGGCGAGGAGATGCGGATCGTCCGGCCGGCCCAATCGGTCTCGGTCCGGGTATAGCGCGGAGATTCGGCGAAATTTCCGGTGCGGCGGGTCTGGCACAGGTTGCCGCCGGTGAGAGCTTCGTATTCATAGCGCTCATCGACGACGGCGGTACCGGTGACGGATACCGTTTTTCTATCGATGTTTCTGGTCGTTAAACGCGTGGCGCCCCCCGGCAGTGTGACCAGCGTGTTGCGTCCGCCATTCGGGTATGAAGTGATAGTCGTGGCGCCCGACGCATCGACCTGAGCAACATTACGACCGGCGAGGTCATCGAGCGACTCCTCGATGCGAGCAAGACTTCCCGCGGACTGGGTGACGATGGTCCGCCGGCCGAGGTATTGGTAGGAGACGACCCGATCAGGTTGAGCTTCGTAATTTCCCAGCGCCGGCACGCCTGCGGTGGTCACGGAGACGACACGGCCGAGTTCATCGAAAAGGGTGCGGGTCTCGATGCCCTGTTCGTCCCACTGGTGATTTTCCGTGCCAGAGACCTGAAGCGAGCGCGAGACGATGCGACCGTCATGCTTCACAACGGTTTCCTTGAGCGAACCGTCGGGCCACTCGGTATATTCGAAAGTGGTCACGGTCGCGAGCGCCCACGCGCCAGTGCCGGTGCGGATCCACAACTCGCGACGCAGTTCGCGCCCACCGATTTCCTCGATTCTCACTTCCTTGGTGGATTCTCCAAGCGGTGCGAGTTCATATCCTTCGTCGACTACTTGTGTGGTAATGGAGCGAATGTAGGCTCCATCGGAAGTCCCAGGATCGCTGTCGGGAGTGAATACACCGGTCCCGACATTGAAGCCGCCGCGCTCGAAACCGGTGACGGTGCCATTGCCCTCGGAATCGACGGATGCGAACGCCCGGCCGTCCCAAGGTTCTCCGCTGGTCCCCCGAGTCCGGTAGGATAGGGAATTATGGATGATCGACTTGGTGGAGGAGATGTAAATCCGCCGTGAATCATCCCTCGTTCTCACGGCATACGCCCATTCCTCGGACAGCCCTGCCTCCACTTCCAACAGATATAAGAGCGAACCCACCGGCACGAATCCAGGATGCAATTTCCATTTCCTGGTGACCCCAACATCCGGCAGAGTAGTTGCTTCCTCAACAGCCTGGTATCCCACGCCTTCGTCGCCGGCGATGACATCATAGATGACCACGGTGGACTCGGAGTTCGCGGAAGTGGCGGCAGCGGGAGACGCGGGGGCTCCGTTCCATGGACGGAGCGTTTCCTTCAAGAGTCCCTGCATGCCGCTCACGGCACCCGGCTCTGTTCCCGTGTAATACCGGTAGGCCACCCACGAGCCATCGGGATACAAAACCGAGCGGGCCTTCCCAAGGAAATCGGGATCCGGCACGTAAGTGGTTTTCAGTGTGGTCGTTGGAGTGTCGTGCACGATCTCTTCGATCAGGAAGAGGTGAGATTCGACCACCTTATTCTCCGACCCTTCGCGCCGGACCTGATAAACCGATGTTCTCTGACTCTTCGAATAGAGAATCCCCTCCCGCATGACGGTTTCGAGTTCTACCCTGCGCCATTTTCCGCCCACATAGTCAAATATCGTCATATAATCGTGGGTTTCGAGCCCGTTTTCGACGATTCTCCAACCATCTCCGGTAGTGGTTGTGGCGAGGATCTCCTTGGCGCGGACAGTGGCGTCCTTGGAGGTACGGGTGATTTTCACCCCGCCAAAATGAGTCCCGGCGGCAGCCACCGGAGTGTAGCGGACGGAAGAGGAAGGCGAGGCCCCCCCATTGACCGGGTAGATTCCTCCCCCATCGGGTGTCGTTCCGAAGTCGCCGCTTTCGTATGTTTTAATCTCGAAACCGCCCCCCGTGACGGGCACAATGTCGTAAAGCGCCGCCAGCGTCCTCACCTGCCGCAGCAGGCCGCTGGCCCGAACCACATCGAAGTCCGGCGGAGTATCGACATCCTCGCCATCGGGGTGCCTGACCTTGAGATGCGCCACCGAAGCCATCGAAGAGGAAATCACCCCGGTAAGATCGAAGGAACCCACGTAGAACTCCTCCGAGCCATCGCCCCCGCGGATCGGAATGGAGGAGTAAAACCCAGCCGGATTGACCTCCTGGGGTTGACCGCCCGAACCCGGAGCGGCGTCCTGTTTGTCCTCGGGGATCGATGGACCACTCACGGTGGTTTCCTCTCCGGTGTCATCTTCGGTTTCACCCTCGCCGCCGGCGTTGTTTCTCTCGCGGACTCGAATTTTAATGGGAATAGGTTCCGTGGGGACATCGGGTATATCATATTTGAAAGATGCGAAATTGACCTCGCGCCATCCCGTTTCTCCATCGTTGTATGTCAATTCCGAATAAAACTCAAATACCAGATCACCCAAGCAAGATGTCCTGAATTGGCACAGCACTGTACCTTGAATGCAGCTTCCTGGGGCAACATAATCCGAAGCAATACCCGTGGGGCTGACGAGGATGACTCCCGAAACCGGCACATTTTTCTTAAGTTTAATCGTCCCCCAGTCTGTTCCAGCCGACCCAACCGTTCCATCCGGGGGCTCATAGGGCCGCCCTCCGGGGCCCGAGGCCGGAGCCGAAGCGACCGAGACCATGTGTGTTGAGGTCAAGCTGATGGCCACAGAGCCGGCAGTTCCTTTGATGAGATTGGCATCGGCACAGAATTTCACGGTGACCTCTCCCTCCAGGCAGGCACTGCAGCTTGCCATGCAGGAATCCGTGGAGGCAAGTGCGGTCAGCAGGGCGACAATGATCGGGAAAACCTGTTTTATTGCCAGAAAGGACGGCAACAAACGGAAAGACGAACCGGTGGAATTCATAAGATCAAGACGAGAGGGTTTCGTAGGCCAAGTTTGTTCAATCGAGAGGCGACCAGACCATGAGCGTCGAGGCCGTGGCCAAGGGTAAGAAGTCTGGCACGGTCGAATATTGATCAAGATGATCGGGAATGCCGTCGTTATCGGAATCGGCGTCGGTTGGCGAAGTGCCGCCGGCGATTTCCGTAGCGTCAGGAATCCCGTCGCCATCGCTATCGATATCATGGTCATCATAGATTTTCGGATTGGTTCCAAGAACCATGATTTCCATATAATTTGACATGCCGTCGCCATCGTAGTCCTGAGGGCCGTCCGTCGGATCCAATGGCAAAAATCCCCAAACAAGCTCAAGATTATCGGTGATTCCGTCGCCATCCGTGTCCGCCAGCAGCGGATGAGTGCCGTTCAGATATTCGAGATGGTCAAACAGCCCGTCCCCATCGGTGTCCGATGAATTGTTCTTGGACAAGTTCCGGAAGTAGAAATTCTCCCAGCTATCCGGCATCCCATCCGAATCGGAATTGTCGCTGCTCAGCTTCAATTTGGTCAGCAGAACCGGCGAACTGTTTGTGCCGCTTGTTGCTCCGGTTCCAAGCCGCCCATAGGTGCCGCTTCCCCAAGCATACAATGTCCCCCCATGCTTCAAGGCGAGCGAATGGCTTCCCGCTGCCGCCACTTCGACGACATCGACCAATCCCGTCGCCGTATTGACGGCGACGGGTGACAGACGCTGTGAGGCCGTGGTTCCATCCCCGATAACGCCAGATCCATTCGCTCCCCAACCCCAGGCGCGATGATCAATCGACTCGGCGAGTGTGTGTCCGACGCCCGCACTGATCCTCCGCGCATATGCCAATCCGGTGAGGACTCGTGTAGGCTGACGCCGGTTCGTGGTATCACCAAGACCCAAACGGCCGTTGCCATTACTTCCCCATGTCCAGATCGAATCATCGTGCCCCAAGGCTCCGGCATGAGCGTATTTGGCTGAAATGAACCAGAAGGAAGGCAAGGTCCCTGCGACCTGCACGGGGCTGTTTCGCACAGAGGCCGTTGTTCCGTCCCCTAGCTGGCCATTCGTATTGAGGCCCCATGCCCAGATTTTCCCGGATTCATCCAAGGCATACGAGCATCTGTCACCCGCCGCGACCTGGATCACGGAGCCCATTCCCGATGGTTTGGTCACTTCGACAGGAATATCGGATGCGCTGAAAGAGCCGATCCCCAACTCTCCAACGGCGTTGCTGCCCCACGTCCACAGTCCACCGGAAGTATCCGCCGCCACCGTGTGAGTGTAGCCGCAGGCTATCGACTTGGCCTGCTTGTTTGCGACGCCCAATTGAATAACACGGGGTTTGCTATTGTTGACGGTGGTTCCGTCCCCAAGCTGTCCGTGGTTGTTCCGTCCCCAGCACCACAGGCGATCGTCCATGTCGATCGCTGCACTGTGGTTGCTCGCGGAGACCGCCTTGAAACGGGTGCCAGTGAAAGGCCCCAAAATAATATGGGTCGGGGAATCCCGGTCAACGGCGGTCTTATCCCCAAGCTGGCCGTAGTTATTCCTTCCCCAAGTCCAGAGCACGCCGTCCGCCGTGAGCGCCAGCGTGTGATCGATGCCGACTTCGATCTTCCCCCTCGCTTCGGGGGGAAGAGGACTCGGATTGGATTGGCCCCATGCGATCTGCGCGAGAAAGAGCAGGGAAATGCCCGGAGTCGCCGCGGCGAGGAGGTTCTGGTGTGATCGAAGATGC
>JBBCJF010000042.1:0-46485 GCA_037190465.1 Haloferula sp. | reverse complement strand
GGAGCGCGGAATTCATTCCGCACGAGTCATCCTGTGATCGCTCATGCGGAATGAATTCCGCGCTCCCAGTAATCATCCCTCCTCGCAGCAGCTTTCTTTCCACCAAGCATATCCATGCACTCCCGCCTTGCCCTGCTCGCTCTCGCCTCAGCGACAACCCCGCTCTCCGCTCAGATCGTTATCCAAGGAGGCGACATCATCGGCGGCCAAAGCGAGGTCATCACGATCTCACCGGAAAACCTCCCCCCGGGAGCCGTCATGCCCGGCGGAGCCGCCCCCGCGGGCGAACTCGATTTCGACCGCCTCCGCCAGCTCATTGAGGAAAGCCGCAAGCGTCCCGACCTCACCCCGGACCAGCAAAAGCTCCAGATCCTTCAGGAACTGAAATTCGACCGCAGCACCGCGGGCATTCTCGCCACCCGTCTCGAAGAAGCCCGTGCGAAGGAAACTCCCGCGCCGCCCGCCGGCGAAAATCCGACCCCCGAGCAAATCATCCAGCAATTCCGCCAGGATGCCGCCGTCTTCCGCCGAGACGTGGTGCTCGGCCGCTGGGATCGCGTAAAGGACTTCCTCGCCGAACTGCCGAAGGAAGTCTCGGGCCAGGCCTACCAGTCGATCGTCGGCAAACTCTCCGCGCCCGCGCCCGTGCAACCTCCGCCGGAACTCGTCGTGCAGGGCGCGAAGCCGCACACCCAGCCCGCCTACCTGCCGCCTGCCGACCTGCTCGGCCTCGCCGCCGCCGCGCCATCGCCGCCGCAGAAAAAACAGATCGAGGCATTGGCGAAGCTGCTGCCCCAAGAACCCCGCCCGCCGAAGGAATTCTTCGAAACCCTCGCCGCAGGCATCCAGCACTTCGGCGGCGAGGACCCGGCCTCGCGACGCCGGGCGGCGGAGTTTCTGCTGACCGCCGGCCTCGTGAAAGACGCCGGCGCCTTCCTCCCCGACCTCGAGGAAGCGAAGGAAAAGAAAGACTACACCGCGCTCAACCTGATCGCCCGCCACCGCGCCGAGCTTGCCCAGCGCGACAGGAAAGCCGCCGGCAAGGACGCATTGCCGCTGGCCTGGGAACTCTCCACCTCCTTCCTCACCGATCCCGCCGCTCCCGCCCCGGCAAAAGCCGAAGCGCTCTTCCGCGCGCTGTCGCTCATCCCCGAACTCGGCGACGACACCGGCAAACAATGGCTGGAAAAGACCTTCAAAAACCCCGAAGGCGAAGGCGTCGAACTGCTCGCCTCGCTCGGCACCCTCACCGCCCAGAGCCGCGAAAATCCGGACGAGTCCCTGCGGCTCGAACAACTCAAACTCCAGCACGCCGCGGTGACCACCATGCTCTCCGCCGAAGACATCGACCCCGCCGCATGGTCCGGCATCTTTACCCTCTACGCCCGCCAATGGGCCTACGAAGCGGAAGTCACCCGCCAGAAGGACCAGAGCAATTCGCGCCGCATGGTTCACCAGTTCGACGAATGGGGAAACCTGTTCTTCACCCGCCCGAACACCGGCTATCAGGGCCAGGGCACCCGCCCCATCGCTTCGGGCGCGCTGCTCGAATGCCAGCCCGAAGGCAAGTGGCTCGACGTCATCGAGCCCTCCACCCGCAACGAGTCCCTGCTCGCCGCCGCCCGCCTGCTGCTGAAGGTGAAGGAGGAAAACAAGGCCCTGCCGCTCATCAAGACGCTCGCCGCTACCGATCCCGACCAAGCGAAGGAACTCGTCCGCGAAACGATCCGGGTGTGGACCGAAAACCACAACCCGAACGAAGGCCAGGACTACCGCTCGCGCTACATGTACTTCTACGGCTTCAACAACCAGGCCGGCGCCATCCCGCTGACCCGTTCGAAGCAGGAGCGCAATCTGATCGAACTGGCCGAACTGGTCAAAGGCATCGCCGCGCTCGACCTCGGCGAGACCTTCCACATCGAACTCGCCAACGCCTTCATCTCCTGCCACAGCCAGGCTGAAGTCTGGCGCGTGGAGGCGGTCGAGTCCGTCTTCGGCGCCACCGACGCGCTCGATGCGGCGACCCTCGGCGCGCTGGTCGGCAAGATGCGCCTCAACCTCGCCGGCCTGTGGCCGAATCCGCGGCTCCAGCAAGCCTACCAGACCAAGCGCAAGGACAAGGAGCTCCAGGAACAGATCCTCCACGGTTACCAGGCCGCCCAGGGAGTCACCGAAAAAGCCCTGCTGAACAAACCCGCCGAATCGTGGCGGCTCGACGAACAGCTTGCCGCCCTGCGCTTTGAGGAAAGCAACTACCGCAGCAGCATCGCGCCGGACCATCAGCATTCCGCGATCAAGCGCACCGCGCTCGATGCCCTCGCCTCCTCCGCCGCCGGCTACGCCGCGACTCTGCCGCTGGAAGATTCCTCCAAGGAAACCACCTCCGTCTTCGAAACCTGGTTTTACGCGGCGCTCGGCTCCCCCTCTTTGGAAGCTCTGAAAAGCCATCACGTCGCCACGCCCGACGAATACGTAAAGATCAAGGCCGCTCTGGAAGCCCTGCCCGGCGACACCCTGGAACGCCATCGCAAAGCCTTCGCCACCACCCTCAACAACCGCCTCGCCAACGTCGCGCCCGATCTCAAGCTCCGCTACCTCGAAGCCGCCGCGGTGGTCGTCGGCGGACATGAGGCGATGCGCGACGCCGCTGAAGTCCTCGCCTACTACCGCGACCTGATCACCGAGATCGAGCTTCACGCCGAGGTCGACGGCCCGGATCGCGTCGGTAGCGACGCCCCCTTCGGCCTGCGCGTGAACCTGCGCCACACCCGCGAGATCGAACGCGAGGCCGGCGGCTTCCAGAAATACCTCCAGAACCAGAACAACTCGCCCTATGCCTGGAACTTCGGCCGGCCGACCGAGGACTACCGCGACAAGTTTGAGAAAGCCGCCCGCGCCGCGCTGGAGGAGCACTTCGAGGTCGTCTCCCTGACCTTCCACAGCGACAAGGTCGAATCCCACACCGATCCGCAATTCGGCTGGCGCCTCACGCCCTACGCCTACTTCCTCCTCAAGCCCAAGGGACCGCAGGTCGATAAGGTGCCGCCGCTCAAGATCGACCTCGATTTCAACGATACCTCCGGCTACGTCGTGCTGCCCGTCACCTCCGCGGAAGTGCCGATCGACGCGGGCAAAGTCGAGCCGCGTCCCTTCCGCGACCTGAAGGTCACCCTGACGCTCGACGAACGCAGCCACAGCGAAAAAGGCAGCCTCTACCTCGAAGCGAAAGCCACCGCCCACGGCCTGATCCCGCCGCTGGCCGATCTGTTGGGAGAAATCGAAGGCTTCGAAACGGGCCACATCGAAGACCGCGGCCTGCGCGTGGTGGAACTCGATGCCGCCGCGGAGGACCTCGCGCCGGTCTCCGAACACGAATGGCGGATCGAACTGAAACCGAA
The DNA here is from genome assembly GCA_037190465.1 of Haloferula sp. Lineage (GTDB taxonomy): Bacteria > Verrucomicrobiota > Verrucomicrobiia > Verrucomicrobiales > Akkermansiaceae > Haloferula. Next base: position 43,087 of record JBBCJF010000042.1, on the reverse strand, counting down.
AGGCGGTACGCTGCCCGCCAGCTTCCATTTCCCCGCGGTGAAACCGGAACTCGCCGCGGAGGACGGCCTGACCCGGCAACGCTATGTGGATGTCGATCTCCAGCCCGTTGGTGCGGAAGTCGCGCTCGATGGCGGCGGCAAACGCCTCCTGCCCTGGCTGATCGGGGGCATCGCCGCCTTGCTGGCCTTGGCGGCGGGCGTCTTCACGTTCCTGAAACGGCGCAAGGGTCCGCGCGAAGAAGGCCCGGCCCTGCTTCCCCTGCCGGCGCACATCAATGCCGTAAGTGTGATCGGTTACCTGCGCCGTGTGCAGGAGCGCGAAGACATTTCCCCCTCGATGAAACAAGCCATCGAAAAGGAAATCGCCGCGCTGGAAGCCGCGCATTTCGGCCGCGGGGACATCCCGCAGGACGCCGAGGCCCTCGAAGAAATCGCCCGCCGCTGGCAGGCGGCGTGAGTGAAACGGGCGGTTGTGGCACGAATGCGTGCCGAACCGCCTTTGCCCTCAATCCACCGGCGGGAGGAAAAGAATGCAGATAGGATTGGGGAATGCGGTGGTGTTCCGGGGTTCGCCGAGGCGGCCGGTGGCGGGGTCGAGGGAGAGGGCGCTGATGGTGTTGGATTCCTGATGGGCGCAGAGCAGCCATTCGCCGCCGGGGGCGATGGCGAAGTGGCGGGGAATGCGGCCGCCGCAGGGGGCGATGTGGACGGTTTCGAGTTTGCCGCTGGCGGGATCGCGGCGGAAGACGGCGATGGAGTCGTGACCGCGGTTGGAGGCATAGACGAAGCGGCCGTTCGGGTGGACTTCGATTTCGGCGGTGGTGCCGCCGCCGGTCCAGTCTTCGGGGAGGGTGCCGATGGTCTGGAGGGTTTCGAGCTTGCCGGTTTCCTTATCGAAGGAACAGGCGGCGACGGTGTTGTCGAGTTCGTTGACGACGTAGGCATGGCGGCCGTCGGGCGAGAGGGCGAGATGCCGCGGGCCGGCGCCGGGGGCGGAGGACCACGAAGAGGGCTCGGGCGGATCGATCTTCGCTGCTGCCGGATCGACTTTGAAGACGAGCGTTTTGTCGAGGCCGAGATCGGGGACGAGCAGATGGTCGCCGGAGAAGTAAACGCCGTGGGCGTGCGGTCCTTCCTGGCGGTTGGCGTTGGGGCCGGAGCCCTCGATGCGGATGCTGGAGACGGGTTCGCCCGGCAGGCCGGCGTCGTCGAGCGGGAGGGTGGAAGTACGGCCGTCGCCGTAGTTCGCGACGGCGAGAGTGCGGCCGGAGGGGTGGACGACGAGATGGCAAGGGCCGGCGCCGCCGGCGGAGGCTTCGCCGAGGAATTCCAAGCTGCCTTCTCCGCGGCGGAAGGCGGCGATGGAGCCCCGGGGGTGCTTTTCCGAGCGGCCGATGGCGTAGAGGATGGGTTTGTCCGGGTGGAGGGCGAGGAAGCCGGGGTTGCCGTATTTGGCGGCGAGTTTGGCTTCGGAGATGGCGCCGGTGGCGGGGTCGAAGGTGGAGAGGTAGATGCCTTCGCTATTGCCGCTGCCTCCGGTATTGGTGCCGACGGCGAAGGGCAGGGGGGCGGCTGCGGCGAGGGTGGGCACGAGGAGCAGGAGATGGGTTTTCATGAGTGGAAGGAAACGGTGCGGATGGAGGAAAACTTGCGGAGGGCTGGCAGGCTCTCAAACATCTCCCTACGGCGGCGCGGCACCCAGAGCGGAGCGGATCACGGCAAGGCTGACCGGCTTGGAAACCACGCCGTCGGCGCCGAGTTCCGCGGCTTCGCGGACTCTGGTGGGTCTGGCGTCGCCGGTGACGACCAGGATTCGTTTCAGGGCGAGCGGGCGCTGGTGGTGGAGGCTTCTGAGGATCTCGCTTCCGTCCATGTCGGGGAGGTTCAGGTCGAGCAGCAGGGCGTCGTATTCGTCTTCCCGCAGCAGGGTCAGGGCTTCGCGGCCGGTGCCGGCGGCGCGGACGACGGCGCCGTCGTCGCGCAGCAGCTCCGAAATGGTTTCGCGGGCGACATCATGGTCTTCCACCAGCAGCACCCGCAGGCCGCGGAGGTCGGCTGCGGGGGAGGCCGTTTCGCTGGCCGGTTGTCCGGCGCCGGCGAAGAAGGACTTGGGCAGATGAAGGGTGAAGGTGGTGCCGATGCCGACCAGGCTTTCGACCGTGATCGTGCAGCCCAGGCTTTCGGCGAGGCGCCGGCAGATCGCCAGGCCGAGACCGGAGCCTTTTTCGCGGTCGCGTTCGGGGTTTCGCAGTTGGAAGAATTCGTCGAAGATCTGGGGCAGCGATTGGGCCGGGATGCCGATGCCGGTGTCCTTGACCTGGATCTTCACGCCGCCGTCTTCTTGGCGGAGGCAGGCGATCCGGATGTCGCCGGTTTCGGTGAATTTCACCGCGTTGCTCAGCAGGTTGGAAAGGATGCGCGCCAGCTTGGTGCGGTCGGTGGAGGCGGGAGGGAGGTCGCCGGGGATCTCGGTGTCGATGGCGAGCGTTTTTCCCGAAGCCAGGATCCGGGCCTGCGCGGCTTCGGCCTGGATGAGATCGGCGAGCGGGAAGGTGGTCACATGGAGATCGCCGCGGCCCGAGTCCAGCCGGGCGAGGTCAAGCACGTCGCTGACGAGATCGACCAGCGAGCGGGCATTGTTCCAGAGGTTCTTGGCGAGGGTGGGAACCTGGGAGACTTTTTCCGGGTCGTAGGCGCATTTGTCGATCAGCTCGGCAAGCAGGGAGATGGCGTTGGCGGGGGTGCGCACGTCGTGCGAGACGGCGGCGAGGAAGCGGCTTTTCTGAAGCGCGGCGTTTTCCGCGTCGCTCCGCTTGATTTCGAGTTCCTGGCGGAAGCGGATCGACTGGAGCGCCAGAGCGGCCTGGGAGGCGAGCCATTCGGAGATGCTGAAATCGTGCTCCAACCACTCCTTCGGCTGGGCGGTGTAGAGGCAGAGGGCGGCGATCGGCTTGCCCTCGTGCCAGATCGGGCTGGCCAGCGCGGCGCGGAAGGGGCGGCCGGCCCGCGGCATGGGGACACGGATGTCGTCGCGCAGCCGGATGTCCTCGATGCTGGCGGTGCGGCCGGCTTCGATGGCCAGCGCGGCGAAGGATTGGGAGAAGGAAAAGTCGGGGTCGGCCATGCCGTGGAGGCCATAGCCGGCGTTGCCGAGCTGGAGATAGACGCCGTCCTTTTCGGTCACCACCTCCACCACGTGCACGTCATCCGGCATGATCTGCAGGGCAGCCTGGCAGACGCCGCTGAGCACGATGCCTTCGTTCATTTCGCCCCGCAGCCAGCGGCCCGAATTCAGGAGCGTCTGGAGGCCTTTTTCCCGGCGTCCGAGTTCCAGGTTCAGCGCATGGAGGTCGGCGCTCTGCTGCTCCATTTCCTCCGCCTGCTGGCGCAGTTCTTCAGACTGCTGTTCGAGTTCCTCGGACTGGCTCTGGAGCTCCTCGTTCTGGCGGGCGATTTCTTCCTCGCGGGCGGCGAGTTCCTCGTTGCTCGCTTCGAGTTCGAGGTTGAGGGAGGTGAGTTCCTCATTTTTCCGCTCGATGTTTCTCATGTTTCCGAGCAGCGCGTGGATAACGATGGCGATCAGCCAGACGTTGAGCAGCAGCGAGCCGAGCATGACGAGTTCGGAGCCGGTGATTTGCGGCTCGCTCGGCAGGATCCAGAGAACCTTGACGATGTAGATCAGGGAGAGGATGCCGGCCATGCCGTACAGGAGCCGCAGATCGCGATTCCACAGGCAGAGAAGGAGGGGCAGGCCGGAAGAGAGGGGAAAAATCCTGTCGGTGAACACCGCGAGGCGCATCCATGCGATGAAGAGGACGCAGGCGAGGCACAGCAGAAGCGAAAGCCAGAAGGGCGGCGTCTTGTGGGGTTCGACGGAAAGGGATGGGTTCATTCGCGGGAACGGTCGTTCCGGGGTTTCCGATAGATGCAGGGAGCCACGCGGACGAGTCCCGGTTCCCGGGGTTTCTCCGCCTTGCCGACGATGAGATAGCCGCCGGGCAGGAGGAGGTTCGACAGGCGTTTCCACAGGCGCTTGGAGGAGGCGGCTCCCAGGTAGATCGCAAGATTTCGGCACAGGATCATGTGCCACGATCCTTCCGGCATCGGACCGTGGAGGAGATCGGCCGTGCGCCAGCGCGAAGCCCGCATCAGGTCCTCCCGGATGGAGAAGAAGTCGCCGTGTTCCACCGTGAAGCCGTGCAGGAGGGCGGGGATTTCGTGCAGGGCGCCGATCGGATAGCGGCCGCGGCGCGCGGTTTCCACCACGCTCTCCCGGCAGTCGGTACCCAGGAATTGTCCCCGTCTCAACGGGCCGGAGGTCGCGAAGGCCATGGCCACGGAGTGGAGTTCCGCGCCGTTCGAGCAGGCGGCGCTCCAAACCGCGGGGTGGGGGGTGGTGGCTAGCAGGGAGGGGATCGCCTCGTCGCGGAGATGGTCGAAGACCGCCGGATCGCGAAAGAAGCCGGTGGTGCCGATCAGCAGGGTATCGAGCGCACGCGACCACAGGTCCGGGTTGCGGTCGAGCCGCGAGCGGGCTTCCGCCAGGGAGCCGACCCGCAGCGTCCGCAGGCAGGCCGGAAGGCGGCGGATCAGAGGGGCGAGGCGATACGCTTCTTCCTGGAGCCCGGCGCGCCGGATCACGGAGTGGACGAATTCGGACTCCACCGGGTCGAATGCCACGAGCGCTTCGGAGTCTGCCTGCTGCTCCGGCTCGGAACGTGAGGACCTGGGCCGGGCCTGCGATCGCGGGAGGGCATCCTGAGTCTGGCGTTTCAGGCCCGAGAAAGCGATATGCGCGAAGCGGCGGTCGAAGATTTCCGCCGCATCGCCGTTTTCCCCGGAGGTCCGCACCGGGTGTATGCCGGGATGGCGGGCGGCGAAGGGCAGGCCAGGCACGCCTTCGGGCACGGCCTTCGGCAGGCGGGCGCTTTCCATGATGGACGACGGCAGCGACATCGGGGCGACGCCGCTCTTCTACCCCCTGATCGGGCTCCAGGCCAACCCTCAAACATCCGGCTGTCTGCGGGCGGCCCGTTTTTTCGTCGGTCCCGGCCGCGCTCGGCGCTTGAACCGGCACCGGGCAGCCCCGAAGCTTGCCTTCATGAAACGGTTTCTCATCGACCTGCCGACGCTGCCGGAAGAGGGCAGGAATTTCGCGGGCGAACTCCCCGCCGAAATTTTCGATCTCCCCGCCCACGATGCCAAGGCCGTCGGGCCGCTGGAATTCGACCTCCACGTCCAGCGCTTTTCCTCCGAATTGCTGCTGTCCGGCAAACTTTCCGCGCCTTTCGAGTTCACCTGCGTCCGCACCCTCCACCCCTTCGTCAAAACCATCCGCATCGAGCACGCTGACATGTCTCTGGAGATTGGAAACGAGTCGCTTATCGATGCCACGGACGTTCTGCGCGAGGAAGTCCTCATCCACTTTCCCGCCGACCCGCGCTGCGACGAGGCGGACGAGCCGATGCACTGCGAGATCGATCCGCGTTATTTGGCAGTGGACAAAGGCGAGCAGGGTGCGGTAGAGACCCCGCCCCGCGCCGAAGGCGACGACCGATGGTCGGCTCTCGACGCACTGAAGCAACACGATTCCGAACGTTAATTCCCGAAGCCATGGCCGTTCCAAAACGCCGTCAGTCCAAGAGCCGGCAGAAAATGCGCCGCGGCGCCAACCGCTGGCGTGCTCCGATCTTCAAGTCCTGCCCCGAGTGCGGTAGCAAGGTGCCCTCGCACATCGCCTGTCCCTCCTGCGGCTACTACCATGGCCGCAAGGTGCTCGAGGTGGACGCGCTCTGAAGCGCGGACCCTTCCGGTTTTCCCGCGAAATCGCCGTCCCGGAGTTCCCCGGCGCGGTGATTTCTTGTATCCGCGTCCCGCGAGCGATCCGAAATGAAAATAGCCCTTGATGCGATGGGCGGCGATCACGCCCCGGCGGTGAATATCGGCGGCGCGCGGGATGCCCTGCAACGCTACTCCGCCATCGAAAAAATCCTCCTCGTGGGCGACGAATCGCTCATCCGCGAGGAATGCGAGCGTCAGAATTTTCCCGCGGACCATCCGCGGATCGGCATCGTCCACGCCGCCGAGGTCATCGGCATGGCCGAGCCAGGGGCCAAGAGCGTGCGGCGGAAAAAGCAGTCCTCCATCAATGTGGCGATGGATCTGGTGAAAGCCGGCGAGGCTCATGCCTTCGTCTCAGCCGGCAATACCGGCGCCGCCGTGGCCTCCGCCACCATCAAGCTGCGCCTGATCGAGGGCATCGACCGCGCCGGCATCGCCTCCCCGCTGCCGAACGAGCACCGCACCTGCAACATCCTCGACGCCGGGGCGAATCCCGAGGCCAAGCCCGAGCATCTCGTCGGCTACGCCATCATGGGCAGCGCCTTCGCCCGCCACGTCCTCGGCGTCGCCGTGCCCAGGGTCGGCCTGATGTCCAACGGCGAGGAGGACGAAAAGGGCACCGCCTTCACCAAGGAAACCTTCACCCTGCTCAAGACCCTCGGCGAATCCGGTCGCGCGCCCTTCGAATTCATCGGCAATGTCGAGGGCCACGACCTTTTCGAGACGGAACTCGACGTGGTGCTCTGCGACGGATTTACCGGAAACGTCGTACTGAAATCCTGCGAGGCCACCGCCAAGGCGATGTCGAAGTGGCTGAAAGCCGAGCTGAAACGCAACCCGCTGCGCCTCGCCGGTGCGATGATCTCCCAGGGCGCCTTCCGGGCGCTCAAGGAAAAGGCCAGCTACGAAAGCTACGGCGGCAGCCCGCTGCTCGGGGTGAACGGCGTGGTCATCATCGCCCACGGGTCCTCCAGCGCCCTTGCCGTCCGCAACGCCCTGCGGGTGGCGATGGAAACCGTCGAGCACCGGGTCAATCCGCACATCGCGGAGACCTTGAAGCTGGTTGCCGGCGGAACGGCCTGACGGCCGGCGACGTGGTGCATGTCTCCGACCCTGCCAAAACAGAAACGCTTTCCGGAGGAAGAACCCGTCGATCGACGCCTCAAACGAATTCTCAGAGTTTGGTGGCCTTGAGCCGTAGAAAGCGGGTGCGCTTGCCGGCGGCAGGGGAGTTGTCGCGGACGCGGAAGCTGTTGGTGATGTCGGCGAGAACCGTGGTGTGAGGCGCTCCGGATTGCCAGGAACCGGGGTTCATCGTGTCGGAGACTTCCACGGAAAGCTGCACGTCGGCGGGTTTCCAGGAGCGAGTGACTTCGAGCACGGCGTGGCCGTGCTCGATGACCAGGCGGAGGCTTTCGGGCGGGTTCGCGCTGCGGGGGCTGGTGCCGATGGCGTACTCGACGAGGTTGGGAACGCCGTCGCCGTCGGGATCGCCGTCGAAATCGGTGGAACCGATCTGGAACGCGGCGGCCCACATGGCGAAGGTGAAGGTATCGTTGTCGGCGATGGTGACGGTGGTGGAGGTATTGGCGCCCAGGGTGTAGCCGAGGCCTTCGGAGAGGGTGAGGATGACGGTTTCATCGCCCTCGATGAGGTCGTCGTCGATGGGGATGACGGGGATGGAAAGGCTGGATTGCCCGGCGGGAATGGTGCCGGTGAGGGGAAGCGTCTGATAGTCCGCGCCGTTCGTGGCGAAGCCGGTGAGAACGTAGGAGAAGGCGGTGGGATTGGCGGTGGAGCCGGTGCGGGAAATCAGGAAGGAGCCCTGGGCGCCCGCTTCGGAAGCATTGGGCTGGGGTGCGGCGACATTCAGTTCCGGCGGAGCTTCCCAGACGCCTCGGCGGTAGATCAGGCCGATATGCGGGGAGGAACCGGCCAGCCAGGCGAAGGGGTTGCCATTGGCGGTGACGCCATCGCTCTGGACGGGCTGGCTTTCGAGGTAGGGGGTCCAGAAGAAACCGTTGAAGGAGTAGTTGGTGTAGACGACCGCGGCATCGTCGCCGGAGTAACCGGGCCAGCCGGGGGCGACGGAAATTCCTTCGGCGAGGGTGGCGAGCGGTTTGAGAGTGCCGTTGGCGAGATTGGCGACATAGATATGGGCGACGCCGCTGGCTTCGACGACATCGAAGGTGACCAGTTCAGGTCGCGTCTGGCCGAAGGAAGGGTTGCCCATGTTGACGCCGAGGATGGGCGGGATGAGACTTTGAATGGAACCGGCCTCCCGGTCGATGAAGGAGATGCTCCAATTCTGGGTGGAGATTCCGCCGGGAAGGGTGAGGCGGTTGAGGGCGTCGTAGAAAATGAAACGACCGTCCGTCGAGATATCGAGGGCGTCGACGAAAAGAACGGTGGCGGAGGTGGCGCCGCCGCTCTTGTCGGTGAGCGGCTGGGTGACGGTATAGGTCTCGGTCTGGCCGGAGACCTGGTCGAAGACATAGATGCGGTTGTCGGGATTGCCGGCGCCGTCGCTCAGGACATAGGCTTGGACGTTGCCGTTGGCGGAGATGGCGGCGGAGTGGATCTGGCCGGTGAAGCCGAAGAAGGTGGAAGTGCCGGTCTGGGTATTGATGAAGGCGCCGTCGGCGCCCGGCGTGACGTAAACGCCGAAAGCGCCGTCGCCGCGCACGGCGGGCTTTTTGCCGGGCATGACTTGGGTGGGCTGGCCGGGGCCGGGACCGAGGAAGACACCCGCCGCATCGTCGCTGAAGAGCGCTTCGCGCCGGCCGAGCCAGGTGAAGCCATTCGAGGGAAAGATGAAGAGGGTGGAATCCATCGCCTCCACCGAGGGAGTAGGGGTGGGCGCGGGGGTGGGTTGCTGGTCGAGGATTTCCACGAAATCGAAGGCTGCGGCGGTGCGCAGGGCCTGGGGGGAGCCGTTGCCGAAGAGTTCGCGGGCGGACTGGACGCAGGCGAGGCGCGCGTCGATGAACTGGGAATTGGGATTCAGCTTGGTGGTGACGGCGCGGTAGAAGATCTGGAGGGCGTCGTCGATGCCGATCGCGCCGGGGAGGCCCACGGCGAGTTGATAGAAGCAGTGGTTGACGATGGAGCTGTTGATATGAACGCCTCCCTGGTCCGCTTCGGCGGGGAGGTTGATGAATTGGCTCATTTTTTCCGGATAGGGGGTGCTGCCGAAAGCGATGATGGAGCTGGGTCGGGACATGGAGCGCATCGCCTGGCCGAGCTGCGTGCCCATCTGCCAGTCCGGAACTCCGCCGTTGAAATGGGCTTCGCAGCCTTCGCCGAGGATGTCGGCGAAGGATTCGTTGAGCGCGCCGGACTGGAAGCGGTATACGAGCTTCGAGGTGGTGGAGATGACGGAATGGGTCATTTCGTGGCCGACGACATCGAGGGCCTCGGCGTAATTCTTGCGGTTGCCGAAGATCATCATCAGGGATTCGTTCATCGAATAGGCGTTGTCGTCGTCGAGGTTCACGATCCCGATCATCGTGCCGCCGTTGCCATCGACGGAGTTGCGGTTGAAACGATGGAAATAGTAGTCGTAAACCCTGCCGAGATTCACGGAGGCGCTGACGGCATGGGGATTCCAGGGACCGTTGGGGGAGGCGGAGCTGATCGAGACGACTTTGGAGGTGTCGATCGTGGGCGAATTCTGAATGTCGAGCACGGCGATGACGCCTGTGCCGAAGGGGGCCGCGGGGTTGAACATGTGCTTCGACGCGTCGAATGTGTAGTAGCGGTTGTCGGTGTCGAGCCAGAGGTTGATCTGGCGGTTTTGTCCGTTGAGGTCGATGCCGGAGCCGGTGGCGGCGGTGGAGACGACGAGCGGGAGGCTTTCGAGGACGCCGCCGTCCCGGGCATCGATGAAGAATTCCGTGCGCATGAAGCCTTCGTGACCGACGACGAGACGCCAGGCGAGGCGGGCTTCGGACTCGAGCGGGGCGTGGACGAGCAGGGTAGGTTCGCCGGCGGCGGAGGGGACGAGCAGACCGGCGGCGCGCAGCGCGGCGGCCCGGGCTTCGGCGGCGGAAATGGCGGGCCGCGTATCGATTTTCGGTTCGGGGGCGTACGCGGCGGTTACGAGGGTAACATCGCCTCCCGGAGCGGTCTGGACGGTCACGCCGCCGGGCCAGACTTCGAGATCCTGCCAGTATTGAGCGAAGCGGGTATGGGTGTAGCCAAGGATGTCGCGGTTTTCCTGGCGCAGTCTCCAGGCGCTGTCCGGGTCGCCGGCGCCGAAGAGGCCGGCATTGCTGCGGAGGAAGCGGGCGGCGGTGGTTTCCGCGAGGCTGCGGCCGGGCTCGGCGGCTTCGGCGGCGGGTTCCAGGCGGGCAGCTTCGAGGTAGGTAATGACGGGCTTTTCCGCGGCGGTGCGCCATTCGACGTGTTTGCCCGGCACCTGCCAGCGGAGGCGGGCGAGGGCGGCGGTCTGCGCCTGGGTCAAGGGTGCGCCGCGATGGGCGAGGTCGGCGCGGGCGGAGGCGCGGGGCAGGGTGGGGGAGGGCGGGGTATCGCCCGCGGCGGGAGTTGCGTGGCGCTCCAGGGCATTGCGGAGAGTTTCCCCGAGGGCGCGGCTCCGGTCGTCCTCCCCAGGCTCGATCGGCCGGGCGGAGGAGGGTGGAGCGAGGCGGAGATCGGGCGGTCCGGCGCTTTCCGGTGGTGTCCAGCCGGTGACGCTTTCCACGGAAAGGGGGACACCTGGTTCGGGAGGTTGGCTCTTGATGGCCAGGGCGGCGATCAGGGCGATGAGGACGGCAAAGGGCGGGATCGCGGCAGCGAGGGAACGCCCGGATCGACGCGTTTGCCGCGGAGGTTCCGGTTTCATGGGCAGGTATGGGGGATGCTTTCGTTTGCAGCGCGGCAGACGGAGAAAGTCTTTTGCCGGAAGGGAAACAGATCGCTTTCAGTCTATCTTATCCGCATGGGGTGCGTCAATTTCATGATTCCCGCTGGTGAAGTTGCCGCGGGAATCCCGCTGACCATGCGGATGTGCGCTTGCCGCAGGGAGCGGTGTCGTCTTGCCTTCCGGGCAATGATCACATCCCGCGCCTCCCTGATCGTTTGCGTCGCCTCGATGCTGCCCGCCATCGCCCACGAGCCGGAACCGCTTTCCGTGGAGCTGGATCCGCTGGTGCTCATCGGAAAAGCCGAGAATCTGTTGGGGGAAGCTCTCAGCGGTTCCCAAGGGCAGTCCAGCCGCGACGAATTGCTGGAACGTCCATGGCTGCGTCGCGGCGAATTGTTGGAGACGGTGCCGGGTCTGGTGGTCACGCAGCATTCCGGCGATGGCAAGGCGAACCAGTACTTCGTCCGCGGCTACAATCTCGACCACGGCACGGATTTCGGTGTCTTTGTCGACGGCATGCCGGCGAATTTCCGTGCCCACGCCCACGGGCAGGGATATGCGGATCTCAATTTCATCATCCCGGAATTCGTCGAGCGCCTCGACTACCGGAAAGGTCCCTTCACGGCCCGCCTCGGCGATCTGACGACGGCCGGGGCGGCGGAGTTTTCGCTGGTCAACGGCCTGGAGCACGGCTTCGCCGGAATCACGGTCGGCGAGCACAATTACTGGCGCGGGGTTTTCGGCGATTCGGCGGAGATCGGCGGCGGCGTGCTGACCTACGGCGGCGAGGCGACCTGGTACGAGGGACCTTGGAAGCTGCCGCAGGATTCCCACCGCTTCAACGGCCTGCTCCGCTGGCATACGGGCGATGCCGACGCTTTCCTTAACATCACTTTCCTCGGCTCGCAGGGCGAATGGACATCCACCGACCAGATCCCGCGCGAAGCGGTGCGCAGCGGCCTGCTCAAGCGCTTCGGCTACATCGATCCCACCGATGGCGGCCAGTCGCAGCGCTATTCGTTGTCGACGAATTTCGGCCGGAGAAACGGCGATGTTGTGTTGCGCGGCCGCGCCTACGCCGGCTACTACGACCTCGATCTTTTCTCGAATTTCACCTACTTCCTCGAAGACGATGTGAACGGCGATCAGTTCCGCCAGAGCGAGTCCCGCATTTTCGCCGGCGCGGACATCGCGGTGGATTTCGAGAACCGCAGTCTGTTTCAGGCGCCCACGACCTACACGCTCGGCTTCCAGACGCACAATGACTGGATCAGCGATCTCGGTCTCGCGGGTACCAGGAACCGGAAGGACATCGCGCCGATCCGCGAAGACGATGTTTTCACCGGCAGCTACTCGATCTATGCGGAGGCGACGACGCGGTGGAACGACTGGTTCCGCACGGTCGCGGGCGTGCGGGGGGATTGGTTCGCCTTCGACGTGGACAGCGATCTCTCCGCCAACAGCGGCAACACCGGGAAGGGGATCGTCACGCCGAAGCTCAATTTCATCTTCGGCCCGTGGAACGATCACGAATTTTACCTGAATTTCGGCGGCGGCTTCCACAGCAACGATGCCCGCGGCGTGACCATCGAGATCGATCCGGGCGACGGCACGCCGGTGGACAAGGTCGATCCGCTGGTCCGCACCTGGGGCGCCGAGCTGGGCGCGCGCAGCCAGTGGACCGACCGTTTTACGACGACCGTTGCCCTGTGGTGGCTGCACAGCGATTCGGAGCTGCTCTACGTCGGCGACGCCGGCAATGTGGAGGCCGGTCCCGCCACCACGCGCTACGGGATTGAGGCCGCCGCCTACTACCGGCCGAACGATTGGTTCGCCTTCGACGGCGAGGTATCGCTGGCGGAGGGCCGTTACAACCGTTTCAGCGCTCCCGACGGCCCGTGGATCGAGAACCAGGTGCCGCTCGTCATTTCGACCGGCGTCACCGTGGGCCGCGAGCGGGGTTTCTTCGGTGCGCTGCGCGCGCGGTATTTCTCGGAGCGCCCGCTCACCTCGACCAAGGATGTCGAGAGCCGGCCGTCCTTCCAGGTCAACGCCCGCGCGGGATACCGTGGCGAGCATTGGGAGGTGGCGCTGGATTGCCTGAACCTGCTCGACCGGAGGGACAACGACATCGAGTACTACTACGAGTCCCGTTATCCCGCCACGGCGGCGGCGAGGGAAGACGTCCACTTTCATCCCACCGAGCCGCGGACGCTGCGGGCGAGCTTTACGTGGTTCTGGTAAAGTGGCGCGAGCCTTCGGCTTGCGAACGACTTTGTCCGGCTCCGGCGGGCGCGCCGGAGGAGCGCCATACCTGACGCAAGCCGGAGGCTCGCGACATGTTCACTCGATGCCGTATTTCGCAGCGAAGGCTGCGGCTGCGGCGGAGTCGGATTTGAGGAAGGCCTGGTGGATGGATTGGATGGTGTGCTCGGGTCTGTTACCGGGAGGAAGAGTTTCGAGCCACCGGACGGCGATATCGGGATGATAGGGGGCGAGGGCGGAGGCGTAGCTGGCGGCCGCGGCGGTTTTGGCAGGGCCTTCAGGGGTGGCGGCGAGCCACTTGTCGGCGGCGATGTAATCGCCTTGGGCCCAATCGGAAACCATCTGAGGAATGGTTTGGATAGTAGCTTCTTTCCCGGACAGATTTTTCACCATCCAATCGAGCCACTTGCCGGTTTCTTCGGAGGTGAGAACGGGAAAGGAGCGCGAGAAATGGTCTTCGAGTTCATCGGTGGTGAAGCCGGCCGTTTCCACCCAGCGAAGGCCGCGGTCGAGGCCCTCGAAGCGGGCGCTCATGATCAAAGCAGAGACCGCCTCGCGAACGAGGACGCCGCGCTGTTCGGGATCGGAGACGGTGCCGAGGTATTCGCGGAATGCGGCGAGAACGGCGTCGCGCTGCGCTGCGGTCCTGGTGGCGTTGGCGATCATGCCGACGCTGCGCTCGGCATCGGAGAGTTCGAATTCTTTGATGAGGCTGAAAGCGACCTTGGGATCGATGAGGGAGGAGCCACGCAGAAGATCTTCGGTTACCACCTGTTCCCAGTCGGTGTCCGTGCCGGAAACGATGGAGCGATGCTGGCGATACCAATCGATGGCGGCTGCCGGGTCCATCTCCATTAGGCGGAGGAGGGAAAGGGTGACGGCGTCGGCGACGCGGTAGCCTTGGAGCGGGGGAGGGTTTCCGGAGAGAAGTTCGAGGGCGGTTTGGGGATGGTTTTCGGCGAGGGATTGCAGGAGCAGGTGAAGGAGATCCCGGCGGGTTTCGTCGCCGATGCCGGTGGCGGTTTCGATCTCCCCGATGATTTCTTTCAGCAGGGAAGGCTTCAGCGCGGAGAGGCGGCGCTGCCAGTCGAGCATGAGTTGCCGCCGGTCGCGGTCGTTGCCGGGGGTATCCGATCCCTGCATGGAGGCGATGAGTTCGGCGGCCAGGATTTGGGGATCGTTCGATCTCTGGGAGCGGGCGCGATCAAGGGAACGGACACGCTGCGGTTTTTCGGAGAGATTGGGGGAGTTTTTCCGGGAAGCGGCCTGTTGGAGGGCTTGCCGGTAAGCGGTGTTCGCGGCATCGAGTTGTCGGTGGTTCCGAAAGCCGAACGCCAGGGTTGCGGCGGCGATGCAGGCGGTGAGAAGCAGGGGAGCGTTCATGGGATCGGCGGCCTTTCACTTGATTTTTTCCAGAACCTGGGCGCGCAGGGCGGGATCGGCGATGTTTTCGGCGAGGGCGCTCGCTCGCTCGCTGTTTCCATGGGAATGCTGCAGGAACCGGACGAGGATTTCGTCGTTGCCGGTCGCCTGGTGATAGTGGAAGGCGAGATCGGCCGCATGCCGGAAGGCGGTGTCGCCGCTGTAGGCGATACTGCGGAGAGCTTCGGCGGTGATCCGGTCCACCGCTTCGGGGATGTGGGAAGCGGTCCATTGGCGGAAGAGATCGATTTCATCCGTCGTGAGCTTGTCCTCGTGCTTGAGTTGGAAGAATTTCGCAGAGGCGGCCTGTCCGATGGCGGTTCGGCGTTCGGAGGGAGTGGCGTCGACAATTTCGAAATACCCGTCGATTTGATCGTAATCGCCTTGTCGGAGGATGGAGGCGGCGGGTTGGAAGATGACCTCCTCCTGCTCCCCGGCGGGGAGATGGTCGCGGACGAGAGAGGCGTAGGCGGTGAGTTCGCTGTCCGAGAGTGGGCGTCGGCCTTCCCTCCTGGGAGAGATAAATTCCGAGAAAACCTGGCTTCGGTGCGTTTCCGGTATGGCGGAGAGGAGGAGGGAGATCGTGCCGGTATCGGAACCGATCAGGTGCGAGAGCAGGATGGCTTCGAGCCGGAGGCGACGGTGGTTTTTCCCGTCGAGGGTTTTGGTCTCGAAGGCGCCGGAGGCAGTCTTCCCGTCGAGCCAGGCGATGGCGGCGGCGCTGTCCTTCGCTACCCATGAGGAGAGGATGTCCGCGGAGTCAATCGACAGGCCCAGGTGCTCGTTGTCGCCTTCGGTGAGATGGTCGAGCGCGGCTCCGGGGGCTTTTTCGACGAGGGAGCGGAGGAGTTTCGTCTCCAGCTCCCCGCGGGAGCGGATGTCGAGGTTGAGGGAGCGGACTTCCGCGAGGGCGGCGAGCAGTTCATCCGGGGTCATGTTGCGGATGCGGTTGTTGAGAAGGAGAACCTCCTGCTTCTCGAAAATGCCGGGGTATCTCTCGCCGCCGATTTCCGCGAGGCGCCGCCAATTGATGGATGATGTCCCCGAATTCGTGCTTTGCGGACGCGGAGTTCTGCCGGGAGAAGTGGAATCGTCCGGGATGGCGGCGCCCTGCCGGAGCAGGAGCCGGGTTTTTTCCTCGATGGATGAGATGGCGCGGCGCTGGGAGGTGAGAAAAATCCCGGACGCGAGAAGCGCGATGGCCGGGAGGACGAACGCCCTGGGTTTCATGCGATCGCACGCTAGCCGGGCGGAAGCGGGAAAGGGAGGAGAATTTCGGGAGCGTCGGCTGGGGGCGAGGCGATCGCCTGGAACCGGCATTCGACGAACGGGCGATGGCTGAAATCGTTCCACCACGAAAAAATCCTGTCGTGTGCGGAAGCCCATGGTGACGTAACCATGCAGAAGATCCTATGTCCCGGCTCCCCGATCATGACGATGGCGCGCTGTTGAGCGGCTTCCGCAAGACACGCGACGAAGCCGCTTTCACCGAGCTCGTCCAGCGGCATCTGCCGCTGGTTTTTCATGTGGCGCGCCGTCGTCTCGGCTCCGCGGCGCTCGCGGAGGAAGCCACGCAAAACACCTTCGCCCGCCTGGCGGCGAAGGCCGCGAGCGTCGCCCGCCATCCCGAACGCCTGCGGGCCTGGCTGCACCGCACGGCGTGGTTCGAAGCCGGCAACCTCGCCCGCAAGGAAGCCCGTCTTTCCCGCCTGCCCGTCGCCATCGAGCCCGAATATGAACCGATGAATCGTCCGGAAATATACGACCGGCTGGACGAGGCGCTTGGCGCCCTGCCGGAGCTCGACCGCGAATTGATCCTTCGCCATTGCTGCGGGGGCGAGGACTACCGCCGCATGGCCGCCGCCGTCGGCAAATCGGAGGCCGCCTGCCAGAAGCGTGTGGAACGCTCGCTCGCCCGACTGGCGCGGACGCTCGGCGGCGCGCGGACCACCAGTACGGCGCTCGCCGTACTTGCCGCGGCGAACTCGAAGAGTCACGGCATGCCCGCGGCGGAACGCATTGCCGCCATCGCACTGCAGCAGTACGCGGCGGCCGGAGGCGCGGTGGGAGCGATCTCGGGGATGAAGGCCGCCTGCGCCGCCCTGGCCCTCGCAGGCGGCGTGGCCGGATGGAAAACCTCCCCGCCGCCGGAGCCGCTCCTCTCCGCCGCGCCGGTGACGATTCCCGCCCGCCCGAACCGTCCGCAAATCGTGGTCAAAGCCGCGGAAGAGGCTCTCGCTCCGCGTCCCGCCCGCGCCGACCGCCCGCTCGATGAAGTACTTGAAACCATCCAGGCCGGCCGCCTCGCGCCGTTGATCGAATTTCTTCCCCAGGCGGCCGTGACCGACCTGCGTGCGATCATGGCGGAAGACGACCTCGGCGATCTGTCCGAAGGCATGGGCACCTTCGGTGCCGCCCACGGGTTGACGGCACTGCGCTGGGTGGAACTCGATCCCGGCGGGGCTTTCGAATACGGCGTTTCCCGCTCGACGAATCTCGCTGCGAGGATGCTCGCCAAATGGATGCACGACGATCCGGGAGCCGCGGCAAGCGCATACCTGGCTCTGCCCTCGCTCGACCGGCGCGAGATCGCCGGACGCATGGTTCAGGCGGACGACGACATCGCCGGGCAGCTCGCGGCCATCGATCCGGATACCGCGTGGGTCGTGGAGGAGCAGCGCATCTTTCATCCCGAAAGAAAAATCCGGGCGGAAGACGCGGAGACGATCGTGGCCGGACTCCTGTCGGGAAACCGGTGGGACGAACCCGCGGGCGGAGAGATCCGCGGAATCCTCAATGCGTTCCAGCACCTTGCCCGGGAAGATCATGCCGATGCCATCGCCCGCGCCGAACGCATCCCTTGGCCGGAGCTTCGCGCCCGTGTCCTCGTCTCCCTCTATCAGAACCATCCTCCCGCATCCGCCAGCCTTGCGCCGGGTCCGCTGCGCACCCGGGCGGCGGCCCGCGAGGCGGCTCAACTCATGGAGACCGACCCGGAAGCCGCCATCCGCAGGCTGCTCGCCGCCGCGCCGGGCGCCGGGAGGAATGCGATCCTCGATCCCGTCTCCGCCGGGTTGGCGGGCAGCGATCCATGGCGTTTGCTGGAAATCGTGGCATCCCTGGACGGAGGTTTGGAAGGCAGCGGCAGCATCGAAAGCGTGCAGCGGGCCTTCGAGTTCGCGGGTAGGGACGATCCAAAACGCGCGCTTGCCCTGCTGCCCGAAATCGCCGCCCGGCTCATCGGCTATGACGGGGTGCAGGGTTACGCAAAGAGACTTCTGAACGGCTGGCTTCGAAAGGACGCGGCAGGCGCCATCCGCTGGGCCTCACAAGTCGGCATCTGGCTTAATACCAACGATTTGGGAGAAACCACGGAAAGCCCCCAACCGCTGCTCGACCTGCTCACGGATGAAAACGATCAGGTGCGCCGGATGGCGCAGCATGCGTTGTCCCACCGCGTCGCGGATGGCCTGACAGACGGTTCCGCCCGGCAGTTGCTGGACCGGATGCCGCAAGAGGCGGCGGACGATCTGCTCAAATGGCTTGCAGGCGATGCCTGCCGATTCGGCCGTCATGATGAGGCCATGCGCATTGCGGCGATGGCCTCGCCCGCCGCCCGTCGGGAGCGGATCCTGCCATGGATGGCATTTTCCGCCCTGCGCAACGACCACGCCGAGGGCCTTGCCTGGCTCAAATCCCTGTCCGCCGAGGACCGCCGGGCCGTCGCCTCCGGCATGGAGGGGATACCGGGCGGAGCGCAGTACGCCGACGAAGTGGGACTTCCCCAAGCTCTCCAACAGCTCGAACAATGAAACGCCTCCGCCCCTTCCTGCTCCCCGCCGCCTGCTTCGCCGCAGCTTGGACCGTTGCTCGTTTCGCAAGCGGGTGGCTCATCGGCGATTCCCCTGTTGAGCACCCGCCCGCCCCGCGCGTTTTCAAGACGAGCCGGACCCACGACCAGCCGCGGAAGCAGTCCACCGAAAAACTGGCGGACGATTTCCGCACCCGGCCCATGTCCGAATGGGCGGCGCTGTGGGACGACTTCGCCCGGCAGGCCGCGGCGGGGGATTTGCAGGAATTGGCGCTGCTTTCCTCCACCCGCCGGGACGCTCTGGATTCCCCAGGCAACGACCTCCTGCAGATGCTCGGCCGCGAGGAACTCGCCGTGCGCACCGGCCGGCCCATGCTCTCGCCCGAGTCCTTTTCCTCCCTCGCGGAGACCGATTCCCAGGTGGCGTGGGAAAGCCTCGCGCGGCACAATCGCAACGATTTCGCCACCGCCGCCCTGCGGACGCTGGCGTGGCGCGATCCCGGCGGGACGCTGCGGCGCTTCCAGGCGATGCCCGAAGGCTTGCGCTCGCCCGGCGACGAGAGCAGACGGGCGAACGTGTGGCATACCCCGCTCGGTTCGATCTTCGGCGCCTGGGCCCGGCGTGACCCGGCCGCCGCCACCGCCGCCGTAATGGAATTGCCCCCCGCCCACCGGGTTCAGGCTGCCAACCACGCGGCCATGACCTGGGCTTTCCGCGACGGTCCCTCCGCGATCCGATATATCCTCGATTTCAACAAATCCGGGAAAAATCCATATATCACACGGCATCTTCGGCTGGATGTCATGCTGCGCGCCTCGTTCCGCACCCATCCCGCCGAGACGGCGCGCCTCATGGAAGAACATGCCATGCTGCGCGAAGTGATCGGGGAGCCACCCTGCCAGCAGGTTGCCTTGAGGCTTTGGTACGACGCGGACCCGGAGGCTGTGCTGGCATGGTTGCTGGAGCCGCGGAATCATGAAAGGGACAGCATTTACTGGCTTTTCAACTCGCTCGTTGCGGAGCCGGAAACCGCTGCCCGCCTGATCCGGGAATTGTCCGACGCCGGTTCCCGTGCCGGTCATCGATGGGTGAAATCCATCTACCGCCGCGATCCTGCGCTGGCCCTCTCCCTCGCCGGCGAACTTGGCATTTCCCTGCTGGGCGACCCCGAAGTGGAGCGCATCCGCATCGCCGACGAGCCCGCCGATGCCTGCGACCGCTGGCTGGAAGCCCTGCGCCGGCATGGCGACCCCGGCGAAGCGCTCGCCGCGCTGGGCTGGACCCCGGAAATGGCATGCGAACTCGCCGCCCGGGCCGCCCGCGTGTTCCCCGGCAAGGCCGCCGAACTCGCGAAACTCGTGCCGGCCTCCTCGCTGGACGCCACCAACTTGTGGCGCAGGGGCACCGTGGAAATCGCCCGCTTCTGGCCCGAACTCGCTCCTTTCCTGAAGCCCCTCGCGGGTAATTCCGGCACTCCTGAATCGTCGTTCCCGGACAATCAGTTCCATATCGACCCCGCCACAGCCGCCGAAGCCTTGCTCCTCACCCGGCCCGGCGCGGAGGACGTCAGAAAAGCGGTGGAACGATGGGCTCCCCACGACTTCCAGGCAGCCCGCGCCTGGCTCTCGCGCATTCCCGATGACGAGGCCCGCCGGCAGGGCGAATTCGCCCTCGTCAAAATCCAGGCATCCCATGATCCCGCATCCGCCTTGGATCATCTGGCCGCTCACGGCGAACCCGATTCCGCCACCCGCGAACTATGGGGCTCCTGCCTCCGCCGCATCGCGATTTCCGGCGGCGACTGGCAGGCTTGGCTGGACCGGATGCCGGGAGAGGAAGCCCGGCGGGAGGATTTCGCCGGATTTCTTGAGAGGGATGTCCGGCTGCTGGAATCGATCCGCCGGACCGCGGGTGATTAGCGGGATGCCTTCAGCCGGTTTCCCCGATTCTGACTCAAAAGGAGAGTGACTTCTGAAAATTTGTATGGCAGCATTAGTCCGCTGTCATAGGGCAGCTACATTTCCCCCGGAACGGAAACCCACCCGTCCGGCGCGCGCCTCTTCCAAGGGAGCGCCGACGGTCGTGATCGCCCCCATGTCCAATCTCGCATCCACAAGATTGCCCGAAGAGATCCTGCCCGGGATCTACTCGCAGCTCCGCCGGATGGCGGCTGCGCGGATGGCTCCGGGCGGTCCGGGGCAGACGCTCCAGCCGACGGCTCTGGTCCATGAGGTTTGGCTGCGCCTGTCCGGCAGCGGTGAACGTTCCTGGCGCGATTCCTCTCATTTTTGTGCGGCTGCGGCGGAAACCATGCGCCACATCCTGATCGACCGTGCGCGCCAGCGATCCTGCATCAAGCGCTGGGGGAATCAGGAGCGGGTGCCGATGTCGGAGGCGGAGGGCGAAGCGGCGACGGACGATGAAAAGACACTGCTGATCGATGAAGCGCTCGAACGGTTGCGCAAGACCCATCCCCTGCATGCCAAAATCGTGCTGCTCAAATTCTTCGGCGGTCTGTCGAACAATGAAATCGCCCGGGAAATGACAATGGCGGAGCGCACGGTGGAGCGCCAGTGGAGTTACGCCCGGGCGTGGCTGTACCGGGAAATTTATACCCGGCTCTGACGGGTTGTCGGAAACAAAAACAGGCATCGCGCATTTTCTCGAAAATTCCTGGCGGATCCGGAGAGCGGATGTCGTGAGCAGAACGGAGGAGACACGGAGAAGCCATGTCTCCCCCATTCGAAGTCCAAACCTGAAACCCACCATGATCAAGAGCTCCGCTATGCCAATGAAACCTCTGAAATCCTCCCTGACTGCCGCCATAGCCTTGTCCTTCGCCGTCCAGGCCGGGGCGGCGACCTTGCAGATCAGCAATCCGTCATCCGCCAACTTCGGCCGGGCCGGCGGGATTTATCTTACGTTCTCCAGCACCGTTGCATCCGCGGCCGAAGCCAATTGGGGCGGCGCCCCGCCACAGGATGGACAAGCGTATACGATCGACTCGGTCACGGTCGTCAAAAACAACGGGGCGGGCGGAGCTTCACTTTCAGAGCTTTGGCTCGGCGTCTATGCTTCCTATTCAGGCACGGCAGGATCAGCCGGAGTTTACGGCGAGTTTCTCGGAGTATCCGGCCCTGTGGCATGGAGCACGTTCGGCAACGGGGACAGCGTGACCTGGACATTCGACGGCGTCTCTTCCATAACAGCGGCTCCGGGGCAGACCGTGGTCCTCGCATTCCAGACGTCCGCGGATTCCCTGGCCGGCTTGGCGCCGGTCAGTGTCGCTTCGGAGGGCGGTATCGCCCTGCGGCGTTTGACGAATCCCCCCGCCGGAACGAATAACGGAGGAGCCAATGATTTCGCGAACCAAGGGGTTGCCATCATTGAGGCTACCGGTGGCACGTCCCCGACAAACGGGTACGTGAGAGAGGACCGTGTTCCTTTCGTCACTGTGCAGACGACCCTGATCCCCGAGCCTTCCGTTGCCCTCCTCGGAGCCCTCGGTGCCCTGAGCCTGCTCGGCACCCGCCGCCGGCACTGAAAAAGAGTTCTGATCTTTCGCGTCTTTTCGGGCTCTGAAATCAACCGGGGAAGCGGCATCTTCGCCGACGGACAAAGATCCGCTTCCTTGGCGACTCAACGGCTCGTGGTCGGCTGTCCGGTTATGTCCGTATTCATCCATCGTCTTGTCAAGGAGTGCCGTCGTGCCGTCGACCGGCCCGTCGTTGGGCGCCGGTCGATGGCTCCATGGAGATCGTCGCGCTCCAGATCGATGCCCCTGTTTCGGGCAAGCCCCGCATGCGTGGACCCCGCCGTACCGGATACACTGCCGGCCCTCGTCGATGGGACGATCAGTTTCACCAAGCGTGCCGAATCCGTGAGCAATGGAGACGTGAGCGATGTCATCGAAGTTTCGAGCACGCTGGGCGCGGCGCCGGAGCCATGGACGCCGGTGGTTCCCGACGAGAACGATGCCACCACGATTTCCTACACGCTTCCGCCGGGACAGCCGCGGCATTTCGTGCGCCTGTGCATCGTGATTCCCGAATGACCGATGACTTTGTCGCGCTGCCTTTGTGGGTTTTTGGAGGCGCGACATCGGCTCCGGCGCGCCTATGGGTTCGGCGCGCCGGGGCTTCCATTGCCGCCGGGAGAGGCGGACTTCGTTCTCAAACCTCCTTGAAAGGGCAGCGTCCAGGGGCATGATTCCCCTCAGCTGCGGTCCGATTTCATGGAAACGAATGCGACAGGAGCCGGCCCGGCCGCGGAGTTTGTCGAGATCGAGGACGCGATCTTCGATACGGCGATCCACCTCGAGGATCCGGAGCAGCGGAGGATTTTTCTGGAGCGTTCGTTCCATGACAATCCGGAGGGGCTGGCCCGCATGTCGGAGTTGTTGGATCTCGCCGGAGAATCCGCGGCGTTTTTCATCGAGACACGCAGGCATCGCGATGTGCTGGCCGGAGATACGTTGGAGGCATTGTGGGAGGAGGAGCGCCGCGAGGAGCGGGAGTCTCCGGTTTCCGAAGACGAGCCCGGCTCGATCATCGGCCGCTACCGATTGATCCGCCGTATCGGCGCGGGCGGTTGCGGGATCGTCTATGAGGCTGAGCAGGAAGAGCCGGTGAAAAGAAGGGTGGCGCTGAAAGTGATCCGGCTCGGCATGGATACGGAGAGGGTCATTTCCCGCTTCGAGGTCGAGCGGCAGGCGCTGGCGCTCATGGACCACCCGAACATCGCGCGGGTGCTGGATGCGGGCGCGACCGCCGGCGGCAGGCCTTACTTCGTGATGGAACTGGTGAAGGGGGACCGGATCACTTCATACTGCGACGCGGAAAGGCTCGACGTGACGGAGCGGCTGGCGCTGTTCATCCAGGTATGTCATGCCATCCAGCATGCCCACCAGAAAGGCATCATCCACCGCGACATCAAGCCGTCCAATATCCTCGTCGCCACGCACGACGGTCAGGCAATGCCGAAGGTCATCGACTTCGGCATCGCGAAGGCGACCGAAAACCGGCCATCCGGCACGGCGATCTCCACTGCCCTCGATCAGCCCGTCGGCACCCCCGCCTACATGAGTCCTGAGCAGGTGGACATGGGCGGCATCGACATCGACACCCGGGGTGATGTGTACAGCCTCGGTGCCCTGCTCTACGAACTCCTGGCGGGTCGCCCACCTTTCGATGGCGATACTCTGATGAAGTCCGGCATGTCGGAAATGCGCCGGACTCTGCTGGAGAAGGATCCCCCATTTCCTTCCGTTTCTCTGGCCGGGGGCGGCATGGAAGCCGAGGAGATCGCAAGCCATCGCTGCTGCGACAAGGGGCGCCTGATTTCCCTGCTTTCCGGCGATCTGGACTGGATCGTTATGAAGGCGATGGAAAAAGACCGCAACCGCCGCTACCAGACGGCGAACAGCCTGGCGATGGACGTGCAGCGTTTCCTCTCCGACGAGCCCGTGATCGCTCGCCGGCCCGGGCAGCTCTATCTGATCGGCAAATTCATCCGGCGCAACCGCGCCGTCTGTATCTCGGGAGTCGCCGTCGCCCTTTCCCTGCTCGCCGGTATGAGCGCCGCGACGGTATTGTATCTGCGCGAACGCGAGGCCCTGGTGGAGCAGGAGCGGCTCAGCCGGGAAGCGGAAGCCGCCCGGGCGGAGGAAGCCCGCCTGCGCAGCCAGGCTCAGGCAAGGGCGAGCGTCTCCCGCGTGGCGGTACTGCTGAGCGAGGGCATGATCGAGGAGGCGGACACACTCCTGCAGGAAAACCCGCTTTCCTTCATCGATCCTTCGCTCGAAGCGGCGAACGTTTTTCGTTCTCTCGGCAGTTGGAACGCCGTATACGGACGCTGGGAGCAAGCGGTGCAATGCTTCACCCTGCTCAACCAGGCGAACCGCCTCGCCGCCCCAAGAAGCATCCTCGAAGGTCTGGATCTGCTGCTCACCGCACCCGCCTATCTCGAATATGGCGACATCGCGGGCTATGAAGCATTCCGCAGGGAAACCCTGGATCTCTATCTGGCATCGGTGCAGAACTCGATGGAGGCCGAGCATTTGTTGAAAGCCTGCCTGCTCCTCCCCGCGGATTCCGCGACGCTCGAGCGACTGGAGCAAGCGGCGGAAGTATGCGCGTCCGCCATCCCCGCCAGTACCGGTAACAGGTTGCCCGAATGGGAGGCGTTCTCGCTGGCCATATACCACCATCGCCGGGGAAATACGGAGGAAGTTCTGAAATGGAGCCGGGAATGCCTCAAGTACCCCGATCGAGCGGGTTCGCGCATCGCCGGAATTCTCTGTCTCACCGCAATGGGCCATCAGCGGCTCGGCAACCGAGAGCAGGCGCTGGAGGACCTCCGGAAGGCCCGCGACATGGTTCCCGCCCGGCCGGATCCCTCGGAAGAATCCCATAGACCGCTGCCTGGAACCTGGCTCTCCTGGTCCGTTGCCCGGATCCTTCTCCGGGAAGCGGAGGAAGTGATTCATGAGTGACTAGGTATGAGCCACTTCCACTCCAGTGGTGACATCCCCCTGGCTTTCGACTACCCAAGCCGCGCCCATGCAGCTCTGGCTCTGCCCGCTTATCGCCTTTCTCCTCGGCTCCATTCCCTTCGGGCTCTTCATCGCCCGGGCCAGGGGTATCGACATCCGGCAGCATGGCTCCGGTAACATCGGCGCGACCAACGTGCTGCGCGTCGTCGGGAAAAAACACGGCATTGCCTGCCTTATCCTCGATATCCTCAAGGGTTTCATTCCCGTCCTCCTCGCGATCAATCTGGTTCAGATCGAAGACCGGCCGGTCCAAATTCCCGCCGGGCTCCCCGAGGCGTGGACCCTGAAACTCCCTGCCGCGGACGCCGCCACCGTGCAGATTGTCCACATCCTGACCGCGCTCTTCGCCATCCTCGGCCACAACTACTCGCCGTGGGTAAGCTTCAAAGGGGGCAAGGGCATCGCTACCTCTGCGGGCGTACTGATCGCCCTCATGCCCTTCGGCGTGCTGCTGCTGATCGTCGTCTGGCTGCTGATCTTCGCCGCCACCCGCTATGTCTCGCTCGCGAGCATCGGAGCTGCGGCGGCCCTGCCGCTCGTCACGCTCTACGGCTCCTGGACCCACGGCAGGATACAGGACGGCACCTGGAACAAGCCGCTTTTCGTCTTCTCCCTCCTCATCGCGGCGCTGGCCATCTGGAAACACCGCTCGAACATCCGCCGCATCCTCGACGGCACCGAGAGCCGCTTCCACCGCAAGAAAAAACCCGCCGCCGATGTCTGACTCCGCTTTTTCCTCCGTCGCCATCCTCGGCACGGGTTCCTTCGGCACCGCGCTTGCCACGCTGCTCGCTCCCATGGCGGAAAGCGCGCTTCTCGTCGGCCGCGACCCCGAAGTCGCCGCCGCTATCAATACCGGCCACCGCAATCCCCGCTACCTCAGCGACATCGTCCTGCCTGCCAACATCGCCGCTGCCACCGATCTCGCCGCCGCCTGCTCCTCCCCCCTGATCCTATTCTGCGTGCCTACCTCCGCCACCCGCGAAACCGCCGCGCAACTCGCCGGTCTGGGGCTGCCTGCGGACACCGTGCTTCTCTCCTGCGCCAAGGGCATCGAGCGCAACACCGGCGAGCGCATGAGCCAGATCCTCCGCTCTCAGTTCCCCGCCAATCCCGTCGCCGTGCTCTCCGGCCCGAACCATGCCGAGGAAATCGCCGCCGGACTCGCCACCTGCGCCGTCATCGGCAGCACCGACGAAGCCCTTGCCCGCCGTCTCCAGGAGCTCTTCACCGCGCCCCATTTCCGCAGCTACACCAGCGACGACATCGCCGGCATCGAGCTGGGTGGTGCGATCAAGAACGTCTATGCCATTGCCGCCGGCATCGCCGCCGGCCTCGGTCTCGGTGACAACGCCATCGCCGCGCTCGTCACCCGCGCGCTGGCCGAAATGACCCGCCTCGGCACCCGCCTCGGAGGCCGGGTGGAAACCTTCGCCGGTCTCTCCGGCGTCGGCGACCTCATCGCCACCTGCTTCTCCGAACATTCGCGCAACCACCGCGTCGGCCTCGCCCTCGGCCGCGGCATTTCTCTCGAAGAAGCCACCGCCTCGCTCGGCATGGTCGCCGAGGGCGTTCCCAACACCCTTTCCATCCACGAAACCGCCCAGCGCGCCGGCGTGCGCACTCCGATCATCGACGCCGTCCACGCCATCCTCTACCAGGGCATGCCCGCCGCCCGCGCCCTGCACGAACTCCTCAACCGCGACCCCCGTCCGGAAAACGATTGACCATGAAAGAAATCCTCGACCTGTTCCTCCACCTCCAGGACCACCTCAACGACTTCACCCGCGAATACGGAACACTGGTTTACGGTTTGCTCTTTCTCATCGTCTTCTGCGAGACGGGCCTGGTTGTCACCCCCTTCCTGCCCGGCGATTCCCTGCTCTTCGCCGTCGGCGCCATCGCCGCGGACCCCGACTCCGGGCTCGATGTCTGGATCGCCGCCGTCGTGCTGCTCGTCGCCGCCATCTTGGGCGATACCGTCAACTACTGGATCGGCCGTAGATGCGGCGAATGGATGATGCGGAAATTCCCCCGCATCGTCAAACCGGCCCACATTGCCAAGACCAACGAATTCTTCGTCCGCTACGGCGGCAAGACGATCATCCTCGCCCGCTTCGTCCCCATCGTGCGCACTTTCGCGCCCTTCGTCGCCGGTTCGGGAGCGATGGACTACCGCCGCTTTTCGTTCTTCAACATCACCGGGGCGCTTCTCTGGGTCGGCCTGCTTGTTCCCGCCGGATGGTTCCTGGGCAACGCCACCTTCAGCATCTTCGGTCGCGAAATCGTGGTGAAGGATCACTTCGAAATCGTCATCCTCGGGATCATCGCCGTATCCGTTCTACCCATCTTCATCGAACTCATCCGCGCGAAACTGAAGCCGAAGGCTCCGGCCGATGCGGTGGAGTGAGTTAAGCGGCGGAATGGCTGCGCCATTGTGCCTGTATCGCGTCCCGGAGGATTTCGTCAGGTTACTCCTGCGAGCGGCCGGAACCTTTCTCCCCCCGCACCCTCCCTTTCTCCCTCCCTTTGGACCGGCCAACAGGTGTTTCCAAGGTCGTGCGCTAAAAAGCAAATTCATGGCAGTAGCAGTCAGTGCCCCGTCCGAAATTCCTTGCGTCTCTTCGAGAGATTCTTCCATATCATTACAGTGAAACTCCTCCCTGTATGCCGGGAACGGGCGCCCTTTCCTCAAGAGAAGGTTTCACCGCAGCCATGAAGGGTGCCTTGGGACACCCTTCTGGAGGGCAAGCGACTGGAGCGCGGTGGATGGCCCTGCTTTCCACCATGCGCCCGGTGGATGCCCCGGCGATCGCGGCCTGCTGCATGAGGAGCAACGGCTCGGACGCGCCTTCCCGGCCGCAACGATCGCCTTCTGGCAAGCGTGGGCGGACCTCGATCCGACAAGGGGCTTGGATCTACGTTCAGGCGAACATCGATGCCGGCGGGAAGCAAGGCGCCGAACCGCTCATCTCATGAAAGCATGGGCCTTCGGCGATCCCCGTGCGGCAACGGAGGCCTTCCGGCAACTTGGCGATTCGCCCCTAGCCGACGGCGCGTTCTCTGGGCTCATGCACGGTTTGGCAGAATCCGATCCCGGATCAGCCGTCACTTTCGCGGCCATCCTTCCGGAAGACCGGCAGATCGATGCCGTGGTTTACGTTTCTGGCTCTATGATCTATATGTTGGTATGTTGGGGAAGAAGGCGCGCAGGCATGGTTCGATGTCCTGCCGCCACCACCCCCATCTGCAACAAGGAAGCCGCCCGGGGTGGTGATGGAGTCGCTCAGACGCTCCGACCCTGGCTCGGTGGAGTCCTTCGCGATGGCTCGTCTTGATCAGCAGTGGAGCTCCCGGCCCGCGGAGCAGAATTTTGCAGCCTCCATGATCCTTCGGAATGGAGGCTCCTCTTGAACTACGTGGTGAGCGTCATGGCCAAAGACATCCGCGGCCCGAGGAACCGCTCGCGCTGACCACATGGATGGCGCGCCTCAACCCGCAATCGGCACTCGACTGGGCAGACTCGAATCCGGATAGCCCGGCCACGGATCAGATCCTCGCAGGCCTTGCCCGCCACTATCAGGAACGCAGCTTTTTGGATAAGGCCGACGAGTTAGGCGCCAAGGATCAAGGAACCTGCAATCCGACAGTTGTTGGAGCAGGAGTGAAGGGTGGTTCCCCGGCATCACAGGACTTCCGCTGCCCGAACCATCTACTGCCGAATTTTCTTGGCAAGGTGGGGCGGAGGGCTATGCTCATGCGTGCCGATCCTCAATGAGCCATGAACCCCTCCATTCCCCTCATTTTTGCATCTGGGTTGCGCCCGATGCGGAGCTTGGCCCCGTCTTGCGAGCGGCTGGAACCTCCCTCTTCCCCCCGCAACCCCCTTTTTCCCTCCCCTCGGTCCGACCAACAAGTGGCAAAAAGCAAATTTCTAGCAGTCAGTCAGTAGCAGTCAAATTCCTAGCAGTAGTAGTCGGCCAGACGGCCAACCGGCTTAATGCGGACCTTTACACTCGCGGCAGAAAACCTCAAGCTGACACGGCATGCCATTGACTGATGGATTTTTGTGCGATCTCAAATGAAAACAGTCGAGTGAAATTTAAAGTAGCCTAAGCTTGAATGCCGAACTATGGAAAATCAGTCTGCAGTTTTTGAAACCCAAACCTATCGCGACGCCTTCAACGGATTCCGAAGAATTTCAACATCCTCACTTCAGAGATACGCATCCCTATTAGAATCTGACGCTGGGCCGACGGGTCCACTGCTCGACGTAGGTTGTGGGACAGGTATGAACTTGCGGGCGCTATTGGACCAAATTCCGAGGGTCTCAAAGGTCATCGGAGTTGAGCCGAGTAAGATTCTTGCGAATGAATGCCGTAGAGAATTCGCAAATTCGCGATATGAAGTTGAAGTGTATAACGACGATTTTAGCGACTTCCAACTCAATGTGCTCGTTTCGAAAGTCTGGATGTCTGAGGTTGCGCACCTACTTGGCGAGCCAGGCTGTTGGATGAAAAAAATCTCGGGATTGTTGAATTCAGGGGGGAATATCGTGATCCGAACATCAACGCATTCTCAACTCCAGAATCGTGATTGGTATCAGTATTTCCCGGAGGCACTTGAATTAGATATACGACGGCATCCGGATCAAGAAGCAATAATTAATGCCTTTGAGAAGAATGGTTTTGGAGATATAAAGATCACCGCAGTGGATGAAAGCCGATATGTAACTAGCAATTTCGTGCGGGAAATGTTTTCTCAAAAAGCATTTTCAACGCTACGTATGATTTCGCCTGAAAGCTTCGAAATAGGTTTGAATCATCTATCTGATGTGATTGAAGGATTATCAGTGGATCATCAACATAAAATGTTTTGGGACTACCAAATGACAGCGTATTCTGCAATTCGCGGTTGAAACTAAGCGCAAGATGAGCGACGATAACAATACAAGCACTTGGACAAAAGCTCTGCTGTTTTTTAGTCATGCTGCGGCATACGGACCCATGATGGTTGCTATTGTTGTATTGCTCGTCCAAACTTTCGTTCCGCAAACAATTAGCAAACTACCCCTTGAGGCTACTTGTGCAATTTTGGCCGGCTCAGTTCTCTTTTTGATATGGCATGTAGAATCAACACTTCTGAAATCCGCCGCCAATCTGGAAAAAATGTCTTCGGCAGTAAGCCTGCTCTCCTCAACTCAAGCAGAATTCATCGATTCGACGAAAGTTCTAAATCAAACTACACTAGGGACAGCATTTTCGGAAATCTGTGGGAAGACCCACCGAATTGGCACACTGCGGATATATGCAATCTCAGCACAGCAGGTCTTGAGTTTCCTCAAGTTCTTTTCAGTGCATATCGATGAATGCAGAATCTTACTCAGGGGATTTGACCCGGGTGAATGCACGAACCCTGACTTCGCCAACCAAATCAAGCTCGTGGTCGCGGACTGGCATCGAATGCAGCGGGAAGGAAGGATCTCAAGGCTTGAAATAAGGCACTACAATTTTCATCCAACTGAATACGAAGTCATTTTTGATCGTGAGAACCTGATCCAAGGACTTTATGACTCAGATCCCGAAGACTATTCGGGAGTGACCGTAAGAGATCCAATCATTGTGCGCGCCTCATCCGATGGCGCAAAGATGGTGATTTCGGAATTTGCCGATCGCTTCGACAAGCTGTTTGATATTTGCAAGGATCATCATGGACCAAACGAGATTCTACTCTGAATTTTACAAATGAAAAATAAATCTTATATTTTGATCTCGGAGCCCGACTTGGAAGCTTTTCGTGGCCAACTTCTGCGAAAACTTCGGGCCGGAATTGCTGGCAATTTCCTAGTATTGAATGAACTATTTGCGGATCTTACGGCTGATAAGTTGATCTTGGAAGCTACGCGACAGATCGTTGCTGGCCAGGCGAGCCTTGTAGTCTTGGTGAGTCGTAGCGGCCATGGTTTGCAGATGATCGCGAACAAGAATCCATCTGTTCGGGCCGCTTCGTTGAATTCCTCGGAGGCTGTCAAGGAGGCTGTAGAATTGAATGCAAATATGTGTGAAGTTTCGTCGCAATTGCAATCAGTTGATGAGGCAGCGAACAGGATTTTGTCATTTTTAGAAGCCTAATCTCATGTCAACTGGTAAATATCAGGGGGCGAAATTAGGCTTGGAATGGTGTAGGGACATCACGAATGAAGCCTTAAAGAAGTCCATTGCTCAGCGAGTGGCGAATCTGGCTGGTTCAGGTCAAGTGATTGGCGCCGGCTCAGGTTCAACTTCGTTTCTTACCGTATTGGCATTGGGGCAACGATGCCGCGATGAGAACCTGGATGTAGTAATAGTTCCGAGCTCAATCGAAATTCAACTTGCTTCGGAGGCATCCGAATTGAACGTATGCACTTATGTTCCATCAACTATTGATTGGTGCTTTGATGGCGCTGATGAAGTTGATCCTCACGGGAGACTAATTAAGGGGCGAGGAGGGGCGCTTTACCGCGAGAGGCTTATCTTTGATGCTGCTGAGCGGCGAATTCTCGTTGCCGACAATTCGAAAAATGTCGAGCGGCTAGGTTGCAGGTTTCCAGTTCCAGTCGAGGTGGAGCCGTTTTGGCTCAGACGAGCTTTTGATGAAATAGGCAGTTTGAGAAATGTTCGCGAGGTTTCACTTCGAATGGCACTGTCAAAAGATGGGCCTGTAATTACTGAATCCGGAGGATTGATATTGGATGTTTGGTTTAATATTATCGATCAGGAGGATGAACGAAGTTTGGTCGAAGTTCCTGGTGTAAAATGCACTGGGATTTTCAGTGGATATGAATTTGAGCGGATTTAAGCTGTCAATCTCTCATTTTTGATGAAAGTCCAATCGTCAGCTCGTGTGAGGGTAAAGCCCTGTTCGGGTGAGAAGTTTCAAAGCCCAGAAGAGAGATCGTGTAGTCAGGTGCTATATATACGTGGGGAACACGAAAGATGTGCAAGCGTTGAGCTTTTTGACACTTGCTTACCTGCCGATTCGGAAACGAATTGTTTGGGTCAAGGGATTGGGTTGATGTGGCAGTTTTATGGTAGCGGTTACAACTTTAGGAAGGAAGGATTCGATTTATCTCAAGTTTTGCCATTGTACGGGGTTGCTGCGATATGGCCAGTTGATCCGATTGCCTCAGACGAATTCTTTCAGCGAGCTTGTTTGAATGGCGAGAATTCGGTTGCTTTAGAAAAGGGTTGCATTAGCTTTGGGGTATTTCGATCAAGTGTTAGTCGTTCTTTATTTGGTCTGATAGAAGTATTTATGCATCGAGATGCATTTGAAAACCATCTATCGACGACTCATTTTGAAGAGTTTATTGTATTTGCGCGACAGGTCTATGTGGGAGATAGGGCGCAAACCGTAAAAGGTGATACAGAAACAAGATCATGACATCAATTCTTCATTTGTCAGATTTGCACTTGAATGAAGCTAGTTTGAGTCGAAACGGAGGTGGAAACGATGAGAGGCTGGCGATGGTGCTGGGTGAGATAGTTGAGCGTAGGCTGCACGTC
The DNA here is from genome assembly GCA_037190465.1 of Haloferula sp. Classification (GTDB taxonomy): domain Bacteria; phylum Verrucomicrobiota; class Verrucomicrobiia; order Verrucomicrobiales; family Akkermansiaceae; genus Haloferula. Next base: position 10,783 of record JBBCJF010000042.1, on the reverse strand, counting down.
GATGCCTGCGTGATAACGGGTGATTTGACTCACAATGGTGAAACGACGGGGTATGAGAGGTTGGCGAAGCTATTAAATTCCTGTCCTTGGCCGACGAAGGTGGTTCCGGGTAATCATGATAATCGAGAGACCGGGCGTGCAATTCTTGGGGATCTGTATTGGCCCGGAAGTGATCCATGGATCTGGGATATCAACGGGAAAACCTTAATGGTGGGTTTATCCACGCTAGTTCCGGGTTTCAACCATGGTGAGATTGCGGCCCATATGATTGTGGTACTTGAGAACCTGTTTAGTTCGATTGGGGATGCCGAGTCAGTTATTGTTGCATGCCACCATCCTCCGGTGGATATTGGGCACTGGTGGATGGATGGTCAGAGATTGCTGGCTGGGAGCGAAAAATTCCTTTCGATTCTCCTAAAAAATGGAGTTTTAGCCGTGTTTTGTGGACATACACACATTTGTTCTTTTTCAACCTTTCAAGGGATACAGGTCATAACGGCACCGAGTATCGCTCACGAGGTCGTATACGATGATTCGTTAGAGCGCCCGCTTCTTTTTCGTCCACAGACTCCGCGAGCTTTGCTTCATAGGGTAGAGGGCAAGAGTCTTACTTCGATAGAGTTGACAATGGGCGGTGCTAGTTGGCTAGTAAATGGATTGCCCTGGAAGGAGGAAGTGCTACGGACTAATCAGCGTAGACCGGCTCCGCGTCTGGATTGAGTTGAAGTTTGTGAGAGGATTCAGTTACGGTGAAGTCGCTGGAGGTGCTGCGGTAGGGTGGGCGCTTGTCGCAGGTGGACTACCTGCGCTGTCGGGTGCGCTATTTCACCGACGGCGCGGTGCTGGGCGGCAGGGAATTCGTCGAAAGTGTCTTTCAATCCATGCGCGACCGCTTCTCACCCGGGCGCAAGGAGGGGGCGCGTTTGCTGCGCGGTTGGAACTGGAGAAAAAACCCGAACGCCTTTCACAGCCTGCGCCAACTCCAAAGAGATGTCTTCGGGTGATCGGTGCGGAGTGCGTTGCAACCCCTTTTTTCCTCCCTACGGACCGATCAACAAATGGTTCAACACTATGCACTCAAAAGCTGTAAATTACCAACGGCCAGTCAGTCAGTAGCAGTCAGTTGGTGTTAGCGCAAAAACGCCTCGTGCAGCCCTCCATCCACCGTGATCACCTGCCCCGTCGTCTTGCTCAGGCGGTTTGTCACCAGCAGGAAATACGCCTCCGCCTGATCCGCCGGCGTGATCGGCGCCTTGGTCAGAGTGCGATCCGCATAGAACTGCGCCAGCTTCCCGACCAGCGATTCCGTCGCTTCATCCTCCGCGTAGGGAATCCCGTACTTCGCCAGTGAACCGATCACCCGCTCGCGCGGGAACATCGCCGAGCCCTGCACCACCGTCGCCGGAGCGACGGCGTTCACACGCACCAGCGGCGCAAGCTCGATGGCCAGTTCGCGGACGAGATGATTCGCCGCGGCCTTCGACGCGTCGTAGGCGAGGGAACCCTTCTTCGCCACCGCCGCGTTGGCGCTGGTCGTGAGCACGAGATTGCCGCGGAGCCCCTGCTCGCGCCACGTCTTCGCCGCCTCGTCGGCGACGAAATAGGAACCGCTGACATTGATCGCGAAGGTGAGCGCCCATTTGTCGTCCGGGATATGGCCGGTGGTATCGCTGGGTACGAAAATCCCCGCCGTCACGCAAATGTGATCGAAGCCTCCGTAAGCCAGCGCCACCTGATCGAACATCGCCCGGATGCTCGCCCGATCGGTGATATCCGTCGCCAGCCCGATGGCCGGACCGCAGCCGGAAATGCCCGAACCCGCGACCCCGATCCCGAGACCGTGCTTGTCCGTGATCTCCTTCGCCGTCGCTTCGGCCGCTTCCTTGTTCAGATCCACGCAGACGATATGCGCGCCCTCCTTCACCAGACGGTGCGCCGTCTCCTTGCCGATGCCGGAACCCGCGCCGATGACGATGACGATCTGGCGCGCGAGCTCCTTCTCCGCCGGCATGCGCTGCAGCTTCGCTTCCTCCAGCAGCCAGTATTCGATGTCGAAAGCCTCCTGCTGCGGCAGGGAAATGTATTCGTCGATCGCCTCCGCGCCGCGCATGACTTCCACCGCGCAGTTATAGAACTCCGCGGTCACGCGGCTTTCCGACTTGTCCTTGCCCCAGGCGATCATGCCGAGGCCGGGGATGAGCACGACGGTCGGATTCGGGTCGCGCATCGCCGGGCTGTTGGCATGCTTGCAGGCTTCGTAATACGCGGCGTAGTCCTTCCGGTACTGCTCGATACCCGCCGCAAGCCTGGTCTTCAACGCGGCAAGATCCTCGGCCTGGGGATTCCAGTCGACATAGAGCGGCTTGATCTTCGTGCGCAGGAAATGGTCCGGGCAGGAAGTGCCGAGTTCGGCGAGACGCGGAGCGTCCAGCGAATTGACGAAGCGCAGGATCTTCTCGTCATCCTGCACCGTGCCGATGAAGCGCTTCTGCTGCGACACCTGCCCGCGCAGCCACGGCAGGATCGCGGCGAGCGTGGCGCATCGCTGCTCCTCCGGCAGCGTTTCGTATTTCCGCCCGCCGAAGGCCGTGGCGTCGCCGCCCTTGGCCTCATACTTCTTCTCGATATAAACCGCGGCCTTCTCGATGAACTCCAGCGTGCGCTCATAGCACACCTTGTCGTCGTCGTCCCACGAAATGAAACCGTGCTGGCCCATCATGATCGCCTTCACCTCCGGCTGCGCCTTCGCGATCTCCTGCATCGCGAGACCGAGTTCGAAGCCGGGCCGCATCCATGGCACATAGGCCATCTCGCCGCCGAAAATCTCCCGCGTCAGCTCCTCGCAATGCCTCGACGCGGCGATGGCGATGATCGCGTTCGGGTGCATGTGGTCGACATGCTTTCCCGGCAGGAAGCTGTGCAGCGGCGTGTCGATCGACGACGCGCGCGGATTCAGATTGAAGGTGGTATGGAAATACATCGCCACCATGTCGTCCTCCGCCTGCGACTTGAGCCCCTTGTCGGCGCGGGCCGCATACACTTCCTGCAGCGAGATCAGCTTCTCCTGATAGAGCGACGAAAAATTCTCGCGCTTCGACGTGCGCAGGTCGCCGCCCGAACCCTTCACCCACAGCACCTCGGCATCCCTGCCCGTGAGCGGGTCCTGCTCGACGATCTTCGACGATGTGTTGCCGCCGCCGGTATTCGTCACGCGCTGATCGCCGCCGAGAATGTTGGAGCGGTAAACGAGGCGGGCCACCGGATCGAGGGCCGCGGCGTGCGCGTCGTCCCAGGAATACTTCACGTGCTTGAAATCGGCGGGCATGGGTTCAAAAAAGTTCGGGGTTGACCTCGCCGCGATGTGCGAGACAAAAACCACGAAAGCAAGCAATTTCCAACAAAATCCCACATGCTCGCCGCCGAACGCCAACGCCGCATCCTCGACCTCGCCCGCCGCGACGGCACGGTGCGCACCACCGATCTCGCCCGCGACTTCGGCGTCACCGAGGAAACGATCCGCCGCGATCTCGATCTCCTCGGACGCCGCGGCCATCTCAGGCGCACCCACGGCGGCGCCATGGATGCCTCCGCCATGCTCGCCGAGCCCTCCTACACGGAACGGCAGGCGCGCCAGCTCGAAGAAAAAATCGCCATCGCCAGGGAAGCGGTGAAGCTCCTCTCCCCCGGCGATACCATCCTGCTGGACGCCAGTTCCACCGCTCTGGAGCTCGCCTCCCATCTTCCCGACGGCATGCCCCTGCGCGTGATCACCTACTCCCTGGCCGTGGTCGAGCGCCTGGCCGCCCGCGAGGATGTGGAGATGATCCAGCTCGGCGGCATCTACGAGCCCCGCGGCCGCCGCTTCTCCGGCCTGCTCACCGAAAGCTCGCTGCGGGCCCTGCGCGTGGACCGCTTCTTCTTCTCCGGCGGCGGTCTCGACCCTGTCCGCGGCATCAGCGAGCCGAATCCCGAACAAGCCCGCATCAAGCGCCTGAGTCTCGAACACTCCGCCTGGAACTGCGCCCTCATCGATCATTCCAAACTCGGCGTCCAAACCGATTTCTTCTTCGCCGCTCCCTCCGAAATCGACGCCGTAGTCACCGACCGCGGTGCGAAGCACTTCGCCAAAACCCATCTGAAAAGTACGCCTTACGACCTCCGGATCGCGAGATAGATAAATTCCGAATTCCAAGTTCCAAACTCCAGAAAAGACATTCCGCGTTCCGAGATCCGCGTTCCCACTTCAAACCATGCCCGTCTTCCTTTCCATCGATCTCGGCGCCGGCAGCGGCCGTGTCATTGCCGCCGAAACCGATCTGAAAACCCTCCACCTGGAGGAAATCCACCGTTTCGAAAATCCCGGCACCGATCTGCCCGGCGGTTCGTATTGGAACATCCTCGGCCTTTTCCGCGACATTCAGGACGGCCTGCGCCGGGCGGTGGAAAAATATGGCGACGGGATCGTCTCACTCGGCATCGATACCTGGGGTTGTGACTTCGGTCTGCTCGATGCCCACGGCCGCCTGCTCGGCCTGCCCCACCAATACCGCGATTCCCGCCACGAACCGATGCCCGCGGCAATGCACGGCCTGATGAACGAAGCGGACATCTACGCCCACACCGGCATCACCACGAATTTCTACAACTCCTCCCTCCACCTCCTCGCCGAGAAGCAACTCGGATCTCCCGCCCTCGCCGCGGCGGACGCGCTGCTCTTCATCCCCGACCTGCTCGCCTACTGGCTCAGCGGCGTCCAGGCTGTCGAGCGTACCATCGCCTCCACCTCGCAGCTTCTCGATCCCGCCACCGGCGGCTGGGCCTGGGAAGTCATCGACGCCCTCGGCCTGCCGCGCCGTATCTTCGGCGAAATCGTCGCTCCCGGCACCGTGCTCGGCCCGATCCGCAATGAAGTCGCCCGCGTCATCGGCAGGGGGGGGATTCCCGTCGTCGCCAGCGCCTCGCACGATACCGCTTCCGCCGTCGCCGGCATCCCGATGGAAAGCGAAGACTCCCTCTGGCTCTCCTCCGGCACCTGGTCGATCATGGGTCTCGAAACCCGCGAACCGATCCGCACGCCGGAGGCCTTCGCCGCCCGTTGCTGCAACGAACTCGGTGTCGCCGGCAGCGTGCGGTTCCTCAAGAACATCGCCGGCCTCTGGCTGATCCAGGAATGCAAGCGCCAGTGGGAGCTCGACGGCGAGCCGCTCGCCTACGCGGAAATGGCCGCGCTGGCCGAAGCGGCCGAACCCTTCACCGCTTTCATCGATCCCGACGATCCCGTCTTTGCCGCGCCCGGCGACATGCCGGAAAAAATCCGCGCCTTCTGCGAACGCACCGGCCAGCGCATCCCGCAGGACAAAGGCGAGATCCTCCGCATCGCCACCGAGTCGCTCGCCTTGAAATACCGAGTCGTCTACGAGCGCTTCTGCGCCCTCTCCGGCAAGCGCTTCGAACGCCTCCACGCCGGCGGCGGCGGCATCCAGAATGCCTTCCTCGCGCAGGCCACCGCCGACGCCCTCGGCATCCCCGTCATCGCCGGCCCCATCGAGGCCACCTCCTGCGGCAACGCCGTCGTCCAGATGATCGCCACCGGCCACCTCGCCGATCTTCCCGCCGCCCGCCGTCTCATCCGCGATTCCTTCGAGTTCCAAACCTACATCCCGCGCGATCCGGAACAATGGCGGGCCGCCTACCAGCGATTCGAGTCCTCTTTGCCGGATTGACAGGAAAGCGGGCTTCGCAAGGATGACTTATATGAAATCCATCCGCGCCCTGCTTGTCCCGGGCTTGCTTCTGACATTTGCCGGGTTGGCGGGAGCGACTTTGGTGCAGCCGCCAGCCGGCTACCGGGCGCCGGTGGTGCAGAAAGTGCAAATGGTGTTCTCCATGGTGAGCCACCATTCGCATATTCCGGATCGGATCAATTTTTACAATGCACGTGGCATTCCCCCGGGGAATCATAACTATGTAGTACCCCATTTGGTATACGAGCCGCTGATCACGCTCTACAACCCATACCCGGATCCGCTCTCCCTGCGGCATGTGAGAATCCGGATCTGGGATCCTCCGGTGGGCTTCCGCTTCAAGAAGAACGATGACTGGCTGAGAAGCGAATTCGCGACCGGTTTCCACGGCTTGGCGCGCTTCCAGATAGCGAACGAAAACAACTCTTCCGCCAGGCGTTTCTTCACGCTGATGCTGAGCGGAGGCTCGACCAATCACCTTGTCGGCAGGTTCGAGTTGCAGCCGGGCGAAGCGAGGTTGTTCTCGCCGCGTGTCGAAACATCGTGGACCTGGAACTTCGAAACCGCTGCAGGCTACGCGCCTCGGGTCTTTTTCGATTGGGATCAAAACCGGAATTTCGGCAACGAGGACGGTCGCACCGGAAACCAGATGGGGCTCGAAGCCGTCGCCGGCTGGGACCCCCGCGCGGGGCTTCAGACGGATTTCATCAGCAGCAGCACGGCCCGTCCGGAGGCGACCCGCTACGATTTCGAGCGAGCATACGGAATGAATGGAGGCTGGGTGGCGGTCAAACACATGGACGCGGTGTCGGTGGAGGCCCGTGCGCTGCGCACGGTGGAAAGTCCATTGGAGCCGGATTTCCGGGTCTCGGTACTGGTGGGGCGGAATCCCGACGTCTCGCAGGATATCTACCAGGACTTCCGCTTCAGCATCGCCCCGCTGTTGCAACCGCCGGTCGGTTCCCCGGCCGCCGCGGCGATTTCGAGGACATATCGCGCCGGCGATCTGCTTCAGGCCCCCCATGATCTCACGCCGGGGGGAAAATCTCCCTTCGCGGTGCTGACGATGGCGGCGAAGACCCGATCCCTGCTGGACGGTTCACTGGTGCGGATCGCTGAGATGGATGGCAACGAGCATTTCGATCTCCGATTCGATGAACTCGCGGATTTCTACGGGGCCATGGAGATTGGAGCTGTCGACACGGTGCCCCCTGTGAGCAAGCCGACCGTGATCCACACCTCCCGCAACGGCGATTTCCTGAAAATCGCCTTCGCCGCGCCCCCGGGATCGGGTCCGTGGAAGGCCATGGGAAGCTCGACGCTGGAATCCTTCGACGACGACCTCTCCGAACGCGCTTCCATCATTCCCGCGCCGCCCGGATCGTTCGGCCCCGGGACGGACCTTCGCATCGCGATGATTGATATCTCCGGGCTGGGGCTGAAGTACTTCGTGAGGCTGGAGGAAACCGGAGGGGTCGCTGACTGACTGCCGGAATTTGCTTCTTGGGCGCAGCGTTGAAACAGAGGAAGCGGTTGAGGCGGAACTCAGCCACTCCCGGCCTTCAGACTCATCCCCATCTCGCCTCGCGGGAAATCCGGTCGCGGTCGGGAGATAGCCGTGGGAATCGAGATCGCAGGGGCGGGGAAAAAGCTCGATGCCCCGCCGCAAGGAATCCCGGATTTCCCGGTCCCGCCGCCCCCTTGACTCTCCCGCCGCGCGGGACAAACGTCCGGCCCTGCTTCTCTACCTCCATATCCCTTTCTGCCACCGGGTCTGTCCCTACTGCTCCTTCTACAAGCATACTCCCGGCGGCACGCCCATCGGCGCTTTCATCGACGCGCTGCTGGAGGAAGCACGCCACCGACTCCCCCGCTGCGCCGGAAAGCCCCGCACTCTCTACCTCGGCGGCGGCACGCCTTCGATGCTCTCGCCCACCCACCTGCGGCAACTCTTCGGCGGCCTCGGCGAAATCATCGACCTCGGCGTCCTCGAAGAAGTCACCCTCGAAGCCAACCCCGCCACCTTCGACACGGCGAAAGCCCGGCTCTTCCGCGAGCTCGGCGTCTCCCGCGTTTCGCTCGGCATCCAGTCCTTCGCTCCGCACGTTCTCCGCACCCTCGGCCGCGAACACACGCCGGAGGAAGCCGCCGCCTCCGTCCACACCCTGCGCGAAGCCGGCATGCCTTCGGTCAACATCGACCTGATGTTCTCCATCCCCGGCCTGTCCCACGACGACTGGCGCGCCACGCTCGAAACGGCCATCGCCCTCGGGCCCGATCACATCTCCGCCTACAACCTCACCTACGAGGAGGACACCGCCTTCTTCGACAGCCTCCGCCGCGGCGAACTCGACGCCGACGAAGACCGCGATGCCGCCCAGTTCCACCTCGCCCACGATCTCCTGAGCGCCGCCGGCTTCGAGCACTACGAAACTTCCAACTACGCCCGCCCCGGCCACCGCTCGACCCACAACCGCGGCTACTGGCGCGGCGAGGACTACCTCGGCCTCGGCCCCTCGGCCGTCTCCACCCTCGGCGGCCTCCGCGAAAAAAACGTCGCCGACACCGCCGCCTACGTCCGCATGACCGGCCGCCTGGGACACGCCGTGTCCGGGACCGAATCGCTCGACGCCGCCCAGCTCCGCCTCGAACGCATCGCCCTGCTGCTCCGCACCGATGAGGGCGTCCCGCTTTCCCTCCTCGATGGCGAATCCATCGCCCGCCTGAAGGAACACGGTCTCGCCGAAATCCGCGCCGGATCGCTTGTCCTCACCCGCGCCGGCTCGCCGCTCGTCGATCCCATCGCCGCCGAACTCGCCTGACCGCCGCATGCCTGCATGGAAAGGGACGGGTAAAATTCATGTTACCGCCGCCGCCCGTCTCAATCCTGTTCCGGATCAAGCTGAGGCCGGAGCGGTTTGTCGCCGAAATCGGGACTCCCATCCTCCTTTCGGTGAACCGCTGCATAGCGTTCGAGCAACCGGTCCGCATTCCCGACGTCGCCAAGCAGATAATAGGTCCGTATCAATGCCAGCCTGCAAGAACTCGCCGCGTAGGAGGGAGCCGCGCAATCGATGGATTGCTCCAGCGATTCGATCGCGACGATGAGCGCGTCTCTCAATTCCTCATAGGTCCTGCACGAAAAAAGCTTTTCGTAAGCCGGATGCGTGAGCGTACGCGGTTTTCCCCGGAAATCCCATGGCTGTTTGCTGTCTTCGGGAATCAGATGCTCCGCATGCGAAGTCGCCGGAAAAGCCATCCAGATGATGGCGGCCAATATCGGTATGTTTTTCATATTTTTCTGGATTTCATGTGATGGTTTCTCTCGGTTCCTAATTACTGAAAAATTCGATTTCAAGCAGGCGCGCACGAATCAGGTGATATTGCCCTTCCCATTTTATTTTTTCTTACTAAAAAATAAAAGAATCGCCGTTGCCGCAAATATCAAAAAGCCAAGTGAAAACCAACGAATTCGAGAACCTTGCTCTCTTTGCTCTTTCTTTTCTTTCTCGGCATTTATCGACAATGATTCAGATTTCAGTTGAGATGTTTGGTCCTCGGTTATTGACTGCTGCGATTGGTTGGATTGTCCGACTCCAGATGGGGAAGCATCTTCCATCGTATCAAATGATTTGAGTGTCTTTTCCCAGAACTCACCACTATCGGCTCCCATTCTATCAAGCCATAAGGATCGACGCAGGCGACTCAAAGAAATCCCAGTTCTATTATGATATTCTGAAATGGTGAGAGCGATCAAGTTGTCCTCTTTGTTCCAAATATACACGTCCGTCCGAACATCGGAAGCATCTTCATGATTTGGCACATCTTCGATCAATTTCCCATTTCCCAAACGGAGATTTATGGATTTCAATAATCGATGAAACACAAGCCTTGCTGCCTCAGGGGATATTTTTTCGTCAGTGGTCCATAGGGAAATTTCCTCGATTTTTGAATCCCCAAAAACCGTCCTCCCTGCAAAAGTAACGCCGAATTCAGTAATAGGTTTCAAAGTGCCATCCTTTGGAGTGCCGGAAACGGATGGTGCAGCAAAATCTAGATAATCGTATATTTCTTGGAATTGCGTAATTTCAATTATTGAATTAATGATTTCTCCGTTATCTGATTTGCAGATAGGCGTCAACGAAATCAACAATATTAGTATCTTCATGTATATAAAATATTTCATATTCCTATTCTCGCTGCATGCGTATATCTTCCATGGAAGGGGACGGGTAAAATTTATGATTCCCGACTGTCATCGCTTCGCCGCTGGATCGGTTTTCGGGGGCCAGTTCACAGGAATCATTCCCAGCGAACCATTCCATCCGCATAGATAACGATTCGAAGTTCCCTACCATGCTCCGCTTCGGCAATGACATCCTGGCCGAGTTGGCCTTTCCTTATGCCGGGAGCGAATAGTTGGAATGATGAAAAATCAACGTAACTACGTTCAAATTTGAGGTCGGAAAAGGATGAAGGCCATGCACCATCATGTGTTTTTATATGGATAATCAATTCGTCACGGATTCTGTAGGCATCGGCATCTTGTTTTCTGCGTGATTCGGCATCTTCAACATCGCCGCGGAGCTTTAAAAATAATCCAACACTGATAACCATTATAAGCAAAAATATTGCGGCGATCGTTTTTTTCATATTCAAACTCAATCTGGTTTGAGAATTTTCATGAGTCGCGCTTCCGGAGCAACCACCAGAGCATGCCGGTTGCAGCCGCCACCAGGGCGGTCACGAGCCAAGGCATCCACGATTGCGCCGGGGCCGGGCCGGTGGAATCCGCTTCTCCCGCAGAGTGGGCCCGCCTTGACGCGGGTGGCCGTCTCTCCGGTGAACCCGGGCCGGAGGACCCCGCCCGTGCCGTGTTCATCGGTTCCGGCGGAGTTTCCAGATCCGCCTTCACCGTGAACTCCTCGCCGTCCACCGAAATCTTCAGATGGTTCAGGTCGCTGCCGATCCCCAGAACTTCGAAATGCGCCGCATCCGGCAAGCCCAGCGCACTCATATCCAGCCTGCTCAACATCCGC
>JBBCJF010000041.1:0-24608 GCA_037190465.1 Haloferula sp. | reverse complement strand
TGGGGGGGACCGGGCGGGGGATACTCGCCTGTTACGGGTTTTATTTTGTCGCTCACGTCTGGCGTCATTTGAATCATATGATGATGATTGGAACGGGGCAGGTGGGGAGGCTGGTGGGCATCCAGCTTGGGGAGTCGCTGGCGGTGGCAGCGGTGGCGTGGGTGGCGCTGGAGTACGGTTCGATGGCCTGGATGTTGGGGGCGATGGCGGTGACGATTTTTGCGATGACGGGGTGGTTCCTGCCGGGGAAGGTGGCCGGTGTCCTGCGGGCGGGGAGGAGTGAAAGGTGATGGAGGCGGGAGCGGTCACAAGAAACCGGTTCATCGATTCGCTCAAGGGGGTGTTGATCTTTCTGGTCGTGTACGGGCATGCGATCCAGTTCACGGGGTACGAGTGGCAGGAGAGGTGGGAGGACAACGGTTTCTGGCGCGATCCGGTTTTTCAGACGATTTACATGTTCCACATGCCGTTGTTCATGGCGATCAGCGGTTTTTTGTCGGTCGGCGCGATCGGGCGTTTGGGTTTCGGCGAGGTGGTGGTCCGCCGTTTCCGGCAATTGATGGTGCCGGTATTCGTCTGGGCGGTGTTGTTCCGGTCGGGGATGTTTCTGTTGGAGACGAGGGGGCGGAGCATGCCGGATGCGGACCTTGCGGGGAAGATCGCTTGGGAGGTCGGACATGGATTGTGGTTTTTGTGGGCGGCGTTTTTTTCGATGGTTCTGACGGCGGCGCTGAAGCGGTTCGGAGCCGATGGCTGGGCGGGGAGTCTGGCATGTTTCGCGGGGGTGCTGCTTTTGCCGGATTGGGAGGTGCTGGCGAATTTCAAATACACGTTTCCCTTTTTCTTGATCGGGTATCATCTGGCGAGGAGGGGGGTGGAGGAGCCGAAGGCGGCGGTCTGGCTGGTGTTGGTTCCGCTGGTGGTGTCGTGCTTCCTGCTTTGGCGGCCGGACACTTACGTTTACGTTTCGGGGATGGGGCTGGAGAACTGGCGGAACATCGGTGTCCGGTATTTGTCGGGGGTGGCGCTTTCGGCGGCTTTTGTCATGTTGTGGCGGCGGGTGGACAGGGGGTGGGAGCCGCTTGTCGCGCTCGGGTCGAAGAGTCTGGATGTTTATATTATTCAGACATATGTTTTCTTGTTGCTGACGCGGGTGGAGCATCCATTGAAGGGGAATTTCGTTTATACTTGCCTGGTGGCGCCGCTGCTGGCGGCGGCGGTTTGCTGGGCGTCGTTCGCCGGGGGAAGAGCGATCCGCCGGTTTCCTCTGGCGGCGGCGGTGCTGCTCGGTCAGGATCGGGCCCGCCGGAAATCCTGAGAGCCGCCGATGCCGATGCCGCCGAAAGCGATGGCTTTTTTCGCCCACGAACGCGGGGATGCGCGGGTGATCAAACGCATCCGGGCATTCGGCGATCTCGGGTGGCGGGTGACCGGGTTCACGTTTCACCGGGTGAGGGACAGGGAGGATGTGCCGCCGGCCTGGGAGAATGTGCATCTCGGAGTCACTTATAACCGACGCTATTTTCAGAGGTTGGGGGCGCTGGGGAGGTCATTGGGGGTGTTGTGGCGGAACCGGCGGCGTTTGCGCGATTGCGGGGTGATTTATGCGGTGAACACGGATAACGCGGCGCTGGCGCTTTTCGGGCGCTGGCTTGCGGGGGGGAGGGCTCCGCTGGTGTTGGAGCTGGCGGACGTGCAGCCGGTGATGACGGGGCGGGGGATCGTTTCGAAGGTCGCGCGGGCAATGGAGAGGGCGGTGTTGAGGAGGTCGGCGCTGCTGGTGACGACTTCGCCGGGTTTTGTGAGGGAGTATTTCCACGGCATGCAGGGGTACGGCGGGCGGATTTTTCTGTTGGAGAACAAGGTGTATCCGGGAGCGGAGCTGCCGGAGGCGGAGTTCCGGGCCGAGCCGGTTCATGGCGGGAAGCCGTGGGTGGTCGGATGTTTCGGGGCGTTCCGTTGCCGGAGGAGTCTGGAGTTGATGGCGGGGTTGGCGAAGAGGCTGGAGGGGAATGTGCGCTTTCTTTTGAGAGGGTATGCGGCGGGGACGATTGAGGGGGATTTCGCGGCGTGGCTGGGGAATTCGCCGGGGGTGGTTTATGGGGGGGCTTACGCTTATCCCGGAGATTTGGCGGAGATGTACGGGGCGGTGGATATGAACTGGTGCATCGACGAGTCCGCCCGTTCGGGGAATTCTGCGTGGCTGCTGCCGAACCGGATTTATGAGGGAGGTTGTTTCGGGGTTCCGGCGCTGGCCGGAGCGGATACGGAGACGGGAAGGTGGGTCGGAGAGAGACGGGCGGGGTGGGTTTTGGCGGAGCCATTGGGGGAGAGTTTGGAGGCGTTTTTCCGGGATTTGAGCGTGGAGGAGTGGAGGGAGGTGCGGCGGCGCTGCGGGGTGCGGCCGCGGGAGGAGTTTACCGGGGAAGCCGATTATACGGAGCTTTCCGGTTTGTTGGAGGAGATCCGGGGAAGGCAGGCTGCCGGCCCTCCCTGATGATCGGATTTCCGATTCCAGGACGATGAGAGCCTGGGCTCCGCCCGGAACCCACCCCGGGTCGATGCACCGGTCGAAGGTTGCAAGTTTTCCGCCCCGGGCCACGGCGAGGGCGAGCAGATAGCAGCCGGTCAGATGGCGGGAATCTGGCAGGGAGGGGAAGCGGCCCGCGTCGCAGAGGCTCAGGTCCTCCGGACAGAATTGGTGGCCGGGGCCAGTGGTCTGTGAGAACAGCCTTTATCTGAGCACAGGCCGCTCTGCTCATTCACCGGCGGGGCGTCGGCGCTCCTTGATTTCCTTGAGAATGAAGGAGACTTCGGAAGATCTCGTCCAAGCGGTCGCGCGAGTGGCGGGCGTGGTAGCCTTGGAAGTCGGGTTCGGGAGTATTTTCCGAGAGTGCCGCACGGATGGCCGCGAGGCAGGCGTCGATGTCGCCTTCGGGGAAGGTCCGGCCCATGTGGTGCTTTTGGACTCTCGCGCCGATGCACTGGCCGGCGGTGGCGAGGACGGGGATGCGGAAGGCGGCGGCTTTGGTCAGGGCGTTGCTGCTCCCCTCGAAGCCTTCGTAGGCGGCCCAGACGAGGTGGAAGGTGGTGAAGAGGGAATTGTAGATGGCGCCGTCGGGGATTCTGTCGCCCGAGGTGTCGAAGTGGAGGTTGTCGATTGCTCCCGACTCGACGCGCCGGTTCACGTCTTCGCAGAAAGCGATTTCTTCCGAAGTGAAGGTGAACTTCGGCCAGGGGCCGGTGGCGACGAAGTACCATGGCTCGCCTTTCGCGTGCGCGGCGAGCGCGGCTTTCAACAGGGTGAGAAGGCCTTTGCGCTTTTCCATGCTGATGAGGCCGATGATTTTCCTGCCGGCGGCCTTTGCGACGATTTCCCGGGCGAGGGGGGGGGCTTCCAAAGGAGGGGATTCGTCCGTTATGTCGGGGAAGTCCACGACAGGATGGCCGCTGATGGCCGAGAGGCGGTCGTTGAAACGTTCGTCGAGGACGCAAACGGCACGGCAGAGGGGGCTTCGCAGCAGGAGGTCGCCTTTCGCGGCGAGATGAAGCGGGCCGCTGGGTTGGGCGAGGTGGTGATTCCGGAGGTAAAGGCCGCTCCACGGGCGACGAAGGAGGAGGCCGGGGAGCGAGGGAAAGGGAGCGAGGCGGATGTAGTTGTCGAGATAGGGAAAGAAGACCAGGTCCGCACGCCAGCCGGTGCGCGTTTCGATCCGCCGGAGCAAGCGGCCGGTTTCCCGCCAGCGCAGGATGCTGGTGAGCGGATCGTGGTCGCGGGATCCACCCAGGAAGCTATGGTTGCGGCAGTTCAGCTTTTCCGCGGCGAGCCGTCCATCGAGATGCGAGAAGCCGAGACGGGCGAGGTTTTCGCGAACCTCGCCGGGTTCGGGGCACATGGCGATGACGCGGGCTCCGCAGCGCAGGAGCGAGGCGCTCATCTCGGTGAAGTAGGTCGGGTGATGCCCCGCCCAGCGGGTGTCGGCGAGGGCGACGGTGGGGAGGTGCTCGTTCATGCCATCGGCCCGGCGGGGCGGGAGGAAAACGCGTGGATCCAGGAGGCGCGGATCATGAACGCCTGGGGAAGCCCGGCCATGATTCCGAAGATGATGCCGGTGAGGCGTTCGTCGAAGGGATTCGAGGTGAGGCTCTCGCTGATGAGGCACCAGGCGGCGACGAAGGGCAGCCAGGCGAGCCATTGGTCGGGGCCGGGGTGGCTGGAGTTGGCGGAGGCGGCGCGCAGGCTCAGGCCCATCGTGCCGCCGAGGAGGGCGAGATGGGCGAGCAGGCCGATCGCGCCGCCGGAGAAGAGCGCGTAGGTCCAGGTGGAGTGGCCGGCGAACCAGATGTCGTCGTCGAATTCCATGTCGGCAGGATAGACGAGGCGCAGTTCGGGAACGAAGGATGGGTGCCAGTAATAGGAAGCGCCCGGGCCGAGGCCGTTGAGGTAACGGACGGGATCGAGAGAGAGGATTTCGAACATCCCCTCCGCCTCGGCGCGGCGGGTCAGGTAGGAGATGTCGGCGGTGGTATTGCGGTCGCCGGCGTGGTGGAACAGGCGTTCGTTCCAGCGTTCCAGCAAGGCAGGGTATGCAAGCGCTGCGAAGCCGATGGCCCCGACGAACAGCAGCAGGGCCGCGCCGAGGGGAGCGAACCGTCTCGCGAGTTCGTTCCAGCGGATGGTGCGCTGGCGGAGCGAGAGAGCCAGGCAGAACGTCGTCGCCGCGGCGGAGGCGAAGACGGGCAGCAGCATGGAACGGGTCACGGTGACGAGGATGCCGGTGAAGAGGACTCCGACGGCGACGATCAGGCTCCAGTGGAAGCGCCCGCGCAGCAGCAGCGCGCAGCCGATCCAGGCGGCGATCCAGTTGGCGGCGGGGCTTTGCACTTCGGTGCGCGCAGTTTCGAGGGTGATGTCCTTGAACAGAAAGCCGTGGGCGATGCGCCAGATGACATTGATGCAGGCGGCGACGAGGACGGGAGCGACGATCCGAGAGGGGGGAGTGCCCGCGCAGCCGGCGATGTGGGCGTTCATCATGCCCGCGAGGCAAAGGAGAAAGGGCAGCAGCACGCGGATGGAGCGGCCGGGAGGCACGCCCTGGAGCAGTGCATTGGCCGCCATAAAGACGAGGAAAGTTCCCCACAGGGCGACGATCCAGACGCCCGGGCGGACGGTCAGAGACTTCCAGCCCAGAGCGAGGATGGCGAGCGTGGAGCCACCGCAGAGGCCGAGGAAAAGGAGCTGATCAAGCCCTGCGCCGCTGCCCGCGCGGTCGGCCGCGGCGCGGTAGTCGAAGGCGAAGGAAAGGATAAACACCCACAGCGCACGCTCGATCCATGCGGATACCGGGGTCCGCGGAACTTCGACCGGATCGCGCGGTTCTGTGCGGGGGGGAAGCATGAAGGGATCAGACGGACGACAGGATGCGCTCGAACTGCCCGGCGGTCAGATCGATCGGGAAGGTCCGCTCGGCATAGGCCCGGGCGTTTTTTCCCAGACGCTCGCAGTCTTCCGGCGAGTAGCGCAGCTGCAGGGCGGCATCGAGGAAGGCCTGCAGGTCTTTCGGCGAGATGGTAAGGCCGGCTTCGTGCTCGCGGGTGATGCGGGCTGCCAGGTTGTCGGCGGGCACGGCGAGCAGCAGGGGGCGGGCGGCGCAGAGGTAGCTGAGGGTTTTCGAGGGGACGGAGAAGACGCCCGCTTCTTCTTCCAGGATCCCCAGCAGCACATCGCCGCCGGCGAGCACGGCGGGCAGTTCCGAAATATCCTGGTACGGGAGAAGGAGTAGATTGGCCAGATCCGCTTTTTCGGACTCGCGGCGCAGCCAGTCCGCGCCGATCCCTTCGGAAATGACCACCACCGCCACCTGCGGGTCGTCCCTGAAGCGCTTCGCGAGTTCCAGCAGCAGGGCGGGGTTGTGCTTCATGCCGATGGTGCCGGAGTAGAGGAAGACGAATTTGTCGTGGAGCCCGTGCCGGCGGGACCATTCGTTGTCCTTTGGCATCACGGGCAGTTCCTCGATCACCGCCCAGTTCGGCACGACCGAGACGCGGGCCGGATCGACGCCGAATTCGCCGGAAAGGATCGGAGTGAAATCGCCGGTGATGGCGACGATGCCCGCGCTGCGGCCGAATTGCCGGCGGTCGAGCCAGCGATACCAGGCGCCCACCCAGCGGCCGGCGAAGGGAAGCTTTTTGCGGAGCAGTTTGTCCACCGCCAGACTGTAGAAATCCTGCACCCAGTAGAAGAAACGGCCGCCTGCATCCACGGTCGCGCGGGTCAAAGGCTCCTGGGTTTCGGTCGGAGTGTTGCCGGAGAGCACGGCATCCGGTTTCCACTCGCGGATGAAGTCGGCGGCGGCTTTTCCGTAGCGGATTTCCATGCCGCGGCGGCGCAGGAAGGAGTACTTGTAGCGCGGATAGTCCGGGTCCATCGGGATCTCGCGGAATTCCAATGTGGCGGGATCGCCGCTTCGCCGCCGCAGGTCGCCGCGGGGCGTTTGCAGGCTGCCGGCAAAGGCATGAACGACTTCGTGCCCGCGCGCTGCGAGGGCGCGACTGAGCGACGTCGGGAAAGCGTGCCCCGCGTAGTCGTGGACGAGGATTCTCATGGGGGTGCTGAATGCTAGGAAGTCCGAATGGTTCCGTCAACTGAGGCGATCCCACGCGATCGCGTAGGGTGCCTGTGCTCACTTCCTTTTATGCGCGTCCGTCTTCTCGTTGAGAGGCCGGAATTCCGGCAGTTCTTCCTTCCAATCCGCTCTTGCTCCTCCGGTGGGGCTCCCTAGCCTGCGGCCGATGTCAGACCCAAGCCGCCCCTTTTCCTCGCCCATGCTCGACGGCCCCGACCGCGCGCCTTCGCGTGCGATGCTCTATGCCGTCGGTTTTAAAAAGGAGGACTTTTCCAAACCCCACATCGGCATCGCCTCGACCTGGTCGCAGGTCACGCCGTGCAATGTCCACATCGACCGCCTCGCCCGCGAGGCGGCGAAGGGCGCGGATGCGGCCGGGGGCAAGGCCGTGATTTTCAACACGATCACGATCTCCGACGGCATTTCGATGGGCACGGAGGGGATGAAGTACTCGCTCGTTTCCCGCGAAGTGATCGCGGATTCCATCGAGACGGTGGTCGGCTGCGAAGGGATGGACGGCTTCGTGGCCATCGGCGGCTGCGACAAGAACATGCCAGCCTGCGTGATCGCGATGGCACGGATGAACCGTCCGTCGGTCTTCGTCTATGGCGGCACCATTCTTCCCGGCTGTGCCACTTTAAAGGGCGAGGAGAAGGATCTCGACATCGTTTCGGTCTTCGAAGCGGTCGGCAAGCACGCCGCCGGCGAGTATTCCGACGAGGAACTCGAGACGGTGGAGTCCTGCGCGATCCCCGGCGAGGGGTCGTGCGGCGGCATGTACACGGCGAACACCATGGCATCGGCCATCGAGGCGCTCGGCCTGTCGCTGCCGAATTCGTCCGCCCAGGCGGCGGTGTCGGAGGACAAGATGCGCGATTGCTTCGACGCCGGGGCCGCGGTGCTGAACATGATCGCCAAGGGCATCAAGCCGCGGGACATCCTGACCCGAAAGGCGTTCGAGAATGCGATCACCATGGTCATCGCGCTCGGCGGTTCGACCAACGCGGTTCTGCACCTGCTGGCGATGGCGCACGCGGCGGAGGTGCCGCTTTTCATCGACGATTTCACGGAAATCGGCAGGGGGGTGCCGCTGCTCGCCGACCTGAAACCCTCCGGCAAGTACGCGATGGCCGATCTGGTGAAGATCGGCGGCACCGTGCCGTTGATGCGCATCCTGCTGGAAGCGGGGCTGCTCCACGGAGATTGCCTCACGGTCACGGGCAGGACGCTCGCGGAAAACCTCGCGAATTCCCCGCTGCACTATCCCGAGGGCCAGCAGATCATCCGCCCGCTCGATAATCCGATCAAGAAGGACAGCCACCTGCGCATCCTCTATGGCAATCTCGCTCCCGGCGGCGCGGTGGCCAAGATCACCGGCAAGGAGGGCGAGCGGTTCAGCGGCTCGGCGCGCGTGTTCGACTCCGAGGATGACGCGATGAAGGCGATCCTCGACGGACGGATCAAGGACGGCGACGTGATCGTGATCCGCCGCGAAGGGCCGAAGGGCGGTCCCGGCATGCGCGAGATGCTCGGGCCCACTAGCGCGATCATGGGCCGCGGACTCGGCAAGACGGTGGCGCTCATCACCGACGGCCGTTTCTCCGGCGGTAGCCACGGTTTCGTGGTCGGCCACATCACGCCGGAAGCGCATGAGGGAGGACCGATCGGTTTGCTGGAGGACGGCGACACGATCACCATCGACGCGGTGAGCAACCGCATCGATGCGGATCTTCCGGAAGAGGAGTTCGCCGCCCGCCGCGCCCGGTGGGTTCAGCCTGCGCCCCGCTATACCCGCGGCGTGCTGGCGAAGTACGCGAAGCTCACGACCAGCGCGAGTGAGGGGGCGGTGACGGACAAGTATCTTTGAGGATCCGTCAGGGATTTTTGTGGCGTACGCCTCCGCCGGACTTGTTCCGGCGGGGCGGCTTCGTATATCCGTTCCACAGGAATTCGTGAACGCAGAAATCTCTTGTCGAGAGAGACGCCGATCATCCGACGCGGGTCATGCGAATCGATCACGTATGCATGCCAGAGCTTGCCGGGCCACTGGATGATGACGAGTTTGTTCCTTCGGATGGAGACGACGCCCCTCTGTCCTGTCGGCGACGTGGCGTTCCCTTCATCGTCGAAGGTCACCGGGTTCCTGCCCTGTTTGCCGTCGATGGTGCAGCTCCACTTCCCCTCCAGAACAAGCTTGCCGGTTCCAAACAGGTTGTTGATCTGCTCGACGACCCTGGTGTTATCGGCCCGCTCGTAGCGGGCGCGGAGGGCCGCCAAGTCGCGGGTAAAGCGCTCGTTGATCCGTGCGACTTCGCGGTCCAGGGCATCGACCAACCGTTGGAGATCGGCGGGCAGCTTATCGTCAGCGGTCAACGGAAGAATGAAGGCGAATGCCGCGAAAATGCTCACGGATACCGCGGCAGGGAGAGACGAGGGTATGAGGACGGAAGGTTCATGATTCGGGAAGGGTTTCTTTGCTCCGATATTGGATCAATGGAGGGCGGCCGAAAGAATCTCGTCGGAGCGAACGTCCAGCGATACGGGACGGAGGCCCGCCTGACGCAGGAGGAACTGGCCGCCGCCCTGCAACGGCTCGGCTGGGATCTCGCCCGGGGGACGCTGGCCAAGATCGAAGCCGGCCTGCGGCGCGTGAACGACGGGGAATTCTTCCTTTTGGCGAAGTGTCTTCGGAAAGAGCTGTTCGAGATGTTCCGCGGCGTGAAAGCCACCCATGCTCTCGACGTTGCAAGACAGGGGAGGGACTGACGGCGAATCAAGGAAAGAGCCTGCCCCTGCCGTTGGATAGGAAAGGCAAACGCCACCTGCGATTTACTTGGCTTCTGAACCGGAATGAAACGCGATTGTCCGCGAGGCAGTTTGGGATTTCGTGGAACGCCGGGTGCCGGCGATGATCGTGGGATCAGTTCAGAATGCCTGCTCGGTTGCTTTGTAGGGGCGGTCAGTCAGCGTCCGCCAGAGGAGCGACTTTCAACATCACTTGAGCAATGGTATCGTCCATATCCAGATACTTGTAAGTCGCCAGACGCCCAACGAAAGTTGTCCTTTTCTCCGCTCTGGCGGCATCCCAATACCTTCGGAATTTTTCCGGATTGTCGCCGAACGGCTTGGGGTAGAAGCGGGTATTCGTCCCATCCCATTCACGGGGGAATTCCCTTCCGATCACCGTTCGCTTTACCCGCTGGTCGAGCCAGTGGGAATGATCCACCTCCCGCGTCCAAGGGTTGACCCGATTGCACTCGTTGATCTGAAAATGCTCCCGCTTCGGCCCCAGCGCATACTCGAAATCCAGCGAGCGATACTCCAGGCGGCCGAAGGTATTCCTGAAATAGTTGTCGATGGAGCCGGTGAACACCATGTGATCGGCCCCGGCTTTTCTCCATTCGTCTTCCCCACAGCCGAGATGCACCGGGATGCCTTCCAGCATCGCTTCGAACATCTTCGTGAAGCCTTCCACGGGAACACCCTGCCAGCGATCCAGGTGGTAGCGGCAGTCGCGCCCTCGCCTGCGTTGCGGAACCCGCCCCGTGATCGACCCGGGAATCTCCGTCCAGGGAATCCCCCAATGCTTCTCGCTGTAGTCCACAAACAGCAGATCTCGGATCTCCTCCGGTGACAGGTCGCCTGCGAGTTCCGCGGAAACATCGTTGAAGGGGATCGGAATCAGTCCCAGCCGCGTGTTCGCCATCACTTCGAAGGCGGTTTCCCGGAAGCGGGAGAAGCGTTGCAGGAATTCCCACACCTCCGCCTTGTCCGTATGGAAGCAATGCGGTCCATACTGATGGACCAGCACCCCGTCCTGCCAAGCATCGTAACAATTCCCGCCGATGTGCCCGCGCGTTTCGAGCACTTCCACGTGGTGTCCCGAGTCGGACAGGAGGCGCGCCGCCACCGCTCCGGCCAGTCCGGCACCCACCACCACGACTTTCATGAGCTTTCCCTCTTCCCTAAACCGGAACAAATCGCCCGATGTAATTCAGGATCTTTGACCGGATGGTGGATGCCTTTCCCCGCCTCGCCGATTTCGGGCCTGAAACGGAAAGAATCGAACAGAGACGCCGTTTCCGGCTCCTTCTGCCAATCGAGATACGACAACCCGTGTTCCGCCACCAGGGAGGCGAAAAGCGCCTCCATGAAGACGAATCTCCCATGGCATCTGCGGAATTCGAGAACCATGCCGACAAGCCGCGCGTTGAGGCGGCACAGTGGATTGAACGAGCGTGCCGGGTGGGTGAATCGATCCGCAGCAACATGCCAATGCGGCCATCCTGGATCCTCTTCCATCAACCGGAACTCCAACGCCGAGAGATCAGCATCCACTCCTCCGGAAAAGTCTGCCACCCGTGAGAAATCTTCCGGATTGCCCGCCACGTCGTCCTCCACCAGCCAGACCGGAGCCGGATTTTTTCCGCTTGTCAGATTCAGGTGCATCCATGCCCGGTCCCAGGCGGTGACCGGGCGGCATGCCTGCGACCAGCCGGACAAATGTCTGTATCCCTGCATCGCTTCATCCGGATACCACACCGCTTGGTCCGTCGGCGTGTCGGAGACCAGCTCCACCGCTCCCAAACCGGAGAAAGCCATCCTGAGATTTTCCGCCGCTTCGTTCGGCTCGCGACAGAGAATGAGAAAACGTTCGGTCATATCTCGATAAACCGGAGAAATCGGCCTCCAATTCCACGGTTTGGAACCGATGTTCTCTTGGAGAGGGCTTTGATTGGGACGCTTTCATTACGCATGGGCCGGGTCGTGTCAATTCGGGGCTTGCACCGGATTGGCATTGGATGCGTCGTTTGGGCATAGCCGATATGCCGGACTGTGAATTGCATTTCCGGGTGGAGCCCGATCTGAAGATTCCCATCACCGAATATGCGACCTGGGAATCCCGGGGCGAGTGTGCGGTGGAGATGCTTGTCGACTTGGTCGAGAACTGGCCGGAGCTTTTCGTAGGACGGAGCGGGGCGATCTGCTACCGCGACAGGCCGCCCGGGCCTGAATGGGCTTCGGGTTGTGATCTTGCCTTCTGTACGACGAAGCGGTTGGGCGAACCTTCCCCGTTCCTTCCCTTCCCGTGTCCCAATGCGGTGCGTTGGCCGCAGGTCGGGATACCCGATGCCGTGGAACTGATGGAGAAACTGCTCGCCGACGACGCACCCTGCGACGATGAGCGCATCTTCTGGATAGGAGCCGAAACCCATCCCTCGCGCCGGGCCTTGTCGCAACTCGCGCGGCGCGAACCCGGGCGTTTCGATGTCGAGGTCATGAGGTGGGTGAAGGATGCGGACGGCCGCCAACGGTCGGCGACCCGGCAGGTTTCCCTTCCGGAACACAGGCGTTATAAGTATCTCGTCGACTGCCCGGGGAACGGTTACTCCGGGCGGGTCAAATGGCTGCTGGCGACGGGCAGGCCGGTTTTCATCGTCGATCGGGAGATCGTCGAACCATGGCATGAGGAGCTCGAACCATGGGTTCACTTCGTCCCCGTCGCCGCCGATTTCTCCGATTTCCTGGACCATCATGCCCGGGTCGAGGCGGATCCCTCGCTGTATGAGGCGATAGGTGGCAACGCGAGGCGGTTCGCCGCCGAACATCTGAGGGTGGAGGCGCAGCTCACCCGTACGGCCGAAGCTGTTGCGAAAACCCTTGGATTACCCTTTCACGCTGATTTGGATGGCGGATGATCCGGCGGTTGCCATAAGAGAGAACCTGACTTCCGCTTTCAAAGTAGCCTAGGAAGAGCACTCCGGATTCGATGACACGTATCAGGATACCAGTTCTCAGCCTGATCTCCCATCTGAATCAGAGGATTTCCGGTTTCCTCTTCAGAAGCTATCCGACATGAGAAACGACCACGATCCGGACGAGCCCCCCTGCCGTCCAAGCGGCGATTTCGGAAATACCGCCCCTGCCTCCGAGCTTTTGCCGGAGGGCTTTGCGGCACATTTGGAGGAGTTTTCGGAGTTGGATTCCGATTTCCTCTGGATCACCGACGAACGGGTTTTCTTCGAAGGGGATTGGGAATCCTTTTATGACGGGTTCGACGGCTGCGATGCGGATCTTCTCGCTACCGTTATCCGCAGCCGCGACGAGGAACCTGATTGGCCGTGGTGGTCGAGCCTTCGGGATCCGGCGGGCAACGAGGTCGGCGGCGGCGTGGCGGCCATGCTTCCGCTTGTCCGGCTGAGTCAGGCCGCAGCAGCAGTCATCCTTGTGGGATTGAGGGAAGGTTGGACCGGCCATCCCGAAGCCGTTGTCCCTACCCTGGCAAGCAAGGCCGGACTCAAAATCGAAGACATCGGGGGCATTGGAAGCTTCACTCCGCCGGAGCGGATAGTCCGCTGGTATGAGCCCCGGACCTGGAATGCGCTGGGGCCGGTGGAGCATGTGCCAGGAAAGCTGCACTATCCGGTTCCTTTATATGAACGATGCATGGCTCCCAAGCGGCTCGCTGCCGTGCAGGTGGGAAAGCCTTTCCGGCTTCTCTTCGCCACGCCGGCGGGTCAAGCAGCGGCGCCCATGATCCATGAGACCCTGAAGCGGTTCCACTCGGCGGGAGCCGACTGCATGGTCCTCCAATACGACAACCACGACCTGGGGCTTCCGTCGGCGACGCGTGTGGTTCGCGATCAAGGCCACAAGTGGCAATTGGCGCTCCGTCATCTTACTCCTGAAACCGTCGGCGGCTACGATTTCGTCTTCTTCTGGGACGACGATCTTGACGCCGCCGGCTTTGATCCCGTCCGGTTCGTGAGAATCATGCTGGCCAACCGCCTCGAAATGGCCCAGCCGGCCATCGAGTCTCCTCACGGGCTTTCGCATCCCATCACGGCACGCTCCCCCCTTCCACCGCCGTGGCGGTTCAAGAACCCGGACGAACTCTTTCCTGTCGTCGGAAGACTGACGAACTTTGTCGAAATCATGGCCCCCGTCTTCACCCGGCCGGCATGGATCGAATTCCACGGCTATCTCACGGCAGACAACCGGAGCGGATGGGGCTATGACTATATCCCGCTTGGCAGAAAGGGGATTGTGGACGCCTTGCCGGTTACCCACACCCGTCCGGTCCGGTCGATCAACCGGGCGGCGGAAGATGAACTTGCAAGATTCCTCGGCCAGCAGGCTTTGTTCCGTCACGCTGTCGTGGAGCAGGGCTGGCTGTTCGAGCCGCCCGCCGGATAGGGTCGCGCATCTACTCTGGCGTCCGGGCTCCGGATCCGGCCGGCAAGCGCAGGAATTCATGCTGCCTCTGCTTCACGGAGTGCCACACGGCCGGGCCGAAGCCGACGGATGCGGTCCAGCAGGTGACATGGGGGAGAGTTCCCGGGACCCTCGCCGGCTCGAAACCGCAGGCGACCGCGAGCGAAGCGAAGCGTAACTCGGCCTGGATGTCGCGACGGTATGCTTCGTCCGCATCAGGGTGGGAGAAAACCGCCTCCAGGCAGCGCCTGCTGACCCTGATGACGGCCATGGGCGGGGTTCCCGTTGCATGAGCTTGCAGGGATTCGGGAAGGCGGTCGATGTGGTCGAACCAATCCCACGGCATCCCGGGTTTCTTCAGATCCTTGCAGTAAAAGTCGCAGTCTCCCGGGAAAATCGACCGGATATCACTGTCGAAAAGAACGTCCCATTCCAGGAAAACGGCATATTGGAACCGGAGGTGGCAGCCCTGTGTGAACCACCAGTTTCGGATGGGGATGTCGCAGTTTCTCCAGGCCCGGGTCCGTGCGTTTCCCTCCGGGGCGATCTCCGCGCAGGCCACACATATCGGGATTCCGGGGTTGAGTTCGAGGAAGCGGTCCAGGTGGGGAAGCCCGTAGCCGGAGGTTGTCAGAAAGACCGCGACATGCTTCGGCCCGGCGAGTCCGTCGGGGGTCACCCCCTGCCCCGGCGGAATCGCCGGGATGCCTTCGGGGGCCTCACCGGGGGCATGGGCGGCCAGGCTATCTTTGGGATAGGAAACGCAACGAAGGACGGCAGGTGTCTCCGCGTCCTCCCCGTCCGGATGCGATTCCGGCACGATCACCTCGCCCTCCCAATCAAACCAATCGAGGAAGATGTTGCCGGCCGGGTCCTCGCGCCAACTGCCGCTGCAACCCGAGGAGTGGCGGAAGAAATACCCTCCCGGGAGGAGGGAGATGCGGTCGGTCCAATGCGGATGGGAAACCTCGATGATCTCGGCGGTCTCGGCGAGATTGGCATGGATGACCCGCAAACGGTCCGGAGTGCACCAGTGGGAGGTGACGATGGTGTTGTCTTGTGCGGGGTAGCCCCCATTGTTCCAACAAAGCCGTTCCGTGGCATGGACCCGGGCGCCAAGGCGGATGGCGGCCTGGCCGACGACCATATCCTCGGCGCCGGTTGCAGGGAGGCCGGAGGCGGACGCCAGAAGCTCGACCATCCTGCGGGAGAGAAGGTATCCCGCGCCCCCGCTGGGAGCACCCCGCGTGTTGAGAAACCCGTTCCCGATGAGGTCGAACTCCGGCGAAACGAGATCGCGCAGGCGGTCGAGTGCGACATAGGTGTCGTCGTCGCATTTGAAGAGCCACTCGAAATCGAAGTTCTCCAGACAATGAGAGAAGAACTTCAGGACCTTCGAAGGCAGGTGATCGTAGTCGTCCGGGCATTCGAGAACCACCGTATCGGGTTCCTCCGGCAAAGGCGCGTCCGACCCCAGAAAGAAGACGCATTCCATGCCGTCCTGCGGCCGCGCGAGCCAGGTTTCGCGCACCGCATCGCGCCGTCCGCGGTTGGCTCTCGAACTGCAAATGCCAACGAGTATTTTGTTGCCGGGGTTTGGGAGAGCGTTGCTCATGGTAGTTGGGTTTTCGGAGGGCTTGGGAATGGAGCCCGGAAGGGTTGCGGCCGGGGAAAGCGGATCGTGGGGACGGTTGCTTAAAAATAAATCGATTCGCTGCGTGGATCGGCCCAGGCGGCGTACTCCAGATCGACCGGCAGCAGCAGGGAGCGGGCGTCCTTCGGGATGAACGTGAGAGTTCCCCGCTCGACCATGCGGGGATAGAGGGCGACGAGCTGGAACCACTCGTCGAAGCCGTAGCCCGGCCACTCGGCGAACTGGATCGGCCGTTCGCCGAGGCCCGGGACGATGGCCGATCGGCGGAGCGTTCCACGGCGGGAGTGCCAGATGAAGGCCTCGATCAGCCGGCGCACAGGAATGCCTCCCAGGCCCCCGAAGTGTCCGCCGAGGATGGGCTTGTAGCGGACCTGTTGGCTGACATCGCTGTTGTAGTACCCCGGCACTCTCCAAAGCCCGAGCCCCATTTCGTCCATCGAGCGGGTGCGCACGATTTCGTTGGATGCCTGATCGATGCGGTCGGTGTCGATGACGGTGACCAGCGTTCCCTCGTCCTCCAGCGCGAGGAAGCGCCAGAAGCCGCCCGGACAGTAGCGGATCGAGGGGCTCTTCATCAGATACACGTCCCAGCCGAGAGTGTTGAGTTCCGGGATGAGGAAATCGAGATCCGCCCCGAGATAGAGGCGGAGACGCACGTCCGGATTTTCCGAGGCGACGCGCTCGCTGTGCAGTACGAGCGGCTCGATGTAGCTTTCCCAAGGAGAAAACCGCTTCACCAGACCGAGGCGCCGTGCATCCACCAGATATTCCAGGCTGGGGGCGGGAAGTTCGGGATCGGATGCACTGACATGTTTCCAAAACAGGGTTGCGCTGACAACATGAGGCTTTGTCGAAGGAGGAAGCGCGGCAACCTCTGTGGAGGACGGACAAATCTCCCCGGCCTGATCTGAAATTCGTTCACAAGTATTTCTTGGTGAGGGAATTATCTCTCGAATTCCGAACCACTGCTCGAATTCCTCCCGTTCTTCCATGGTGGATGACGTCGCATACTCGGTGACATGATCGTCATCCAGCACGGGGAAGATTTCGTTCCAGCTCACGAGAAAAGCCTTGTCATATGATGCCCTGGTATGCCAACCAATCTTGACCGTGCGCGAAATCCCATGAACGACCAGCCCCATACCCGCCGACGTTTCGTGAAAAGATCGCTGGCCGTCGGGGTCGCTGCGGCCCAGCCGGCGTTTCTGACGGGTTTGGTCCGGGCAAATGGCGGTGGTGGTTCCGGCAAGGACCCCGGCACCACCGACCCGTACAGCGCACCCCCGGACACCACGATCTGGACCGCCACGACGCTTCCTCCAGGGACGACTTACATGACAAGCACGGGCTACTGACCCGGCGGGCGGTGCCGGTGGGTTTCCTGGTCACGGACTTGCGCCATTCGTCGTGATATCGATCGTTCTTTCCACCGATGCCGGAGGATTCGGCAACAACGCCACCTTGCTCGGGAGCATCCTGCGGCGGACCTCCGCGCAAGTCCGCGTGAGAGTTTACACGAGGGGATTTTCAGCAACCTCCTTCCGCTCGGGGCCGCTTTCGGTGGAGTTCATCCGCTGCGACGAGGCGGTGAATGGCAGCTATCCGCGGCACGTCAACGAGGCCGTTTTCGACCGCCTGCGCATCATCCGCGATTTCAGCGATTGGGATCGTGTGCTGGTCATGGATCACGACATGATCGCGCTCTGCGACCTGGCGGAATATTTCCAGGTGGACTTTGGCGGAGCGCTGCTCGCCGGGCGCCTGTTCGGCCCCGGCAATACGCTGGGCCGCCAGATGAGCCAGGTTGGAGGGCTTCCCTCCGGCTGGGAACACTGCGCGGACTATCCTTACTTCTACATGGCTCCGATGATGAATCTCGCCGCCATGCGCGAGGAGGGAATATGGGAGCGGCTGCTGGAAGCCCATGCCGCCATCGGCCGGGACGAGCAGATTTCCCTGACGGCCGCCGCCGGAGGCCGCATCAAGGAGGTGGATAAAAAATGGAATCTCGTCCCGCAGTGGGACGAACTCGAAGCGCTGTCCGCACGGGTCCCGGCCGCGGGCATCGCCCGGGAAACAAGCATCCGCTGGGTCAACGGGGTGCCGGAGGGGATCATCCATTGGACGGATTGGATCAAGCCGTGGCATTACCAGTCCAAGGCATGGCGGCCGGAGTTGTGGGAAGCCGAGAAAACCAGCTGGGCGCAACTGCGCCTGGGCCTGTGGGACAAACCCCGCGCGGTGGAGATCGAGCCGGACGGTTCCGCCTCCGTCCACGCGCTCGTGCGCCGCGGCTGGAAAGTGGACGCCCTGAGCGGGTTCGCCGGTCCGGGAATCGATCATGCGGGCGGGGCGAGCGGCATGCCGCATCCCGATTTGAACTGGCATCCGGAAAAACCCGGCATGTTGGCCGCGCTGCTTGGTTCCAAGGCGCCCGATTTGATCCGCTTCGGGCCGGGAGCCGCTCCTTCGCGGAACCTGGCCGGATTGGAAGTTCTCCCCGATGCGATCGCCATCCAGGGACCGAGGGATGTGGACGAGATGACCCGCCTCCGTGAACTCGGTTTTGTCGCCGAAGCGAGGATCGTCCGGGGAAGCTGGCCGGCGGGGGGACCTCACCCGAAGGTCCTTTCCTACCGGATGCATCCTTGCGCGGCAACCGTCGATTTTGACGAGGACGTTTACCTCAGGCGCGATCCGTCGGCTCCTCCGGTGGAGACCGAAACGGACAGGGTGCTTTCTCCGGTGGAGGTCGAGCCGGCCTTCGATATTTTTTTGCTGGAGCGTCTGCCGGGATGGCTGCCGGAGCCCGGCGGAATTCTCGTTCTTGGGGCGGGGCCGGCCGTCGGGCGGCTCGCCGGCATTTATCCGCAAGCCGCGATCACCGTGATTGAGCACGACCGCGAACGGGTGGCGGAGTGGCGGGCCCGGACCTCCTCCATGCCGGGGGTGCGGGTGCTCCGCATGCCGTTCGATTCCGCAATCCCCTGGTACGATATCGACGATTTCGAGATTCCCCGCTTCGATCTGCTCGTCGTGTCCGCTCCTGCGGCGGATTTTTCTCCCGCCACGCGGCCCGCATCCGCGTCCTTGTTCCGCAGCCTTCGTTCGGGCGGGCTCGTGCTTGTCGAGCAGGGCGACGCTCCCGACGGTCGAGATTGCGCCGAGCGTTGGGAAGCGCTGGGACTGGAGGTTGTAGAGGATGGGGAGGGTGGAATCATCGCGCTCCGGGCGGATTTCGATCCCGCGGACAAACCCTTCTGCGCGGCTTTCCCCGGCGGGCGGAGTCTTCGCGAGGTGGCGGAGCGTGTCTATGTGATCTCCCTGCCGGAGCGCTCGGATCGCCGGAGTCTGCTGGCCCGCAATTGGGAACCGATGGGACTCGCTTATGAAATCGCCGATGGAATCCGCGTGGAGTCCGCCGATGTCCGCTGGGAGGAAATGAAGGGGATGGAAGCCTATGGCAGAGTAGCGAATCTGCGGAATGCCTACGTTCCCGCCGCTGTGGGTTCCAAGCGGGCGGTCATCCGCACCCTCCGGAACTTCCTCGATTCCGGGGCCTCCACCGCTCTGATTTGCCTGGACGATTGTCTTTGGCGGACCGGAGCGCCGGAGAGAATTTCCCGGGCTCTGGCAGAATTGCCCGCGGACTGGGAACTGCTGTACTTTTCGACATCGGCTCGCCCCGGACATCTGCCGTTTTCCCCCCGTCTCGTCCGGCTTCTGGGCTCCCGTGTTTGCTTGGCGGTGCTCTGGCGGCGGGAAACCGCCTTGCGGCTTCTGCCGGAGCTCGAAACCTGCGACTGCGAATGGGATTTGTTCATGCAGCGTTCCCAAGGAGATCTCAATGCCTATGCGGTGGTGCCGGTTCCCGCCTGCCAGGCGCAAACCCGTTCCAACATCGCCGGCCTTGTCAATCCGGCCGCGGAATAATTGTTAGATCGCCGGCACCGTAATCAAGCCGAGTTCCCCACCGGTTTCGATGAAGCGGTCCAAAGTTACCATCCCGGAATATTTCTTCGGCGGATGATCGGTGAGAGGTCGAGGAGATGGGTATGATTTGTCGTTTTTGGAGCATGGCGGAATCATGTGAAAGCAGGCAGTCCGTAAAATTTGAAATGGGGGGTAATATGGCTTTGTGGTTTCAAAAGTCAATTTTTCCGTAAAACAACACTCCCTCATTCAGGGTACAATTCACAAGATTTTCTCTATCTTTTCTTGACCCTTTCGGAAAATCCTTGGCAGTTGATGGACTATGCAACGAGGAATGCCCCCGGATAGCGGTCCTGTATCTTTTCCGCGTCGGATCGTGGATGCCGCTATCGTCGGGTTGTTCGCCGCCACGTTGTGTTGCGCCGCGTCAGCTCAGGAAGAGGTCGATTTTGAAGAGAAGGAAGTTCTTGATATTTCGACTCTTGTGAATCCAATGGGCGGAGAGGGGGATGCCGGCCGGCACGGTGTTTTCTACGAGCGCTGGAACGGCATTCCGGGAGTCACGGTGGACAGCCTGAGGAACTCTCCGAGATTCCGTGAACCGGCGGATTTGCAGGGATTGGTCGAGATTCTGGAATTCCCCGTCAACACGGGGGAATTCTATGGAGTCCGGATCCGGGGATACATCGTGCCTCCGAAAACCGGAGAGGTTCGCTTCATCCTGTCCTCGGACGACAATTCCGAGTTGTGGCTGTCTCCGGATGAAGACCCGGCGGCCATGCGCCGGGTCGCATGGCTCGCGGGAGAAGGCAGGTATGGCTGGACTCTGCCGTATGAGGCAGGACGCGTCGCCAGCCAGACCAGCCCTGCGGTCGAAGTGGTCAAAGACAGGAAGTATTATTTCGAGATTTTCCACAAGCAGGGCGACGGCGACGATCACTTCGAGCTCCAGTGGCGCTATGAGAGCGATTCGGAGGCGTCGCATATTCCCGCTTCCGCATTGCGTCCGTGGATCGAGTCGGGGCAGCGCGGCATGGCGGACGCCGCTGGAGACCCTTGGGAGGATTCCGATGGAGATGGCGTGATGAACATCGACGAGCGGGCGGCTGGAACCAATCCGCTCGATGGCGGCAGGGAGCCGGGTGTGCTGCTGTGGGAAATCTGGCATGCGGTGGAGGGCGAGGGTGTCGCCGATCTGGTGAAGCATCCGGCTTTCGCCGGTCCCGCCGACCGGGTGGATTTTCTGCGGGGCTCCTCCACGCCGGTGTCGTTCACCGGCAATCTGGGCACCCGCCTCAGCGGCTTCGTGGTGCCGGCCGAGTCCGGCGAATACGAATTCGCGGTGACCTCCGACAACGCCGCCGAGCTATGGCTTTCGCCCGGCGATTCATGGCTCGACAAGGAACGGATCGCCTTCAACGACCGCTGGCGTCCGCGCGGAAGCTGGCATCTGCCTCCCTCCCAGTGCAGCAAACCGTTCCGGCTCGAAGCGGGGCAGGCCTACTACATCGAGATTCTGCATAAGGACGCCAGCCCGCCGGGCTGGGTGACGGTCGGCTGGCGCAAGAGCGGAGAAGACGCCTCTTTCGGGGAGATCGCCCCGGAATTCCTCCGTTCGCCCGGCAAGCTCGAAGAGGATCAGCAGCGTAGCTTCCTGCCGAATCTCTGGGCCGCGGAAATGTCCGCCCGGGTGCCGCGCGAGGAAGGGGAGGCTCCCGCCCGCTTCACCCAGTACGGCGATCCCGATGGCGACGGCATCCCCAACCACATCGAGGCCAGGCTGGGCACCGACCCGCTGGCGCGCACCTTAATCCCCGGCTCGCTGACCCGCGAATGGTGGTTCAACGTCAGGGGCCAGTCCGTCACCCGCGCGCGGAACGAGGGAGTGTTCCTGCGCCCGGCCTCGATGATCACCTTCACCGAAGGTTCCGCCTCCGAACGGCAAACCACCGACTGGTTCGCTTCGCGCCTGCGCGGCACGCTGACCGCCCCGGTGGGCGGCAGCTACCGATTCTGGGTGGCCGGCGACAACCACTGCGAACTGTGGCTGTCCACCGACGGAAGCAAGTTCTTCAAGAGGAAGATCGCCGAAGTCGCCCCGTCGCCCTGGGACCATCCCGATGCCCCGGCCTGGACGGGGCGTGACGATTGGGATGCCAGGGACGGCCAGATCTCGGCCGCCATCGAGCTCGAAGCGGGCGAGAGCTATTTCATCGAAGTGCTCCACAAGGACGGCAGCGGCGACGATCACGTGTCGCTTGCCTGGCAGCGCCGGGAGACCGGTGCGAACGAGTGGTCGGAACGCGTGGCGATTCCGGCGGAAGCTCTCCACTCCTACGCCGGCAGCGACGACGATCAGGACGATGACTACCTGCCCGACGGGTGGGAAGAGCAGTACGGTCTCGATCCCAAGGACAATGGCAGGGGCGATCCCGAAAAGCAGGGCGAGCACGGGGACTTCGACAACGATGGCCTGACCAACCGCGAGGAGTTCCTGCTCGGCACCAATCCCGCCCACTGGGACAGCGATGGAGACGGGGCGAGCGATCTGGATGAACTGCGCCTCTACAAAACCGATCCGACGAAGAAGGATGTCGTGCCGCCTGTGGAGTATCTCGATGTTTCCCTGAGGGGCTTCGAAGCGACTCCCGGCAATTGGTTCGTCACTTCGGAAGGGAGCATTTTCTCGATGAACCGCCGGCAACCCGTCGATTTCACCTTCGATGCGGATGAACCCGGCATTTATGTGGTGGAGCTCAACGCCCGCGTCCGTTCGAAGGACGACTACAAGCCCGCGGTGCCGGTGACGGTCCTCGTCAACGAGGTGCGGATCGGCTCGATCGACATCCTGGCCGCTGATACGCAGGGCAAGTGGCATACCCAGTGGCTGCCTGCGGGCCGCCATACCGTGAGGATCGACAATCGCAACATCCGCGAAGGCGTCGGCCTGGAAATCCTGTCGGTGGTGCTCCACCGCTACGACAAGTCCGCTTTGAACGACAGGGCGATCCCGGCCTGGATGGAACGGCTGCTTCACGACAGCAACAGGATCTCCGGAACGGGGCGCGAGTCGGCGGTGTCCCCGGCCTGCATCGAGGGCGTATCCAGAATCGAGGGGGATGTGGCCATTGTCGCGTCGGAATCGGCCGTCGAAGCGAAGCCGGGGTTGGCAGGTTCCTGGTACGCGGATGTCCCCCTCTCGGCCTCCGGAACGACGCAGGTGACGGCATCGTTCGAAAGGGGGGCGCTTCGGGCCGAAGAGGAATTCCACTGGATCGATACCAATGTTTTCGATGCCGGGGAGACGCTCCGGATCAGGGTGGGGGATTCGCTCAAGTTTATCGCTTACCGGGCGGGAGCGGAGGGCAACGAATTCGAATCCGGTGTGCTGACGGTCAACGGCGCTCTTATGGAAGGAGACCCTGTCCAGGGATCCGTGGTGGTGTTTTTCGGGGAAAAAGGCCGCCATTTGGTCCAGGCGGCGGTCAGCGAGGCGGGCGGAAAAACCGATAGTGCGGTGGTCGAAGTGGAAGTCGTTTCCGCGGATTTCGGCCCGGTGCTGGAATTGATCGACCGGCTCCCCCGCGAGTGGGAGTTGCCGGATGTCCCCAAGGATGTGTTTCTCGATGCGGAGGAACTCCTCGAATGGAAGGAGATCGAGACCGAAGGCTCCGCGCCGCGCCGGATCGAGATCTCCTACAAGGGCGATCTCTATTATCCGAGAGTGGTCGCCCGACTGTCCGCCGGAGGCTCCATCCTCGCGGCAACCCATTTTGAGGCGGTCCGGTTCTCCTCGGCCACCGAGACCGGCGACGCGAAGGTTGTCGAAGTGCTTCCGGACGGAACCCAGGTCGTCGAGATCGGCTACGTGCTGAATGGGCCGATTCCCCGGGGATTGTCGATCTGGATCGATCTGTTCGTGCCCAACGCCGTTTTTTCGACCGGTGATACCAGGTACCATCTCACCGCCGCCGACTTTGACGAGAACGGCGAGGCCCGCCTCCGGATTTATGCCGTTCCCGATGAGGAAGGCGTGGTCAAGGTCTGCCACTGGATCAACCCGGAATACGCGGCGGCGTCCACCGGGGAGGAAGCATCATTGACGGAGTGATGAAGATGCAGAGAAGAAATTTCAGACTCACATGCATCTGCGCCGCCTGCCTGGCGGTGATCGTGGGCACGGTGCTGCTTCTTCGGCAAAGCCCGGAAAGACACGAGGCGGCCCGGGAAGCGGAGCCGTTGAAAGAGATCGCCCGGTCCGTCGTCACCGGCGATGAATTCGAAGAGATCCGCTTCGACCTGCGCGAAGCGTTCGGTCATGAGGCGGGAGTCGCGGACCGCCGGCGGTTGGATAATCTCAAGACATTGACCGGGGAATTGGGGGAAATTGATAAGAAGGCCCTCATCGACGAGCTTCTCCGTCCGATGGCTCCCGATGAGGACATCGGATGGTATGCCGAGTATTTCCATGAAATCTGCCGCATCCTGCAGGGGCAGGAAGACATGCGGGAGCGCTTTGCCCGGGCGCTGGCTACGGTGGTCGAGGACCGGTCGAGGGATCAGACGATCCGGGATTACGGGCTCCAGCATCTCAGAACCATCTGGGCGTCGTCTCCGGACGATGAGGATCTGCGCGAATCGGTGCTGGCGACATTCAGGCAGGTCATCCAGTCCGATCCCGGACTCGCTCCCTCCGCCCTGCTTTCCCTGCATCTGTTGGGAAGCGACTTTAGCGGAGCTTCCGCAGACCGGGAAAATGCAGGCGAATACCTGTTGCCGGATTCGGAGCTCCTCCCGCTGGTCTCGGGCATTCTGGAAAATCCCTCCTCCATGGCGCCCCGCGATGCCGGTGCACGCATGGCGGCGCTGAGAGTGGTCGCCGACCGGCGGATGACCGGACTGCTGCCGTTGGTGAGAGCCATTGCGGAGGAAAAGGTGTCCGAGCATCCCGTTACGCGCATGGCGGCTATTTCCGCGCTCGGCCGCCTGGCGGATCCGGATGACCGGGTGTTGCTCCAATCCCTCGACAGAGAAGACCCCCGCATCGCCGGGGCAGTCGACCACGCTCTCAGGAATTTCCCCGAACTCTGAATCTATCCGGCGATGCATCTTCGATCACACCAGAACCTCCTCGCCGCGGCGACTCCGGGCATTTCCCTGCTCTTTCTCGCGCAGATCGC
>JBBCJF010000040.1:0-2419 GCA_037190465.1 Haloferula sp. | reverse complement strand
CCAGCGGTTCACCAGTTCGAATCCCAGCCCTGACTACGTGAGGCGTGTGGCGGCGGTGTGGGATGACAACGGCTCGGGCGAACGGGGTGATCTGAGAGCGGTGGCGGAAGCGATCCTGCTCGATCCGGAGGCGCGGACGCCTGCATCGATGGGTGACGCATCGGGCAAGGTGCGCGAACCCTACCTGAGGCTGACGGCGTTGCTGCGGGCCTTTAGCGCGCGGAATTCGAGGACGCCCGCGACGTATCCGGTGTGGACGGGGTGGTTCATGCGTGATTTCGGGCAGCAGCCGCTGTGGGCGCCGTCGGTATTCAATTTCTACCTTCCCGAGCATCGCCCTGCGGGTGAGATGAGGGAGCGTGGGCTGGTGTCTCCGGAGCTGGAGATTGCGACGGCGGACCGACTGATCGCGACGGACAATTTTTTCCAGCGGATCATCGAGAGGGGGATGGATCCCCATTCCACGGCTGCGGCCGATATCCTGCACTGCGATTTTTCGTATGAGCATTCGATTTCGGGGGATGCGGAGGCGCTGGTGGATCATCTGGACGAAATGCTCACGCATGGCATGATGTCTGCCGCCACCCGCGCTGCGGTGGTCGCGGCGGTCGAGGTGCAGCCTGCTGCCAAGGCGAAAGTCGAAACGGCGGTTCATTTGATTCTGGAATCTCCAGACTTTTTGGTGTTGAAATAAATCATTCTGCCCTTACCCCTCTGCTCAGTGCAAGGAGGTGTGTGTCCTACGGGCACGCGCACGGGTCAGCCGGGGGTTTGCGCGGAGCGCGTTGAGGTCTTCCGGAAGGCGAATTTGCCGGAGAGTCATTCCAAAGCATGGGGACGAATTGTTTCAAACGATATGGGATTCATGGATGGAAAGCCGTAAGTCTATGGCTGGCAGGAGGTTTCCTGTTGGCCGCTCCTGGAGCGAATCTCTTGGCGGCGAGTCCCACGGGCCTTCAATTGGGCGGCAGCAGG
The DNA here is from genome assembly GCA_037190465.1 of Haloferula sp. GTDB lineage: Bacteria > Verrucomicrobiota > Verrucomicrobiia > Verrucomicrobiales > Akkermansiaceae > Haloferula. The sequence goes on along the minus strand of JBBCJF010000040.1, from coordinate 1,444 downwards.
GTGTCGGCATTATGGGAGCGATGGTACCCAGCGGCCGCGGACCCCGATGGAGATGCCGATGGAGACGGGGTCTCGAATTTCGACGAGTATCTCGCCGGGACGGATCCTCTCGATTCTTCGGACTGGTTCCGGGTCGATGGTGTCGAACGGCTGACGGGCGATCAGGTGCGTCTCCGGTGGCAGGGGGTTCAGGGCAAGCGCTATCAGGTAGAGTATTACGATGTGGAGGCGGGGGTCTGGCTGGAAGGACCCTCGACGATCGCCGGGACCGGAGGGGAAATGCACCTGGATCTGATCCGCGAGGCGCCCTTCGGTATTTTCCGGCTCCGCGCCGGGGATGTCGATGAGGATGGAGACGGTCTGACCGCATGGGAGGAGGGGCTGCTCGGCTGGAGCGATGCCGATCCCCGTTCAAACGGAGCGGCCGGTCGCACGGATTACGCGGCGGCTTTCCGGTTGCTTGAGGGGCCGGGCACCCTGGAGCTTGCGAACGGGGTGGTCATTCCCCGGCGGCCGCCCACCGCGAGCGAGGCGGCGCGGTTTCTGACCCAGGCCAGTTTTGGGGCGGATCGGGCGCTGATCGACCAGGTGACCGCGGCCGGGATCGGCGTATGGCTCGACGAGCAGCTTCATCCGGCCGTGACCACCTTGACCCACGAGGCGATGTGGTCGAACGGCGATCAGGCGGATGATCCGATGCTTTGGGGGAAAGGCTGGTGGAAAGCGGTGATGACCGGGCCGGACCAGCTCCGGCAGCGCATGGGGTATGCCTTGAGCCAGATTCTGGTGATTTCCTCCGCCGGCAGCGATCCTTTACGGGGCTCGTCTCTCCAGGCGGGTTATTACGACATGCTGCTGGCTCACTCGCTCGGCAGCTACCGGGAACTCCTGGAAGAGGTGACCTATAGCACCCAGATGGGATTTTATCTTTCCCATCTGCAGAACCGCAAGTCGGATCCTTCGATCGGCCGTTTCCCCGACGAGAATTTCGCCCGGGAGATCATGCAGCTCTTCACCATCGGGCTGTGGGAACTCAATCCCGACGGGACTCGCAAGCTCGATGAATCGGGCGAACCGATCCCGACCTACGACAACGCCACGATCATGGAGATGGCGAAGGTCTTCACCGGCTTCGGTTTCGGAGGGCCGGACGCCTGGAACTTTTTCGCCGGCGTGCCGGGAACCCACTATGTGTACCCGATGAAGATGTGGGATGAGGAGCACGAGCCGGGGGAGAAGCATATCGTGGGGGGTGTGGTGATTCCGGCGGGCCAGACAGGCGAGCGGGATGTGTCCGATACCCTGGACGCGCTGTGCGAGCATCCGAACATCGGACCGTTTTTGAGCCGGCTGCTGATCCAGCGGTTCACCAGTTCGAATCCCAGCCCTGACTACGTGAGGCGTGTGGCGGCGGTGTGGGATGACAACGGCTCGGGCGAACGGG
>JBBCJF010000039.1:0-17639 GCA_037190465.1 Haloferula sp. | reverse complement strand
CCGGCCTGTCGTAGCCGGATCGGCGGCAATGTTGCGGCCATTGCCTGCCGCTTTGCGCTTTGATGGGTTATTCAGACCCCGTCCGCCGGAGCGGACATGGCGACCCAACGAAACTGCCGGGCGTTCTGTCGAGAATATTTTAGGCAGAAAAGAAATGCCCTCCCGGCAAGTGCAGCGGGAGAGCGGACCGGCAGGCGAGGTTGATGCCAAAAGCGGGCCGCCCGTTACTCTGGTGCGGGTTCGAAAGTCACACCCTCACCCGCATTCAGTTTCACGCGGGCGTCATCCTGGGAGATGTGGATGATGGAATCCCTCTCATCCGACGAAAGCGAAGAACCGTTCTGAAGGGCCACCCGATAGGGGCCTTTGAAGGAAACTCCGGTTTCCGTCACCGCCGCTCCCGCCGCTTGGATCGTTGTTCCATGCGGCAACGAAACGGCGATGCCCGGACCATCGCGCTTCAGGATTTCGGCTCCCTGCGGAAGATTGTCCCTGAGCGTTTTCCTGAGATGCCTGCCGGGCGGGCCGGCGTCGGCGCGTCCGGAGCTTTCGCCCGATGGAGCCTGGCGGCGGGCTGCGCCGGGGGCTTCCGAATCCCCGGAATGGCGTTCGTTCCGCCATAGCACGGCCGGAATGAAGGCGATCGCGAGCAGCAGCGCGATGCCTGCCGTTTTGTTCCGGCGGATCAGGTCTCCGGTCATTTTTTCGCTAAACGGTGAAGTGAATTCGTTCCGGGCTGATGCGGGAGCGGTGGCTTCTCCCGCATTGGCGTTCCAGCCAATCCAGACCCATGCGTGGAGCGCCCCTCCAAGGAGAATCCGGGCCGTCCCCATGACCTCGGCACCGGCGGCCGTTTTTGACCAAGCAGGCTGCCGAATCCCATGGCGGCGACCGTGACTACAGTGAGCGCCGGTACCCCGGTAAGAATCAAAAGGAAGGCCGTCATGCCTTCATCGGTCTCGCTCATGACCCACTCGCCGGCGGAAACCGAACCGGGCGCACTTGCAGCCCGCGCCAGAAGTTCCCGGTATCGCTAATCCGAGGAAGACTTCACGCTGAGCCAACTCGATGCGACGGCGGCCATGCCGACCAGAAGAAGCAGTCATCGCAGCAAGCCTCGATTCATCGGGATCGGGGAACAGGATCACTCGCCTTCGCCTTCCTCAAGACCGCCGAAGAGGCTCTTGATGAAACCGTATTCGATCATCGTGTCCTGCCAGGGGGCGAGGATGGCCGGATTCTGGAAAATGCGGGCGGCGCGGGCGATGGCGGCTTCGGCTTCGAGCTCGCGGCCGGCATGGTAGTGGAGGGCGGCTTCGGCGTAGTAGGGGTAGGGCGAGTCGTCGAGGAAATCGTATTTTTCGGCCATGCTGGCGACTTCGTCTTCCTTGCCGAGTTTCAGCTTGGTCAGGAGAAGCTTGAACTCGACGAGGCGCGAGAGGGCGAGCTGCCTCGGTTCGTCCTTCACCATGTCGAGGACGCGGGTGAAGGTTTCTTCGCAGGCTTTCCAGTTCTTCGTCACGAAATGAAGTTCGCCGATGTTGAAAAGGATGGTCGGCTCGTTCGGCTGGAGTTCATCGGCCCTCTTGAAGTGCACCATCGCCTTGTCGAAGGCGCGGAACTCGACCTGGCAGGCGCCGAGGAGATTGTGCAGCTCGGGGCTGTCGGCGAAGATTTTTTCGGCTTCGGTCAGTTTGTCGATGGTGTCGAAGATGCGCTTCTGGCTGAAGAGGCGCTGCGCTTCGCCGAAGGCTTTGAGGAAATCGGCGCGCTCCTTTTCGGGGAGGTTGAGGAATGCCTGCTGGTATTCGTTCAATTCGGCCTTCGGTTTTTCTTCGGCGGCTTCCTGGGCGGTGAGCGCGGAAAAAGGCACGAGGCAGGCGAGGACGAGGTGGCGTGAAAGTTTCATGGCGGGGAATTTGCCGCGAAGCTAGCGGCCGGAAGGGGACTCTGCAAGCTGTCGTTCAGGATTTGTACAGCAGGATCCCGTGGTGGAGAAGGACGGGTCTTTTTCGAGTCATGCCTGGTTTTTGGGACAGGGTGGATGGGATGAATAGGACAGGGCAACCGCAGGGAGTTGGAACCACGAATCGACGCCAATGAACGCGAATGGAATGAAGAACAGTTGTCATCGGAGCCCCGAACGGCCGTTTGACGGGAGGATTTCCTGATTCCATCCAAATTCGTGTCCGTTCGCGGTTTTTGAAATCCAGATGCGGCTGCCCTGATGAAATAGGACGAGAATGGGGACAAAACGGAACCGGAAGCCTCAAAGCATCCCATCCATCCTGGTCGATAAAGAACCTGCGGTCGCTGTTTTCTCTAATGTGGGGGCGCTGATTTGTACAGGCCGCGGCGGAGGATATGGGCGGCGACTTTTTCCGGCAGCCAGTCCGCCGGGACCGTTCCGGCGGCGATGCTTTCGCGGATGCGGGTGGCGGAGGCCGGGTGGATGCCTGCGAGGAAATGGAGGCGCCAGGGGGGATGGGGCTCGGGTTCGCCGTGGCGGGCGAAGACGATGAACTCGACCGCGGCGGCGAGGCGGTCCGGCTCCTGCCAGCGAGGCAGGGCGCGCCACTGGTCGGCGCCCATCAACCAGAAGAGGCGGGCGCCGGGAAAGCGGCGGGCCATTTCCTCCGCGGTGCGGTAGGACCAGGAGGGCGGCGGGCTGACGAGGTCGAAGTCGTCCACTTCGGCCCAGGGGAGATCTTCGGTGGCGAGGCGGACCATTTCCAGGCGCTCGTCCGCCGGGGCGGATTCGACGCCGATCTTGTGCGGGGAGGTGTGGCAGGGGAGGAAGATGACGCGATCGAGCGCCAGGGCTTCCACGGCGCGGCGGGCGATTTCCAGGTGGCCCTTGTGAACCGGATCGAAGGTGCCGCCGAACAGCGCGATGCGGGGCGGCTTCATCGGCGTTTTTTCATGTGATCGCGGTAGGCGGCGGGCGGCATGCCGACGGTGGCGCGGAATTGCCGGGTCAGCGCGGTCTGGTCGCCGTAGCCGCATTCGAGCGCGACTTCGGCGATGGGCATGGCGGTGGTGGCGAGCAGGGTGGCGGCGTGCTCGATGCGGGCCTTGCGGATGAATTGCGCGGTGCTGAGGTGGAAGACGCGGCGCATCCGGCGGTCGAGTTGCGTCGGGGTCAGCCCGGCGATGCCGGCGAGGTCGGCGCCGCGCATGGTTTCGTCGAGGTGTTCGCGGATGTATTCGGCGACCTTGGCGATGCCGGCGAGTTCGGCGTCGCCCGCGCGGGGCGCGCGCAGGTCGCGGGAGACGGCGGCGATGCCGATGATGGCGCCGGTGTCGTCGTGCAGCGGGACCTTGGTGGCGAGGTACCAGCCGATGGAGCCGTCGCGGTTGGTGACGAGTTCAAGTTCGTCGGTGACTTCGCCGCCGGCGAGAACCTGCTCGTCCTGCTCGCGGTAGGCTTCGGCGAGGGAAGGGGAAAAGAAATCCTCGGCAAGCTTGCCGATCAGGCGGCGGGCGTCCTTGAGGCCGATCCGTTCGGCGAAGGCCGCATTGGCGGCGCGGTAGCGGCGGTTCGCGTCCTTGAGGCAGAAGACGACATCGGGCAGCACGGCGAAGAGGCGTTCGCAGAAGCGCGGGGAGTCGATTCGCGCGATGAAGTCGGTGTCCAGGGCCACGCGGGCAGGGAAGGATTTTTGGATTCTCGCGGCAAGGCAAAGAGCCGCAGGCTCCGTGGAGCGCAGCGGGTATTGCCGCTTTTGGCAGGGGATACCTCAACGCTTCTTCAGGAGACCCGTCCAGGAAGTGATCAGCAACGGCCAGATGATGTAGCAGAGCACACGGGCCAGGCTGGCAATCCCCTCGTAGCTGAACCAATGCAGCCCCACGACCGGCCGGCTCGAAGGCTCCCAGTCGTTGCGGGCGAAGACTTCGATCAAAGGCATGGTCGCGCGGAAGGCCATCCAACCGGCGTCCGGGAGGTTCCAATCGCTGCCCCTCATCGGATCGTTGGCGTCCGCGGGACCGGGGTAGCCGCGGCTGTCCGACCAGACAAGTTCCGTGGAACGATCCGTCAAGGGAGGCTCCGTGTGCAGCTCGCCTTCGACAGTCGAATGGGGGTGCTTCCATTGGAGTTGCCATCCTTCCGGCATGTTGCCGGATTCGGACGGAGGCTGTGTTTCTTCCTGTGCCTCCGGTTTCGCTTGCGTGGGCAGAGGAGTAACACGCCCTTGGATCTCCGCGCTCGGCAGTTCCACCATCATACGTGCTGGGAGCGGGGTCTTCCCGGCCACCAGCGGGGCTTGGAAAGTCATCGGATGGCTGACCGAAGCCGGATCGAGAAACATCACGATCATCGCGGCGAACAATGCCAGCCAGATCACGATGAGCCGGTACGTTTTCACTCCGTAACCGACCGTCGCGAGGAGAAAGCCGTGGAGCATCCAGCGGCCCTGTTTCCTGAAAGCGGCTGTCCAGTCCGTTTGTGGGGTTTTCCGAGCCGCTTCTTTCCATTCCATCCCGCGCATCATCAGATACACGTCGTCCGCGGCGTTCTCGCGGCCCCGGTTCCGCAGCCAGCGCTCGGTCTCGGCATAGACCGCCGCGTTGAAGGTTCCCATTTGCTCCAGGAAAACCAGATAAGGTCGGGCTTCTTCGCTGGGGCCGCGCCAGCCATGGATAACGGCCTGCCGGAGAAACGGCCACCATCGCGTCCGGCCGCGATCCGGTTTTCCCAACTTCTCCACGTCTAATTCGCCGAATTGCAATCCCTCCAGCCACAGCCGCGGCTCCTGGCCCGGCTCCACGGTGCCGCCCGGCACCAGCCTCTCCACTTTCGCATGGCTCATATCCACACGATAGGGGACCGGGCCGCTTCCGTTCTCCCCGGCGGTCGTGGAAAAACGCAACATCACCTCGCTCAATTTCGCCGCGTTCAAAAGCAGCATACCCCGCACCCGGGGGCTGATCTCCGCTTTCGCCAGCCGGCCGAACATCTGTCCCCGTACCTCCGCCGACCGCAGGTTCAGATGGCCGCGTATCTCGGACCGCAACAGGTTCAATTCGCCCCGGACCACCGCATCCTCCAGCACCAGGCTGCCGCGGATCGTCACGCCATTCAGCCTCACATCTCCCTCCGCGTTCAGGGATCCGGCGTTCACGCAACCGCCCACTTCGCTGGTGTCGCCATTCTGCCCCATCTCCTGAGAGGCGTTCCACAGCAGCCTTCCCATCACGCTCAGATGCCGGAAATCCATTGCCGGATGATCCTGCTCCGCTTTCTCGACAAGAGTCTCCAATTCGCTCCTCTCATCTTCCACAGCCGCGTCGTCGCGATTCCCTTCGCATGCCGCCAGCCTCGCGACCGCCTTCTCGATCTCGGTCTCCTTCGACCACGGTCCGGACGTTTCCGGCATGGAGACACCACCGGCGCCCTCGGATAGCTTCTCCCTCGCCTCTTTCAATTTCTCTCTCCTCAAATCGAGTTCCTCGTTTGCCTCTTTCAGCAGTGTTTCCAACAATTCCCGCCGTAGCCTCAACGTGGGTGCCGTTTCGGGATTCGCCGTTTCCTGACGAGACACGTCTTCCAGATGTTCCTGGAGCGCGTGAACATGGCGCTCGCCGGCAATGACCGTACTTTGGCATACCCGGACATCTTCCTGGCCGCGCAGGCGTGACCAGTCGGGGTTCTCCATATTATTCCACGGTCCCACGTCGCATCTTCGGAAAACGAGATCGCCCCGCACTTCCGTTCGCAGCAATTTCAATCCACCACGCAGCCGCGTTCGGGTGCCCGGCTCCGCTCCGATCCTATTGAAAGTGCCACCGCCAAACGCCAGTTCATTCTCAATGAGAGCGCCTGTCAGATCCACCGTATCTCCGAAGTCAGCTCCATCAAATCTCATCCAGTCCTTCACTTCGGTGGAACTGAAGTCGGTCCACCAGCCGATGACAGCGTCCGCAGCGTCGAAAGAGCCGTCGATCGCCGCCCCGCTCCACAAAAAAGATTGGCCGCAACACACTCCTCTGAATTGTACATCATTGCCAACCACTATGTTCTTCGCCGTGACTCCGCCTCCCACCCAAGTTCGTCCATATATGCGATTCTGACCGAAGAGTAATCTGGACTTCACTTCCGCGCCATCCAAATTCAGCTGCCCCTCCAAGTGGGCGCCGGTGAGAGCCATCTGTCCTCCGATGGTTGCGCCATAAGCCCACACGCTTACACCGGCCTCGTCTTCCCCGATCCACGCTACCGCCCCGTTTCGTCCCTCGCACAAGAAATCCGCCTTCAATACTGCCCCGTTCAAATTCAGTTGCCCCTCCAAGTGAGCGCCGGTGAAAATCACTTGCCCGCCGATGGTCGCGCCATTGGCCCACACGCTTACACCGGTCTCGTCCTTCCCGATCCGTGGCACCGTCCCATTCCGCTCCCGGCAGATCCAATGCGCCTCCACTGTCGTTCCATCCAGATTCAACTGCCCCTCCAAACGCGCGCCATCAAAAACCACCTGTCCTCCGATAGTCGCGCTTCTGGCCTGCACACTGATGCTGTCAGCACCTTTCCCGATCCATGTCGCCAATCCGTTTTGTTCCGCGCAGAACAACCCCGCCTTTAGCTCCGCCCCGTCCAGTTTCAACTGCCCTTCCAGACACGCGCCATCGAAAATCACCTGTCCTCCGATAGTCGCGACATCGATGCACACACTGACGCCGTAATCGTCCTTCCCGATGCGCGACACCGCTCCGTTTAGCCCGTGACAGCGCAACTCCGCCTTCAATTCCGCAGCTCCTAGATGCATCTGCCCCTCCAGATGCGCCCCACAGAATTCCACCGGTCCTCCGAAGGAGGCGGCATGGGCTCGCACGCTGACACCATCGGCAGACCCGATCCACGGTTGCACGACTTTGCTCTCGTTTCCCGCCCGGCAGACCGTTGCCCGGCAGAACAACGGAGCCTTCAACGTGGCCACTTCGAGATAAAGCTGCCCCTCCAAGTGCGCTCCGTCGAAGTTCACCATCGCGCCAAAGAAGGCACTGTTGGCAGACACACTGATACCATCTGCCGCCTTCCCGAAGTGTGGCACCGCCGTGCCCTGCGCCTGGCAAAGCAGCGACCCTTTCAAGACCGCCCCATTGAGATTCAACTGTCCCTCCAAGCGCATCCCGTTGAGATTTACAAACCCTCCGACAACCGCGAAGCCAAGGAGCAAAACCACGCCGCCGTCCCGACCATCCAAGGGAGCGGTGCCGAGATGAGCGGGCTCCGCGTCCACGGGGTTGATCCCGAAATCGACTACGCCGTCCAAGCGTGCAACTTGAAAATTGGCGGTGCCTTCGATACGAATGCCCGCTGCAGTCATCTGGCCGCCGACATGGCAGCCCACTGCCATAAAATCGCCGCCGATCCAAGTGCGGGGATAGTCCGCGGATACCCGGATAAGCGAAAAATTTCGTGCAATGTCGGCACCCAGCAAACTGAGCCCTCCGGAGATGCGCGCGCACCACAGCAGCAGGTCTTCCCCAATCCGGGCGTTGCTCAAATCTAGGGAAACAGCCTTGCCCTCCGAACCGAATCGGGTGGCGGCGCAGTTCAGCGTTCCCTCCACCCGCAGTCCGTTGGCATCCACTTCCAGGTCACCCTCGGATCCAAACACCGCCATCTCCAAGTCCAGGGAACCATCCACCCGCGCCCCGCGCAGGCTCAGCCCAGCGGAAAACTCGCAGCCGGAAAAGTCTGCCTCCTTTTCGAAGCGGCCGTCCCGCAGATTGACGAACCCCTCGAAGCGCACCCCTCGCAGCCGGACCCGGCCCTTGATCGTGAGCGAGGAGCAGTCGAGTTCCCCCGTCACGCGGATGGGGTCCGCTCCGTCGGCGGACCGCACGTCGATCTCCTTCCCCGCCGCCATCTCCGCTCGCAGCGTGGCCGCCGGAAGCGGCCCGTGCCAGTTCCACTCGAAAACCCTGCCGGTGGCAGCTGAAATCGCGCGGGAAGGCGGCGTGGGGAGCGGGGGCATAAACCGGATAGGCGGCTTGCGGAGGCAAGCACAACGGGCATCCGGTGTCCCATCCAAAATTCCGTGGAAAGTGGAATGGGAAGCCGAGCACTCCGCCCCGCCGAAGGCCAGGCTGACTGCCATCAGGATCGGGAATTCCATCTGGATGCCTGTCACCGGCGTCAGCAGAAATACCCCCTTTCCCTTCTCCTCTCCAGCCCGGCCAACAGGTGTTCCAAGACTCGTCCCCCAAGCAAATCCCGCTCGGATCTTGTCCCGCCGCGGCGAGGGCGGCGTCATGTTCGGTCAAGACTTGCGTGGTATCGTGAAGGGTATGACATCCGTTCGCGATCAGATCGACCGTTGCCGCCAGTTCAAGGCCTCCGATGCCGAGCTTCCGGGGATGGCGGTGGAGCTGGCGGCGGAACTGCTGCGCGAGGCGAACCGCGGGCGGAAGTGGAGCGAGCGGGCGCAGGCGCGCCAGATGGCGGGGATGATGGACGACGCCGCGGGCAAGGCATTCACCTTCGCGATGGCTGATCAGGTGTTCCGCGCGCCGACGGCCGCCCGCGAGGCGAGGCGCTTCCGCGATTTGGTCGACGACTACGGCGTGCCGCAGTACCTGCCGCTCGGTGCGCGGGTGGCGATGCGGGCCGGGGAACTCGTCTCCGCCGCGGCACCGGATGTGGTGATGCCGCTGGTCGCCGAAAAGATGCGCCGGGAGAGCGCGGCGGTGATTTTGCCGGCGGAGGAGGAGAAGTTGCGGCGGCATCTGGAAAAGCGCCGCAGGGCCGGGATGCGGATGAATCTGAACCAGCTTGGCGAGGCGGTGCTTGGCGAGGAGGAGGCGCATCACCGGCTGGAAGCGAATCTCGCCCGGCTGGCCGATCCGGATACGGATTACATTTCGGTGAAGATTTCCGCGATTTTCAGCCAGATCCATCTGGTCGCGGCGGCGGAGACGCTGCAGGAGATCAAGAAGCGGCTGCGGCTGCTCTATCGCGCGGCGATGAAACCCGCGCAGCCGAAGTTCGTGAACCTCGACATGGAGGAGTACCGCGATCTGCGGCTGACCTGCGACGCCTTCCGCCAGGTACTGGACGAGCCGGAGTTCGCGAAGCTGGAGGCTGGCATCGTGCTCCAGGCCTACCTGCCGGATGCGTGGCCGGTGCAGCAGGAGCTCAATGCCTGGGCCCTGCGGCGCGTCGATGCCGGGGGGGCGGGAATCAAGATCCGCATCGTGAAGGGTGCGAATCTGGCGATGGAGAAGGTGGACGCGGAGATTCATGACTGGCCGCTCGCGCCGTACGGTTCGAAGGTGGAGGTGGATGCGAATTTCAAGCGCATGCTCCACGAGGGCTGCCGCCCGGAGAATGCCCGCGCCGTGCGTCTGGGGGTGGCGAGCCATAATCTTTTCGATGTCGCCTACGGCCTGCTGCTGCGGGCGCGGGAGGGGGTGGAGGATCGCGTCGAGTTCGAGATGCTGGAGGGCATGGCGAACCATCAGGCGAGGACGGTGCGCGATGCGGCGCAGGGTTTGCTGCTCTACGCGCCGGTGGTGAAGCGCGAGGATTTCCACAGCGCGATCGCCTATCTGGTGCGGCGTCTCGACGAGAACACGTCGCCGGAGAATTTCCTGCACGATCTTTTCGGGATGAGAGAGGGGGATGCGGGCTGGGAGAATCAGAAGGCCCGCTTTCTCGCCGCCTGCGAGCGGGTTCATGACACCGCGTTCGGGCCCCGGCGGGTGCAGGACCGGACGAAGGAGGAGAGGGCGGCGCATCCCTTGAGCGAGCCGTTTCACAACGAGCCGGATACGGATTGGTCGCTGCCGCGGAATGTCGCGTGGATTCGCGGAAAGGTGGATGCGATGCGGCAAGCGGAGATCCCGCCGGTGCCGCTCCAGATTTCGGGTGAGCTGCTGGCCGGGGAGAGCGAGGCGGTCGCAGCCGATCCCTCGCGGCCAGGAGTGGAGGCGTACCGGCACGCGCTGGCCGGGCCGGCGCAGATCGAGCGGGCTTTGCAGGCCGCGGTGGCTGCGCGGGATGGATGGAAGGCGCGGAGCATCGAGGAGCGCGGGAAAATCCTCGCCAGGGCTGCGGCGGTGCTGGCGGAGCGGCGGGGCGAAGCCATCGCGACGATGGTGCTCGACGCCGGCAAGGCGGTGATGGAGGCGGACGCGGAGCTGAGCGAGGCGATCGATTTCGCCGACTACTATGCGCGTAGTCTTTCGCCGGATTGGTTCGATGGAGCGCGTTTCGAGCCTTTCGGCACGGTGCTGGTCACGCCGCCATGGAATTTCCCTTTCGCGATCCCGTGCGGCGGCATCCTGGCCGCGCTGATGGCGGGGAATACGGTGATTCTCAAGCCCGCGCCGGAGACGGTGCTGACGGCGTGGGTGATGGTGAATGCCTTGTGGGATGCGGGCATTCCGCGCGAGGTATTGCAGTTCGTGCCGTGCCCGGACAACGAGATCGGCCGCTCGCTGGTCACCGACGACCGGATCGGCGCGGTGATCCTGACGGGCGCTTACGAAACGGCCCGCATGTTCCTCGGCTGGAAACCGGAGCTGCGGCTTTTCGCCGAGACTTCGGGCAAGAACGCGCTGGTGATCACCGCCGCGGCCGATCCCGATCTGGCAGTGAAGGATCTGGTGAGAAGCGCCTTCGGCCATGCCGGGCAGAAGTGCTCCGCGGCTTCGCTGGCGATCGTGGAGGCCGAGCTTTACGACGATCCCGGTTTCCGCCGCCGCCTGCGCGATGCGGCGGCTTCATTGAAGGTCGGGCCGAGCTGGGAATACGACAGTGTGGTCACGCCGGTGATCCGCGAGCCGGGCGAGGCGCTGCATCGGGCGCTGACTTCGCTGGAGCCCGGGGAGGAATGGCTGCTCGAACCGCGGATGATCGGCGGCAACCCGTGCCTGTGGTCGCCGGGCATCAAGCTCGGCGTGGAGCCGGACGGCTGGTACCGCCGCACCGAGTGTTTCGGGCCGGTGCTCGGCCTGATCCGGGCAAACGATCTCCGGCACGCGCTACGCATCCAGAACGATTCGCAATTCGGGCTTACGGGCGGCATCCATTCGCTCGACCCGGCGGAGATCGACGAGTGGCGTGAGAAAGTGGAGATCGGCAATGCCTACATCAACCGTCCGATCACCGGCGCCATCGTGCAGCGCCAGCCCTTCGGCGGGTGGAAGCGCTCCTGTTTCGGCCCCGGCGCGAAAGCGGGCGGGCCGAATTACGTCGCGCAGTTCGGCGTGTGGGAAAGCACCGGCCTGCCGCGGCTTCGCGGAGAGATTTCCGGCGGGGTGGCCTCATTGCTGGATGCCTTCCGCGCCGCCGGTCTCGACGGGGAAGCGCTCCGCGCCGCGGCGGAAAGCGATGCGTGGTGGATGGAGCGTGAGTTCGCCATCGACCACGATCCGAGCGCCCTGGCCTGCGAAGCGAACGTCTTCCGCTACCGGCCTTTCGCCCGCGCGCTGGTGCGGGCGGATGAGGCACTGAACGATTTTTTCCTCGCCCGCATGCTGCTCGCGGCGACTGCGGCGGGAACGGAAGTGGAATTGTCGCTGCCCGGAGGACGGGAGTTCACCGCCTGGAGCGGGCGGACCTGGCATGAAAGCGAGGAGGGGTTGGTCCACCGGCTCGCGCGGGGCGGATACGGCGTGCTGCGGGCGGTGCCGGCTTCCGCGGCGCTCGCGGCTGCGGCGGTGGAAGCGGGGGTGCGGCTGGTGCCGCAAGTTCCTGTAATGCCCGGGCGTCTTGAACTTCTTCCTTTCTTCAGGGAGCAGGCGGTTTCGGAAACTCGTCATCGCCACGGATCAGTATTGCCGAGACCGGCGGATCTGCGATAGTCGGGCGCTCCGCTTCGGCAAAAGAGGCATGGGTAATCTGGGGGGAGAGTCCGTGCCCACCGGGGCGGAGCGCTGTTTTTCCGGGCAGGGTCGGACAGCCCTGGCCGGCCGAACGGTAAGGACGATCGCCTCGATCGTCCGCGGACAAGCGGAGCGCTTGTCCCCACCTTTGGCGGGCGACCTGGGCGGTCATCCCTGCCTCATTTCCCGATCAATTTCAGCCACGGGAACACGATGAGGATTCCCGCCGCGCTGATCAGGCCGGGCACCAGAAAGTCCCGCGCTTTCAACCGGCCGGTCCCGTAGACGATGGCATTCGGCGGGGTGGAGACGGGCAGGATCATCGCCGCCGAGCAACCGAGCGCGATGCCGATGGCCACCAGCGGCACTTCCTCCGGCCCCACCATGCCCGTTCCGATCGGCACCAGCATGGCGGCCGTGGCGGTGTTGCTGCTCATCACATTGGAAAGCATCACCCCCGCCAAGCAGAAAGCCGCCGCGGTGGCCAGCGGCGGGAAGCCGGAGGGCATCCAGCCCGCCAGCCAGTGGGCCAGGCCGGTCGCCTGCACGCCCGTGCCCAGCGAAAGCCCCCCCGCCAGCAGCAGCAGCACGTCCCAGGGCAGCTTGCGGATGTCGTCCGCCGAGATCACGCCGAAGACCGCCAGCGCCACGATCGGCACGAAGGAAACCACCGCCGGCGGGATTTTCAGCAGGGCTTCGCTCATCCACAGCGTGACCGTCACGGCGAAGACGGCCATGACGAGCAGCCGCTTGAGGAGCAGCTCGGTGTCGGGCGGGGCTTTCTCCGAGAGATCCACGTCCACGCCTGGCTCTTTGCGGATCATCCACCACAGCCAGAGGTACATCACGCCGACGAGAAAGAGGGCGGGCGGCATCGCCATGAGCATCCAGCCGAAGAAGTCCGGCCGCAGCGCATCGGGGATCTGCTCGACGGCGATCGCATTCGGTGGTGTGCCGATGATGGTGCCGATGCCGCCGAGATTGGCCGTGAGCCCCACGCCGAGGAGCAGGGCGGGAGCGAGCCTGCTTTCCTTCGGCAGTGCGGCGATGAGCGGGGAGATCACCGCGACCATCATCGCCGCAGTGGCGGTGTTCGAGATGAACATGCCGAAGGCGAAGGTCACCCCCATCACCCCGGCGAGCAGATGAGCGGGGCGGTCGGTGAATTTGCCGAGGAGCAGCCCGGCCAGCCAGCGGTCGAGCCCGGTCTTGGTGCAGGCGCGCGCCATCACGAAGCCGCCGAGGAAAAGCCACATCACCGGCGAGGCCCAGTCCGCGACGAAGCGCGTCCACTCCCGCGTGTCGCCCTCCGCCGCCCACACGCCGCCCGGCCTGCCGAGAATGGCGATCTGGAGGCCGATCACCAGCAGGGAGACCGCGAAGGCGGGCATCGCTTCCGTCATCCACAACAGCGCCGCGAACAGCAGGATGCCGAGCGAGACGCGGCCGGCGTCGGAGAGTCCGCCGTAAAGATCCCAGCCCAGCGCCCCCGGTCCCTGCACCAGCAGCAGCGCAAGCAGGCAGCAGGCCAGCGTTTTGAGGCCGCGCCGCCGGGACTTCCGGTAGAGCATCGCGGGGGAGGCGGTCGGCGGTGGATCGGAGGTTTGCATCGTCGCGGAACCCTTGGCCTTCTCTCGGCCATGGCCGGAGGACAAATCCACCGGAAGGCATGCGGATGGAAGCCATTTCGGCGAATGCTTCCGGAGCCTCCGCGGTCCCGGGGATGTTTTCTTGGCACATTCCGCCGCGGCCTTACCTTCCCCGCGTGCTTCCCTGGTTCCAGAACGGCGCCTTTCCCCTCTATCTGGCACCCATGGCCGGGGTGACGGACGTGGTTTTCCGCCAGATCTGCAAGGAACTCGGCGCGGACGTGATGGTCACCGAATTCGTCTCGGCGGAAGGCATCCTGCAGCGCGACGACCGTACGCGGAAATACACCGAATTCACCGAAGAGCAGCGGCCGGTCGGAGTGCAGCTTTTCGGCGGCGACGGCGAGCGCATGGGCGAGGCGGCGAAGAAGATCATCGATTGGAAGCGTCCCGATTTCATCGACATCAACTTCGGCTGCCCGGTGAACAAAGTCGTCGCGAAAAACGGCGGTTCGTCGCTTTTGAAAGACTGCCCCGTCCTCGCCTCCGTCGCCGCCGGGGTGAAAAAAGGCGTCGTCGGCGAAGTTCCCGTGACCGCCAAGATCCGCATCGGCTGGGACGACCGGACGATCAACGCCGTCGAGGTCTGCCGGATCCTCGAAGATTGCGGCATGGAGGCCATCGCGGTGCATGGCCGCACCCGCGCGCAGGGCTACTCGGGCGAGGCGGATTGGGAAATCATCGACGCCTGCGCCCGCGCCGTGAAGGTGCCCGTGATCGGCAACGGCGACATCGCCAGCGGCGCCGACCTTGCCTTGAGAAAAAACGGCACCGCCGTCTCCGGTGTCATGATCGGCCGCGCCGCGATGCAGAACCCGTGGGTCTTCCGCGAAGCGAAGCATTTCCTGCAGACCGGCGAAACTCTGCCCGAAATCCCTCTCGACGAACGCTGGGCGCTGGTGCTCCGCCACTGCCGTCTCGCCGCCGCCAGCAACCGCTACGGCGACGAGCGCCACACCATGATGTCCATGCGCTCCCGGCTCATGGCCTACTGCAAGGGCTTTCCCGGAGCGAAGGAACTCCGCCAGCGCCTCGCCCGCGTCGAATCCATCGCCGAGGTCGAGTCTATCGCGGGAGAGTCGCTCGGGAGATTATTTCAAGCGGTTCACTGAAAACCGGGCTGCTCAAATCTTGTCCGCGGCGGAGGCGAAGAAAAGCGTGGGGTCCCCTCCCAGCTTGATGGTGTCGCCGCTTTTCAGCTCCTGTCCTTTCGCGGGGGCGTAGACATCGCCGCTTGGTTTGCCGGTGAGGGTGTCCACTTTGATGATCGCGGGGCGGCCTTCGGTTTTTTGTCCCGCCGCCGGCTTCACCGGCACGGCCACGTAGCGGACTTTTTCCTTCTCGATTCGTTTCTTCACCTGGGTCCTCGACAAGGCCGCGCGCCCGCGGTTTTCGGCGACGGTGCTTTGTTCCGGCGTCGCCCGCCCAACGCGGTAGCCGACCAGCGCCCTGCTGCCCTTGAGGAGGCTGGCGCTTGTGGTGCCCAGGCCCCCGGCGCTCAAGCCGGGAGACATCAGCATGTCGCCGCCGCCCGTCAGGGGAGCGTTCAGATCGCCGCATGAGGACAGGGCGAAACAGCTTCCCGCGAGGATCGGCGCAATGGTATGGCGAATCGGTTTCATGATCGTGATAGGTTTCGGGTCCGGAAGCCTTCCAGCCCGTGAAGCACTCGTAAATCCGGTCCGCGAACCGGTCAATTCGCAATCGCGGCGGGAGCGGCAACTTGACCTCTGTTGCATAGTTGGAAAAGAAGGGTGCGCAGGCGCCGCTGTTCATGACCGGAAATCCACCCAATCTTGACCCATTCGTGATCCTTACGGATGACCGGGGCGAGCCATGGGTCCTGCCCGGGAGCGGTCCGGGCACCGTATACAAGTGCCGCCATCGGCAGGACGGCCTCTGGGCGATCAGAATCGTCGGAGAAACGCCTGAAACCGCGAATTTCCGGCGCCTGCTCGAAATCCTTCCGGAGCTGCGGCACCCGTCCATCGCCACGGTCGCCGACACCCGTGGCATTCAGGTGCCGGGCGGAATCCCCTTTGCGGTGGAATTTTGCGAAGGAGGCAGTCTGGCGGACCTGGCGGCAAAAGAAGGCCCTCTTCCGTGGCCGGTCGTCCGCTGGTTCGCGATGCAGATCGCCGATGCGCTCGAATACGTCCACGCCCGCGGCCTGTCCCACGGAGCCATTCACCCGTCCGCGATCATGCTGGCGGAACCATGGCCCGCCGCCGCGGTGAAGCTCGTCGACTTTGGCCTGGTCCCCGGCCCGGAGGGAAAGGACGCGGCTGCGGGTGAAAACGACGACCTTTCCTCGCTCGGTGTCGTCCTATGGTGGCTGCTGGCGGGCGGCGATCCTTTCGCCGGGCGGACCGAGCCGGAGATCCCTCACGACATCGATCCCGAAGCCCGCCGCGTGCTGCTCGCCCTGCTCGGGAAAAATCCATCCGACCGGGTATCCGGCGCCGCGGCGCTCGGCGACCTGCTGACAAATCTCCTGCTCGATTCCCTGCCGCCTCCCGAATCCGGTGAAACGGATGAACCCGCCCGCCCCGGAAAAATCCGGCCGGCGGCGGTATCGCCCCGGTTCCCATGGACGAAAATCGCCGCGGCTCTCGCGGCCTGCCTGCTGCTGGTCGGCGTGCCGCTGGCATTGCTCCTGCGGGACAAGGACACGCCATCCCGCGAAGCGGAGGAGCTGGCGGCGAAAGAACAGGCCGAGCGGGAACAGGCCGAGCGGGAACGAGCCGCCCGCGAGCAGGAAGAGAAGGAGCGCATCGCGAGGGAGCAGGAGGAAGCCGCCCGCGAAGAACTCGCCGCCCGCGAACGGGAGGCGCGGGAACAGGCCATGCGCGACGAGCAGGCCGCCCGGGAACGAGCCGAACGGGAACAAGCCATGATGCGCGAGCGGGAAGAGAAGGAGCGCATTGCAAGGGAGCAGGCCATGCGCGAGGCCGACGCCCTGGTCCTTCGCCTCGAAAAAATCCTCGAAGACCCGGAAACCGCCGCCGCCGACAAGGAAGATGCCTTCCGCCAGTGCCTCGAACTCGCGAAAATGGATCATCCGGCGGCCGCCGCTCTGTGCGGGGTCAGCTACTGGTTCGGCAACGGCGTCGCCCGCGATCCCGGAGAAGCCGCCCGCTGGTTCCGGAAGGGCGCGGAACTGGGCCATCCCCGCGCCATGCTGGGGCTCGGAAACGCGCTCGTGAGCGGCCAGGGCGCCCCGATGGACAAGAAGCAGGCCGTCGAATGGTGGAGCAAAGCCGCGGAACAGGGCGAACCTCTCGCGATGAACCGCCTGGGGGAACATTTCAACTCCGACGCCGAAGACCGGGATGTCCGCCTGGCGATGGACTGGTGGCAAAAGGCCGCCGGGCACGACATTCCCGAAGCCATGACCAATCTCGGCATCCACCACGCCATCGGTACCCTCGGGGAGAAGGATGTGGAGAAAGCCATCGCTCTCTGGAGAAAAGCCGCCGACCTCGGCGAACCCCGCGCCATGACCGAGCTTGGTTACCGCATCTTCAACGGCGAAATCGATGGCCAGTCCAAGGAGGAGGCGTTCCCTTTGTTCGAGAAAGCCGCCAAAGCGAAAGACCTCCGCGCCATGACCGGCCTTGGCGTTTGCTACCTCACCGGAACCGGCACGCCCGAAAATCGCGAGGAAGCCGAAAAGTGGCTCCGCCAAGCCTCCGACCTCGGCGAACCCGGGGCCCGTGACATCCTCAAATCCCTCGATGAACGCTGACCTTCCCGCCTCCGCGCATCGCTCCGCCCGCCGGATTTCCGGCGGCGGGCAAAATGAGATCGCCCGGGCTCGCGCCTGCCGGCATAATCACCCGTAACTCGGAACGCTCCACGACACATCACCCGCACCGGATGGAATTTCTGCTCCACAACGAGGAAGGCATCGCCTTCCCAGCCCTCCGCCCGGCACACGAGGAAGGGGAACTCTTCTTCGAACGCTTCCGCGCCCTCATTCCGCGCGACGGCCGCGACAGCATCATCGGCGAGGGCGGCACCGGTCTCATCCACCTCGTCCGCGACGAACTCATGGACCGCATCGTCGCCCTCAAGCTCCCGCACGAGAGCGTCCTGCGCGATCCCAGCGCCCGCTACGATGTCATCCGCGAAACCCGCCAGGCCATCGAGCTC
>JBBCJF010000038.1:0-43032 GCA_037190465.1 Haloferula sp. | reverse complement strand
AGTCGCGGCAGCATCTCTTCAGCCAGTTTCCGGCTCATCGGCATTCCTTTCGGTAGCCGGTGTCATCCTTTTTGAGTCAACGACCTTCTCCAGCCGCCCCCGGCCAATCCGCCAGGGTGTCAAAACTTCTGAGGCAACAGGGCACCCTGTCAGCAAAAAGTTGCGACTTGATCCCGCCCGACGTTTTCCGGAAGCATCGGGCCGTTCTTTAAGTTGTCGATCCGGTTGGGCCGGTGGCGTTTTTCCGTCTCAAGGAGCCACCGCCAGCCGCTCCGGTCCTTCCTCCCCGTCGAAGAGGAAGCCGTTTTCCTTGTAGGTCTTGAGCCGGAAATGGGTGGCTGTCGAAAGTACTCCGTCCATCGTGCTCAGCTTCTCGGTCACGAAGCGGGCCACTTCGCGCAGATCGCTGCCCTCCACGACCACCATCAGATCGTAGCCGCCGCTGGCCAGGTAGCAGCTCACGACCTGCTCGAAGCGGGCGATCCGCAGCGCGAGCCGGTCGAAGCCGCCGCCACGCTCGGGCGTGAGCCTCACTTCGATGAAAGCCGATACATCGTCGTCCCCCGCCTGCTCCGGATCGACCACGGCCTGGTAGCCCAGGATGGTGCCGTCCTTCTCCCACGCCGCGATCCGCGAACGGACCTCGTCTTCGGAGAGCGACAGCAGCTCGGCGAGTTCCTGATGGGTGTGGCGCGCCTGGCGGCGGAGCAGTTGCAGCAGCGGGTCGATCGACATGACGGCGGCTCTTGTAGGCCGCCCGCCGTCGCGGAGCAAGGGCGGGCAGCGTGGCGCGTACTTTCCGGCCTGCGCCACGCCGCCCCCAAGGCGGGATCTTCCATCAGTCGATCTCCGCATGCAGACGGACGAACAGTTTGGCCGCGCTTGCCCGCGGGATTTTCACCGTCACCAGATCGACACCAGCGTCGCCGCTCGGGGCCGTCGAGACGGTCACGCCGCCTTCGCCATGCACCGCAGCGGTCCAGCCGGCGAGGTCGTCGCCGTATTCGGCGGCCGGATTGTAGCTTGCGGAGAGGGCACTGCGGCGGAAGATGAAGGTGAGATACGCCGGCTCGTAGCCCGTATCCCCCGGCTTGAGGGCGACCGGCAGCTTGTCGTTGGAATTCGAATCGGGATCGCCCGGAGCCGGGTTGGTGCCCAGCACGAACTCGATCCCGTTGGGAATGCCGTCGTCATCGGAATCGAGCGCCGGGTCTGCCGGAACGCCGTTGGCGGCCGCCCAGTTCGTGAAGGGCGTTCCGGCGCCGGCGGTGTAGACGAGTTCGAGCGCACCGCCGCTCTGCTGGACCGCCCAGGAGCCGGTGCCTATGAAACCGGAGTCGTCGATCTGGAAGGCGCCGGCGTTGAATCCAACGATCGGCTCGATGGAACGGGCGATCTGAAAAGTCCCTCCGGACTCGGAGAAATTCGCCGGCGTCCCGGTGATCCGGATGACCGCCCGGTTGGACGGCGCGGCCGAGATGACGAGGGCATCCGCATCCAACAGGTCCCAATCGGCTCCGGCCGTGGAGCCGGTCCAGTTGTCGATTTCCCAATGGTAGACCGAGCCGCCGCCGAGGGTGGCGGTGGAGGTGATCAACAGCGTGCCTGCCGACTGGCCCGGCGAAACCGTGCCGTCCACATCGACATCGTTCGAGATCGTGCCGCTGCCGCCGAGCCTGCCTGCAGCATTCACCTGGATTTCTCCGGCGTGCGTGCCGTTCACCAGCAGCGTGCCCGCATCGATCACGGTGCCGCCTTCGTGGGCCGCGGCGCAGAGCGGCCCCAGCACGAGCGTCCCCTGTCCCGCCTTGGTCAGCGAACCTTCTCCCCCGAGATCGGGTGCGACGGTGGTGGTGGTGCCCGCGCCGATGTCGAAAATGCGGGGTCCGGTCAGATTGATCACATTCAGGTTCGCCCCGGTGTAGCCCGCGTTGGTGATGGCGAGATTGCCGGTGGTGGAAAGATCGCCGCCGAGATTGAGCACGGCATCCTGATCGTTCGTGTTGAACTTCACTTGGATAGTGCCGCCGGATGCCGTGATGCCTCCGGAGCCGACATTCAGCGTCGAGGGTCCGCCGCTACCGGCGATCCGGACGATAGGATTGGATCCGGAGGCGGGCTCGATGACGATCGCGTGGGCCGTGGAGCTGTGGGCACTGGCAGTGCTGTAGAGGCCGTTCACCACGGTCACGGTACCGGTGACGGTGAAGTCATTCCGCGCGATCAGCTCGGCGGTCGGGGTGGCCGTGTTGACGTAGGCATTGGCCACCGTTTCCTTCACGCCGGCCTGCACGGGGTCGCCGGCGGTGCCCCGAATGTTGAGGGTGGCCGTGTCGGCGATCTGCTCCGTATTGACGATCACGACCGTTGCCGCGCCGGTGGTGGTGATGTCCCCGCTGACGGCCTGGATATTGTCTCCTTTGCTCAGGCGCAGACTTCCGGCGCTGACCGACACGGGCCCGGAGAAGGTGTTGGGGTCCACGAAATTCCCGCTGAGCGTAAGCGTGCCGCCATCGACCGCCAATCCGCCCGAACCGCTTAAAATCCCCGAGAAGGTGCCGCCGCCCGTGAAGCGCAGCGTTCCATCGTCGATCACAACATCGAAGGGGAAATCGACCGCGAGAGGGAAGGTGACGGTGTTGTCCTGCGCTTTCCTCAGCGTCCCGAAGCTCAGAAAATCGAGCGTGAAACCGGTGTCGTGGTCGTCGGGTCGGTTCAATACCAGATCGCCGTCGAAGAGAATGTTCCCGGAAATCTGTCCCGCTCCCGCCGTGACGCCGTCGCCCAGCAGGAGGGTCGAACCTTCCTCGACCCGCGTGCCGCCGGTGAAATCGTTCGGCGCGGCATTCGCGAGGGTCAGCGTGCCGGTGCCCGATTTGACCAAGGCCGTCGATCCCGTCAGCTTGCCCGGTCCCGTGAAAGTGTAGTCGAGCGAGGAGTTGTCCACGCTCAGCGCGGCCGGAGACAGATCGGCGGACAGGCTGACGGTACCGCTGTCGGCGCTGTCGTCGAAAAGCACGCTGTCCGATCCGTTGTTCGCCTGGATGTATCGGGTGGCGCCTCCGCCGGACAAGGTGACCCAATTGGGCGTGCCGGTGACGTTGCTTCCATTGGGGTCGATGTCCCAGGTCTGGTTCACGTTGCCCTTCCACTTGATCTTGTCGGCGGCGGTGATCGTTACATTCAGCACATTGGCTCCCGGGGAAAGGGACCCCGCCGTGCGCGGAGGAAGCACCAGATTCAGCCCGCCCGCGCCGAGACCGGCGAGCGTGTCGTACTCGATCAGCGGAAAGGTGCCGGTGGAAAGATTCCCGGCGGCCAGGCGGAGGGTGCTGGGCGCGTTGACCGTCAGATCGCCGATATCCACCGGCGCGAACAGCGGATTGGGCTGCGTTCCCAAATCCACGATCAGCGTCGAGCCGGTCGATGATCCGAGACTCAGGGACGAGGCCCCGAAGAAATCGTCCTGCTCCAGAATGACCACCCCGAAAGTCGCGCCATCGGCGACGCTCACCGCCCCATCGCCGATGTGCGCGGAACTCATCAGCAGCGTCCCCCCGCTGACCGTGGTCGCGCCGCTGTGGTTGTTCGGGCCGATCAGGCTCAACGAGCCGGGTCCCACCTTGGTCACGGCGGTCGTGGAGCCGGAGCTGTTCAAAACGGCGCCGGAGAAGATGCCGGAGCCGATGGTCACCGTGGCGGGAGAAGAGGGATGGGAATTGGCGAGCTGGCCCGCGCCATTCAGCGTGCCGAGCTGCACCGCCACCCCGTCGATCTGGAGAATGTTGCCCGCGTTGACATTCCAGGTCGCGGCGGCGCTGCCCGCATTGGCGCTGCCGAGGCGCAGGCTGCGGTTGTTGCTGCCACCCGCCAGGGTGATCGTCCCGGTATAGCCGCTGTTGTTGCCGGAGAAGCGGGTAAAGCCGGCGGTGCCCGTGGCGGTGTTCAGGTAGTTGATGTTCGCCGGGCCGCTGAGGTTTCCGGTGACATTGCCGAAGTTGGAACTCGCCCCGCCGCCCGTCACGGTCCATGTCACGTCGCCCGCCACGTTGATCGCGCCGGAGTAGATATTGGCCGAGTTCCCCTGATGGTGGAAATTGATCGTGCTGCCGGCATTGAGCTGGATCGGCCCGGTCTGGTTCAGGGCGAAGGACGCGTTGTTATGATACAGGACCAGCGTCCCTCCGTTCAGCGTGATCGGCGCGGAAGAGACCAGCGACAGGGAGCCACCGCCGCTGTTGCTCTGCAGGCGCAGAGTCCCGCCTGCCACGACTTCGAGATTGAGGTTCGCGGAAACGTTCGTCACCCGGTTGCTCCCGCCCTGGATGACGAAAAGATTGTTCCCCACCCTCAGCGTCCCGTTGCTCATGGTGTAGCCGGAAGTCACCGTAGCCTGGCCGTTGCCGGTGGTCGTCACCGTGCGGCCGCCGAAGTCGAAGGGCACGGCAGCCGCCTGGGAGAAGAAGGTCAGATCCTCGTTGTTGTTGAGACCCGCCGGGTTTCCGTTCGTGTTCGCGTTGGAGATGCTCCAGGTCTGGTCGGCGCCCAACAGGATTCTCGAAGCGAGCGTCAGCGTCTGAGTGGCGGCGGACAGGTCGATGCCGCCGGCGCCGATGGTCAGGGTGTTCGCCGAACCGTCGTTCTGATACCCCACCATGGTGGTGGCGGCGTTGCGGGTGCCGCCGACATCGGTGACCTTGAGGCCCAGGACGGAGAGATTTCCGCCGAGCTGGGAAAGCGTGGCAAGCGCTCCGGGAGCGGTGAAGGCGTTGTTCCAGAGCATCACGTCGCCCGATCCCGGCAGCACCCCTCCGGTCCAGGAGGCGGGATTATTGAGGGTGGCCGTATTCTGAAGTTTGGCGATCTCGGCCGCGCGGGCCGCGTTTGAGACGACGACAAGGACTGACGCGAGCGCCAGAATGGAATGGCGGTTGGGCTTCATCGGAGTTTTTGGATTTGAATCGCCCACCGGACTGCCTCCACGGCCGGAAGCCGCCGACTCCAATCCAAGGGGCAATCAGCCTCATATCACCACGACAAAATTTCGTCGAGCAGCAACGGAAACATTCCTGTCATACAAATTCTCACCACAGATCGATCGCTTCTTGCCAACCGCAGCCGTTCCACATCGGGCGCTTGCGATCCTGCCATGCCGATTTACAGAGAAATGGAGACCATGTCTTACCGGAAAATCCCTCCGGTAACCATGGCGGTGGATTGGGGATTTTTCGGATGATTGCCTCAACCCGGCAGAGGGCTCCGGGCAAACGCGCTCACAGAGCAAGGATTCCTAAACCCTCGATTCGCTATCCACACCGGAATCACAGTCATAACCAAGCCGCAGAAAATATCCCCCGTATCTTTATCAACAAAAATACCCTGTCCGCAAAAACGGACAGGGCGGCTTGAAATCTTTTCGCTATCAAATCAGGAACGAATTCCGGCAAGTTCCAGAAATTTGTCCAACGGCATGGCAACTTGAATCTGCGGGCTGGTTTGAATGACATGCACTTCGGACGCATTGGCCGGGATATCGCCGAATTGCAGATTCAGACGGCGGATCGAATCTGGAACCTGAGTCTGGATCTCACCGGTCAACAAATCCTGCGTCACTTTTACGTGATATCCTTTGCCGTGAAGCACCTTGTAAAAGACCGATTCATCCGCCCGGGAACTGGAGCCGGTCTTCGCCGGAGCAGCCGCGGCGGACGCCGCACGAGGCTTTTTGGAGGCGCGAGAATCGGCCTCTCCGGTCGCCGGACAAGTGCCGTAAGACGAAAGATATTTCCCTGAAACCCAGATCGGCGAGCGACCGGC
Source organism: Haloferula sp. (assembly GCA_037190465.1). Classification (GTDB taxonomy): domain Bacteria; phylum Verrucomicrobiota; class Verrucomicrobiia; order Verrucomicrobiales; family Akkermansiaceae; genus Haloferula. Next base: position 37,215 of record JBBCJF010000038.1, on the reverse strand, counting down.
TTTCCGGTAGCGCGGCGTATCGGCAAGCGTCCACTTGCATTTCGATTTTTCAAGATCGGCGTAAACTGCCGTTTCTGTCGCTTCAAGTCCGTTGGCTTTTCTCAGTTCAAGGACTTCAGCCAAGGTATCGTTAGGAATGGTAGGCATAGAGCGGCGGGAAACTGCCCCTGACACCCCGGCCTTGCAAGTAGGATATTTTTCTCCATCAGCATGATTTAAGAATTTCATCCACCCAGGCGGGCACCAAATCCCCCGCCCTGCCGCGGAGGCTTTCGCCGAAAAGATCCGACGCCGCGCTTTCCTCCAGATTGATTTCCAGCGTCGCCACCCCGGCCTGTCGAGCCCGCGTGACGAAGCCCGCCGCCGGATAAACAAGCCCCGAAGTGCCGATCGCCACGAAAAGATCCGCCTCCCGCAAGCGTACCTCGATCTCGTCGAGGCGAAAAGGCATCTCGCCGAACCACACGACGTGCGGCCGCAGGCAGTCGATCCCGTGGCAGCGGCGGCAGACCGAGGCCCGCGAAAGCTCCTCCCGGCATTCGTCCACCGCGCCACAGAGGGTACAGCGGCTTTTCAAAAGCTCGCCGTGCATGTGAATCACCTCGTCCGAACCTCCGCGCTCGTGGAGATCGTCGATGTTCTGCGTCACCAGCGTCAGCCCGACACCCGGCGCGCGCGCCAGACGGGCAAGCGCGATATGGGCCGGATTCGGCTGGATCTCCGGGTCCAGCAGCCTCGCGCGGCGCAGGTTGTAGAACTTGTGCACGAACTGCGGATCGCGTGCGAAAGCTTCAGGCGTGGCTACCTCCTCCAGCCGGTGTCCCTCCCATAAACCGTCCCGGCCGCGAAAGATCGGCACGCCGGATTCCGCGGAAATGCCCGCGCCTGTTAGAACGACGATTTTCAAGGCGAGATTCCTTCCCGACCATTTGCGGCTTCCTGAGGCACACACGACAGGGGAATCCAGCCCCGTCCATCACTCGAAACGACGAGGACCCAGCCTCCATATTCTTCCTCCGCCTCGATCCGCTCTCCATCTGTCACGGAAAGCTCAAAGGCATCGTAGTCACGAAGGGCTCTCGCCGATCCGGTTGCCTCGAAAACATCGAACCAGCCCGACGGGAAATAGCCTTCGATCCCCCTTGCATCCCGCCCGAAAAACCATGCGGGATTCTTCGGGTCGAAATGCCCGAACGCGATCGTTTCGCCTTCTTCCGCCCGGGGGGTCTCATCGAACGATCTCGTATGGGATGCCGCCGCTTTCATGATCTCTCTATTTCCCGATACAGAAGCGACTGAAAATCGCACCCAGAATTTCCTCCGTATCGACCTTCCCGGCGATCTCTCCCAACGCGGCGAGGGCTTCACGGAGTTCCAGCGCGGCGAATTCCGGAGCCGAACACGCCTCCAACAAAGCATCCGCGCGCACCAATGCCTCGTCCGCCCGCCGCAGGCAGTCGCGGTGGCGGCTGTTGATCGCAACCGAATGCTCGCCCCAATCCGCCTCGCCGAGATCGAGCGCTTCGCGGATCGCCGTCCGCAGATCATCCAGCCCTCGGCCCTCGGTGCAGGAAAGTCGCACACCCCCGCGGCCAGACCAGCCGGGGTGCTCGCCGAGATCGGATTTGTTGAGGATCGTCACGCGGCGAGCGCTTCCTCCCGGCAAATCCACGCCCGCCTCGTCGCGGGGGAGAGTCGCGTCGATCACGACCAGCAGCAGATCCGCCCGCTCCGCCTCGACCAGCGCGCGCCGCATTCCTTCCCGCTCGATGCCGCCGCCTTCGCCACGCAGACCGGCGGTATCGATCAGGCGCAGCGGCACGCCATCGAGTACGATGCTTTCCTCGATCGTGTCCCGGGTGGTTCCGGCCTCGTCGCTGACAATGGCGCGCTCGCAGCCGAGCAGCAGGTTGAGCAGACTGGACTTCCCTGCATTCGGCCGGCCGCAGATCACTGTGCGGACGCCTTCCCGCAGAATCCTCCCCTGCTCCGCCGTCGCCAGCAGGCCGGAAATCCCGGATCGCACCGCGGCGATGTGCCCTCGCAATGCTTCGCCCGTCGCCGGGTCGATGTCCTCCTCGGGGAAATCGATCCACGCTTCGAGATGAGCCACCGTGCCGATCAGGGCATCCCGCAGACTTTCGCATGCGCGGCCGATCCGGCCTTCGAGTTGTTCATGGGCCGCCCGCAGCGCCAGATCGCTCTGCGCCGAGATCAGATCCATCACCGCCTCGGCCTGGGTGAGATCGAGCTTGCCGTTGAAAAAAGCCCGCTGCGTGAACTCTCCCGGCTCCGCCATGCGCGCGCCGCATTCCAGCAATCTCTCCAGCACCCGGCGCGTGGCCAAACGGCCGCCATGGCAGGAGATCTCGACCACCGGCTCGCCCGTGAAACTGCGCTTGCCGCGGAAAACCGTCAGCAGCACGTCGTCGATCACCCGCCCCGCCTCATCGTGGATCTTCGCCCGCACCGCCCGGCGCTCCGCCGCCGCCGAGGCGCGTCCGCCGCATGCCCGGTCGGCGATCTTTTCAGCTTCCGGGCCGGAAATCCGCAGCAGGGCCACGGCCGAGGTTCCACCCGCCGTGGCGACCGCCGCGATGGTATCCACCCGGTCTTCCATCATCAGCGGCTCGTTTCCACCGTCTGCCCGCCGATGCCGAGGAATTCCCAGCAGATGAAGCGTTTCAACGAAATCCGCGGCGTTTCCTCCCGCGACCACTCCAGTTCCACGGTCGCGGTCCTGGTCTTCGGCCGGGCGTCCTTGATGCCCCGCCAGTTCAGGATCGACAACGCGCGGCCGAGTTCGGAGTCGACCGGCACGCTCACCCGCACCACGTCGCCGGTATGCGCCGGATCGACCACGCGGTACGTCCGTGTGCCGGCCGGGGCGCGGCCCCTCTCCGGCACGTCTTCGAGGATGAAGACACGGAAAACCCTCGAACGCCCCGCCTCGGGAATCTCGATGAAATTCCGGAACGTGCGATACTTCGTTTGCACGAAGGTTTCCCAATCCAGCCGCAACCCGTCCGGCGTCCGCTTGAAGAAGGCGTGCACTTTCAATGGCTCCGACTCGAAATTCGAAACCTGCGCCATGCTCGCCAGCAGCAGATCCGCCTGCTCCAGCCCGTACTGCACCTCAAGCGGCGCGAGCGGCCGGAAGAACTCCCGCAACTCGAACTGCGGCGGCAGATCGTAAAGCATCATGTAAATGCCGCGCGCGGAATCCTCCGGCGACAGCTCCACCGCTGAAAACGCGGCCGCCGGCGTATCGGAATCGTCGATCTTCGCCCCCCCGTAGAAGGCTTCCATCTCCGGCAGCAATTCCGCGCTCCGCAGCGACCAGGCAGCCTTGCCGGAACTGGTCTGCGCCGAGAGGAAATGTTGCAGCACCTCGCGCGCCTCCTCCTGCCATCCGGCGGCGCGAATCCGGTTTTCGGTCACGACAGGCACGGGCGCCGGATTCGTGCCGCGCCCCAGGCGGTCTGAAAGGAAAATCCAGGCGCCGCCCGCAGCGAGTATCAGCAGCAGGGTAACCACCATCGGCACCAGCAAGGCTTTCCTATGACCCGCGGGTTTCTCCTTCGCGGGTTTTACCGGCCCCGCGGGAGCCGCGGCCTTCGGCCCGCGTGCGGCCGGAATCGCGGGGGGGTCGGGAAGCGGAGCCACTCCCGCGGGAGCGGCCGGCGCCTCCGGGGCCTGGGCCGCGACAGGTCTGCTCTCCTGATGCACCGGTTCATGCGGCGGAGCAGCTGCCCCCATTCCGGCAGAGCCGGCAGGCGCCGGGGGCGTAGACTGCGCCGCCGCGGCGGGGACAGGCACCTCGCGCACCACCGCGGGCACCGGCACTTGCGCCGCGACGCGCACGGGTTCCGGCTTATCGGGAGCCGGCGAGGTGATGGTTTCCTTGCAATGCGGACAAGGCCCCGTCATCGGCGGCAGATTCCGCGGAATGAGGATTTTGCCGTTGCAGTGGCTGCACCGGAATTCGCGTTGCTCGTTCGACGGACCTGGTGTTGGCATCAATTTCCCCTCTCGCGGCTTCAGGCATATATCTATCAGAATCCCCTGTCAAACCGCCGCCGTTGATAACACCGCATCCAGCACCTCCAGGCAGCGGCGGTTCTGCTCCGGCGTGCCGATGGAAATGCGCACCCACTCCGGCAGCTTGTAGCCGCGCATCGCCCGCACGATCACGCCCTGCCCGAGCATGTCGCGGAACACCGCGTCGCCGTCACCCACCTTCACCAGCACGAAATTCGCCACGCTCGGCACGAATTCCAGCCCGCGCCGGCGGAATGCCTCCTCGTAGAAAGCCAGCCCCTCCGCGTTCACCGCCTTCGTTTTCGCCACGTGTTCGGCATCGCCGAGCGCCGCCAGCGCCCCGGCCTGCGCGATGGCGTTCGTGTTGAAGGGCTGGCGCGCCTTCTGGAGAATGTCGGCCAATCCTTTCGGCGCCAGCCCGTAGCCGATCCGCAGCGCGGCCAGCCCGTGGATCTTCGAGCAGGTCCGCAGCACGCAGACATTCCGCCCCTCGCGCACGTAGCGCAAGGTGTCGGGCGCGTCGTCGAGGAATTCGTGATACGCCTCGTCGAAGGCCACCACCACATGCTCCGGCACGCGGTCCATGAAGCGGTCGATCTCCTTCTGCCCGACCATCGTGCCGGTCGGATTGTTGGGATTGGCGATGAAGACCAGCCGGGTCGCCGGCGTGATGGCATCGGCCATCGCATCGAGATCGTGGACGAAGTCCGGGTCCGGCACCTCGACGTACTTCGCGCCGAAGAGCGTGACCATCAGCTTGTACACCACGAAGGCGTGCTCGGCGGCGATCAGCTCCGCCTCCCGGTTGAGGAAGGAATGGCACAGCAGCTCGATGATTTCGTTCGAGCCGTTGCCGAGCACCACGTTGGCCAGATCGAGATCGAATTTTTCCGCGATCGCGCTGCGCAGCTTCCAGCCGCCGCCGTCGGGATAAATGTGCGACTGCTCCAGTTCCGCGCGCATCGCCTCCTTCGCCAGCGGCGAGGGGCCGAGGGGATTTTCGTTCGAAGCGACCTTGACGATGATTGCCGGATCGAGCCCGAGTTCGCGGGCGGTTTCCTCGATCGGCTTGCCGGGTTCGTAGGCGACGAGATCGCAGACGAAACGATTGGCGAATTGCGCGCTGGCCATGCCGCGGAACGTAGCGGGACCGGCCCGCGGAGCAACCCGCAAACCATTCAATATTCGGCTCTCACTCCGCTTCCGCCGTATAGATCGCCGCCACCCCGAAACTCAGCGGCCGAGCCCCGGCATCGCGGAAACCCTGTGCCTCGATCAGTTCGCACATTTCCCTGCCCATCGGGAACTCCTCGATCGAGCCGCCGAGGTACTCGTAAGCGTCTCTCTGTCCCGTGAGCAGACCCGCCATCTTCGGCAGCACGCGGTGGAGATACCAGCGGTAGGGCTTTCTCAACGGTCCTTCCGGCAGCGAAAAATCCAGCACCAGAAGATGCCCGCCCGGCCGCAGCACCCGGCGCATTTCGCGGATCGCCGCGGCATAGTCCGCCATGTTCCTCAGGCCGAAGGCGACCGTCACGACATCGAAAGCTCCATCCTCGAAAGGCAGCGCCAGCGCATCCGCCACCACCGTCCGCTCAAGCCCCCGCCGGGAAGCATGGGCAAGCATCTCCGCGCAGAAATCGCTGCCGGTGATCTCCGCCTCCGGGCAGATATTCTGGATTTCCAGGGCGAGATCTCCGGTACCGGTCGCGACATCGAGCACTTTCCCGGGTCGCCATCCTCGGACGATCCGCGCCACCTTCCGCCGCCAGAGAATGTCCGTCCCCAGGCTCAGCACATGATTGGTCGCAACGTAGCGGTCCGCGATCCGGGCAAAAGCATCGCGAACGTATCGGGGATCCTGGATCGTGCCATCGGCCACGCCCGGAACCCAAGGCCCTCAGCCCGCTCCTGCCAAGCACGGAGTCCGGGCTCTCCACCGACGCGATTTCCCTGCATCGCAATTTGCATTGACCTCTCTTTTTAAAGTTTTAAACGATGCGGTTTATGAAACCGCACGCGATGGTGGGGGCTGATGCCCGTCCGCGATCCGGGGATTTCAGCGAAGCCGCTCCATCCTCCCGCCGGCGCAGGAATGCGCTTCTTCTGCTCGCCTGCGGTTCCCTCATGGCCGCTCCCGCGAGCGCACAGGTCGTTCTGCCATGCTTCTGGACGGGCGGCGGCGGCAATTGGGAATCGGTCGGGAAATGGGTGCCCGAGCCGCTCGACATCAACAACCTCTTCCTGTTCTGGCCGGACAACAAGCTCAGTTCGAATTTCTTCGTGCCCACGATCTCCGGCGCCACGGTCACGCTCAATACCCCGATCTCGGTCAGTTCGCTGATCGTGGGATCGAGCGGCTCGCTCCGCATTTCCGGCGGGATGCTGGATGTGGAAGGCATCTTCGGTATCGGCGGGGTTCTGGAAAACAGCGGCGACATCGAACTCTCTTCCGGCGGCACGCTCGACGTGTTCACCATCACCGGCGATGGCGAAATCGAGCTGGCACACGACGACGCGGCCATCGGCGGGTTGGTCGTCCACGACTCCGGCCACACCCTACGCGGCTACGGCACCATCGGCGACCTGTTCTCGCTCGACGCGCTGGTCAACAGCGGCGTCATCCGCGCCGACCGCGAGGGGCGGACGCTGCGGATCGACGGCATCGCCCTGGAAAACGAAGGCCTCCTCCACGCCACGGGCGGCGGCCGGATCAAGATCGAGCCGCTTCTCCTGACCAACGACGACACCATCGATGCCGACGGCGGCGACATCGACATCGAGACACAGGAGTTCGAAAACGACGGCCTCGTCCGCGCCCGCAACGGTGGCCGGGTTTTCATCGACGGCGGCGAGGTCAGGAACAGCGGCAGCCTTTTCGACATCCAGGCCAACAGTTCCCTCCATCTGGACGGCGTGATCTTCGAGCGCGGCACGATCCGGACGGTGGCCACGGGCGGCGTCCATCTCCACGCCGGCGCGAACCGCTTCGAAGCCCCCATGGATCTGGCGGGGAATTTCTTCATCACGGGTGGAAACCAGATCTACCGCAATGGCGTGTTCGACACGCGGCTCGCCGTGACTTCGGTCGCGCCCGGCGTCCCCGTGTCGATGCAAAACGCCACCTTCACCGGCGGCGTGTTCACGGGCGGCGGCCTCATCCGGGTGGAAACGCCCGGCACACTCGACGCGACGGAAACCCTCACGCTCGACGACCTCGACATCTATCTGCCCGGCTCCCGCAGCCTCACCCTGCGCGGCGATCTGCTCATGCACAACGGTTCGGTCATCACCATCGAAGACCACGCGGTGGGTCTCGGCACCGGCGACGCCGAGATGCAGATCGACGGGGAGGCCGTCATCGGCGGCGATGGCGGCGCGATCCGCTTCGGCCATACCACCCACTCCAGCCACATCAACGCCATTCGCCCGGTCAATGGCGGCCACCTGACGCTTGGCGAAAATATCCGCATCGAAGCTCCGGGGGTCGCGAATATCGGCTATATCGAATTGCCGCTAACCAACCACGGCACGGTCGAGGCCAATGGTGGGCTTGTTTACCTCAACAACAACTCCATCGTCAGCGACGGTTCGCTCTCCGCCACCGACGGAGGCACCCTCTACCTCAGCCGCGGCCTGAACATCGACAATACCGGCGGACACATCACGGCCGGGGCCGGCTCCATCATCCGCTCCAGCGAATGGGGCGGCGGGCAAAGTCCGGTCACCATCACCGGCGGCACGCTGGATGGCGGCGGCACCTTTTTCAACGGCTTCCGCACCGTCCTCGACTCCTCCGTTTCCACCATCCGCACGCAGGACGTGCTCATTTCCATCCCGGGCAACACCATCCTCACGCTCAAGGGAGAACTCGACCACCACGCGGACATCCACATCGAGGACAACGCCCTCGGCTTCGGCACCATCGACGCCATCTTGCGGCTCGATGGCGATGTCGCGCTCAACGGCGCCGGCTCGGTGACCTTCGGGCCGCAGCATCATCAGGCGAACAACAACGTCATCGACACGGAAAACGGCGGCTCGCTCACCATCGGTCCCGGCATCGCGATCCGCACCGGCGCGAATGGCTGGGGAACGCTCGCCGCCCCCCTCGTCAACCACGGCCGGATTTCGGCGGATACCGGGAACCTGTTTTTCCCCTCCACCTCGCTCGTCAATCGCGGGCTGCTGGAGGCCCGGAACGGCGGCAAAGTCTGGTTTTCCCAAAGCGCGGCCATCGACAATGCCGGCGGCACCCTCCGCAGCGGCGGCGGCTCCACCGTTGACCTGCGCACCGGCTCCTCCATCACCGGCGGCCTGCTGGACGGCGGCGGCCTTTTCGAACTGACCGGCAACGTCGCTTTCCACTCCTCCGCCCACCCCATCACCCTCCGCGACTCGACCGTGCAGGTGAATGCCTCGTCCGCCTTTCTCCTCACCGGCTCCCTCACGCTCGACCAGGCCGCCCTTTTCCTGCGAGACGCTCAATTCGCCACCGGCACGCCCGCCCGTCTCCGCGCTTCCGGCGACGCCTCCATCACCGGCGCCGGCGAGATCCGTTTTCCCTTCGCAACGAACAACCAGACTCAGGAACAGATCATCGACGCGCCCGGCGGATCGACCTTCACCTTCGGCCCCGGCATCACACTGCGCGTGGAACCGCAAGCCGGCGGCTATCTCGATGGCGTTATCACCAGTCACGGTACCATCCTCGCGGAGGGCGGCAGGCTGTTCGTCAGTACCGAGAAACTGACCAATACCGGTACAATAAGCTCCGATCAGGGCGGCGGTATCGACATCGGCCGGGGATTCGATCCGGTCGCCCTCGACAATACCGGCGGCGGCACCCTCCACGCCGGAGCGGACTCATGGATGCTCCTCTCCACCGGCTTCGGCGCCACCACCGTCAAGGGCGGCTCCCTCACCGGTCCAGGGGAATTCCGCATCGGCGCGGTCAACATTTTCGACGGCCGCACGCAGCCGGTCTCGCTGAGCTCGACCTTGCGGATCGCCAACAGCACCTCGCTCACCCTCCAGGGAGAACTGGCGATGCAGAACGGCCTGCTCACGATGCGTGACGGGATTTTCGCCCTCGGCACGCACGCCCGCCTCCGCGCCTCCGGCGATGCCGCCCTCACCGGCACCGGCGAAATCCGTTTCCTGCCGGGAAACGGCAGTCAGGACGAAAACATCATCGACACCCCCGGCGGCTCGACTCTCACCTTCGGCCCCGGCATCACGCTGCGCGTCGAGCCTGGGGGCAGCGGTTTTCTCGAAGGCTCCATCACCAGCCACGGCACGATCCTTGCCGATGGAGGCAGGCTGTTCGTCGGCACCGAGATACTGACCAACACCGGCACGATGAGGGCGGAGCAAGGAGGCGGCATCGAGATCGGCCGGGGAAGCCTGCCGGTCGCCCTCGACAATACCGGCGCCACGCTGCATGCCGGCACGGGCTCCTGGTTCCTCTTTCCCACCGGCTTCGGAGCTACCACCGTCAAGGGCGGCTCCCTCACCGGCGCGGGGGAATTCCGCATCGGCCCCGCCGCCGTTTTCGACGGCCGCGCGCAGCCGGTCGCGCTGCATTCGACCGTACGGCTCACCAACCGCACCGCACTCACCATCCAGGGCGAACTGGCGCTGGAAAACGCCCTGATTACGATGCGCGACGGCGAACACGCCCTCGGCACCCATGCCCGGCTCCGCGCCTCCGGCGATGCCTCCCTCACCGGCACCGGCGAAATCCGCTTCCTGCCGGGAAATGCCAGCCAGGACGAAAATTACATCGAAGCGCCCGGCGGATCGACCTTCACTTTCGGCTCCGGCATCACGCTGCGGGCGGAACCCGGCGGCGGCGGCTTCATCGAGGCACCGCTCACCACCGCCGGGCGCATCCACAACGATAGCCTCATCTACGTCGCTCAGCCGGTGACCGTTCTCGCGGCGGGCACCCTTGCCGGCAGGGGCACCTTCTCCGCCTACGGCGCCGGAGCGTGGACCAACCATGGCTCCATCTCTCCCGGCGACACCACCGGCATTCTCACCTTCAACGGCCCGGGCCTGCACAACAGCGCGACCTCGAAAATCCTCATCGACATCGGCGGAACCACCCCCGGCACCGGCCACGACCGCGTGTCCGTCAACACCACCCTCCACCTCGGCGGCGGGACTTTGCTCGTCTCGTTGATCGACGGCTTCATTCCCGAGCCCGAGGACACATTCACCATCGTCACCGCAAGCACGATCACCGGCCAATTCTCGAATGCTCCCCACGGCAGCCGCGTCTTCACCGCGGGCGGCAGCGGCTCCTTCCGGCTGGAGCAGACCGGCAGCGCTATCCGCCTCACCGCCTTCGCGGTGGAAGAGATCACCTACGACTCCTGGGCCCAATCCCACGGCCTGAGCGGCGACGACGCCGACTGGTTCGAGGATCTGGACGGCGACGGCTGGCCGAACCTGCTGGAATACGCCTTCGGCGGCCACCCCCGCGAGCCCGATGCGAAAGGAACCGCCATCTCGAAGACGGAAGCGGACGGCCAGCGCTACCTCACGCTCACCTACACCCGCCCGTCCGGCCCCGCCGGGCGCAACGATCTGACCTACACGCCCGAGCGGGCACCCGGCCTGGCCGCCGCGCCAGACTGGAATGCCGCCCACGCCGTCCACCACCACACCGAGCCCGGTCCAGGCGATACGGAAGCCGTCACCGTGCGCTCCGTCTTCCCCATGACCGCGCAGGACCGAGAATTCCTCCGCCTCAGGGTGACGCTGAACTCTCCATAGCCCGCCGGGCTCCTCAAGGCAGCAGATCGGTGTAAGTCCCGGGATCGCTCCCCGGAATCTCGATCGCCCCGCAGGCTTTCTCGTAAAACTCCCGCGGCCCCACCCCGCCGATGATCGCATAGGCGTATCCCAGCTCCCGCAGCGCCTCCAGCGACTTGAAGAGCAGCGCCTTGCCAACTCCCGTGCCGCGGGCGCTTTCCGCCACGCCCGTCGGGCCGAAAAAGCCGCGCAGCGTGGTATCGTAACAGCCGAAACCGATCATCTGCCGGTCCCGCGTCGCGATGAAGCAGGCAATCGGCTGGCGGCTCATCGCCACCTCCGTCTCGCTCACCCACTTCGGCGAGAAATGCTCCCGCACGAATTCCCTGACCGTGTGCCGCTCGAAGGCCCGCGCCCGCCGCAAGACGATACCCTGCTCTTCCACCTTCCGATAAATCCCCCCGCTTTCCGGGAGATCGTAAAGCCGCACCAGCATGTCGATCATGCCCGCCTTCCCTAGCGGATCGGGCGCCCGCGGCAAACGCCAAAACCTCCGCGGGCATCACAGGGTGGCCGCATCAATGAAAAACGGAGCCTTCGCTTTTTTGGGGACCAGTCTGGAAAGAAACCCAGCCGCCCTACCCCGCCTTCTCGATCACCGCGTAGGCGTTGTGATTATGGATCGACTCGAAGTTCTCCGCCTCTACCCGGTACCACACGATATCCTCGTGCGCGTTCGAGCGTGAGGCGACATTTCTCACCAGATCCTCCACAAAGACCGGATTGTCGTACGCCCGCTCCGTCACCGCCTTCTCGTCGGGCCGCTTGAGCAGGCTGTACAGCTCGCAACTTGCGGAACGCTCGACGAGCTCGACCAGATCCTCGATCCACACCGGTTCCTTGCAGCGCACCGAGTAGGTCACCATGCCGCGCTGGTTATGCGCGCCGCGCTCGCTGATCTGCTTCGAGCACGGGCAGAGCGTCGCGACCGGCACCATCACGGTCACGACGAAATCCAGCGGTCCGTCCTTCTCCGCCTCGACCTCGAAGCGCACTTCGTAGTCCATCAGGCCCGGGCGGCCGGTGACCGGCGCGGGCTTGCTGCGGAAAAAGGGAAACTGGAACTCGACGTGCGCCTTGCGCGCATCCAGCCGCGCCAGCAGTTCCCGCGGCAGGCCGGCCATCGAACGGACATCCAGGCAGGCGCCGTGCGAATTGAGCACCTCGACGAAGCGGCTCATGTGCGTGCCCTTGTAGTGGTGCGGCAGATCGACGGCGAGCGCCACGGTGGCCACGGTGCGCTGGGTGGAGCCGCCCTTGTCGCGCACCTCCACGGGGAAGCGCAGGCCCTTCACGCCCACGCGGTCAATGGGCAGCTTGCGATCGTCGCGCTCGTTCTGCGTGTCCTTGAGTTCCTTCATCCTGGGTCGGGAAGGCAAAGAAGCCCGCCCGGGGTCGGGCAGGCTTCCGGGAAAACGGAGTCCGGTCCGGGATTGCTCAGCGCATGAGATTCACGGCGCGGGAGCGCTTGATCTCGCGGGTGATCTTGCGGTGGAGCTTCGCGGAAACGCCGGTCACGCGGCGCGGAAGAATGCGGCCTGTTTCCGAGGTGAACTTGGAAAGCAGGTCGGGATTCGTGAAAGTCACCTGATCCGCCGGGATGTCGTGGCGGCGGGTGGTCATCTTGCGGTTCGCCTTGCGGAAGGCGATCCGGCGTTCGACGGTTTTCGGTTCGGACATGGGAAAAAAGATCAGCGGAGTTCGCGGTGAAGGGTGCGGCGCTTGAGGAAGTGATTGAACTTCACTTTTTCGAGACGGCCGGGCGTGCGCAGGCTCTTCTTGTTGCGCGTGGTCACGTAGCGGGACGGAGGCTGGCCCTCCGCTCGTGCTTCCGTGCATTCAAGGATGATGATTTCGCGTGGCATGGGAAAACGTGGGCGCGAAAGCTAGTTCAGTCCTCGTCCTCGTCAAGCGAAACCGTTTCGGAATCCTCATCGTCCTGATAATTCCCGTTGGAGAAGCCGACTTCGTTGGAGGGGCGGAAGCGGCGGTTGCCGTATTCCTTCTCCCACTGGGCCTGGCACTCCACCGTCAGGCGGGCGAAGGGAATCGCCTCCAGCCGGGCCTGCGGGATCTTCTCGCCGGACATCTCGCAGACGCCGTAGACACCGCGGTCGATGCGGCGCAGAGCCTGCTCGATCTCGTAAAGCGCGTCCTGCTCCTTGGCCAGCACGCTCAGGGCGAAATCGCGGTCGTAGGCATCGCTGCCCGCGTCTCCCTGGTGCATGCCGCTGCCGGAGGCTTCGCTGCCTTCCGGCGCGTTGCGGATTTCCCCCGCCATGCCCGACATCGCGTCGACCAGTTCGTCGCGGAGGTCCAGCAGGCGCTGGCGCTGTTTGAGGATGAAGCCGCTGAGCTTCGCGGTGGCGGCCTCGGATTTCGGTTTCGCGGCGGTGACCGTTTCCTTCGCAGGGGCGGGCTTCTGCGCCGGAGCTTCCTTGGCCGGGGCCTTTGCCACGGGCTTTTTCGCCGGGGCCTCCTTGGCCGGGGTTTTCGCCGCAGCGGCCGCCTTCACCGGGGTCTTCGCCTCGGGTTTCTTCGCGGCGGTTTTCTTGGCCGGAGCCTTGGCTGCGGGCTTTTTGGTGGTTTTGGCGGGTGCCGCCTTTTTCGCAGGTTTCTTCTTCTCGGCCATGATCGATGGGGTCGGAAAACGTGATTGATGGGGAGACTCTTACCCGTCCTTCGGAAACGGGCGCGGTCGATTAGCCCCTCTTCCCCCTACCTGCAAGTTGAAATTTCATCTCAGGAAAGATATCCGCGTTTGAAAAGGAGGCGGCACGCTTGAAATGGCGGCGGACATCCCCGAAGCTCCGCCGCCCGCCATGGAACTGCCCTCGATCGTCGAAGCCCTGCTGACCGGTTCGGACGAACCCCTGCCCGCAGAGGAAATCGCCCGCCTGATCCGCTCCCGCGTGGCCGAAGCCGAGGATGCCCGCGCCCGGAAGATCGAGGACGGCGAGACTCCGCCGGAGCTGCCCGAATGGCTGACCGCCCTCGCCGCCGCGTCCTCGGATCAGATCATCGCCGCCATCGCCCGGCTCAACCACGACTATGAAACCAGCGGCCGCGCCTTCATTATCCTGGAGCGCGCCAAGGGCTGGAAAATCTTCACCCGGCCAGAATATGGCGAATTCGTCCGCCAGCTTTTCCCCGGCCGCAAGCCGGAGCGCCTCAGCGGCCCGGCGATGGAAACCCTCGCCATCATCGCCTACCGCCAGCCGATCACCAAGGCGGCCATCGAGGCGGTCCGCGGCGTGGCCTGCGACGGCATGCTGCAAAAACTCCTCGACCGCGAACTCGTCCGCATCGGCGGTCGCGCCGAACTCCCCGGCCGCCCGCTGCTCTACGAGACCACCGAACTTTTCTACGAACACTTCGGCATCCGCTCCGTCGACGACCTGCCGAACGCCCAGGAACTCCGCCGCGTGAAACTCCCCGAAGCGCCCGCCGAAACCTCCGCCGTCTCCGCCGAAGAACAACTCGCCCTCAGCGCCGCACCTCAAAATTCGGACCAGGATGGATAGAAGAAGTGCCGGGTGATCGGTGAAGCAGCCCTCTCGATTCGAACCGCCCACAAACCACCGCCCCGCATCCCGCCCCCACCACTCCGAGCCAAAATGCCTTTTCCACTGATCACCGATCACTGATCACCGATCACCTCATGAATCTTCCCGACATCCGCCGCAAGATCGACGAGATCGACGGCCAGCTTCTCGACCTGCTCTCCGCCCGTGCCGACCTCGTCCACCAGGTCGGCGAGGTCAAAAAGCGCGACGGTCTCCAGATCTACGCCCCGGAGCGCGAGGAAGCCCTGCTGCGCAGCCTCGTCGAAAGGAACAAGGGCCGTCTGCCGGAAAAATCCATCCGCGCCATCTACCGCGAGATCATGTCCGCCGCCCTCGCGCTCGAGGACGATCTGAAAATCGCCTACCTCGGCCCCGAAGGCTCGTGGACGCACCAGGCGGCGATCAAAAAATTCGGCCATTCCGTCGACTATTCGCCGCTGCCGAACTTTTCGGAAGTGTTCGACCAGGTCGCCCGCCGCAGGGCCGATTACGGCGTGGTGCCCATCGAGAACTCCACCGAGGGCGCGGTCTCCCATACGCTCGATCTCTTCGTCGATTCGCCGCTGCAAATCTGCGCGCAGATTCTCCTGCGCATCGAGAACTGCCTCATGGCCGCGATCCCGCGGGACGAAATCAGGACGCTCTACTCGCACCCCCAGGCGCTCGGCCAGTGCCGCGGCTGGATTCTGAAAAATTTCCCCCAAGCCGGTCTCGTCGAAGTCTCCTCCACCACCCGCGCCGCTCAGTTGGCGAAGGAAAACGCCGCCGAAGGCGCCGCCGCCATCGGCAGCCCGCTGGCCGCCGAAATCTACGGCCTGAGCGTGCTGGAGGAATCGATCCAGGACCGCGCGACGAACACGACCCGCTTCCTGGTCATCGGCGAGAAAACCTGCCCGCCGACCGGCAAGGACCGCACCTCGCTGCTCTTCGCGATCCACGACCGCCCCGGCTCGCTCGTCCGCGCCTTGCAGGCTTTCGATCAATTCCACGTCAACATGTCGAAGATCGAATCCCGCCCCTCCAAGCGGAAGGATTGGGAATACATCTTTTACGTCGATCTCGCCGGCCACTGCGAAGACCCCGCCGTGCGCGACGGCATCGACGAACTGGAAAAGCACTGCTCGATGGTCAAGCTGCTCGGCTCCTATCCGGATACCGGGGAGTAGTGTGTTGCATGCCTCCGGTCTGCAACAGGTGCGCGGCTTTCCATGCCGCGATCGCCGACGCTCCGGAGGAGCGCAGATCTTTTCGCAAGCCGGAGGCATGCGCCACGATCACAACGCCGCCACCGACGCCATGATCCGGTCGGCGATTTTCTGATAGCCGTCCTTCCCCTTCGCCGCGGCGAGTTCTTCCTCCGTCAGGCGATAAGCCGGCCCGATCACAAGCTCGATCGGCAAAAAGCGAATGCGCGTCGCACCCCGCGGCAGCGCCTCCCACGCACCGCGGATGCGGATCGGCTGGATGACCGCCCCCGCCTTCACCGCGATCAGGCCGACTCCCGGCTGGGCCTTGCCGAGCTTGCCGTCGAAAGTGCGCTCACCCTCCGGAAACACCAACACGCGCCTGCCTTCCTTGAGCAGTCTGATGATCGCCTTGAGACTGGTCATGTCCGGCCGCTCCTGATCCACGGGGATCGAGTTCCACGCCTTGTAGATCCATGTGAGCAGCGGCCCCTTCATCAGCGTCTTGCGGGCGAGATAATACATCTCGTCCTCGTACAAAATGCCGACCAGCGGCGGATCGAGAAAGCTTTCATGATTCGACACCACCAGCACCGCCCCCTCGCGCACAAGGTGCTCCGCTCCCGTAATCTTGAGCCCGAAAAGCGCACGATACGCACTGCGGAAAATCAGCCAGCCCATCCAGTAAACCCAACGCATGACAAGAGATGATCGGAGAATGAGAACCGTCCTTACGCCCCCAAACTTTCGAGGCGATCGGCGCAGCCGCTGACTCGTTTGGTCATTAGTGTTTAGGAGTGAGACATTTCAAACCCCTGCCCCGCCAGAATCTCCAGAGCGGCCGCCACGCCGGTCTCGATGGTATGGGACGAAGTGTCGAGAATCGCCGCTCCCTCGGCGATTTTCAGCGGCGCGGTCTTGCGGCGGCTGTCCGCCTCGTCGCGCTTCTCCACGGCATCCACTTCCCCCATTTCCACGCGGCGCGAGGCGCGCACGCCCGGATCGGCATCGACATAGATTTTGTAGGGCGTGCCGGGAAAGACCACGGTGCCGATGTCGCGTCCCTCCATCACCACATCCCCAAGTTTCAAATAATCGCGCTGGAGCGCAACGAGACGCTCCCGGACCTCCGGCACGGCCGCGACGATCGATACCGCCGCATTCACCGCCTCGCTGCGGAGTTCCTCACCCGGATCGACACCGCCGATGCGGATCGTCGAATCGAGCCCGTCGATGCCGCACTGGATGTCCATTCCACGCAGCGCCGCGACCACGGCGGCGCGGTCGGCCGGATCGATGCCAAGCTGGAGCACTTTCCAGGTGACCGCGCGGTACATCGCGCCGGAATTCACCATGATCAACCCGAGCTGCCGCGAGAGGATGCGGGCAAGAGTGGACTTGCCCGAGGCGGCGGTGCCGTCGATGGCGATGGCGCGGTGCGGAGTCATGACTGGGCGGGAACCGTTTCGAGGGCGTAATCGGCGGCATCGGCGCTGCCTGCGACAGCCGCGGCAAGCTGCCTGGAAAAACCGGGATAGGAAGTGTTCACGCAGGCGGTGTTGCGGATGACCGTCTCGCCCTCCGCGAAAAGCCCCGCGATGGCGAAGGCCATGGCGATACGATGGTCGCCGTAGCTTTCGAGCGTGGCGGCTTTCAATGGAGCGCCGCCGGAGATTTCCATGCCGTCCTCGAACTCCTCGATTTGCCCGCCCATCGCCCGCAGATTGCCGACCACGGTGGCGATGCGGTCGGTCTCCTTCACACGGAGTTCCTTGGCATTGCGGATGACGGTCTTCCCCTCCGCCAAAGCGGCGGCCACGGCGATGACCGGAATCTCGTCGATCAGGTTGGGAATCTCCTCCTTCAAAAGCTCGGTGCCCGAAAGCTTCGCTCCGCGGATCTCGATGTCGCCGATGGGTTCGCCGTCATCGGTCGAACGCAGGATGCGGGTGATCTTCGCTCCCATCCGCTCGATCACATCGAGCACGGCGGCGCGGGTCGGGTTCAGGCCGACATTTTCGATCACCAGATGCGACCCCGGAATCGCCGCCGCAGCCACCACCCAGAATGCGGCGCTGGAAATATCGCCCGGCACGCGGAAGTCACGCCCCTGCGGGATTTGCCCGCCTTCCAGAGAAATCGCCTGCCCTTCGCGACTCACCTTCACGCCGAAGGATTCGAGCATCCGCTCCGTGTGGTCCCGGGTGTCGGCAGGCTGCACGGCAGTGGTCACCCCGTCGCAGAACATCCCGGCGAGCAATACCGCGCTCTTCACCTGCGCGCTGGCCACGGGCAGCTCGTAGCGGATGGGATGCAGCCGCGCGCCGTGGATGCGCAGCGGCGCGCAACCCGGCTTTTCGCCCAGCGCCTCGATCCTCGCCCCCATTTGCGCAAGCGGGTCGATGATGCGGCCCATCGGCCGGCCGGAAAGCGACTCGTCGCCGAAAAGCTCGCTGATGAACTCCTGCCCTGCCAGCAGACCGGCGAGCAACCGCATGCCGGTGCCGGAATTCCCACAGTCGATCGGCGCGGCGGGCGCGGCGAGCTTCATCCTCCGGCCGTGGATACGCATCGTCACCGGGCCGAAACCTGGCATTTCCTCCAGCACTTCGACCTCCACGCCGCAGGCCTGCATCGCCTTCAGCGTGTTCAGGCAATCCTCGCTCGGCAGGAAATTGCGGACTTCCGAAACGCCGTCCGCAAGACCCGCGATCATCGCCGCGCGGTGGGACATGCTCTTGTCGCCGGGTACCGCGAAGCGGGCCTCCAAACGGCGGATCGGACGGACTCGGAACTCGTTCATCGTGAAATCTCAATCGTCGCGCCGGACGGCCCGCCGCGCCTCCCGCGCCGCAGCCAGCCAATGGCGCAGCGCTTCATGGTCGCCTGCCCGGAGCATGGCAAGCATTTCACTCATTCCGGAGATGCATCTTTCCACCGCCGCCGCCAGCTCCCCGCGGTTCTCCATGAAAATCTCCGCCCACATGTCCGGATCGCCGCCGGCCACCCGCGTGGTGTCACGCAGCCCGCCGCCGGCGAAACGCGCGTCGCCGGAGTCCCGCAGCGCCACCAGGGTCGCCGCCGCCGCCACCGCATGCGGAAAATGGCTGATCCGCGCCACCAGCGCATCGTGCTCCGCCGCCCCGGTCCAGTGTGTCCGGCAGCCGATCGCTTCCCAAAAGCGGGCCAGCCGCCCGGCGAAGGGCTCGCCCACCTGCTCGTCATCGGTCAGAAGACAGGCCGCCCCCTCGAACAAGGCGGCATCCGCGGCATCGATTCCTGCCTTTTCCGAACCCGCCATCGGGTGACTGCCGATGAAGCGCAGCCCCGCCTCGCGAAGCAGAGGCGCGACTTCGCGGTGCGGGGGGCACTTCACGCTGCCCACATCGGTCACCAGCGCATCCTGCCGCAAACCATGCTCCAGCGCCGCCAGTGTCAGGCCGGGCATCACGCCGACCGGCGTGCACAGGATGATCAGCGAAGCCCCGTCGAGACAGATACCCAGATCGCCGTCCGCCCCCTCGATGCCGCGAGCCCGGGCGGCGAGCACGCTTTCCTCCCGCCGCGCCCACAATGTCACCGGCACTCCGGGAAAACGTCCGCGCAGCGCGAGGGCGATCGATCCGCCGAGCAGACCGCCGCCGAGAATGGCAACCTTGTCGAAATCCATGCCTGTATGTGGGATAAAAGAGAGCCGGCCCGCGGACCGGGACCGGCTCCTTGAAATCGGGGTTTCGGGGCGACTCCGGCCGCGCTCAGGGAACGCGGAATTTCTTGTTCTCCGACTGGGGATAGTGCGGATCGTACACCAGCTTGCCGCTCGGAATGCCCTTCACGTCGACCGGCTTGTTGTTGAAGGGGCTGAAAACCATGCCGGGTTTGCCCGGGATGGGATGGGCCACGGGAATCGAAACGGGTTGCTCCTTCGGTTTCGGCGTATCGCCTCCCCCCGCGGTCGTGCCGTCCGGCCTTTCCTTCAGTTTATCGGCCGTCTGGTCACCGGCACGGTCGCGGTCCGCGGCGGCCTGCTCCTCCTTCAACTTCTCGCGCCGCTCTTTGATCTTCTGCTGCTCTTCCGCCGACACGGTTCGCTGCGCCGGATCGTCGGGCGCATCCGGCGCGGGCTCCACGTATGGCGTGCAGGACATGGCCGCGAACGCGATGAACGCGGAAACCGGAAAGATCGATCGGAGCTTCATGGTCTTTTTGGAAGGAGTAAGCGGCGCCGGATCGCAGATTCACGGACGCGGGAGAATCATTGAGGCGCAATCGTCCGCCGTCAAGCCGCCTTAGGGTAGGGTCGGACGTCCGCCGCCCGGCCGGCGGACGAGCGGGCGCGTCCGCCCCTGCCTGAAAAAGGAATTGCCAGCGGCTCCCGCGGGGGCGATGCAGACGCCAGCAAGCTCCCGTTTTTCCACCACCATGGCCGACCGCGAAGACAAGAACCGCGAAAACGTCCCCGGCAAATTCTACGTCGACAGCCAGTGCATCGACTGCGACCTCTGCCGCGAAACGGCTCCGAACAACTTCACCCGCTCCGACGACGAAGGTTACTCCTACGTTTACAAGCAGCCGGCGAACGAGGAGGAGGAAGCCCAGTGCCGCGAGGCGATGGAAGGCTGCCCTGTCGAAGCAATCGGCGAGGACGGCGAGGACTGATCCCGGCCATGGCCGACGACTCCCGGCTCGCCGCCATCCGCCGCGCCATCCTCCGCGAATGGCGGGGCGCCGACGAACCGGAGCACCCCGACAAGGGCCTCCACCGCGCCGGGGAATTCCTCTCTGCCATCCTGAAAAAAGCGGGCGCCAGCGAAGGCATCGACGAGGAACGGCTGCGCGACATCTGGGTGGAAGTCGCCGGCGAATTCATCGCCCGTCACGCCTCCCCCCAATCGCTGAAAAGCGGCTGCCTCACCCTCCACGTCCTCCAGCCCTCCATGCGCTTCCACCTCGAACAAATGCGCGGCATGCTGCTCCAGCGCTTGCAGGAAACGATCGGGCCCGGTTCCGTGAAGTCCATCCGCTTTTCCCTCGGCTGACCTCCATGTTCCGCAATCTTATCTTCGATTGGTCCGGCACCCTCGTGGACGATCTCCCTCCGGTGCTGGAGGCGACCAATCACGTACTCACGCTCTACGGGCGGAAACCGCTCGACCGGGAGGGCTTCCGCGCGAGCTTCCGCCTGCCCTACCGCGAGTTCTACGAGGAAATGCTGCCCGGCGTCGCGCTGGAGGAACTGGAGGACCACTTCCGCGCCGCCTTCTCCGCCTCCACCTCGCCCGTCACCATCCTGCCGCACGCCCGCGAAAAACTCGAATGGTGCCGCGCCTACGGCATCCGCTGCTTCGTCCTGAGCAGCATGGACGCCGCGGCCTTTCAGAGGCAGCTCGCGGACCTCGGGCTGGCGGATTTCTTCGAAGCGACCTACGCCGGCGTTCTCGACAAACGCGAACGCATCCTCGGCATCCTCGAGACCCACCGCCTGCTGCCCGAAGAAAGCGCCTTCGTCGGCGACATGACGCACGATGTCGAGACCGCCCGCCACGGCCGGCTCACCGCCATCGCCGTGCTCACCGGCTACACCCATGCCGGTCCGCTCGCCGTCGCCCGGCCGGACATCACCGTGCCCGACCTCGAAGCGCTGCGCAAATTGCTGGAGCGCCCCGGCTGGCAGCCCCGCCCGATCGCCACCGTCGGCGCGCTGATTCACGACGGCCGCGGCCGCCTGCTCATGGTCCGCACCCATAAATGGAGCCACCGCTGGGGCATCCCCGGCGGCAAGATCCGCCGCGGCGAAAGCTCGCTCGACGCCCTGCGCCGCGAAATCCGCGAGGAAACGGGCCTGGAAATCTCCGACCCGCGCTTCATCCTCGTCCAGGACTGCATCGACTCCGACGAATTCCTCCGGCCCGAGCACTTCCTGCTCCTCAACTACGTCTGCCGTACTTCCGGCGGCGACGTGCGGCTCAACGACGAGGCCCAGGAATTCCGCTGGGTCACCGCGGCCGAAGCGCTGGCGCTCGACCTCAACCGCCCGACGCGGACGCTGCTGGTCGAGGCGCTCAATCAGGACGCCATCGGGCATCCCTGATCTCCGTTTTTTCCGCATGACCGAAATCAACGACATCGAGATCCGCCGCCTCAAGGTGAAGACCTTCATCGGCGTCCCCGATCTGGAACGCGCCAAGGCGCAGGAAATCCACATCTCCCTGCGGATCGGCGTGAACCGCAACTTCGCCGCCATGGGGGACGACCTCGCCAACACCCTCGACTACGCGGCCATCGCCGCCGAAGTGCGTTCGCTCGCCGGCCAGCGCCCGCGCCAGTTGATCGAAACCCTCGCCTCCGAAATCGCGGATCAGGTGATGACCCACCCCGCGGCCTCCGGCGTCGAGGTCGTGGTCGAGAAATTCGTCGTGCCCGACACCGACTGCGTGGCGGTGCGGTTGAAACGGAGCAGGTGAAACCTGACGCGGCTGCGGCCCCTCCATCGGCGCTTCTTTGATGCTTGCCAAATAAAGTGACGTCTTTTCCTGAAGACGAGGGGTCTTTTGCGGCAGCCATAAGGAGTGTCGATGTCCCATCGACACGGAGTTGACGAAACGTCCACCCTCCTTAAACGCAAGCGCACTCCTCACCGTCTCCGCGTCACTTCATTTCGCAAGGATCAATAGTAGTGGAAAGCGGCGGAATGACCGCGCCGGGGGGATGGATTGCCCCCGGAATTTTGGCAAGGATTTGGAATCCAATTGCATTGTCGCACCGGCCTTCAGTCATAGAAACGTGGTTCCACAGTGATCGTTCCCTTCCGGCCCTCGCACCTCGGCTTGCCCCGGAGGCACCCGTGATCCTGAAACTACATTGCAAAAAACCATGAACAGACCAGCACCATTGAACTACCGGGCATTGCTCGCCGCCGCCGCGCTCGGAAGCGTTTCCCTCACCAGCCTCTCCCAGGGGGCGCTGGTTGTGCAACGCTTCGAAGACGTGGCTCCAGTGTTAGACCCGTATGTGAACCACACCCCCTACATCCCGGGTCTTACCGCATCCTCCAGCGATCTGATCGAAGGGATGCTCCCGTCCTTTCAGAGCCATCCAAATAGCGCCGCCAGTCCTAATTACGAGGAATCGGCCGGTGCTGCGCAATGGACCAATGGATCTCTCGCGACGGTTTACCATCAGCCGGGTCCGCTCGGAAACGCGGCCGATCACGCTAACTACGGAACGGTCGGGAACAGCAGCATCGTCCAATACGATCTGGGCGCCACCTTCGCTCTGAACTACATCGATATATTCCTCGGATGGAACGACGGTGGACGGGACGACGGTAACTTCAGTGTTTACACGTCTGCGGACGGCGTAACGTTCGACCTGCTTGGGTCTTATGCGTCGATTCCCGATTCCAACCAGCCTGCAGACCGGCCCGTCACCAATCAGGTGCGCTTTATCGATGATGTCGAAGGTACTGACGGCATCATTGCGACAGGAGTGCGGTTTGTCGAGCTCCGGTTCGGCTCGGTCGATAACAGCCATATCGGCATCGTCGAAATTGACATTCACGGCGTGCCCGAGCCGGGAACGACCCTGCTCGGCCTGCTCGGCGGAGTGCTTCTGCTGCGCCGCAGGCGCCACTGAGAAACGCCAAATAGCGAAGCGGGGCGGGCTCTCAGGGAATCCAAGAGCCCGCTGCGCGACGC
Source organism: Haloferula sp. (assembly GCA_037190465.1). Taxonomy (GTDB): domain Bacteria; phylum Verrucomicrobiota; class Verrucomicrobiia; order Verrucomicrobiales; family Akkermansiaceae; genus Haloferula. The sequence goes on along the minus strand of JBBCJF010000038.1, from coordinate 13,905 downwards.
AAGAGGGACAAAGAGGGGCACGGGCGGTTCTCACCCAAAAGATCTCCGTGTTCACCTCCGCGACCTTTGCTCCGCCGTTCGTTTCCTTTCGGTTCCGGCTTTGCCGCGTTGGACTAAGCTGAAATCCCATCCTGCGAAAATTTGGCAGGGATTTGGAATCCAATTGCATTGCCGCACCGGCCTTCAGTCATAGAAACGTGTTTCTACCAGTGATCGTGTCCCTTCCGGCATCGCCCGGCGGACTGGAGACCCGGAATCTCCAACCGGGCCGACCGCGGACATCCCGATCCTGAAAACCCCGATACCTACAGCCCATGAATCCCAGACTCCTCACCGCCGGACTGATGGCAGCCGCCGTCTCCACGGCATCCGCCGAAACCCTCCTTTTCGCCGACAATTTCGACGTCGCCGACACCACGAACTTCGACGGCGCGCCGCTCGACGGGCGGCGCACGGGCACACTGGCCGAGACGGTCTTTCTCCGCTCCTCCCGGATCCAGCAGCACATCCTTAGCAACCAGTTGCGTTACGCCGGCTCGGGACGGGTCCGCTTTCAGAACAGCGCCGGCTGGTTCAACTGGGCCGGCGGCGACACCGGCGCGACGATTCTCGCCGACGGGGGCCTGCGCATCGAGTTCGACTGGACGCCCACCAACGACACCAGCACCAACTGGGTCTCCTTCACGGTCGGCTTCCCGAACCTCGCCTCCCTGCCCGAGCCGGGAACCCGCGTGAACCACATCGAGACCGACTACGGCATCCTCTTCCGCAACAATGGCAACACCGAGCGCTTCGACAACGGCGCGAACAAGGGCGCCGGGGGCTTCTTCAACCCCGTGCTCACCCCGCGCCATGTCGTCATCGACTATGCCTTCGGCAATTTCGGCAACGGCCAGCCGGTCAAGGTCCGCGCCTCGGTGGACGGCACGGTCGTCACCACCGGCACCGTCGCCGGGCACCCCGTCAACTATGAAACCTTCCTGTGGGAAAACAACGCCGGCGAGCTCTTCATGGAACTCGGCACGAACGAAACCGGCAGCTTGGTGGACAATCTTTCCGTCTCCACCATCCCGGTGATCTACGAGGTCGCGCTCGCCGGGACGACATTCATCTCCGGCATCTCCCCGGGCGAGACGATCGGCACTTTGTCCGGCGAGACCTTCGCCAAGGGGCCGGAAGTTTCTACTTTCGAGTTCGTCTCCGGCGATGGCGACTTCGACAACGACAAATTCCAGATCGTCGGCAACCAGATCCAGCCCGGTTCCTACGATTTCACCCAGGACTTCGAAGGCTGGCAGTACTTCATCCGCGTGAAAGGAACCTCCACCGAATCCGCCGGCGAGGTCGAGCAGGAGTTCATCCTCACCCTGATCAAGGATGACGACGCCGACGACCTTCAGGACGATTGGGAGCTCCTTTGGGCGGGCAACCTCACCGACCTCAATGGCAAGGGGACCGGCCCCGGCCCTGGTCCGGGCACAGGCGATTTCGACGGCGACGGCATCCTCGACATCGAGGAATACGCCCTGGGGCAGACCACCTGGCCGGGCATCAATCCCATGCTCGCCGACAGCGACGGCGATGGCCTCAACGACCTCGACGAAATCAACGGCGCGGGCCTGCGCCCGCCCACCAGTCCGATCAATCCCGACACCGACGGCGACGGCCTCGAGGACGGTGTGGAATCCAACACCGGCACCTTCGTCGGTGCCAGCGACACCGGCACCAACCCGGCGCTGGCCGATACCGACGGCGACGGCGCACGCGACGGATTCGAACTGGAGCGGGAAAGCGACCCGACCGACTACGACTCGCGCCCGTCCCTGCCGCCGGGCTTCACCCTCGCCACGATCACCAGCGATGCGAGCAGCGGCATCTCCGCCGGCAAGGTCTACACCCACGCGATCAGCGGCGGCGGCGCGGCCACCGTCAATGGCGTCGTCTTCAACGTCCTGACTCCCACCGAAACTCCTGCAAACTTCATCTGGAGCACGAATGGATTCGGCATGAACGCCATCGCCCCGATCAACAACGGCCAATGGGTTCCGGCCAACGGCGGAGTGACCGATCCCGGTTTGCTGGAATTGCTCGGCGGCTTCACCTACTCCGGCAGCGGCGACCTGGCGGGACGCCGGCAGACCTTCACCCTCACCGGTCTCACCCCGGGCGTCACCTACGATCTGCGCCTCTACCTGCGGCCATGGGGTACGGTTTTGCCGGGCACCCCGCGCCCAATCGACTTCACCTTCACCAATGGAGAGCAAATCGAAGTCCCCTTCGGCGCTCTCCTGGTCGACCGGCCGGCCGTCGTGTTCGACAATGGAAATATCGATACAGCGTATTACCTGAGCTTCACCTACACGGCGGAGGGGGAGGAACTGTCGATCGAGGCGAAAGTCCCCGAATCGGCGGTGGGCCAGAGCGGCAGCTTCCACATGTATGGCCTGACCAATGAAGCCCTGCTTCCCCCAAGCGGCGACTTCCGCATTACCGGCGTGACCCGCGACACCGCCGGCAATATTATTCTCGACTTCATCGGGGAACCGGACACCGCCTATCAGGTCACGAAATCCCCCGATCTCGTCACTCCCTTCGGCCCGCTGACCGAGCCGCTCACCGCCACCACCAACGCCGCCGGCGTAGGCCAGGCCATCGTACCGGCTTCCGAAGCGTCCGAAGCGTCCGAATTCTACCGCATCGAGGATATCGAGTGAACGGTCCGGATCGTTCCACGAATTCCTCAAACCGGCTCCGCGGGTGGGATGGGTTTCCCCATCCGCGGAGTTTTTTCACCATACAGCAGATGCCAATTCCCCAGGAGTGCCCCCACGCCCGCCCCCACCGGACTTGCCCCGGTGACGCGGAAATCTTCCCGAATTCCCGGTCCAATTCCCTGAAACCCGCGCTCCCTTCATGGGCCAGGCAGGCGATGCTCGCCGTCCTCCTGCTGCCCGCCGCCCTCCTCGCCGACGCCCCGGACGCCGTCGTCACCTTCAACGAAATCCACTACAACCCGCCCTCCACCCAGGACGCCGAGTGGATCGAACTCCACAACCAGATGGCGGTGAACGTGGACCTCTCCGGCTGGTCGCTCGCCGACGGCGTCTCATACAGCTTCCCCCCCGGCACCGTGATTCCCGGCCGCGGCTTCCTCGTCATCGCGAAAACCCCCGGCAACATCCCGGGCTCGCTTGGCCCCTACGACGGCAACCTCTCCAACAGCGGCGAAACCATCGACCTCCTCAGTTCCTCCGGCCGCCTGATGGACCGCCTGGAATACGCCGACACCGGCGACTGGCCGCTCGCCGCCGACGGCGCGGGCGTCACCCTCGCCAAACGCCGCCCCGGTCTCTCCGCCGCCAATCCCGCCCACTGGCGGGCCAGCCTCCAACCCGGCGGCACCCCGGGCGCCCACAACTTCCCCGACCCCGGCGCGCCGCCGGTCCACCACCTCGTCGATGCCGCCTCCCGCTGGCGCTTCGACGACTCCGGCACGCCCCCGCCCGAAAACTGGCGCGATCCCGGTTTCGACGACTCCTCATGGCAGGAAGGCCCGCCACTCTTCGGCACCGTCGGTGACCCGCCCTCGCTGGAAATCACCAACCACCTCGTCGCCCGCTATCGTGCCGGCGCGGTCGACGGCGTCGCCGACGGCTCGACCTTCACGACCTGGCCCGACACCGCCACCGGCGACGGCGTCGCGCAGGACGCCACCGCCGGCGGCGACCCGCGCTTCGCGGAAAACGCCACCCCCTCCGGCCGTCCCGCCGTCTCCTTCGACGGCAACGACGAATTCCGCACCTCCCTCTCCCCCGGCATCCCCTCCAATTCCGGCTTCGTCTATTTCGTCGTCTGCAAGGCCACATCCACTCCGGCGAACGGCGCCATCAACGACGGCGCGGGCTCCTACATCCTCGACCGCGACCATTCGGCCAGCGACCCGCCGCTCGTCTCCCTGAAAGTCGTCAACGGCCGCTATGGCTTCCAGAAACGCCAGAACAACAACAACGGCCTCGGCGGTCCGGTCTCCACCACTTCCGTCTCCGCCACCGATTTCCAGATCGTCGCCATCCGCCGCAATCGCGGCGCCGGCCGCTTCGAAATCTGGGTCGATGGCGTGCTCGAAGCCTCCACCAACGACAACGGCGCCAACCTCACCCCCCAGCCCGTCGTCATCGGCCGCCACGCCACCGAGACCAGCAACGGTTTCCCCGGCCAGATCGCCGAAATCCTCATCTACCGCGACGCCCTGAGCGACGACGACCTGATGAAAGTCGGCGCCTACCTCGAAGCCGAATACGGCCTCGATACCGCCTTCCCCGACATCTACAACATCCAGACGCCCCTCTCGGCCCCCAACGCCTCTTTCCGCCGCACCTTCGAATTCACCGGCGACCCCTCACGCAGCGTCCTCAGCCTCGATCACACCGTCGCCGACGGCGCCGTCTTCTACCTCAACGGCCAGGAAATCGCCCGCGCCAACATGCCGGAAGGCCCCGTCGATCATGCCACTCCGGCCCTCTCCGACATCCCCGACCCCGTCTCCAGTGGCTTCCTCACCGTACCTTCCTCCGCCCTTGTCACGGGTACGAACGTCCTCGCCGTTTCCCTTCACAGCGCCGCGGGCGACGACACCAACCTCTTCGGCGCCCGCCTCCGAGCCGTCGAAACCCCCGCCGATCCTGACGAATCCCCTCCCCTGCACCTGAACGAAATCGCCGCCTCTCACGCCGACCCCTTCTTCATCGAAATCATCAATCCTCACCCCGCCCCCGTTTCCACCCACGGTTTCGTTCTTTCTTCCCCCGGCGGGGAAATGCCTTTGCCCGCCGCCACCCTTCCGCCCGGCGGCGTCCTCCACTTCACCGAGGAACAACTCGGCTTCCGCCCCGCCTCCGGCGCCCGCATCCTGCTCCTCGCGCCGGGCGGCGGCATCTCCGACATCCAGCTCGCCGACTCCGTCGCCCGCGGTCGCTCCGGCGTCTGGCCCGGCCGCTGGCTGCGCACCTCCGCCCCCACCCCCGGCGGCGCGAACACCTTCGCCCTCCAGCACGGCATCGTCATCAACGAACTCTGCTATCACCCCCCCGACCTCGACCCCGCCAGTCCGGACCGGGAGTGGCTCGAACTGTACAACCGCGGCGACTCCTCCGTCGATCTCGGCGGCTGGCGCTTCGGCAGCGGCATCACCTATACCTTCCCCGGCGTCACCCTCCCGCCGGGCGGCTACCTCGTCCTCGCGAAAAATCCCGCCCTCTCCGGCATTCCCGGCGCGCTCGGCCCCTACTCCGGCAGCCTCTCCAACAGCGGCGAAACCATCCTCCTCCTCGACGCCGCCGGCAACCCCGCCGACGAAGTCGCCTATCTCGACGGCGGACGCTGGCCCGGCGCGGCCGACGGCGAAGGCTCCTCGCTCGAGCTCCGCGACCCCCGCGCCGACAACTCCCTGCCCGAATCCTGGGCCGCCAGCGACGAAAGCGCCCGCCGCTCCTGGCAGACCTACACCTACCGCGCCACCGCCTCCCCCAGCGCCGTCGGGCCCGACGGCCAGTGGCACGAATTCGTCTTCGGCCTGCTCGACTCCGGCGACATCCTCATCGACGACATCTCCGTCATCGAAAACCCCGACACCACCGCTGTCCCGATGATCGCCAACGGCGACTTCGAATCCGGAACCACAGGCTGGCGTTTCCTCGGCACCCACCGCCACGCCACCCTCGTTCCCGACCCCGACGCCCCGTCCAACACCGTGCTCCACCTTTCGGCGAAAGGCCCCGCCGAGCACATGCACAACCACATCGAAACCACCCTCGCCAATGGCGAACAGGTCGCGAACGGCCGCGAATACGAAATCTCCTTCCGCGCCCGCTGGCTCTCCGGCTCCCACCGCCTCAACACCCGCCTCTACTTCAACCGCTGCGCGAAAACCACCGAACTCCACCGCACCGGCTCTCCCGGCACGCCCGGCGCGCCGAACTCCGCCGCCGTGCCGAATCTCGGCCCCGGCTTCCACGCCTTCTCCCACCACCCCGTCGTCCCCGCCCCGGACGAAGAAGTCACCGTCTCCGCCCGCGTCGCCGACCCCGACGGCATCGGCACCCTCACCCTCCACTACTCCGTCGATGGCCCTCCCTTCACCTCCATCCCCATGACCGCCGCGGGCGACGGGGAACACTTCAGCGCCATCATCCCCGGGCAACCCGCCGCCTCCGTCGTGCGCTTCCACATCACCGCCACCGACGCCGCCGAAGTACCAGCCACCTCGTACTTCCCCGCCGCCGGGCCGGACTCCCATGCGCTCTGGCAGGTGAATGACGGCCTCGCCGCCGCAAACGGCCTGCACAACCTGCGCATCGTCATGGACCCGGCGGACAGGGAGCTGCTCCACCGGCCCAACAACGTCATGAGCAACGAGCGCCTCGGCGGCACCCTCATCTACAACGAAAGCGAGGTTTACTACGACATCGGCGTGCGCCTCAAAAGCAGCCAGCGCGGCCGCCCCGTCGCTTCCCGCGTCGGCTTCAACATCGGCTTCAACCGCGACCAACTCTTCCGCGGCGTCCACCGCACCATCGCCATCGACCGCTCCGAAGGCCAGCAGGTCGGCTGCCAGGAAATCCTCTACGACCACATGATGTACGCCAGCGGCTCCGTGCCCGCCGAATACAACGACCTCTGCAAAGTCATCGCCCCCGACCCCGCCCACACCAGCCACGCCATCCTCCAGCTCGCCCGCTTCGGCGACGTCTTCCTCGACTCCCAGTTCCCCACCGGCAGCGACGGCACCGTATACGAATACGAACTCGTCTACTACCCGACCACCACCGACGCCGAAGGCTACAAGCTCCCCCAGCCCGACAATGTCGTCGGCACCCACATCCGCGACCTCGGCGACGACCAGGAGAACTACCGCTGGACTTTCCTCCTCAAAAACAACGAAGACCGCGACGATTACTCCCGCATCATCGCCACAGCGAAACTTTTCGGCAAATCCAGCGCCGCTTTCGAGGCGGAGGTCGCCGGCATCATCGACATCGACCAATGGCTGCGCGCCCTCGCCTGCTCCTGCGCCACCGGCGCGGGCGACTCCTTCTTCGCAAACGCGAATCACAACGGCCAGTTCTACGCCCGCCCCTCCGACGGCCGCGTGCTCTACTTCCCGCACGACATGGATTTCTCCTATGACGCCACGCGGAACATCTATCAGAACAGCGAACTCCAGAAACTCGTCCAAAACCCCATCCGCCGCCGCGCCTACCTCGGCCACCTGCACCACCTCTGTACCACCGTCTTCAACCAATCCTACATGTCCGCCTGGACCGCCCACTACGGCGGCCTGCTGCCGGGCGAGAATTTCTCCGGCCACCTCTCCTACATCAATACCCGCTCCAACTACATCCTCACCGCCATCCACACCGAAATCCCCTCCGTCGCCTTCGCAATCACCACCAATGGCGGCGCGAATTTCTCCACCTCCGCCAGCCCCGCCATCCTCGCCGGAAAGGGCTGGGTGAACGTCGACCGCATCCGCCTCGCCGGCGCGGCCCAGCCCCTCGAAACCGCGTGGACCTCGACCAACGATTGGGAAATCCGGATCCCCCTCGCCCCCGGGCCGAATGTCATCGCGCTCGAAGCCCTCGACCGCTCCGGCGCCGTCGTCGGCACCGACAGCATCGTCGTCACTCACACCGGCACCACCCTGCTTCCCGATGCCGGCAGCCTCGTCATCTCCGAAATCTACTACAATCCCCCCGGCAGCGACGAATCCACCGAATACCTCGAACTGCTGAACACTTCCGCCGCCACCCTCGACCTCAGCGGCCTCTCCTTCACCGCGGGCATCACCGCCACCATCCCCCCCGGCACCCTGCTCGCCCCCGGCGCGCGCGCCCTCGTCGTGAAAGACCCGGCCGCCTTCGCCGCCGTCTTCGGCCCCGGCCTGCCCGTTGTCGCCAGCTATCCGAACAATCTCGACAACGCCGGCGAACGCCTCGAACTCCGCCGCGCCGACGGCGCCGTGATCCACAACTTCTCCTACAGCGACCAGCCTCCCTGGCCGGTCGAAGCCGATGGCGACGGCTACTCCCTCGTGCTCGTCGATCCCTGGTCCGCTCCCGACCACGGCGACCCGCGAAGCTGGCGCGCCAGCGCTTTGCCGGACGGCGGCACGCCCGGCGCCTCCGACACCCAATCCTACGCCGGCTGGAAGGCCGCCCATGGCAACCACAACGACGACGAAGACCTCGACGGCGACGGCTTCACCACCCGCCAGGAATACTTCCTCGGCGGCGATCCGAACGTCGCCGACCCGGCCCTCGCTCCCGCCTTCACCCCGGAACCCGGCGGCACCCTGCTGCTCTCCGTCACCCGCCGTGCCGCCGCCGAAAGCTCAGCCCTGGTGGTGGAAAGCTCCACGGATCTCATCGGCTGGAACCCCGAAACCAACGCCCTGCTGCTCGCCAACCAGCGCCTGCCCGGCAGCCCCGCCCTCGACCGCCTGACCTTCCGCGTCACGCCCCCGCCCGGCGAGCCGAAATACTTCGTTCGCTTCGCCTTCGGGCCGTGACATATCGCTTGAAGTGACAAAGGCCAGCGGCGCGCTCCAGGAGGGTGACGTTCCAATGTCGATGGAACATCGACACTCCTCCAGGGCAACCGCATTGAAGCGGCCTGCGTTGAATCGTAGCCGGAATTGGAACCGCGAATCGACGCGAATGGGATAAAAAATAGTTGTCATTGGAGCCCCGAACGGCCGTTTGACGGGAGGATGTCCTGATTCTATCCAAAATTGGCGTCCATTCGCGTCCATTCGTGGCTTTTGAAATCCAAATGCCGCTGCCCCGGACACTCCTGATGACTCATCCCGCTCCCGGACGATTCATGCTCGCAAGAACTCACTTTGGCAGGAATTGAGAATCCAATTCCATCGCCATAATCGACACCTCTTCTTATATTTCCCCTCTCATAGATACCCCCCAACCATCGTGCCGCGAGGCGCATCGGCCGGCTATGAAAAACCCCATGATGAAACGACCCATGAAAAAACTCCTGATCCCGGTATTCGTCGTCGGCTGCCTCCAGGCCCAGGGCAGCACCCTCCTCTTCTCTGACAATTTCGATGTGGACGGCTATTCCGGCTCATTTGACGGCGCCTCTCCCCCCTCCCCGGGCCGCCTCAGCGGAACCGCTTCCGGCGAAACGTATCTGCAATCCTACGGCGCGCAGCAGGGCATCGCGGACAACCAGGCCGCCCTTACCAACGCCGGCGGCCTCCGCTTCGGCGGACAGACCACCCGCTACAACTGGGCCGGCGGCACGACCGGCTCGGACATCCTTGCAGCGGGCGGCTTCGTGGTCACCTTCGACTGGTCCTACGGAACGGACAGCATGGAGTGGATCGGGTGGAGGATCGGCACGGACAACGACGACAGAGGCGTTACCCACGGTTCCGTCGACCACATGATTCTTCTGCGACTGAACGGCGACAACGAGAGATGGGACAATGGCAGCAACCTCGGTTCCTCGGGCATCAATTTCGGTCCCACCGTGAACCTGCCCAATACTTATCAGGTCACGCTCACCTATCTCTTCGACTCCTTCGCCGATGGCGCGGACGTGAACCTGATCGCGGTGGTCAATGGCATTCAAGTCGTGGACGACACGTTCCAGTGGGACGGCAACGGCGGCGAGCTGCGCATGGAGCTGGCGACCGGAGTGAGCGGTCACTTCGTCGACAATCTCAGGATCGCAACCATCCCGGAGCCCGGCGCATCGCTGCTCGGACTGCTTGGAGCCTGCTTTCTCCTCCGCCGCCATCGCCGGTAGAGCGTCACAACAACTCGCCTTTCTCACCCCATTCCGGCGGGCGTGTGACCAGGCGTATGTAGTCCCGCCTTCAGGCGGCGGCTTGGGTCTGCTGCGCCTTCACAGAATATCGCCAGCCGCAGGCCCGCTCGCGTCCGGCTGAAGTCGGGACTATATACCTCCGAGTCGCGCGCTCCATTCCATGGGTGAGAAATGCGGGATACACCTTCCGCCCGTGATCCGGGCATCACAAAACCCCGGCCATGCCGGGGTTTTTCATTCCCCGCCGCCCAGATACTTCGCCACCGCATGGCTGCGCGAGTGCACGTGGAGCTTGTCGTAGATCCGCTCGATGTGGGTGTGGACGGTGGAATAGCTGACACCCAGATCGGCCGCGATCTCCTTGTAGGCATACCCTTTGGAAAGGAGTTCGAGCACTTCGATCTCGCGCGGCGAGAGGCTGTCGGTCTCCCTGGCCGAGCCGGCGTTCCCGGCGAAATACTGGACGACCTTGCGCGCGATCACGCCGGTCATGGGCGAGCCGCCGGCGATCACGTCGCGCACCGCGGCCACGAGTTCCGCGGCCCGCGGGGGCTTGAGCAGGTAGCCTTTGGCCCCGGCGGAAAGGGATTCGAAGATCACCTCGGAATCCTCGTGCACGGTGAGCATCAGGATCTGCGTGGCCCGCAGCCGGCCGGACAGCCGGCGCACGCACTCCACCCCATTCATCCCGGGCAGATTGACGTCCATCAGGAGCACCCGCGGCTGGAGCGCCGGCAGTTCTTCGAGCGCGGCTTCGGCGCTGGGAAAAGCGCCGACGCAGCGGAGATCCTTCTCCCTCCCGAGGATGGTCGCCAGGCTGCGGCGGATGCGTTCGTCGTCCTCCACGATGGCCACGGTAATCGGCGGAACGGCTGTCTTTCGCACATCGTCAGGCTGCTCGAAGCCCGGTTCGGCGTCAATCGCTCCGGAGGCTGGCTGAAAGTCGTTCAAGCGCCTTACGGTGGCCCGCCGGCCGTTCTCCCTTCCAGTCGGCAAAACTGCCGATGACCCGCCGGCCAAGGCGGCGGCTTTCCCGGTTCAGCGGAAATCCTCATGTTTCCAATCGTCCGGGAGGACATCACTCCGTTACCCCTTCAACGATAACGCGAGGATATTGCAGGTTTATGACACTGGCGGGAAAATCAGTGGGGCAGCATGGACGAAAGCATCGGCTGAGCCGGAGACTCACCATTTGCGGCTCACTCAAAGCCTGATTCTGAGCCGGAAACCTGTCAGAATCGGCTCATGGTCTACAATTGGCAGCAGGCAGATTGGCCGGAGTTCCGGTATGACCTCGCCCCCGTAAAGGCGAGCCTGCTTGCTTTTGCCGGGCATTCGGAAACTTGAGGATTTCCGGCCTCGTCCATACCGCTGTGCGTTGGACGTTTAAGCGGTTTCGATTCATACGCTCCGCCTGGAGAAGAAAAAGACCCTCGCGGCGACGGCGAGCAGAACGAGGAGCGCCGCCAAGGTTGCCCACCGGACTCCCGGGGAGGAAGCATCCTTTTCCCCGGCCATGCCATCCTGACCGGAGGTGGCAGGCAGAGGCGGCAGGCTGGGTTCCCGGCGCTCCTCCCGGATTCTGCCGTGGATGTTGTAAACCCCCGGCTCGTCCTTGAAGCGAAAGGTCCTCTTCCCCTCAAGCACCTCCCGGCCCCATGCCTGCAATGCGGGAATGTCTTGCCGGTAGTAGCCCCATCGGTCTTTTTCCAGAGGCAGATCGTCAATCATACCCATAAGCGTACTCGCAGCAAGACTGTCATTCCCAAGAGTGTCTGGCATCCCCATAGAGTAAGATTTAAAATCGGAGTCATCATCCAAAAATTCGATTGATAATTTGACAACTCCCAGGTTTTTCAGCTGTCTCATGGCGTTAAATATTATCCGCCTGTCCTGATTGTAGTTGATGTTTGTATTTTCTCTATTATCCTCTCTAAGTTGATATATTTCACGCTTAAAAAAAATATCGTGGCCTGGAATATTTCTAAGTTTATTGCTTGCAGCGAGAGTGGCATCGGCTCTTGCAGGAAGCAAATGTTTAATATCTTTTTCGGCTCCTATTGCGGCATATTTAATAACTTTCAAGGCGCTTTCTCGATCTGAAAAATCCTCCAATGCATCAATGATCTTTAGCGCACGATCTCTCCATTCATTTTGCCAGTTTGAGTCATTAGCAATGAGAGTATGATTGAATATAAAATTCGCATAAAATAAAATGATGTAAGTATATTTCATGGATTAATTCTTAAATTGTCTTCCTCCTCTTGCAGCCACGCCTCGGCTGCGTCCCATTCGGTCTTGACCAACTGCCTGCCGAAGTCCTCCAGCTTGAGGATCATGCCTGTGCCGTCCTCGTCCATGCCGCTGTGCATCAGACGTTTGGGCGGCTTCGATTCATGCGCTCCGCCTGGAGAAGAAAAAGACCTTCGCGGCGACGGCGAACAGAACGAGGAGTGCCGCCAGGGTTGCCCACCGGACTCCCGGGGAGGAAGCATCCTTTTCCCCGGCCATGCCATCCTGACCGGAAGCGGCAGGCAAAGGCGGCAGGCTGGGTTCCCGGCGCTCCTCCCGGATTCTGCCGTGGATGTTGTAAACCCCCGGCTCGTCCTTGAAGCGGAAGGTTCTCTTCCCCTCAAGCACCTCCCGGCCCCATGCCTGCAATGCGGGAATGTCTTCCCGGTAATAGCCCCATCGGTCTTTTTCCAGGGGAAGGTCTCCGATCAATATCATAATGGAAGTAGCCGCCATGCTGTCATTTCCGAAGACCGTGTATCCATCGCGACCCCCTTCAATGATTTCAAAATCCTTATTATCATCGAGCATTTCGATTAAAAATTTAACTATTTCAACTGATGGCAATTGTTCCATTACACCTAAAATCAATCGTCGATCAGAGTTCGGGTCGTTTGTTTCATGGTTTAATTTTTTTCTGCGAACCTCGCTCATCATATTTCGAAAAACATCTGCATGATTTGGAATCGAAATGAGCGCAGCACGCAGCATCCTATTCGTGCCGCTCTTATCTCCGACAACATAATTTCCACTTATTGAAGTCAGATGTATTCCATGAGCGAGCTTGGGAATCGCCTCGTCAAGAGGGAGATGGGGAGCTTCTGCTGCAAACTTCCGCCATTGAGCCAGGCCGGTTTCCATGGCTTCAAGCTGCTCTTTAGTGAATTTAAATCCGCCGATCTCCGTCTCCGCAAAGACGGGAATGATCAGGCATATCAAGATGAATCGGATCATGGATTTTCGGGTATGTTGGCTTCCATCCACACCTCGGCCGCGTCCCATTCGCCCTTGACCAATTGCCTGCCGAAGTCCTCCAGCTTGAGGATCAAGCCTGTGCCGTCCTCGTCCATACCGCTGTGCATCAAACGGTCGAGGTGATTGGTTCCCTGCAGCGGAGCCACGCCGACAACATTTTCGGCAGTATGCGCAGGATAATTGTCGGGATGTCCCGGACCTACGAAAATATGCCCCACTTCATGGCCGATCGTCCCAACCATCTGCCCCCTGCTGATCGGGCCCACAGCGCCTCCCATCCCTACCTTGCGCTTCGCGGCCAGGAAAATCGTGCGGGCAGGGATAAAAGCGACTCCCTGTATGGACGCTCCGTTCTGCAAGTCCAACACCACCTGATTGCCTTCCACTTTCACGTAGGCAAGCCGGCTCGCCGCTACCAGATAAACGTGGATGTGTGCCGTGGTGTCCTCAAGACCAAGGTATCTATGAATCAGCCACGGTTCGAGATTCAAGCCCGGTCCGGCATGAGGAGTGAACTCTTTGGACCCAAGCTGCAGAACGTCGTCGAACATGCTCACGCCGTGAGGCAAGTTGGGATCGGCGCCGGGATGGTAGTCGTAGGGGCTGCTGTGGTTCCATTCCACTTCATGGAACTGGCCCTCCTCCGGCGGGCTCATCGCCACCTGCATGTCCGCATTTATCTGTCTCAGAAACACTTTGTCCAGAAAAGCTTCGATGTCCTCTCCGGAGGGAATCACCAGGGGCTCGATCAGCACCTGTTCGCCGTTCCGGTACTCCACCGAGGCGATCTTG
>JBBCJF010000037.1:0-85636 GCA_037190465.1 Haloferula sp. | reverse complement strand
GGTCGGCAAAAGCCTGGAAATCTATGGTGCGCACCTGAGCTTCCGCCATGCACTGGTATACGGCGGTGTGGGACAGCGGCCGCAGGTCGATGCCATGCGCAAGGGCGTCGAAGTGCTCGTCGCCTGCCCCGGCCGCCTGCTCGATCTGGTCGATCAGAAACATATCGATCTCTCCGAGGTGGAGTTCTTCGTACTCGACGAGGTAGATCGCATGCTCGACATGGGTTTCCTGCGCGATGTGCAGCGCATCGTCTCACTGCTGCCCGCCAGGCGCCAATCGTTGTTCTTTTCCGCCACGCTGGCTCCGCCGATCGTCAGGCTCGCCCATGCGATTCTGCGCAATCCCGCCTCGGTGACCATCGAACCCGAGGTCACCACCTCGGCAAAGGTCGAGCAACGGGTGTGCTTCGTGGCGAAGGAAAACAAATCCGCCCTGCTGATGCAACGCCTGATCGACCAGCGAACGGGCGAACTGAGCATCGTCTTTTCCCGCACCAAACACGGCGCCAACAAGCTCGCCAAACAGATCGCACAGGCCGGTTTCGCCGCCGAAGCGATCCACGGCAACCGTTCCCAGGCTCAGCGCGATCGGACGCTCGAAAAATTCCGGGCCGGCAAGCTGCCGGTGCTGGTGGCCACCGATGTCGCCGCCCGCGGCGTGGACGTGAAGGCGGTGACTCTGGTCGTGAACTTCGACCTGCCCAACGAACCCGAGGCCTACGTGCACCGGATCGGCCGCACCGGCCGCGCAGGGGCAGCCGGACAGGCCGTCTCGTTCTGCTCTCCGGAGGAGCGCGAGTTCCTGCGCGACATCGAGAAACTCATTCGCCGGGAGATTCCGGTGGACGATACCCAGGATTGGCACATGGCCGGGCTTTCCCGGTTTCCGGTTCGCGGGGCCGAAGATTCCTCATTTTCCGGAAAAGGAGCGCCCGCGAAACCCCAGCCGGCGAGAAGGCGCCGGCGCCGCCGTCCGTCTCACGCTTGAATCCTACAATCCTCCCCGCCGTGCTTTCCAGCACGGCGGGAAGGTAAAAAAGCGGCACCCCGCGAGAGGCGCCGCTTTGTGGAAGGTTTGTATAACCGTCGGTTACCAGCGGCGTCCGCCGCCCTGGGCAACGCGGTTGCCGCCGCCGCTGCGGCGCTGACCGCCGCCTCCGAAGCTTGCACCTCGCTCCTGGGCCTCATTGATGCGGAGCGTACGGCCGTGGAAGTCCTGGCTGTCGAGTCCCTTGATGGCCGAATCCATTGAATCCCTGGAGTCCATCGTGACAAAAGCGAAGCCCCGCACCTGGCCGGAATCGCGATCGATAGGAATATGAACGTCCGTCACCGCGCCGTATTCGTCGAAGAGGCTGCGGAGGTCCTGCTCGTTGGTGTCGAAGGGGAGATTTCCCACATACATTTTCATAATATCAAGGTGGTTCGCGCGAATCCGATCGTGTATCGCAGACTGTTCCCGATTGCCGGGTTTCAGATTACCACCGAATTTCAAAACTCACCTGGCAACACTCCATGCCTTGAACTTGCCAGGGCGCGGACCACAGAACGCAACTATGCGCCTGATGCCGAAACAAAAGCAAGGATGAAATCGAAATTCGTCCGTTTTCATGCCTGCAACCGGGAAATCATATGTGGGAACGCCTTGGATTTGATTTAATCTTTGACGGGATTGAATCCAGCCATAGAGTGACCTGTTTCGTAGGAGGCTCTGCGAGCCGCTTGTCGGCGCCGTCACGGCGCCGATGCCATCCGCGCACGGGATTTCACTTCTTCCCGTCGCAATGACGCTCTACCCGCCTACCCGCCACATCGCCTTCATCGGAAACTACGTCCCCCGTCGCTGCGGCATCGCCACCTTTACGACGGACATTTGTGAGGCCGTCGCCGCGGAGTACCCCGCATCCAGTTGCATCGCCGGAGCGGTAAACGACACTCCAACGGGTTACGACTATCCCGAACGCGTCTGCTTCGAGATCGATCAGGACGATCCGGAATCCTATCTCCGGGCCGCGGATTTCCTGCGCATCAACAATGTCGAAGTCGTATCCATTCAGCATGAGTTCGGGATCTACGGAGGACCCGCTGGATCATATCTCCTCGACTTCCTCGAACGGTTGGAAAAACCTGTGGTCACCACCCTTCACACGGTGCTGAAGTCGCCGGACGCCGACCAGCGCCGCGTCATGACGGAGCTGAACCGCCTTTCCGAACGCATCATCGTCATGGCGGACCGCGGCAGGCACCTGCTGGCCGATGTTTATGGGGTGAACCCGGAGAAGATCGACCTCATCCCGCACGGGGTCATCGACATGCCGTTCGTGGATTCGAATTTCTACAAAGACACCTTCGACGCCGAAGGTAAAACCGTTCTTCTCACCTTCGGCCTGCTTTCCCCCAACAAGGGCATCGAGACCGCCATCGAAGCGCTCCCAAAGATTCTCGAGTCCCACCCGCACGTCCTTTACCTCATCGTCGGTGCCACCCATCCGCATCTTCTGGCGCGGGAGGGAGAGAAATACCGCGAAGGACTCGTCGAACTCGCCGCCAGGCTCGGGGTGAGCGATCAAGTCGTCTTTCACAATCGCTTCGTTTCCCTGGAGGAACTCAAGGAATTCATCGGCGGTTCCGACATCTACCTCACTCCCTACCGCAATGAGGAACAAATCACCTCCGGTACGCTCGCCTACACCTTCGGCGCGGGGAAGGCCATCATCTCCACCCCCTATTGGCATGCCTGTGAACTCCTCGGCGAAGACCGCGGCATCATCGTTCCTTTCGGCGACGCCTCCGCCATCGCCGGCGCCGTGAACGACCTCCTTTCTCATCCCACCCGGATGACAGCCATGCGCAAGCGCGCCTGGAAGGAGGGGAGGACGATGATCTGGCCGGAAGTCGCCCGGCGCTATATGGAGAGTTTCGGCCGCGCCCGAGCAGGTCTCAGTGTTCTGCCCCGCCCATTTTATTCCGCATCCCGGGCGGCTCCGGAGGCCCTTCCGATCCCGGCGCTGAACCTCGATCATCTTCACCGGATGACCGATCATACCGGCGTCTTCCAGCACGCCATATACAACGTGCCCAACTACCACGAAGCCTATTGCACCGATGACAATGCCCGGGCATTCATCTTCACCGTCCACCATCAGGCGGAACACGGAGCGGATCCGGAGATCGATCGCCTTGCCGGTTCCTACCTCGCCTTTCTTTGGTATGCGTTCGATGCGGACATCCGGCGGTTTCGCAACTTCATGGGCCATGATCGCAAATGGATGGAAAGAAAAGGCTCGGAGGACAGCCATGCACGCGCCCTCTGGGCCGTCGGCACCGCCCTCGGCCATTCCGCCAACGACGGTTTCCGGAATCTTTCCGCCCTTCTGTTCCAGCGCGGACTCGATTCGGTGAAGCAATTCAGCTCCCCTCGGGCTTGGGCCTTCACTCTTATCGCCATTCACGAATATCTCCGTGCCTTCTCGGGGGACCGTATCGCGGCCCGGACACGCGACATGCTCGTCGCCCGCCTCATGGATCTGTATCGGGCAAACTCGTCCGAAGACTGGAGATGGTTCGAATGCGTTGCCACGTACGACAACGCCAAGCTTCCTCACGCGCTCATCCTCTCGGGCGATCCGGCCGCGGTTGAGACCGGCCTTATCTCGCTCCGCTGGCTGTTGGACGAGCAAACCGGCGCGGAGGGCTGGTTCTCACCGATTGGTTGCCACGGCTTTTGGCCGCGGGGGAAGGAAAAGGCCCGCTTCGACCAGCAACCGGTCGAAACCCATGCGATGATCTCCGCCTGCATGGCCGCATCTGAAATCACCGGCGATGCCTCCTGGGAAACCGACGCGCGGCGTTGTTTCGGTTGGTTCCTCGGCTGGAACGATCTCGGTCTCCCTCTCTATAACGAAGCCACCGGAGGCTGCCGCGACGCGCTCCTCAGCGATCACCTCAATCAAAACGAGGGGGCGGAATCCACCCTCGCCTTCCTTCTATCCCGTTCGGAAATCACCCGGCGGTCGTACCCCCATCATGATGAATGCACCTATCCCTCTGCCCACGGGCATCCACCTTCACCCTGACAACTCCCGGGTCCTGATCCGAGCGTTCATTCCCGCCGATCGCTCTTCCACCGACCGGATCATCAAGCGCGCGCTGGAACTCTGCGAAGAGGAAATTGAAGACCGCCTCGCCGAGCTACGGTTTCATTTCAGCCAACGTCACTCCCGGATCGAATTGGCATGGCAACGGAACTACAGCCACGTGCGAACCCGCGTTCCCCATGAAAACTCACTCTCGTCCTCGCGCCGCCTCTACATCGGCGCGCTCTTCTCCGGAGAATACGCACTGGAATCGGCCGCCCTCTTCAACCCGTCCATCGTGGCCCATCCCGATCAATCCGGGCTCGCCGCGGGGGAGCTACGCTTCATCATGAGCCTGCGCGCCACCGGCGAGGGGCATATTTCTTCCATCGCCTTTCGCTCCGGTGTGGCCACCAGTACGCACACCGTTGCCATCGACGATCGATCCCGCCGGGTATCGGCACCGGAACTGCATCCCGATCCATCGTTCCGGCTCACCGCGTTTTTCCGAAAACTTGCGGAAATGGAACTGGATACCCCCTGGCTGTCCTCCCTCAAGCAGTCTCTCGGTGATCGATTCACCCGCAGCGAATTGGAAGCGGCTCTCCGCACGGCCTCCGGCTCAACCCGGGCCGCTTCCCGCGAAGTCAGACGGAGCCTTGAGTGCATCCGCTGGCTCGCCGACGCCAACTATGAAGTTCATTTCGATCCCTCCGTCCCCATTTCCGAGCGCGTTATCTTTCCCGTCGCTCCCCATGAATGCAACGGAATGGAGGATGCGCGCTTCGTCCGTTTCGCCGAGGACGACGGGACCGTCTGCTATTACGCCACTTACACCGCCTACAACGGCAGGACCGTTCTGCCTCAGCTTCTTGAGACCAGTGATTTTGTCGCCTTCCGTTCGTCCACCCTCAACGGAGCCTCGGTTCGCAACAAGGGGATGGCGCTCTTTCCCCGGAGGATCAATGGAAATTACGTTATGATCTCCCGTCAGGACGACGAGAACCTCTATCTCATGCAGTCAGAAGATCTCCACCTGTGGGAAGATTCACGACTCCTGCGTCGCCCGTCGGAGTCCTGGGAATCCGTTAAAATCGGCAACTGTGGTTCGCCCATCGAAACATCCGCCGGTTGGCTTCTCCTCACGCACGGTGTGGGGCCCATGCGTCGATACTGCATCGGTGCCCTGCTCCTGGATCTTGAAGATCCCTCCGTCGTTCTCGGGCACCTCAAATCTCCCCTTCTTGAGCCCGACGAACCCCTGCGCAATGGCTACGTGCCAAATGTCGTTTACTCCTGCGGAGCGCTTTCCCACGAAGGAAAAATCATCCTTCCCTATGGACTGAGCGATACCTCCATCGCGGTGTCAACCGTCGATCTGGACACCCTCCTCAACGTTCTCGAGGATGAAATATAACTCCATCATCCGAATCAAAAATCAATCAAACTATCATCATGGGCGACAAATCACCGAAAGCGAAACGAAAGAACGACTCACAGAAGCAGGCCAAGACCGATGCGATCAGGCAAAAGCGACAACAGGCGGTCGACGAGCGAAGACCGAATCAGGGTAAGAACGCGCCCGCTGATGGAGGTTCGAAAAAGCGCTAAATGCTCTCCTGTTGCGGTTGTGCGGCGCCCTCACCGCTAGAATCCGAACGGCCTGACACCGCGGTAGGTGCACCAACGATCGCCTGCCTTGTTTTTTCATTAACTCGCGCATTTTGTCGTTTTGGCAGCTCTTCGGTCAGTTCGGCCCTTCTCCTCGAACGTTTTTCAACTACCCGAAGGGACCAGAATTTCGGACTCCAGCCGAATGCAATTCAGTTTCCCTTCCAGGCGCTTTTCGTTGAGTCGCTCCTTGACGCAAATCAGCTTTGTGGGGCATGAATCGATCATGGGCGACCATCAAACACCCGCCCATGGAATCCCTGAAATCCACACAAGCAGGTTGCCATGAAAAGGATCGTAATCATTGGATCCGGCCCTACCGGCATCTATACGTTTTTCTCCCTGCTCAAGAGCGGCGATCCGCTCTCGATCTCCATCTACGAAAAAGCCGAGGAGGCAGGTGTCGGAATGCCTTATGACGACGGGAAGAATAGTAGAATGATGCTGGCCAACATCGCCAGCATCGAGATCCCGCCCATTGCATCAACCTATCTCGATTGGCTGCGCAATCAGGATCGGGCGCGATTGGCTCGCTACGGCGTCGACAAATCCACCTTGCATGATCGGCAATTCCTGCCCCGCACCCTGCTCGGACAATATTTCCGGGATCAGTTCCTCATTCTCGTCGAAGAAGCCACCGCCCGCGGCTTCGACATCGCCGTCCATGAATCCTGCGAAATCACCGACTGCGAGGCAACTTCTGAAGGGGTAAAGCTCTGGGCGCGCGGAGAATCCGTAGAGGATACCTTCGATCTTGCCGTCATCGCCACCGGTCATGTCTGGCCCGACGAGGAGGAAGCCACCCGAACCTACTTCCCCAGCCCCTGGTCGGGTTTGATCGAAGCCGATATTGCGGCCTGCCATATCGGGATATTGGGCACATCGCTTAGCGCCATCGACGCGGCGATGGCCGTCGCGGCCCAACATGGGCAGTTCTTTGAAGTCGAAGACGGAAGGCTTCGTTTCGAGCCGGACGAAGGTAGTGAAAGATTGTTTATCACCCTGATGTCGCGATCGGGAATCCTGCCGGAAGCGGACTTCTATTGTCCCATTCCCTATGAGCCTCTTCGAGTTGCAACCGAAACGGCGATCGCCAGGGAAATCGCCGATGGATCTCCGGGGTTGCTCGATCGGATCTTCAAGCTTATCGCCGGGGAAATTACAGCGGCGGATCCCTCATGGAGCGAGCGGGTCTCGCTTCCGGCGCTGAATGCGGACAATTTCGCCGAGGCCTATTTCGCCGATCGCGTGTCGCACGATCCCTTCCGCTGGGCCGAATACAACCTCAGGGAAGTCGAGCGCAACAAACGGGAGCAGCGCACCGTGCCGTGGCGTTATGCCATCCTCCGGCTGCACGAAGCCGTGGAGGAGGCCGTGCCCCATTTGGACGAACGGGACCGAGAGCGGTTCGATGGTGGTCTGTGCAAAGTTTTCGTAGATAATTACGCGGCCATCCCTTCGGAATCGATCCGTCGCCTCCTTGCCCTGCACGAAGCCGGATTGATCGAGGTTCTGGAACTTGGACGGAACTATGGTATGGAAGTGAAGGAGGATCGAACGATCATCGCCATTGGAGACGATACCCGTGTCTTCGATGTCTTCATTGACGCGCGCGGGCAAAAACCCCTGAAAACGAAAGATCTTCCGTTCCCCAAACTGCGCAGACAGCTACAGGGCGCCGGCGAGGACATTCCCGATGTCGGCGACGACTATACGTTGCTTGAGCCTGAGATCGCCCGCGGGAGGGTCGCTTTCGGAGCACTGCCATATTTGATGCACGACCAGCCTTTCGTGCAAGGTATCACCGCCAGCGCGGAGGTAGGTGCGGCAATCGCCAGGGCCGCCATGCGGAGGAGTTCACGCTCCCGCAAACGAGTGGCTCATCCCGAAGATTAACCTGAATCGTTGCATCATGATCGCCCGGCCTGCTCGTTTGCCCGCACATCCTGAAAACATGGCAATCGGCGATCGTTCCAAGAGCCCCAAGCTAAAACCAAAAAAGGGCTTCCATCGACACACGAGTTTCCAGGATGACTCTATCAGCGCAAACGCGATGCCAATACGGTATTCGAAGCGTGCCTCGTCCGGTGGGATCTGGGAGCAAAAAGAATGCAGGCTCCTGTTTGTTCATTTTGAGAATTCGAGTTCGTCAAATCACTCGCCGTGGACTGTTCTTCCAGGCGAGAGCCACGATCGCCTCGCGGAAATCTACCGGATGCGTGGCACGATCACAAAGCCGTCGTCATCACCGAGCACCAGACCGCCTTCTCCTAGCTCCAGGTATTGATCAGCCTCGCCCTGAAGCCGCAAAGGTGACTCGCCCACGATCGTCGTTAGGTCGGTCCCATAGCTCCCGTCCAAGAACGACTTCCGCACCTCCACCCGTCCCGGGCCGGCAGCGATGAGATGAATGAAATGGCTAAAGCTACCAAGATCCCAATGCCAGAGACCGAGTTCGGAATCCTCGCGCAGCGGGCGGGTTTCGACGACTTCAAGATATTCCTCAAGCGATAGAAGATTGTTTCCGATATAGACGTTACCATCAATGATTCGGGAATGTGCCCAACACATCTCAGTGAAGCGATCCTGAGAGGCAATCCACCAGTTGATGAAGATCCTCTCCGATCCCTTGCGATGGGTGGCTTCGATCTGTTCCGTATAAGCTACCAAATCCGGCTGTGGGATTCGGCTGGGAAGGATGATCTCGAATGCTTGTTTGTGCGGAAGGCACTCGGAGCGCTCAAAAATATGATATTCTGACATAGAAAGATGTTCCAAAAATAGGCCAGCCAAGAGAGACTCAGAAAAACGGATGTGCCGGTTTGACGGGCGGTTTCGATACAAGCCATGCTCGCGCCGCCACCTTCGCCCGGCAGTAGACCGAACGAAGGGCAAGGGAGATGTCTGCCTTCACCGGGGTGAGAAGGGAGAGCTTTTCAAGAGCGGCGATGACAGGGAAAGGCGCGAAAAACTTCCCCCCTGTGACCGTTACGGTGTGGAGCCGCGACAGGCTGGCAGGGAAGGGGACCGGGAGAAGGTCAACACCCGCGCCGGTGGGCAGGGGAAGAGGCGCGAATGCCCCGAATCCCCCGATGCGTCCGTTCCCGTGAGAAGCCGCGACAGGCTAGAAAGACAGGAATGGAGGGAGGGGACCACTCGCATGAGTCGGCAGCGCCTCCGGTTCCACTATCCATTATTTGACAACCGCCCTCAAACGTATGGACCTCACAACCCTTTCCGAAAATATTCCGCTGATCGTCCTTGGGGCGATCTTTTGGGCGAGCCGCCCCTTGTTCGTGGCGTGGGCGGTGCGATTGCTTGAACCCACGGGCCGGGCTTCGATCCGGATTCAGATGCTCCAGACTTTCGCTTGGAAAAGGCCGCCGGAAGAAAGCCGGCCGCCACCCCGGCCCCGGCGGAGCGGCAAGAATCGCCGCCGGAGACGCCGGGAGGGGACCATTCGCAGAGATTGACGGGCAATTCTCACTGCTCCCGAGCGGGAGGAAAACAAAGGCAATGCAAGGGCGAACCCTCGCAAAGCCTCCGCCGCAATGGAAGCACCATCGCTGCCCCGTGGCGAGAGGGAAAAAGTTCAATAAGAAATCCGGACCATCGGGCTGTCCGTCCTCCGGCCGGTGTTTCCGGCGGCTGTGCACGTCCCGGATCACCTGACGGTCCTTTAGGCATTTCTTCCGCAAACCTTGTCCCGGTGCATGCTTCAGCCAGCCGGATCGGAGCGGTTCCCGCTGATCCGCCGCATTGGCGGGGGTGTCATCGAGAGCCGGGCAACGCGCCGTTCAATCGGATGGGTCCGTGTCCAAATCTTCTTTCAGACGATGCGGCAAATCCATGTTCTCATGGAGAATCGACACGACACCGATGGAGCCTTCCGGAAACTCGCGGAAGAAGAGATAGTGATGGCGAAAGCGGCTGAAGAACATGCC
Organism: Haloferula sp.; assembly: GCA_037190465.1. GTDB lineage: Bacteria > Verrucomicrobiota > Verrucomicrobiia > Verrucomicrobiales > Akkermansiaceae > Haloferula. Next base: position 75,945 of record JBBCJF010000037.1, on the reverse strand, counting down.
CCGAAATCCGCGCTCCCTCACGGGACGCCATGCCGCCTTTCGAGAGGCAAGATCGCGGGCATGGGCAACAAGATCGCGGACATAACGATCGGCCTGCTGATCGCCCCATGTTTCCGCCGTGTATTGCCAGATGCCGATCAGCCGTTCTTTGGCGGCTGGAAGGATGTTTACGCTCATCGGTTGGATTTCCGGCGGCGTTTCGCTTCGGCGATGATGTCCTTTTCGTCCAGCGGAACGAAATCGGTCATTTCCGCTTTCATGCCCTCTTTCAGCTCGGCGCGCAAAAGATCCCAGCGGCGGTCCTCATCGCGTTCGAAATCGCGGCGCACCAGATCGCGGATGTATTCACTCGCCGATCCATAAAGGCCCGAAGCTCCGGAACGCTGCTCGACGAACTTCTTCAGGGTCCCGGAGAACCGGACATTCACACCTTCTGCCATGTTTTGATCTCCTTTTTCTCACCCTACCACACGTCCCACAAAATGGCAACCCTGTAGGACAAGGAAAGCCTGCCGACCACCCCGCGCGACGGGCCCGGGATTTATGGTTCCGTTTCCTGGAGCGTCGCCCTGAGCCAGTAGAAGCCGCGGTCGGGATCGTCGGTCGACCTCCAGCGCATGGAGAATCGCGTGATTTGCTCCCTCGCATTTGCGATCTCTACCCTTTCGATGAAGGCTAGGATTTCTGTTTTCTCGGCATACTCCCGAAGGATTTCTCACAAGAGCGTGGATTTGCGTCATCGAAGGGGCCGACGAACCCCCTTTCGCGATTCCGCCTTCCCCGTTCTGAACTGGCATTCGTCAATCGGTTGCCATTTGCCCTCGGGCTGATCCGATACCCTTACGAAGAAAGCGAAAACCGTCCAGACGCAGCCTGCTCAATAGGAGCTTTTAAGGCTCTAACGTCATATAAGGCTGCTCCCCTACCCTGACCAACTATGGATGAGGCTAGGGAGCACGTCGCGCGCGTCGTTGAGCGATTACGGGCCATTCGCGAGGAAAGGGGTGTTTCGCGCTATCGCCTGTCCAAGGAAACGGGCCTGAGTACATCGGGCCTGCGCCACATGGAAACCGGCCAAGTAAGCCCGACACTCTATTTCCTGCTGCTGATAGCCCGGTGCCTTGAAGTCGATCTGGCGGAGATCCTCGAAGACGCACAACAGGAGACCAAACGGCCGAAGGAAAAGCGCAAACGATAGGTTCATATAAGGCTTTACTCGCGACGGGTTTTGAGAGATTTCGGTGGCGAGCTTTATGCCACCCGCCCAGATGAGCGGGATTCGAATGCAATGAAAACAACGCTCATACTGTTCCTGTCCGCGCTTGCCATCCTGCCATTGAGAGCCGGCGACAAACTGCCGGCTGACGTCCAGCGTCTTCTTGAAGCCCGGGATCGCGAGGTGAAGCGGATCAACGACCGCTTCGTCCGCGATCTGGAGGAAGTCCGCAACCGCTACGAACGCTCCGGCAACGTCGAGATCGTCAAACGTATCGACAATCTCTTCGGCACCGGGAAGTTCGTCCTGGAAGGCAAGTGGCAGATGTACAACCGGGGCCAGAAGGAAAACGGCCTCCGTGAGTTTCGCGACGGGGTTATGCACTTCAACGGGAAGGAATTCCCGGTTTCCGTGCATGGCCAGGTCATCCGTATCACCTGGGGCAGGCATTTTGAAGTCCTGGCCGTGTCGGAGGACCCCCGTGTGATGTTGGGCACCAACAAAGTCCACCAGCACTTGCGAATGGTGAAGACCGATTGAATCCGCCGGTCCCATCGTTGCCTGACCTTCCGACGATCTGAAACCCGGATGGAGAATGCTTGAGCCGATAAGCGAAGGTGTACCGGCAAAAAAGAAGCAATCCTCCCTCCGATCCGTTTTCCCGGAGGATTTCCCATGGGAAAATCCTCCGGGAGCGGTTCATTTCGAGCAGTAATCCGGACGGGTATTTTCCAGCCCCACGCTCGCATGGTGAAGATGCCGCTCGCGCGACATCCGCAGGTCGGATTCCCACCCGGGACGCGTGCCATCGAGCAGGCGGCGGATGACATCCTCGCCGAAGAAGCCGATCAGGTCCGCGGCGATCCTGCGTTTCAGCAGCAAGGCTGCGGAATCGCCGATACCGCAGCGTTTGCCAGCTTCCCGCATCGTGCCGCCCCGTACCAGCACGCCGATGGCGATGCGGTGGCGCGGCGGATGCGAGGCGAGGAACGCCTCCCAGTCGAGGTTGCGCGCGGCTTCCTCGGCGGGGTCGGTTTCCTGGCCATTGTATCCGGATGGGGCGATCGCATCGTGAAGGCTGCCGGTTTCGCCGCCTTCCAGTTCGATCTCGTCGTCCAGCCAATCGTGACGGGCTTTGCCGTCGAGTTGGCAGCCGGGCGAGAGCACATCGCTTCGGCCGGCGCAGTAGCTCCGGCGTCCGCTGCGTGCGGCCTTGACCGCGTAGTGGGTGATCTTCCCCGCGGTGATCGTGCGACCGGCTCTTTCCGCGGAGTCCATCATCCGGGCTGCCATCAGGGCGGCATCCTGGGCGATCTCCTCGTCATCCTCGTGGCCGATCCTGGGTACCGAGTGCGCCGCGCGACGCAGCCGGGGTACGACTTTCCGGACCAGCATATCTTCCATCATGGGACTCATCGTTTTGGTTTCCTTTCGGTTTGGGGTTGAAAGGCAACCGGCGCGATGGCCCCGCCACGGGAGCCAGCCGTGGCGGTTGCCAGGACGGGCTCCCGCAAACGCCGTAACGGCGGAGGCGGAAGAAAACAGGGATTCGGAGCGAAGTACCCTCCGGGAGTAGTTCATGCGGAACGGGCGGAGTCGGCGTTGTAGCGAGCCCAGTAGGTCAGGCGCAGCAGGTCGGCCTGGCGGGCGTGAACCTGCGGGTTCATCTGGGTTAGCGCTTCGAGCAGGTGCTTCTCCCGCGGAGGATGGGGGCGGCTTGCTCGCATCGCCCGCAAGAAGGCGGAGTGGATTTCCGCCGGCGTGTATTCGTGGGATACTCTTGCCAGCAGGGTGCTGTCGAAGAGCGGCGCATTGATGCCGAGGCGAGCGGCGGCGAGATCCCAGATGGCGGCGCGTTCCCTTTCGTCAGGCAGATCGAGGTGCCAGACAGCATCGATGGCATCGACGCGGAACAGACCGGCGGGGAGTTCCCACGGGCTTTCGGTCAAGGCGATGACGAAGGGTGTGGGGTCGTCGGGATCGGCAAGACGGCGCACGAATGGCAGGTGCTCCCGGCCGAGGTCTTCGACGAGGATGACGCCCGTGAGGTCGATCTCCTGTCCGGCAACGAACCTTGTCAGAGGCCGGCCGATGGAGGTGGAGATGGCGCGGGCCACGCTACGCTTGCCGGTGCCGGGAAGGCCGGTCAGGACGATGGCCCGCGGAGCGAGAGGGCTGTCCTCCCGAAACAGGGGCAGATGCTCCGTGAGCCATGCTTTGAACGCGCCGAGACCTGCGAGGTAATCGAATGGATCGTTCATTCTCAAATAGGGAAGCGAATCGGCAATTCCACATTACTTCGAAAGACCGCGAGACCGCGGAAGCGCACCTTGGGCTTGTCGCCAGGACAGGATTGGAGGGTTGCGGAAACGAATCCTTCCGCCCCGGGGTTGCCGTTCCACTGTGGCAGGTGTTCGTCGAGCAACATTCCCACCGCTATCTCCAAGCGGGCATCGAGCGATACTCCGGCAGCGGGTTCGGCAAGGATATGGTCCACCTCAGTGATGAAGTCTCCATCCGCGTCGATAAGAGAGATGAGATGGACCCCGCCACGATCAAAGTCAAATCCGAGGAAGGTGCAGATCCTGCCGGGAAGATGTTTGGAGAGCCTCGCCGCCAGCAAACCGCAGGCGACGCTCAACGGGGCATCCGGATCAAGAGCATGCGGTGAACCCCTGGAACGACGAACGGATTTCTTCGGGGAGAGAAACGCGGAGTCTTCTTCGGATTTTTCCATGATTTCATGCGCGGAATAGGGATCAGCCACGGGCGGAAGCACCCGGCAGTGGGAAATCGCGGGCCACCACCCGGGGTGTGCGGATCATCGCCTTGCCCCGGGGGGTGAGCGTCCAACGCTCCTTCGACTCGCGTTTCACTCCAATGATCAGGTATCCACATGCTCCGTGTTCCCATCCCCACTCCGGCAGATGACGATCGAGGTACATGGCGCACGCCTGACAGAGGAAGGCATCGGCCCGCCATTCGACAAGCCAGCGCGTGAGATCCAGCAGCCGGCCGGCGCCGTTCTCAACCGAAACAAGCTCCGTTTCCTGGCGGGCGGCGTTCCCATCGAAGTGAAGGGCTATGGCGGAACATCCCTCGTCCGGATCATTTTCTTCGATCACACGCAGAAGCAGGCTGACGGCGGCGGGCAGGAGTTCGTCCGGGTCGGGAGGACTACGGTCGAACGCTTCTTCAAGATTCCACACGAGCTGCTCGACGCTTCCTTTCCATGGATTGGCAGTTTTCATCATATTGGCGTGAAGACACCCAGCGGCAATCCGGGGGGATCTTCACAACCATCTAACGCGGAAATCGCCGGCGTTTCACGAAGGCGGTCGATCGGAAACGGTCCGGAACTCCCCCAACAACGGCCGGTCGACGCGCTTCATGGAGGAAGCGCGTCTCCAGTTCCCGCCCCCGCTCCGGTTCTCCATCGGGAGCCCCAAAATCTCCTCCCGCGGGACATTGTCAGTGGTGTCAGTGCTTTTCGGAGGGGAAAAGCGTTTCAGCGGGCATTTTCGACCAACGCTGACAATTCCGCTGACAAATCAGGCCCGGCAAACCGCACCAGCTCCCAGCGCCCGTCGTCCCGCAGCCGGACGAGATCCTGGCGGCTCATGCCTTCCAGCCTGCTTTTGAGGTCGTCGGTGGCAATCTTGTGAAACGATCGCACCAGCGTCCTGCGCTCGGCGGGGCCGGTTTCGAGACGGTCGATGAGAGCCTGGTCGATGGCGTCGCCCTCGCGGCCGTCGTAGTAGGGAAAGATCCTCCGGATTTCCTGAAGATGGACGTGGAGCACCCAGCCGGAAACCGCCCGCACCAACCCGGGCAGGAGCAGGGGCGACTGTTCCTTTTCGCCCGGTCTGCGGGTAAGCAGCCGCAACATGGCGGCGATACTCCACGGCAGCGGTTCGTCCATCCGGCAATGATCCCGGAGCGCGGGCGGCAAGATGGCGATCCGCGCTTCATCCTCGTCCACCATCGCGGAGAGAATCTCCTCCTCGTCCGGCTCCACCTTCCATCCTTTCCCCACCGCGCCGATCCTGCAATCCAAGGCCCTCGTGAGCGTGTTCGGAATCCCGAAATAGCCTGCCGGCGCTTGGGGGTCTGCCGGTGCGACCGGCACCGCGGGAATCACCCAGCCGAAGCGGGCCGAGTCACGGTTCAGCTTGCGCGCCAGGGATCTGAAGTCGCCGCTCCGGATACAGCCATGGAGAGAGACTCTCAGGCCCGCTCCCTCGTTGGCGGCGGCCGACCAGAGGGACGGTTCCGCGTTGGCCAGACGCAGCAGGCGATGGAAAGCCGCGCCGTCCTTCAGAACCACCAGCAGGCTCCTGCCGAATACCGGCTTGTCCATGCCACGAAAATCGGGCCTGAGCGGAGCGCCGGGCATCTCGAAAAAGAAGTCCGTCCCCTGAGCGGGCTTCCTCGGACGTCCTGCCATCATGTCCCGGTCGGGTACCCAGGAGCCGAGCCGTTTTATCCGGTCGCGGCTCAGCCGGTATTCCTCCGGCGACAATTCGAGCCTGCACAGGCTGGCTGCGACGTTCTTGACGCTTTTTTGGCAATTCCGGGGAAACCCCAGATTGTGGTCGAGCCAGCCGGGCACGCCATCGCGTTCCGTGAGAAGGACGACCGAAGCGCGGGCGAAGCGGGGCGTTCCTCTGGTGTCTCTCTTCCATGTAAGCCGGTCACCGGCCAGAGCGATGGCGGTGAAGAGGGTCTGGCAGAAGGTGACGCCAGCGTCGACGCCGAGATACTTCTGTTGAAACAGGCAGGATCGGGCGAGAGAAACGAGCGGGTCAAGCGCTTGGGCGGTGGTCATAGAGGGATGGGCGCGGTGGAGCGGAGGAGTTCCGGCCACGCCTGGTCGAAATGGCGTGAGCCGATGCAGTAGACCTTGTCCGGATGCTCCGCGAGAACTCCGGCATCGATCAGCACGGAGAGCACGGGCAGGTAGCGCTCCGTCCGCTGGATGTCGAAGGAGCGGATCAGATCACGGCGTTTGATCGGCTGCTTGCGGGAGATCTTGTCGCAGAGCTGCCGGGCGAGGGCCTCCCATTGGAGGAGCCGGCTGCCGCGCTCCAGCATGCCGAGCCACTCCCGCTGCCGCTCCAGCAACCGGCGCGAGTAACCCATGACGAGATCGATCATCCCGGAACCATCGATACGGACAAGATGGCTGCACGCCCATGCCAGAAGGGCCGGAAGCCGGGCCGCTGCCGGGCAGGGGTGAGGCGCGGCCAGGCACTCATACCGAAATTCGAGTTCGTGGCGCCGGAATGCGAGTTCCCAGTCGGGAGGAGCGAAATGATCGGGAAGATGGCCCCGGCGGCGGGCATTCAACAAGCTCTGGACGGCCCGTCTGAAACGGTTCGCGAAGACGTGGATCATCTCCTCGTCCAAGGTATCTGGAATACCGGGAACTTCTCCCCCCAGGACGATGCAACGCTTCAGTACCCCCGGCAGGGACAGGGCCGCGGCGGGAAACGAGACGGCATCCGCCAGGAAGATGGCGTGAAGGAGGCCGGACTCCCCTGTGACTACCGACAGGCGGCCGAGCCGGTCCGGGAGATTCACCAGCCCCCCGTCCATCAGGTGCTCCAGCGTGTCGATTTCACCCGCCGGACGCGCTGACAGCCGCTCCAGCCGAATGCCCGGAGCGAAAGCCTCCGATTCGTGACATTCGGCGACGAGTTCCTCCAGTTTCCCGGGAAGCGGGTTCTCCAGCAGCAACGTCGGACGCATCACCGTACGGTAGCGGGACGTGGCGGCTTCCGGGATCATGTCCTTGTCGTAGGGATCTCTAGGGTTCCTGTCGGTGGGATGGGGCTCCAGCACATGCTGATGGTTGTTCAGGGCGTCCGTGGTCGCCCTGAAGGGAACTTTCGACTCGTCCTCTCCTTTGCCGACAGCGCCGTGGATGGCCGATTGCAGGGTATCGACACGGAAAAGCCCGAACCGCTCCCTGAGCTGGCGGTCGATCTGACGGATCGGCCCCAGCAGAGCGTCCAGGGCGGGCGGGGCGAAGCCGCCCGGCGTGACGAAGATCAGATCCGCTTTCGGCAACATTACGTCGCCCAGAAGACTGCCGTCCGGAAACCGGGAGCCGGCAGAGCCGCGCATCACCGCGGCGGCGAGCAGGCAGGTCTCCTCTTCCCTCAGTCCCATCGCCGCGGCCCAGGCGCCGATGGTGGACTCACTACAGGCCTGAATGCGGGGAGCCAGCCCAGGGCTCCCGGCGGGAGAATCAAAGGAGCGGCCAAGGTTCATCGATCGGATGGCGGTGGTTTCGCGGGGTCCGGGTCCCGTCCCGCGGCGATCGCCGGCTTTCGTTCCGGCAGCCGCCTGGGCCGGCCACACCCCGAAGATGAATTATGGCACGATCTAAATAAACAATATAATATCAAATAATAACCATATCAGTTAAGCTCAATTCGGTTCAAATCGGCTCAAAAGAGATCATCCCCTCCCTCTCCATCCAGCCGTTCCGAAGAATCCCGGCCGGGAGGACGGAAAACAAAGCACCGGTCCCGCCACTATGGCTCCGCCGTTTCCAGAAGGGTCGTTTGCGATGCTCCGCCAGCGGAACCGTCGCGACTGCAGTTGATCATTCGGAAACCCTCCGTAAGGCCGTCAACATCCCGGAGGAATCTCTTCCGAGGCCCTTCCCGACGACCGATGCTCCGCTCTCTCTCAATCGGCATCCGAAGGTGTTCACTGCTCTCTCCGACCCACCCGGTGCTCCAAGACGGATCGATAATACCGGGAAAAAGACAGGCCGCTCGTTCCCCGTCACCAAGAGTTCGTCCAGCCTGTCTCAGGACGCCTGAACCGCCTTCGCGCCTTCCTCCCGAATCCGCGCCTTGCTTTCTTCAACAATCTGGAAAAGAGCGGGAAAAACATCAACGCCTCTCGACTTCAGAGCGTCGACTGCCGCGGCACGAATGCTGTCAGCCAGCATCGAAGCGAGTTTTTCCTCCGATGAAGATTCCCCGGAACCTGACGCCCCCGCCGCATTGTTAACGGCCTTCTCGAAAATCCGTTCGTTCCGCTGGATTTCCTTCTCTATGCGCTTTCTCACCATACTGACGGTAAGCGGTTGCCCCGTCACCGAGGGAATCTCCCCTTCCGGTTGGAAGTTCTCATACCAGGATGAATCCACCCCCATCACTCGCTCGATGGTTTTTGCCAGACGACGGGAAACCTTCGCCTTCCCCCCTTCCACGGCCTTTACCAAAGCCAACGACACGTCAAGCAACTCAGCAAATCTACGTTGGGTGGCAAACTCTCTCAGTTCCGGGTCTTTTTTCAACAAAGCTCTGAGGATTCGGAAAGGATGATCCACGCGCAGAGAAAAGCACCCGAAGCCCTTCAAATCAAGGGATATTTCGGTCTTTTTAATACATCAAAACCTTTTTTTGTGGTAAATCAGGAATAAAAAGAATAAAAATAGCTTGCTCATCCGGCGGGAAACCCGAATGCTTCCGCCGTCATGAGCATCCCCCCGCCCGACCAAGCCCTCAAGGACGTCGACGTTCTGCTGTCCCGCTCCAACCTCGCCCACCGTTGGCGGTGTTCCATCTCCACGATCAAACGGATGGAACAGCATGGCACCATCCGGCCGATCCGGATCTCCGCTCGTACCATTCGCTTCAAGCTGCAGGACATCGAGGAAATCGAACAAACCCGCCGCTGAACCGCTTCCTGTCATGGCCTTCGACCCAACAGCCACAATCAAGGCGGAATATCTGCAGGCACTTGCGTCGGGAGACTCCGAAAGACTCCGGAAGTGCGAGCACATGCTGCTGGAATCCAACCACACCCGGTTGCTAGTTGCCAGCTACGTCAGGTACCACAGGGGAATCGAAAACTGCACGGGATTCGTTCCGAAACACGTTCCCGGCGCCCTGAAACGCATCGCCATTCCCAAAAACGGAGGCTCAGGCATCCGGGTCGTCTATTCGCCGAACGATCACGACTACATCATGGCCGCCTATTACCACATAGCGCTGGGAAGACCCATCCTCGCCAGCAGAGCCCACTACGACACTCACGGCTTCGTCCCGGAAAAGGGAACGACGACCGCCACCCGCGCCATGATCCACGCTGTCGGCAGCGAATGCCTCGACAGCATACTGCAAATCGACATCAACAATTGCTTCCCTACGGCCCCGGTCGACCTCATCAGGGAGGACTCGTTGAAGGAAACGCTCCTGATCAACTACGTCAACATGGTCCGACAACGCGGCGCCGAAGCCGCTGGAAGATCCGGGCAGCTCCTCCGATCGGGGCTCCCCCAGGGTCACCCCATCGCCCCCGACATCGTCACACTGGTGATCGACAAGCTGCTGGAGGACATACGCAGCCGGTGGCATGGAAAAGCGCGCATTGTCGTCTACGCGGACGACATCACCATCCTCGCCCCCGATTTGCAAAAGGTAACGCGCATCAAAGCGGAGATCGTCGAAACCATCGGCCGCTACGGAATGAAGCTGAAAGAATCCAAAACCCGCTTCACCGACGCCAGGAAAGAATCCAGGATGAATTTCCTCGGCTACGAGATCGACTGGTCCCCGGGGACTGGAAATCCTTTGATCAGGCCCCAGGAAAGGGCCTACGCCCGACTGACCGATAAAGTCGCGGCTGCAAACACGGAAAAAGAGATCCGGCAGATCCGGCATGGATGGGTAAACGCCTATCAATGTTCCAACGATCCTTCCATGGACGCTCGCATGAAAGCCGCCATCGAGGCGGGTCGGGCGGCCAAGCAGAACCACCCCTGAACTACCGCAGACGAAGGTTCCGACCAAATCTAGCTCCGCATCCCGGAGGACTTTTTAGGCCTTGCTGCAGCATCCGCCGAACGGATGTGAACGTCCGACGCCCGGACGATTGACCGTCCGGGAGCGTGCATCGGTGCGCTCCCGCGACACTCCGACCCGATTTTCGGTATCCGGTTCACCCCGGATGCCATCGCCCCATCATGGGCATCCCCTCTCCCGCCCCTTGAAATTCTCGCTTCAATCGCTGGGGGATTTTTAACCATGAAGCGATTACAATATTACAATGAATCAAAATACCTACGGCGGAAACGCCAATGCTCAACCGGGCGCCCACTCGGCACCCTTTGCCAACCCGAATCCCACCGGCCCCACCGGGTATGCCAACTACGCAACGCCGAATGCCCAGACGGGTTTCGGCGGAACACCGTCTCCGGCTTACTCCCAGACGGAGACGCCTCCCGCTTCGGCCGCTGCGCCGCCGTTCGAGGAAAGCCAGCGCCAAGCTGCCTCAAGTAGCAATCCGCTCCCCTTGGCAGGCTCGGGAAGCGCCGGCTTCACCCTCCGTATCATGGATTGGAGTGGGATTACCTCTGAGAAGGACTTGTGCCACCGTGCCAGCCTCAGCGGCACCCGGGTGGGAGTCCTCGGCAGACGCATTCTCCAGGGAGAGCAACTCCCCCCGGTGATCGTTTACGAGAAGGTCGACGGCAGCCACGTCCTGCTCGATGGGTTCCACCGTCGCGAAGTGGCGTTTCGACTCGGCAAGAAAAACACCCCGGCGTTGATCGTTGCCGGCTCTCCGGCCAAAGCGATCTGCTGCGCCCTGCGGGTCAATATTCCGAGAAAACCGGGCTCCCTTCGAGACGGGGACGATGCCATGCGCGCACTGACCATCCTCGCAACCGCACTCGGACGGCCTATCACGGAAGACGAAGCCCGCACGCTGGGAATCAAGCATGTCGATCACAAGCCTCTGGACGCTATGGGAATCGGCCTGCTCTCCCTTCCCGGCCTGAATGGCGACGTCCCTCCCTTCGTCCCTGCCAGGAAAAAACCCGGGAAGATCGGTTCCCCTCGCCGGAATGGTAAGCGCGGGACGATTTCCCGCTGACATACGGGAAACCTTCGTGTAGTAGAGAGCCACGATGCAGAGTCTCCCCCCCAAAATAGTTGGGTCCGTCTCCCGGTTTTTCGCGGAGATTCGGGGAGGCTTTGTATCCGGATGTGAAAATGAAAAACTGCAGCCGGAAGAGAAGTGCCAACACTTCAGACGGCCGCACGTCGAGAAAAATGCCTGCCGTGGGTACTCCCTCCAGTATGAGGGAGCGACTTCTGCGCAGTCGGCTATTAGCCGAGATTGCCGGCAGGTATCTATCGAGCGACGGCCCGAAGTAGTTACGGCATCGGTTGACTACCTGTCAACCGAACGCTTTACGATGGCAGTATCTATTGAACGAAAATCCGGGCTAGATGCCGCCTCCGGTGAAGAGAGACGAAAGTCTTTGGCTGCCCAGGGGCTTCGGCTAACCGCGATCGTGGATGGAGCATCCACAGAAGATCGACAAGTCAGTTCAGGGAGTTCCTGAACTATTTGGGTTTCCCGAAGATGGCCCCTGTTTAACCTACTTATTGCCTATGGAACAAAATTACCGCCAGATCGGGGCACCCTCCGATCTGGCGGCTTCTTTTGAATCCGTATCAGCGGGGACTCACCAAATTCACCCCAGCCCCGTGGTGATTCCCCCCTTCGTTCCCGCGTAATACGTCTCCGTCGTCGCGATGTTCCCGTGGCACAGGAAGTTTTTCGCTTCGTTGAGTCCGTGCTGATTGTTGACCAGATTGCCGGCTTCCTTCCGCAATTCGTGGATAGGCTTGGGCACCGATTGGAGCGGCCGTATGCCACTTTCCTCATAGCCACGGAGCCACCCGAGGAGACGGTCGTGGTGCAGCGCCGTCCGGTAGGCCTTGTTCCGGCTGGATCTCGCCTCCGAGACAAACCAGCGCCCCCCGGTATGCTCCAGCATCTCCGTCAGAACCTTCCTGGCCGCGTCACCGACCAGAACATCCCCCTCCGAAGCGTTCACCTTGGGCTGGAAGGCTTCATGCGTTCTCACCGAAATCCGGCCCACCCCGGCATGGACATCCTGCACGAGGAGCTTGTCGATTTCGTTGTACCGCAACCCCGCCACCAGGGCGAGATACAGAATCTTCCACTGCTCGTAGCGACTCGCTTCGATCTCTCCTGAATCCGGCCGGGGCGGCCGGCCCAACTCGGCCGCGGCGGTCTTCAGCAGCCGCTTCGCATCGAAGCGGGTGGTGTATCGGAAAGTCTGCGATTTCGGAATCCTCAGGCCGGCGAACACGTTATCCACCTCGACGCACCATTCGCCACGACACCCGCCCTTCAATCCATCAAAAAGTGGCCAAGAAGCGGCCAAGATCGGAAAATCACCCTCAAAAAAACACCTATTCGAAATCATCCCAACTCCCTAAAAAAGAGTTGGTAGCAGAGGGCGGATTTGAACCGCCGACCAAAGGCTTATGAGTCCTCTGCTCTACCCCTGAGCTACTCTGCCGTTTCGGCGCCCTTGCGGGCGGGGCGGATGCCTTAGCGCCCTGCCGTGGGGCTGTCCATTGAAAAATCGACAAGCCGCCTCACTCGCGGCGGCTGTTCAGCGCCATCATGATCCAGTAGAGCAGCTGGGCGACCGCACCCACGGCTGCGGCCACGTAGGTCATCGCCGCCCAGAAAAGCGCGTTCTTCGCCCGCTGATGCTCCATCTGCCCGGCCAAGCCGCTGCGTTCCAGCCAGACCAGAGCCCGGCGGCTGGCGTCGAACTCCACCGGCAGCGTCACCACCGCGAAAAGCGTCGTCACGCCGAACACCGCCACCCACACCCAGAGCATCGTCGTGCTGTGGAAAAGCAGACCGCCGATCGCGAAGATCATCAGGAACTGCTGGAGGCCGCTCGCAAGCTGCACGGCCGGCACCATCTTCGAGCGGAAATTCAGCCATGCGTACGCCTGCTGATGCTGGAGCGCGTGACCGCATTCGTGGGCGGCCACCGCCGCCGCGGCCACGGAGTTCACGTGGTAGACCGGCTCGCTGAGATTCACGGTCTTCTTCATCGGATCGTAGTGATCCGTCAGCTGGCCGGGCACGCTGATCACCTTGACATCGTTGATGCCGTTCTGTCGCAGCATCTCTTCTGCCACCTGTGCACCTGTCAGGCGGATCGGGATCCGCGAATACTCCGCGAAGCGCCGCTTCAGCATTCCGCTGATCAGCATGCTGGCGATCATCGTGGCCCCGATGATCAGAAAGTACTCGATACCAATGCCGCCGCCCCCTTGGGACGGCGGGGCGAACTGCGCGAGGAAGGAAATGTCGAAAGGCATGCCGTGGAGAATATTCAGGATCGCCTCCCCCGCAACCTGCCGCTGATTGGAAAATCCCCTTCACTCTCCACTTCCCTCCCCTACCCTACGGCTATGAAGCGCGTCCTCATCACCGGCTGCACCCGCGGTCTCGGCCTCGCCATGGCCCGGAAATTCGCCGCCCGCGGCTGGTCCGTCTCCGGCTGCGGCACGAATCCCGCCGCGGTTTCCTCCCTTGTTGCGGAACTCGGCCCCACCCACTCCATCCATCCCTGCGACGTGACCGACTCTGCCGCCGTCGAAGCCCTGGCCGCAAAAATCCTCCCCGCCGGTCCTCCCGATCTGCTGCTGAACAATGCCGCCCTGGTCAACCGCAACGCACCGCTCTGGGAAGTCCCGGCGGAGGAATTCTCCCGCGTGATCGACGTGAACCTGAAAGGCATTCACCTCGTCTGCCGCGCCTTCCTGCCCGCCATGATCGCCCGCGGTTCCGGAGTGATCGTGAATTTCTCCTCCGGCTGGGGCCGCTCCACTTCGCCCGAAGTCGCCCCCTACTGCGCCACCAAGTGGGGTGTCGAGGGCCTCACCCAAGCGCTCGCCCAGGAACTCCCGCCCGGTCTCGCCGCCATCGCCCTGAACCCCGGCATCATCGACACCGACATGCTGCGCTCCAGCTTCGGTCCCTCCGCCGCGCACTACCCCGATCCCGCCGACTGGGCGGAAAAAGCCGTGCCTTTCCTCGAAAATCTCGGCCCGCGCGACAGCGGACGGCCGCTCACCGCGCCGGGCGGATGAAATGAAGCGCTTCAGGGTTGGACGAATCCCCTCCCTGCGCCAAGCTCCCGCCCTTGATCGACGTTCAATTCCATCGCGGCCTGTACCTCCCCGAAGCCGACCTGTGGCTCGATCCGCGGGACTCCAAACCGTGGGCCTTCATCTCCCATGCCCATGCCGATCATGTCGCCCGGCATGAAAAAACCCTCTGCACCGACCTCACCGCCGCCCTCCTCCGCTTCCGCTTCGACCTGCCGGAAGAACGGCTGGAGCCCGTACCCTATCACGTTCCCGTCGAGCGTCACGGCCACCGCCTGCGCCTGCTGCCCGCAGGGCACATCGCCGGCTCCGCCATGCTCCATGTCACCCGCCTCGCCGATGGAGCCACTCTTTTATATACCGGCGACTTCAAGGTCCGTCGCGGCCGTACCTCCGATCCCGTCATCTTCCAGCAGGCCGACCTCCTCATTCTCGAAAGCACCTTCGGCCTGCCTCACTACGTCTTTCCGCCGCCGCTGGAGGTCGAAATGCAGATCCTCCGCTTCGTCCACGACACCTTTTCCGACGGCGAGGTGCCCGTCCTGCTCGGCTACCCGCTCGGCAAAGCCCAGGAAGCCCTCGCCCTCCTCCACGCCCACGACATCCCCGCCCTCCTCCATCCCGGTGTCGCGGGCATGACCCTTGCCTGCCGCGCCGCCGGCGTTCCCAACCTTCCCGACCCCCTCTTCCTCCAGCAGATTCTCGAGGACCAATCCGCCATTCCATCCGGCCACGCCGTCATCGCCCCGCCGAAGGCCGTGCGTTCGAAATACCTTCGCGCCATCCCGAACCGTCGCGTCGCCATGCTCAGCGGCTGGGCTCTCGAGCCCTCCGCCACCTGGCGCTACCGCGTCGATGAAACCATCCCTCTCTCCGACCACGCCGACCATCCCGGGCTGCTTGAATGCATCCAGCGTGTCCGCCCGAAAAAAATCCTCACGGTCCACGGCTACGAGCGGGAATTCGCCGCCGACCTCCGCCGGCGAGGCTACGACGCCTGGTCTGCCACCGGGCACGACCAGCTCGAACTCGGCCTCGCCTCCCACGCCTCCCACGCTCCAGCCGTCCAACGCACCATTGCCCGCCACACCCGGCCCATCTGCCCGCTGGCCGACTTCTCCGACCTCTGCCGCCTCGTCGGCGAAACCAATTCCCGCCTCGAAAAAGTCCGCCACCTCGCCTCCTATCTCCGCGGGCTCGAAAGCGACGACGATCTCGCCCTCGCCGCGACTTGGCTCACCGGCCACGCCCTGCCACGCGAGCATGGCCGCCGCGCCCTCCACACCGGCACCGCCGCCCTGCGCCGCGCTCTGCTCCAGCTCGCCGGCGCGCGCGAGGAGCGCTACCGGGAAATTTCCCTCTCCCAAAACGACGCCGCCCGCACCGCCCGACTTTTCCTTCAGGAGCTCTCCCTCAAACCCGAGCCGCTCGACCTCCCCGGCGCCGGCGCCTTTTTCCACCGGCTCGCAACCGCCGGAGGTTCCATCGCCCGCATCGACCTGCTCGCCGAACGCTTCCGCAACCTTCACCCGAACGAGAGCGAAACCCTCGTCAAGCTCCTCACCGGCGACCTCCGCATCGGCCTGAAAGAAGGCCTCGTCGAAGACTCTCTCGCCGCCGCCTTCGGTGTCGAACCGGCCCAGCTACGTCACACCCACATGCTCACCGGCGATCTCGGCGAAACCGCCGTCCTCGCCCGCCAGCACCGCCTTGCCGAAGCCACCCTGCGCCCGCTGGTTCCGATCAAAGTCATGCTAGCCTCCCCCATCCCCGACTCCGCTTCCCTGATCGCCATCCATTCCCCCGCTCCGGCTTCCTTCTCCGCTGATGCCTCGCAGGACGGGTCCGGGTTCTCCACCTCGCATTCCCTCTGGCTGGAACCGAAATACGACGGCATCCGCGCCCAGCTCCACAAACAGGGCGACCGTGCCGCGCTGTTCTCCCGCGACCTCCGCCCGCTCGACGCCGAGTTCCCCGAACTTCTCGCCGCCGCACTCGAATTCCCCGGCGATTTCATCCTCGACGGCGAAATCATCGCCCATGCCAACGGCCGCCGCCTCACCTTCCACGATCTCCAGAAGCGCCTTGGCCGCCGCGCCGCCTCCGAAGACCTCTTTTCCGATCTGGCCACCCCTGTCCGCTTCATCGCCTTCGACCTCCTCTTCCTCGATGCCGCCGACCTCCTCGCCTCGCCCCTCGAACAACGCCGCCGACACCTCGAAGCCCTGCTTTCCCGGGCGGCCGTCCCCCATCCGCCATCCGCCATCGGGGCGATCCCGATCATCCGCGCGGCCGATGCCGCCGAAGTCGAAGCCGCCTTCAAACAAGCCCGCGCCGACGGCCAGGAGGGCCTGATCGCCAAAAACCCCGCCAGCCTCTACACCCCGGGCCGCCGGGGCAAGGCATGGCTGAAACTCAAAACCGCCTCCACCCTCGACTGCGTCGTCGTCGCCGCCGAACAGGGCCACGGCAAGCGCGCTGAAGTGCTCTCCGACTACACCTTCGCCGTGCGCGACGAAGCCAGCGGCCGGCTTTTCACCATCGGCAAAGCCTACTCCGGCCTCACCGACGCCGAAATCGAGGAGCTTACCGCCCACTTCCAGCGCCACACCCTCGAAAAACAGCGTCGCAAGCACCTCGTCGAGCCGAACCTCGTCCTCGAAATCGCCTTCGACTCCATCCACCCTTCCACGCGTCATGATTCCGGCCTGGCGCTGCGCTTTCCCCGAATCCACGCCATCCGGCGGGATAAACGTGTCGAAGACATCGACACGCTCCAATACGCCAGGTCCCTGGTGAAGGAGTGACCGCCCCGGCTTTAGCCACCGGTGCGCGGGCGGCGCTTCTTCGGCTCTTCGCCGGAATCCACCACCCGGCCCTGCGCCTGCCGCATCTTCTGCTGTTCCTCCACCCGCGCGGCCATGCGCTCGACCCAGCCCTTGCCGCCGCCGGGCTTGGGCTTCAGATCGGGCTCGGGCAGGCGGTTGGTGATCCAGGTCTGACCGATGGAAAAGATGTTGGAAACCGTCCAGTAGAGCGCCAGCGCGGAGGCGAAGTTGTAGCAGATGAAAAGGAAGAGGAAGGGCATCAGCTTGATGATCATCATCTGCGTCTTGTCGCCGCCGGTCGTCGGCATCATCGCCATCTGGAGGAAACTCGTGGCGGCCATCAGGATGGGCAGCAGGTTGATCGGGAAACCGAGCAGATGACCGAGCGTGTCAGGCTCGGAGAGATCCTTGATCCACAGGAAACTCTGGCCGCGCATCTCCACCGCGTGCAGCAACATCGAGTAGAAGCCGAAGAAAATCGGAAGCTGGGCGAACATCGGGAGACAGCCGCCCAGCGGATTGATCCCGTAGGTCCGGTAGAGCTTCATCATCTCCTGGTTCATCCGGTTCGGATCGTCCGGATACTTTTCCCGCAGCTTGTCCATTTCGGGCTTGAGCTTGGACATCCGCTTCATCGTGCGGTTGGACTTGTTGTAGAGCGGCCAGATGGCAAGGCGCAGCAGGATGGTCAGAACGACCACCGAAAGCCCCCACGACCACTTGCCGGAAACCTTGTCCATGGCCGCGTGGACCCACCACAGCGACCAGTTCATGAAGCGGCTGAAGGGGCTGAAGAAGCCGAAGTTCATCAGCTCGCCCCACTCGTCGCCCATCTTGCGGAGCATGCGGTTCTCCTTCGGCCCGATGAAGACGCGGTAGTCGAAGCTGCGGGATTCGCCCGGCGATAGCGAGACGCCCGGCAGGCGGAAGCCGGCGCGGATGACCTTCACCGGCTTTTCGCCGGCCTTCAGCGTAGCGTCCGCCGCCTTGCCCCAGACCATCGACGGCCCGGGCTCGACCGGCTTGAGCACCGTGGCGAAGAACTGGCTGGTCACTCCCGCGTAATCGAGACGCTGGGAAGATTCGGTGACGAGGGTCTTTTCCTTGCTGAACCAGCCACCGGAAAAAGACGTGGCGGCGGTGAAATCGAAATCGCCCTCGTCGCGGAAGACCATGCCGGATTGTTCCGGACGTTCGTTCGCCCCCACAGGAGCGGCCGTACCGAGGAAGATGCTGTAATCCTCCAGCGCGACGCTTTCCGAGCGGCCGTTCTCCAGATGGAGTTTGAAATCGAGCAGGTAGGGGCTGCCATGGGCATCTCCCGCCACCAGTGTCCATGTCTTGGTCGCGATGAGTCCGGAAGTCAGGCGCCCGCGGAAAACGGCGCGCCTACCGGCTTCGGAGGCGCTTTCGACATATTCGTAGGGCACGCCTTCGAGACGGTCGATCCGCTCGGCCAGCGCGCCGATCGGGCTGGAACCGTGGCGGTTCATCGTGACCGGACCTTCGACGCCGTCGGCCTGGTTGGTGAAAACGACATGCTTCACCCCGCCGCCGTAGCTGCTAAGGACGAATTCCGCCTCGGCGGTTTTGATCGTGACGAGTTGTTCGACCTGATCCGGTTCCGGCGGCGACTCGACCAGCAGGCCCGGCTCGAGGGCGGCGGCATCGGATTTTTCGACGTTCCCGCTTTCCTGGCGGGCGGCCCGCTCGCGTTCGATCTGTTCGGCGCGGGCGCGGTTCTCCTGCTGCGTGTAGTGGAAATTGAGCCCCAGCAGCACCAGACAGGCGGCAACGACAATCCAGGTCTTACGGTCGTACATGAAGGAAAGAGAAAGGGATGTTCCCGGGCGGTCCGGGAGTTTCAGGGAGCGTTCCGGGAGGCACCCCGGCGCGGCGGGACGGGGTCATAACCGCAGCCCCCCCACGGATGACAGCGGAAAATCCGGCGGATTCCGAGCCACGAGCCTTTCAACGAACCGTGGACCTCCACCGCCTCCAGAAAATAGTTCGAACAGGTCGGCTCGAAGCGGCACCCGCTGCCCGGACCACACAAGGCCTTCAGCACCGGATTGAGGAAAATCTGGTAGCCGCGGATGGCGAGACGGAGAAGAAGTTTCACGGAGTGGGAAGTGCCAAGTGAAAAGTCCAAGGATCAAAAAAGCGGGAGTGATCGGAGCGTTCCGCGGCGAAGGCTGCTTCCTGGCACTTTTCACTTGGAGCTTTGCCGCTCCGGCTTTTGCAGCAGGCCCAACCTCCGCATCTGATTCACCCAGTCGATCTCCAGATCGGTGAAGGCGGCCTTGGTGGAACCGGGGCGCGGGATGGCAATGAGATAGCGGCGCGGGTCGAGCAGGCGGTGGCCGTGGCGCTGGAGGATGGCGCGGATGCGGCGGCGCATCAGATTGCGCTCGTGAGCCCTGCCCACCTTGCGGGTGGTGATCACCGCGGTCATCAGGTGCGGCAGCGAAGCATCCTCCAGCGTGCTGAGGATGAGAAAACGGCCGGTTTTCGCCCGGCCGTGCTTGCGGACCCGGATGAAATCGGCCCGCCTGGTGATGCTGCATTTCCGCGGAAGGCGCATCGCCGGGCGCGGGTGAAAAAGGCCGTTCAGACCCCGTGCTGCACCGTGTGGCGCTTGTACTGGATCTCGGCGCCCTTGGGAATAAGGCGCTTGCGTCCCTTCTGACGGCGGCGGCGGATGATGTCGCGGCCGCTCTTGGTCGCCATGCGGGCGCGGAATCCGTGCTGGCGCTTGCGGGTGCGCTTGGAAGGCTGGAACGTGCGTTTCATGGCGGTCGGTGCGGAAAAAGGTGGTTCGGCCGGCGGCGGCGCGCCGGATGGGGCGCGCACTTTAGGAACGCGCGCTCGCTTGTCAACGCGTCAATTCCATATTTTGTGGATTCTCTTTTCTTGAGAATTTTCCGAGATCCGCATGGAAATTCCGTGTCCGCTCGCCCGGGAACTGCCACCTTCGCCCCATGCAAGAATCCGCCTCCGCCAGCACGCTCGCCACTGCGAACCGACCGAAGGTGGAGCCCGCGACCATCGAGGACCTGCCGGCCCTGACCGAACTGGTGATGGATCTCTTCGCCCTGTCCGGCGATTTCACCCCCGACCACGATGCCCAGGAGCGCGGCCTGCGCCTGATTCTGGAACAACCCAGCCGCGGCCGGATCTTCGTCCTGCGCAATGACCACCGGCTCATCGGCATGGTGAACCTGCTCTTCACCATCTCGACCGCCATGGGCGGCTTCGTGATCCTGATGGAAGACGTGATCGTCCATCCCGACCACCGCGGCCAGGGCTACGGCACCATGCTGCTGGAACACGTGATCGAGTTCGCCCGGCAGAAGGATTTCAAGCGGATCACCCTGCTGACCGACAAGATCGGCGCGGAATCGCAGCACTTCTTCCGCAAGCACGGCTTCGAATACTCGAACATGATCCCGATGCGGTTGATCGTCACCCCGAAGGATTGAAGCCATGGGCTGGAACGATTTCAGCGATGCCGACGGATTCGCGCTCTCCATGATCGCGATCCTGGTCCTCGCGCTGGGGGCGGTGCTGAGCATCCTGATTTCCGTGCTGCGCGGCAGCCGCCGGCGCGAGGATCCGGTGGACCGCCTGATCGCTGAGATCGAAGACGAGCCGGAAAAACCGCGCCTGGCGGCGCGGACCGAAACCAGCCCGCCGGACAAGGAGCCCTGGGAACGCGACGGCGACTGGTGGAAGGGATAGTCCGGGAGCGCGGAGCCCCAGCTCCGCTGAAGCATGGGCGGGCTGCCCATCCGGCGAATCGGCGGAGCTGGGGCTCCGCGCTCCCGGGCTTGCCAGGAAGCGGAGCGGGCGGGATAAGCGTCCTATGCGATTCGCACCCTTGGGCGATGCGGCGGTCACGGTCGAACTGGGCACGGATGAGGAGGTGTGCGACCGGGTGCGGACGCTGACGCAGGCGCTGGCGGAGGAACCTCCCGCGGGGATCGTGGATGTGGTGCCCGCCTACACCACGGTCACGGTGTTTTACGATGCGGCGGGCGGTCCGGACTATGAGGCGTTGTGCCGGGAAATCGAACGCCGGGCGATGACGGCGACAGCCACCAAGGAAGTCGCCGCCCGCTTGATCGAGATTCCGGTCTGTTATGACCCGGAGTTCGCGCCGGACCTGGCGCGCGTGGCCGGGCAGGCGCGGTTGGACGAGGATGCCGTGATCGCGCTGCACGGCGGCGGCGATTATCGCGTGCGGGCGGTGGGTTTTTCGCCGGGCTTTCCTTATCTGGACGGGCTTCCGGAGAAACTGCACACGCCGCGGCTGGACACGCCGCGCACCGTGGTGCCGGCCGGGAGCGTGGGCATCGGCGGCGCACAGACGGGGGTTTATCCGCTGGCTTCGCCGGGGGGATGGAATCTTATCGGACGCACGCCTCTGGCGCTTTTCGATGCCGGCGCCACGCCTCCGGCCCGCTTGCGGGTAGGCGACCGGGTGCGTTTCAAGACGATCACGCGGAAGGAATTCGAGTCATGGAAGTAAGGGTGGTGCGCGGCGGGATGCTCACGACGGTCCAGGACCTCGGCCGGCCGGGACTGCGCGCGGCAGGCGTGCCACTCGGCGGGGCGATGGATGCACTGGCCCTGCGGCTGGCGAACCTGACGGTGGGCAATCCGGAGGATGCCGCCGGACTGGAAATGACTCTGGCGGGGCCCGAACTGGAATTTTCCGCCGATGCCACCGTGGCGGTCACCGGTGCGGCGGTGGAGACGGTGGAAACGGGCACGCCGTTGCGCGTGCAGGCGGGGGAGCGGCTGAATCTCGGGAAATTGTCCGGGGGCTGCCGGGCCTATCTGGCGGTGGCGGGCGGCATCGACGTGCCGGTGGCGCTTGGCGGGCGCGGCACCTATTTGCGCGCGGGCTGGGGCGGTTGGCAGGGACGGGCATTGCGGGACGGGGATACGATTCCGGTAGGAAAGCCGGAGCGGACGCCGGTGGAAGGCGACTGGCGGATCGATCCGCGGATGCTCCCGGCCTATTCGCCACACCCGGTGCTGCGGGTCGTGCGCGGGGCGCAGGCGGAGGAATTCGGCGCCGAATGGCGGCGACGGGAGTTCGAGATCAGTCCGCAGTCGGACCGAATGGGCATCAGGCTCAGGGGCGCTCCACTGACGCGCAAGCGGCAGGGCGACCTGCTCTCGAGAGCGGTGGCGCCGGGGACGGTTCAGGTGCCGCCCGACGGCCAGCCGATCATCCTGGGGGCGGACGCGCAGACCATCGGCGGCTATCCGCAACTGGCGCACGTCATCAGCGTGGACCTGCCGCTGCTGGCGCAGTTGCAGCCGGGGGACAGCGTGCGCTTCACCGAAGTGACCCTGGCTGAAGCGCATCAACGGCTCCGGGCGCGGGAGCGGGCATTGGCAGTGCTGCGCAACGGACTGGCGCACAAATTCCGATGAAAAGCATCGATCTCAATTGCGATCTCGGCGAAGGCTGCGGCCGCGATGCGGAACTGATGCCGCTCGTCACCTCGGCCAACATCGCGTGCGGCGCGCATGCCGGGGGTGATGACACCATGCGGACAACCGTGGAATTGGCACAGCGATACGGTGTGGCCATCGGTGCGCATCCGGGGTTCGAGGACTGGGCGAATTTCGGCCGCTATGAACAGGCGGTGACTCCAGCCGAGGCGGCCGCGCTCGTGACGCGGCAGATCCGGCGGCTGCGGGATATCGCCCGTGAGGCGGACGCAGAGATGCGCCACGTGAAACTGCACGGCGCTCTTTATCACATGGCCTCGCGCGACCGCCTGCTGGCCGGGGCGGTGGTGGATGCGATCCGGGCCGCTGCGAAGCATCCGGTCATCTACGCGCTCGCCGGCAGCGAACTCGAAAAGGCGGCCCGCGCCTGCGGGGATGTCCTGGTCGTGCCGGAGGTGTTCGCCGACCGTACTTATCAGCGCGACGGTTCGCTCACGCCGCGCGGCCGGCTGGATGCGCTGATCGACGACGAAGGGACCGCCGTGGCGCAGGTATTGCGGATGGTGAAGGAAGGCCTCGTGCGGGCGACCGACGGCACGGACGTGCCCATCACGCCGGGCACGATCTGCGTGCATGGCGATGGACCGCACGCCGTGACTTTCGCCCGCCGGCTACGGCGCGAGTTGATGGCCGCGGGAATCCGGGTCGCGGCGCCATTCGGAGGGAGTTCCTAACCAGCATTTCTCACACGATCCCGACGGCCCATGGTCAAGTGTAAGTAGTTCCGCCTTTAGGCGGACGAAGGGGGCTCATGGCGCTTTTACACCGTGTTGTCGCTCACAGGACCATCCGTGTCCGGCTGAAGCCGGGACTACATGCCACCGAATCGCCAACCCTATCTTCGTGTGAGAAATGCGGGCTAACTTGGCAAGAGAGTTCGGCCCAGCACGGTCATTGCGATCGCACCGACAGCAAGGAAGAGACCGGCGAAGATCAGTCCATATCCCTGCATGGTTCCAAGCCTGACGGCCAGCTTCGGCATTTCGTGTTTTCTGGCCGAGCAATATCTGAGAATTCCTATTCCGATAAAAACGACAATCAATCCGATCAGACCGAAAATCGGATTCAACACATATCTTTCAAACTCGGTCAATTCTCTCGTCAGCTCTTGCATGGGTCTGATCCGTATTTTTTTCGGAATGTGCGGGAATGACCGAAGGTGTCACCGGGATTCACACGCTCCCCAAACGGGGCTTCATTCTATCGACGGCGCAAGCGGACTTTGAAGCCATTTTTCTGGCGGAGGGTGATGGCAGGTTCGGGCTCGACGGTTTGGCCCGGGACGGCTGTCAGGTCGAAGGCGCGCAGGATCATGGGAAGGATGACGCGGGCTTCGGCCAGGGCGAACTCGCTGCCGATGCAGAAGCGAGGCCCGGCGCCGAAGGGAAAGTACGCGGGGTGGTCGCGTTCGCGGAAGCGCTCCGGGTTGAAGGTTTCGGGAGCTTCCCAGAAATCCGGATGACGGTGGAGGGTGTAGGGGCTGATGATGATGCTGGAGCCTTCCGGGATAGGGTAGCCGGAGATTTCATCGGCGTGGATGGCACGGCGTTCCATCGCCCAGATGGGCGGGTAGAGGCGGGCGCTTTCCTCAAAGACGTGGAGGGCCGAAGTGAGCGCGGGAAGATCCTCCATGACGGGGTCGCGGTCGCCGCAGGCCTGGTCGAATTGGGAGCGGATGGCATCGGCGTGGGCGGAATGTTCGCAGAGCAGATAAAGCGTCCATGCCAGGGCATTGGCGGTGGTTTCGTGGCCGGCGAGGAGAAAGGTGATGGCTTCGTTGCGGATGGCCCGGTCGTCGAGGGGCAGGCCGGTTTCGGCGTCTTCGCCGTGGACGAGCATGGTGAGGAGGTTGGGGATTTCCGGCGGGCTTTCCCGATGCTTCGCGATGAGACGGGCGATGATGGCGTCGACTTCGGCGAGGGCTTTCCTGAAGCCGAGGTTGGCGGGGGTGGGCCATCCGGGCGGGGCGTTGACGATGCTCCGCCAGCGCTTGTAGGTATGGAGGACCATCGTGTGCATGGCGCCCTCGACCGAGCGGGCTTCCCGTTCCAGATCGGCTCCGAAGAGGCAGCGGCCGACGATGCGGAAGGTGAGCTTCATCATCTCGGAGGCGATGTCGACTTCCCCGGCGCGCTCCCATGCGTGGAGCATTCCGCGGGTGCCGCCGGCGATGGTGTCGATGAAGCCGGCGACGGCATGGCGGTGGAACATCGGCTGGATGATGCGGCGGCTCTGGCGCCAGGCAGGCCCGTTGGAGGTGAGCAGGCTCTCGCCGCAGATGAGGGAGATGTTTTCGGAGCTGCGGGTGGCCTTGTCGTAGTTCGCCCGGTTGCGGATCATGACATGGCGGACGTGATCCGGGTGGTTGAGGAGGTGCATGGTCAGCGGGCCGACACGGAAGCGAACCACATCGCCAAAGTCGCGGACGCTCTCGGCGAGCAGGGCGAGAACGTCATTGCGGATGCGCCCGAGATGACCGGTGAGGGGATTTGCCGGTGGGGATGGGGCGAGGCGGGGCATGGACGGCGTTTGGCGGGGAAGGTGGGATGACCCAGACCGGCAGGGCAACCGCATTAAAGAAATTGGAACCGCGAATCGACGCTAATGAACGCGCATGGAATGAAAAATAGTTGTCATCGGAGTCCCGAATGGCCGTTTGACGGGAGGATTTCCTGATTCCATCCAAAATTGGCGTCCATTCGCGGTTTTTGAAATCCAAATGCGGTTGCCCTGCTCCGGCCAAGTCAGGTGATTTCGTAACCCCAGCGCTGGTAGATGGGTCGCCACGCTTCGACGAGGCGGCGCTTGGCGGAGGGGTCGATGGGAGCGAGCCGGTTTTTTTCGTAGCCGCGCAGGGTGGAGACATAGGCTTCGATCTTCGGGCGGGCCTGGTCGAAGCCGGGCAGGGAGAGGGCGCGGTAGATTTCCGCGACGGTGGCGATGGGGTCGCTCTCCACCTGCACGAAGCTGACTTCGTGGAAATTTCCGGGCGGAATGTGAGGGAGGCCGGCGAGGAAGGCGTCGTAGAGGGTGCGGTAGCGGGCGATGATTTCGTCGTCGACGCGGCTGCGGTCGGGACGCTGAAGATAAGTGTGCCACATCGCCGTGTCGTAGTAGTGGCGGAAGGATTGGAAAACTTCCCCGGGATGGCGGTGGATGTGGATGAATTTCGCATCCGGGAACATTTCCAGCAGGATGCGGATGCGGGCGGTGTGGGGCGGGGATTTGAGGAGGAGCGTGCGGTTGTATTTGAAGGTGAGCTTTTTCAGGAACCAGAGGAAGGCGTCCTTCCACCGCGTGATTTCGTCGGCGGAGGCTTCATGGAAGGCGAGGAAGCGGTTGTAATGGCCGTCGCGGCGCGGAAAGGACACGCCGAGATAGGGGGAAAGCAGGCTGATGAGCAGCGGGGCGAATTCGTCTTCCTGCGGGGATTGGAAGCTGAGGGCCATGTTGTCCATCGGGCGCTTGTCCGGAACCATCCAGGCGAAACGGCGGGTGTTGGCTTCCTCGGTGGTGAGGAAGGTGTGCGGATTGACGACCTGATAGGTGTTGGCGTAGGCGAAATTCCCGTCGTCCTGGGCGAGGAGGTTGTGGAGGTGGGTGGTGCCGCTGCGCCAGTGGCCGAGGACGAAAAGCGGCGGCCGGTCGATGGGGGTCTCCGCCACGGCCCGATGGTATCGCCTTTCCTCGGCGCGGCGGTGCCAGGAATTGAAGAGGCTGAAAAGGGTGATGACGGCGGCGCGGTGGCCGTAGACGGGGTCGATGCGGAAGCGGTTTTGCCGGAGGAGCTTCCACCAATCGCCGGCGGTGATTCCCGAGAGATAGTTATGACCGATGCTCCAGCGGTGTTTGAGTCTGGCTCTC
The DNA here is from genome assembly GCA_037190465.1 of Haloferula sp. Lineage (GTDB taxonomy): Bacteria > Verrucomicrobiota > Verrucomicrobiia > Verrucomicrobiales > Akkermansiaceae > Haloferula. The sequence continues at coordinate 49,528 of JBBCJF010000037.1, read as the reverse complement.
AAGCTTTCCCCGGGTAAACGGGAGAGGACGCCTTTTCAAGTTCAAACTCCCGCTCCATCGTGCCCTCCCCTGTCATAGCGAGCGCTGACGTGAGACCGGATGGAGCGGAGAGAATCCGCAATATGTTGAACGTTTATAAATATATCTATTTCGATATTTTATCGATTAATTATTTTATCATGATGACACTCGATGAGTAATCACGGCTTCATCGTTGTGCTGGAGGGGTTCCAAACGACAGCCGAGAGAACGGATTTTCCCCTTGCGAGATCGCAATGGCTGTTCGCGTAATACCACAAATGAAACCCATTTTGTATTTCAAATACCCGCGGAAGCACCTGCCTCTCTGGGCCGCCGTCGCATCGGCCGGCCTGTCCCCCATGCCGGCGGAAACGGTGGCCTATTGGAGCTTCGAAAACGGCACGGCGAACGAACCCGTGCCGCACTCCACACCCGCGGGAGTCTTCGACGGCACCATTCCCGATCTCTCAGGCAACGGCAACCAGCTCTCCACCTGGACCGAGGGGGGCGGGGCCGGATTCGCTTACCGTGCCGAGGTTCCTTATCCGGACGTTCCCCGGCTCGGCGTGCCGAACCGCTTCAGCATCAAAAACACGGGCTCCTTTCCCGCCACCTTCACTTCGTCCGCGGACAGCCAGCCCACCGGGATCAATGCCGATACTTTCACCCCCGCGCGCTTTACCGTCGAAGCCTCCTACAAGCCCGAGGCCACCGGAGGCTACCGCACCGTCGTCTCCCGCGACGCGCGCAACGTCTCCTCCTCGGACGGCAATCTCGCGGCCTTCTACCTCCAGGTGCGGCCGGACGACAGCGTCGGCGTGGCCTTCACCGACGTATCGGGCTACACCCACTATGCCTATTCCCCGCCGGGGTGGATCTATGGATTCCACTTCCCCTCCAATCCCGACGGCCACGGCCATCCGTGGTATCAGCTCGCGGCGGTCAGCGACGGCGCGACTCTCAGGATGTACGTGAACGGGGTGCAGGTCGCCTCCACCAACATCACGGCAAGCGGCAGCCCGAATACCGCGCTGGCCGTGGGTTCGACGAGCGGCAGCGACTGGAAAAACGGCGCCTGGGCCGTGGGCCGCGGCCTGTATGCCGGCGGCCACGCCGATCGGGCATACGGCTATATCGACGAAGTGCGCATCTCCGCCGCCGCTCTAGCTCCCGGCGACTTTCTCGGTTCGCTCACCCCGCGGATCGCCGATTTCACCGTCACGCAGGGTGTCGCCACCCTGCAGGTGACCCGCGGCCAGCCCGGCGCCACCTGGCTGCTGCGGCAATCGACCCAGCTCAACCAGTCCCCCGCGACCTGGCCGACCGTCTTGACCGGCGTCTTCGACGCGAACGGCAACGCATCCTTGTCCCGCAACATCAATCCCGCCGTCCCGCGGATGTTCTATGTGGTGGAAAACGTGCCTCCCGCCCCGCCCCCCGGGGCGCTGACCTACAGCCTTGCCGGCGGCTCGGAAAGCTGGCCCGCCAATGTCCGCAACGAAATCATCTACGCCATGAACGGCGCCGTGGCCCAGTACAACCGCTGGGGCCATTTCCCGAAACACGTCACCGCGAACTACAGTCCCGGTGTGCCCACCGCCCAGGCGAATTACAGCGGCTGGATCGACTTCGGCGCAAACGCCGCCTACCGCAACTACCGCACCGCCCTCCACGAAATCGCCCACACCCTCGGCGTCGGCACCCATGGCGCCTGGTGGGCCAATCTCAGCGGCGGCGTGTGGCAGGGAGCCCACGGGCAGGCGCAGATCCGGGAATTCGACGGCCCCGGCGCCAACGCCCATTCCGACGGCACCCATTTCTGGCCGTACGGCCTGAATTTCGACAACGAAGGCAACACCGAAAACTACCGCCGTCATGTGCTGATGGTCGCCGCCTTCCGCAGGGACATGGGGCTCTGACCGCGGGCGCGGGGTGGCGCTCATCATCCCCTTGCGGACCGCACGGACATGGACTAACAAGAGGGGCCATGAAAACCATCAGACTGATCGCAATCGGGCTCGCCGGCGCCGGCATCGCCCTCTCCTCCTCCTGCAACACCACCCGCGGCTTCGGCGAAGACCTGCAAAAGGTGGGTGAAAAAGTGGAGGAACGCGCCGAGAGCACGGGCGGCACCCGTTGATACGACAGCCGGTCCGCCCTGGTTTCCTCCTGCCGCATTCCTACCGCGCGGGGGGCGGGCGGCGGGTTTCCCGCCGCTTGGCTCCCCGAAAGCGCCGGCCTGTCGATTTCGATCGGCATGGTCCGGCGCGCGCGGTGATAGAATCGTGCCTGCGGAAAGGCTGGCCAACCGCACCGACACACCGCCATGCCAGCGATCGGATCGGCAACGAACCCGAATGACGCGACCGGCAAAATCGCCTTTCTGGGCGACTTCCCGCCGCGCCAGTGCGGCATCGCCACCTTCACCCGCGACCTGCGCGAGGCCATCGCCGAGATGCACCCCGACTGGGTCTGCCCGGTCATCGCCGTGACCGATGGCGGCCGCGGCTATGACTATCCGCCGGAGGTGCGCTTCGAGCTGCCCGAAAAGGACGCCGGCGCCTACCTCCGCGCGGCCGATTTCCTCAACCTCTCCCACGCCGGCGCCCTGTGCGTGCAGCATGAATTCGGCATCTACGGCGGCCCGGCCGGCAGCCACCTCATCGGCCTGCTGAAGCGCGCCCGCATGCCGGTCGTGACCACCCTCCATACCATTCTGCGGGAGCCGAATCCGGAACAGCGCAAGGTATTCCAGGAACTCGTGCAGACCTCCACCCGTCTGGTCACGATGACCGCCCGCGGCGCCTCGATGCTGCGCGAGATCTACCAGGCGCCGGAGGAAAAAATCGTCGTCATCCCGCACGGCATCCCCGACGTGCCCTTCGTCGATCCGAATTTCTATAAGGATCAGTTCGGCGTGGCCGGGCGGCCGGTGATCCTCACCTTCGGCCTGCTTTCCCCGGGCAAGGGCATCGAATACGGCATCTCCGCCCTGCCGGACATCGTGCGCCGGCACCCGGATGTCGTCTACATCATCCTCGGCGCCACCCACCCGAATCTGGTGCGCGCCGAGGGCGAAACCTACCGGCTCTCGCTGGAGCGGCTGGCCAAAAAACTCGGCGTCGAGCCCAATGTCATGTTCGTCAACCGCTACGTCGACAACCGCTCCCTCACCGAATACATCGGCGCGGCCGACATTTATCTGACGCCTTATCTGAACGAGGCCCAGATCACCTCCGGCACCCTCGCCTACTGTTATGGCGCCGGCAAGGCGGTGGTCTCCACCCCCTACTGGCACGCGGCGGAGCTGCTTCAGGACAACCACGGCATGCTGGTTCCCTTCCGCGACGCATCGGCCATCGCCCGGGCGATCGACGAGTTGCTGGAAAACGAGCAGCGCCGCCACGCCATGCGCAAGCAGGCCTATCTCGCGGGGCGCGAGATGATCTGGAAGCAGGTCGCCCATGCCTACACGCTGGTCTTCGACCGGGCCATCGCCGCCTTCCGCGCCGCGCCGCCCAGCCGCGCCACGCCGCTGGCGGCCACCCTGGCGAAGGAGCAGAGCGGCCTGCCGCTGTGGCGCTTCGACCACCTGCTGCGCATGAGCGACTCCACCGGCGTCTTCCAGCACGCCATCCACTCCGTGCCCTGGTTCGACCACGGCTACTGCACCGACGACAACGCCCGCGCCCTGCTGCTCACCGTGCTGCTCGAATTGCTGGAGGAAACCACCCCGGAGCTCGCCGCGCTGCAAACCGCCGCCGCCGCCTTTCTTCAGCACGCCTTCAACCCCGCCTCCGGCCGCTTCCGCAACTTCATGTCCTTCGACCGCCGCTGGCTGGAGGAAGAAGGCTCCGAGGACAGCCACGGCCGCGCCCTGTGGGCGCTCGGCGCCCTGGTCGGCCGCACCCAGCGCGACGGACTGCGCCACTGGGCGGCCGACCTGTTCGAGCAGGCGCTGCCGGTCCTGGAGCACTTCACCTCGCCCCGCGCCTGGGCCTTCGCCGTGCTCGGCCTGCACGAATACCTGCGCATCCTCCACGGCGACCTGCTCGCCAACCGCTGGCGCTACCAACTCGCCGGCCGCCTGCAACAGCTCTTCGAACAAAACCGCTCCGGCGACTGGCCCTGGCTGGAGGACATCGTCAGCTACGACAACGCCCGCATCCCCCATGCCCTGATCCTCACCGGCTACTGGGGCGAGCGCCACGACATGCTGCAGACCGGCCTCACCGCCCTGCGCTGGCTGCAGGAAAACCAGATCGGCGAAGCGGGCTGCTTCCGGCCCATCGGCTCCGACGGCTTCTGGAAACGCGGCGGCAGCCCCGCCCTCCACGACCAGCAGCCGCTCGAAGCCGCCGCCGCCGTCAGCGCCTGCATCGAAGCCTGGCACCTCACCAGGGACGACTGGTGGGCGATCGAAGCCCAACGCTCCTTCGAATGGTTCCTCGGCAACAACGACCTCAACCTGCCGCTCTACAACGCCGCCAACGGCGGCTGCTTCGACGGCCTGCACGCCAACCGCGTGAACCGCAACCAGGGCGCCGAATCCACCCTCTCCTTTCTCCTCGCCCTGGCCGAAATGAAGGCCTTCCGCCACGAAACGCTCAGCTTCTCGCACATTTCCGCCGAGTCATGAACCCGCTGGAAGATAAAATCCGCCGCCTCCCGCTCACCCTCTCGCCCGACCCGCGCCGCGTGTTGCTGCGGCCCTTCATCCCCTCGCTGGTCGTCAAGCCGATGGCCAGCCCGGAGCCCAGTCCGCGCGTGCTGAACCTCTTCGCCCGGGTGATGATGCTCGACGACGAGGCCGTCTCCGCCCAGCTCGCCCAGGTGCTGAGCGAATTCGACAACCGCCACGTCAACATCCGCGACATCTTCCGCGAACGCTTCGAGCAGGTGCGCGGGACGCTGCCCACCGACCGGCCCCTTTCCCAGGAACGCCAGCTCCTGCTCGGCTCCTACTTCACCAACGAGTATTCGCTGGAATCCGCCGCCCTCTTCAACCCCAGCATCGTCCCCCACCCCGACCAGAACGGCGTGCCGCCCGGCGCGCTGCGCTTCGTGCTCAGCCTGCGCGCCACCGGCGAGGGACATATCTCCTCGATCACCTTCCGCTCCGGGATCGTCACCGCCGACGCGGACGTGGAGCTCGATCCCGTCTCCCGCTTCGTCCGCCAGCCGCGGCCGTCCACCGCCGCGCGCTACGACCGGACCCTGTTCCTGCGCAAGCTCTACGAACTCGGCCTCGACGCCGCCCATGCCCGCGACGTGATCGACGATCTGCCCGAGACCTTCAGCGGCTCCGACCTCGAACTGCGCGTGCGCAAGCTGCGCGTGGAAAGCCTGGAGCGCGAAGTGCTGCGCGTCGCCGAGCGCGCCATGGCGCTCGCCCAGGCGAACTACAGCGTCGAATACCCCGAAGGCACCGACATCTCCGAAAAGATCATCTTCCCCTTCGCCCCCGGCGAAAGCAACGGCATCGAGGACGCCCGCTTCGTGCGCTTCGCCGAGGACAACGGCGATGCCTGCTACTACGCCACCTACACCGCCTACGACGGCAGCATGGTGCTGCCGCAGATGGTCGAAACGCGCGACTTCCGCCACTTCAACATCTGCACCCTCAACGGCCCCGCCGTGCGCAACAAGGGTCTCGCCCTCTTCCCGCGCCGCATCGGCGGGCGCTACGTCATGCTCGGCCGGCAGGACAGCGAGAACATCCACCTCATGTTCTCCGACCACCTGCATTTCTGGTACGAGTCCAAGGTCATCGTCCGCCCCGCCGAGCCGTGGGAATTCGTCCAGCTCGGCAACTGCGGCTCGCCCATCGAGACCGAGGCCGGCTGGCTGGTGCTCACCCACGGCGTCGGCCCCATGCGGAAGTATTCCATCGGCGCGCTGCTGCTCGACCGCCAGGATCCCTCCCGCGTCATCGGCCGCCTCAGGGAGCCCCTGCTCCGCCCCGCCCCGGACGAGCGCGAGGGTTACGTGCCGAACGTCGTCTACAGTTGCGGCGGCCTGGTCCACGCCGGGTGTCTCATCCTGCCCTACGCGGTCTCCGACACCGCCAGCCGCTTCGCCGTCGTGCCCGTCGCGGACGTGCTCGACGCCATGCGCAAGGTTTGAAGCAGCCGGTGGTGGTACAGTTTGAATCCGGGAAAATTCCGGGGGGGGCTTGAAATCGGCTCCCGGCGTGGCATTGTGGGGGCATGCCTAATCGCTCAAGCAAGCCGCGCCTAGACCTGAACCAGCTCGCCAAGTCCATCGTGGACCAGTCTACGTCCGAGACTCCCGCGCCGGAGAAGAACGCTGCCGCCGTAGCGCTGGGACGGCTGGGAGGATTGAAGGGAGGTAGAGCGAGAGCAGAAAGGCTGACCCCTGAACAGAGGTCAGCCATCGCCAAGAAGGCGGCTGGAGAAAGATGGAAATCTCGTTAATGATCTTCCGAATTCGCAATCGATAGAATCTCCGATGCCACATAGGTCTTGGGTCTTTCGATTCCAGTTATTCGCCGAAGAATTTCTTTATCCACAAGGAAATCCAGATCTTTCTGAGCAGTGTTATGAGAACCTCCGAGTCTCTCCTTAATATCAGACGCTCGCAGAATCGGAGAATCAAAAAGCATTTCGATGATAGCATGAGTTCGGGGACGATCTGCCAATACCCTTAAGCACATTTCCTCTTTCAAGGATTTTAGTTGTTCGCATTTTCTAAAAGCCGATTTCGACTGTCTTATTACCCCGTTAAGGCAGAATTCGATCCACCGACTCCAATCGCCATGAGTGCTTATTCTGAATAGGTTGTCAATATACTCATCTTTGTATCGCTCAAAATACGAGCTGACGTAAAGCCACGGCATTTTCAGCCCACACCATTTGTAGATCATGAGCGAAAGCAGAACGCGCCCGATTCGCCCGTTTCCGTCGGAAAAAGGGTGAATAGCTTCAAACTGATAGTGTGCAATGAAACATCTCACCAAAGGATTTAAATTATCGGTGGGATCATTCAAGTATTTTTCAAGACCATACAGCGCCTCGATCATTTGCGCTGGTGGCGGCGGGATGTATCTCCGGTTTGATCCTATATGGACTTGGTGATCTCTGAAATTGCCAGGATTTCTGTTTCCACCTCTTACTCCTCCCATCAACGTCTCGTGAAGATCTTTCAGAAGCCGAAGACAGAAGGGTATTTTTTCCAAAGCAAAATACCCCTTAGCGAGGGAATTATTGTAATTTCTAACTTCGGTCCAAGCATTGGCGGGGTCCCGTTCGCTCGTTGGGGCTCTAGGTTCTAGCTCGAAAAGGAGTAGTTCTTCTTCGGTCGCATAGGTGCCTTCCAGACGCGAAGAAGTGAGTGACTCCTGACGCCGCAGGGGGCTGAGCAACAATTGAGGATTAGGAAGGGTTTGGGCCATTCCATCCAGCCGGCTCAGTTCTTGATTGGCCTCGCAGAGTAAGGGCCAGAGGCTTTCGGGGAAGCTCCAATTAACAGGCATTGGGTCAGGAATAAAGGCGGTGTCTGCTTCATTTAACCCATTCTCAATCAAGGTGATCGGGATCAGTTGGCCAGTTTTTTCGTTGGTGAACCTCGTGACATCCATAAGGGAAATGAAACTCATCCCCGCACAATGTCAATATTTTCCGATTTTTGAAATTGGAACCTGTTCAATTTCAAATTTCTCTAATTTCGGACATTACAGCTTGATCGCTCAAGCATTCGCGCTAGTTTGCCCTCATGAACAAGCTGAGCACTGAGGAACGCGTCCGGGTTGTTGCCACTCTGGTTGAGGGCAACTCCCTTCGGTCCATCGCTCGCATGACTGGCATCCATCGCACCGCGATCCAGAAGCTTCTCGTCGATCTCGGCATGGCTTGTTCCAACTACCAGAGTCGCGTCTTCCGCGATCTCCCATGCAAGCGCATCCAGTGTGATGAAATCTGGAGCTTCGTGGGAGCCAAGGAGAAGAACGCCAGCCCAGAGAAGAAAGCCGAAAGCTGGGGTGACACTTGGACTTGGGTTGCTCTGGATGCCGACACGAAGCTTGTTCCCTGCTGGCACGTTGGCGGACGTGACGCGGGCTTTGCGTGGGACTTCATGCAAGACCTTGCCTCACGCCTCGCCAATCGCGTCCAGATGACCACGGACGGCCACAGAGCCTATTTGAACGCGGTGGAAGATGCCTTCGGCACGGACATCGACTACGCCATGCTGGTGAAACAGTATGGGGCTACCAGTGAGAAGACCCCGGAGCGCAAATACAGCCCCGCTGAATGCACCGGCGCAAAGAAAGTGGAGATCACTGGCAAGCCCGACAAGAAGCACGTCTCCACGTTTTTCGTGGAGCGCCAGAACCTCACGATGCGCATGGGAATGCGCCGGTTCACCCGCCTCACGAACGGCTTCTCCAAGAAGATTGAGAACCACGAAGCGGCCATTGCACTTCACTTCATGCACTACAACTTCTGCCGCATCCATCAGACCCTTCGCGTCACCCCGGCCATGGAGGCAAAGGTCAGCGATCACGTCTGGACGCTCGCGGAAGTGGTGGCGCTGCTGGGCAGCTAAGCCTCACCCGGCTGAGCAGCCCGGTTTCCGAACGAAAAGGGGCCGGGCCTTTTCATTTCCCGATCTGAAACTGTACCACTACCAGCAGCCTATGCCCGTGCGGGAGCCCGCCCGCCGGGAGCGCGGAGCCCCAGCTCCGCAGAAGCACGGGGAGAGCCCGTGATTCTGCATTGCGGCATGAACGGGCATGGAATCCCTGCCCTTCCTTCTGCGGAGCTGGGGCTCCGCGCTCCCGGGTCTTCGCCATATTCCAGGACCGCATACACCTGGCCACACGCCGCCGGAAATGCAGGCCAAACGCAGGCTGCGCCGTTCCTCCGCTCACCTCACTCTCCCAGCAATTCCTCCCAATCCACGCCGAGCGTCTTCCTGAGGCGGTGCAGCACATCCACGCCCGGATTCGCCGTGCCGCGCTCGATCCGCTGGACATAACGCCGGTCGATGCCAACCCGCTCCGCAAGCTGCTCCTGGGTCAGCGAGCGGCTTTGCCGGAGGCGGTTGACATTTCTTCCCAGACGAACCCGTGGACGGTCTTGCAAGACCTTAGCTTGTCAGGGCGCCGCGATCCGAAAGCGGACTAATTGTCGCTTTTTTGCTTGATCGAAACAAAGCCTCCGATGAATCTGCATCCCAACGATGCACTTCCCTCCTTCCGCTTCCGGCATCCTTTCCCCTCCGCCCGCCCGCGGTGCTGCGGCCGGCGGCGGGCATCACACCCCGCCCAATTCGTCTTCGATCTCTCCCACCAGTTGCGCCACGGGAATGCCGAAAGCCCCGGCCAGCTTCACCAGCGTCTCGAAGCCCGGCGTGCGCAGCCTGCGTTCGAGGAAGGAAAGATATGTCCGTTCCAGATTCGCGATCTCGGCCAGGCGCTCCTGGGAAAGCCCGGCCTCGTGGCGTCTTCTCACGATCACGCGCGCGGTCGCATTGCGGAGGCGTTCCTTGAGATCGTCCGGCACCGTTCCATCATCCGGATGGAAAATCCCCGCTTCCGCATACAGATGTATTCATTTTTACAGATATGTTCATTATGACTTGATCGCCGAGATCATTTCAAATGAAGCTGCAAGGGATGAAGCTCATCGCCTCCTGATGCCATCCCCCATCTTTCCCCGCCCGCTCCGCCGCTGAAATCCTTCCTCCTCACCGCTCCGTTACCCCCTTGACCCAAACCCCGCAAACCCGCCCCCCGCCCATGAAACCCCCAATCCCTTCCTTTGCCGCCGCCCTGTCGCTCTTCGCTCTAGCGGTCCTGCCGCTGCCCGCCCAGGTGCCGTCCCGCCCCCCGCTGCCGGAAATCCGCATCGAGGATGTCGAGCTGCACGGCGGCGTCACCTACCGCTCCCTTGTCTTTCAGGCCGCCCTCGGCATGGAATACGTCGTTCAGTCCTCCGAGGACCTCGTGACATGGCAAAACCTCCCGGAGCGCCATTACGGCCTCAACCACGAAGTCGTCGTCCCCATGATCGAGAAGCCGGAGCCCGGAAACCCGCCGCAGGGACCGCCCCCCGGTCCTCCCCCCGCACCGATGAAATCGGCCACCCTCATCCTCCACCGCGCCGATGGCGGCGGGGTCATCCTCTCCTTCCGCTCGCTGGACGGCGGACAACCGCTGCGCCATCATTTGGAGGAACTGTCGATGTCCGCCGAATGGGACTCGATGCCTCTTTACGTCAACCGCTTCGACAACCGCATGTTCTGCATCCTCCATTCGGGAAGCGAGATGGAGCCGGATGAGGAGAACCCGCCCCTCGGGCCGGAGGACGAGGCGATGATCGAAGACTTCGAGGAGCACTTCGCGGCCATGGATGCCGAGGTCGTCGCCAATGTCATCCGCACCCGCACCCTGCCGGACCCTCCGGCCCAGGCTCCCGGGCAGAAGCTCTTCCTGAGGCTGGCTATCCTCGAAATCGACACCGATGCGGACGGCACCCCCGACTGGCTGGAATTCGCCCAGGCCGGCAACGAAAACCCCGGCGAACCGCCCGCCGACCCGTGGAACTGGGACGCCGACGGCAACGGAATTCCGGACGGGCAGGAGCGGGATAGCGACAACGATGGTGTCCCGGACGCCCTTGATGCTGCGCCCGCCAACAAACTGATCGACTGGGAGAAGAGTGAGCACCTGGTCTTCGCCTGGTTCCCGGTGGCGAACGACATCGACGGTCCGGTCGCCCCCATGCAGGTGAACGACCAGGGAGTCGTCCTCTTTTCCAAAGCCATCTGGCGGAATGGGGATACGCTGCCGCTCCTCCCCGGCACGGGCGGAGAAGGTGGCGTCTGGGGGGCCATGCCCCTCGGTCTGGGCGACAATGGCGCGATCCTCGGCCGCGGCATGGTCGGCGACGATCACCGCCTGGTCACCTGGCCCGCGAACGGCGGCCAGCCCATCGCCTTGCAGGCGGGCGGCGACGATCTGGAGCCGGCTCGCCCTCCGGTGGGCGAGCCGCCTATCAATTCCGGTGCCATCCCGCCCTCCGACATGGTTGTGAACAAGGACGGCGTCTTCATCGGCATGAAACTCCACGAAGACGAATTCTATCGATGGAAGCTCGAAGCCGGGCAAGCCCAGGTCAGCGGCGAAGGACAGGTCCCCGCAGGGACCGCCTGGGTGACCGACGACGGAGCCCTGTGGGGGATGGACGGGGAAGCGAGACTAAAAAAAAATGACGAAGTCTTCGAAAGATACTACGACCGTGTCACCCTCCTGCCTCACGAACGTCCCGTCGTGTTCGCCGGTTACAAACAAGGCGACGGTCCTTTCGCCAACCAGGAACCCATCGTCCGGATTCCCCGCGTTTTTGACGAAAGCTGGCAGGAACTCCACGCGTTCGAAGATGCCGTGGACTTCTCGACTCTCGCGGGCTTCGCGATCAATCGTAAAAACCAAGTGTGGCACAATGGAAAGCAATGGAAAATCGGCGATCTGAGCCCCGATTTGCCGGATGAATGGCGGGACGGTCCCGACCTCCGCCTCACCGACACCACCCGCCGTGGCTGGACTTTGCTCCTGCGAAAGGAAGGAGGCCCGATCCGCACCATGCTGGGTACGCCGCTTCGGCTTTCCGCCGATGTCCCCGGCAAGGGGCTCGACGACCATTCAATCGCCGCCAGCGACGACGAGGTGAAGTACTCCGTCGATCTGCGGGCCGGAAACAAGGACGAATACTGGATCATGGTGCCCGCGGGCGGTAGTACCACCGTGCGGGTGAAAAGCGCCGCCAACGCCGTCACCCCGATCCGCATTGACCAGACCGGCCCCGTAACCACCGATCCCACCGAGCTTACGAGCCCGAACCAGTTCCTCGTTCTCTCGGCCCAGGCCTCGGTGGCCGAGCAGGAGATTGCGCTGCCGCTGAAGATCGACTCGGTCTCCGCCGCCTCAGCACCCGTCCGGGTGAAGATCATGAAACCCCGCGTCGTGAACGTCTCCGTCTGGCCCCTGAAACGCCCCAACTTCACCGAGACGAACCCGCCCCGGAACCCGCCGCCATTTCCCTCCAAGCAGGAGATCGAAGAGTATCTAAACGGACTCTATCAGCCGCAGCTCAACGTGACCTTCAACGTCACCATCAAGAACGCAAGCACGATGGCCCTCAATCCCGGAAACACGTTCTATGTCACCAACCCGCCGAACCAGACCCAGAGGGACCTTGCCGCGGGGAAGACGGAGGGAGACATCCAGATCTTCATTGCGGGCAGCTACGTGGCCCTGCATCGTCCCAATGGTCAGCCCGTTGCCGGCATGGCCAGCATCGCCGAGAACTGGGCCTGGCTGCACATCGGAACCCTGCTCTCGGAGGAAGAGGAAACCTGGCTGAACACGATGGCGCATGAAATCGGACACATTTTCTTCGGAGCCGGCCACCCGAACGACGAAGCGATCCCCGGCCCTGCCTTCCTGCCCGAGACCGACGTGGCCATTCGGCTCATGCGTGCTGGAGACATGAATCCAGGGCCTCCGAAGACAGCAAGACGATTGATTGTCAAGACCGAGTGGGATAGGGCGGAAAGGTGGTTGAACGACAACATTGAGGACGAAGAAGACGAATGAAAGCATTTAGTTCGATAAGCGCATTCTTTTTGTTGATCGTATTTCAGGTCTCAGCCGCAGTGCCAAATATCCCCGACGATCCTCAGGGAGCTAAACGCTGGCATGATCGAAGAATATCGGAAATTGAGGAAATCTCGATAAAACCACGTGATGCGGCACTACCTGAATTGGGAGCAATGCTTCGGCAACTCTCTAGACCTAAATATCGTGATTGCGAAGAAAGAAATGTTATTATAAAAAAACTTCAATCTACCATATTTGAATTCCCCGGTCACGCCGAGTGGTTCGGAAAAGAAATCCAAAGAATGACCGACATAGAAGTTCGTGGGCTTTTTCACCATGAACGCGGGTGGTATTTTATAACTCTCTCTCACCTGCCATCTCCTGAAACCGTGAAAATTCTCGGCGAACTGCTTTTCGACGAGCGCAATCCGTTCGCGGACCATCCCACCGATGCGCCATGGGTGCCAAGTTGCCTGTACGCCGTCGACGCGCTCCACAAACTCGGGTTGAAGAATCCTCCGGTGAAGGCCATACACGCCGATCCCGACAACGATCTGCGGACTTGGCAACTCTGGTACGAGCAGGTCCGCGCCGGCACCCGGACTTTTTCCTTCGAGGGGGACGACACCATCTATTCCCTCTCCGGTCCGGTGCGCACCGCGCTCGACCCGGGCGACATCCTGCCCGAATCGCGCCGCTCCCCGGCAACGGGAACCGACGGAGCCACCGAAACCGAACCCGGATCGTCGAAAATTCCCCTGATCGTCGCGCTTTCGCTGGCGCTTCTCGCCTTGGTTCTCGCCGCCAGACGCGCAAGCTTGAACAAACCGGCGTAACTCTCTTCCACCCCGCAACCCGCTGTCCATCATGAACCGTCTTCCCATCCTCCTTTCGCTGCCATTGGCGCTCCTGTCTCCCCTGCAAGCGCAGGAGGAGGACAAAGGAACCGCCGCGCATTTCGACAGGGTGTGGCGCGAAATGGGAAAACCGCGCACGCCTCTCGACGATCTGCCAACGGTTCATCTTTCGATCATCTACGGTCCGAATTATTGCGGATACAAGCGGATCCAGATCGAAATCGTCAATTCCACGAAGGAGGAACTGCATTTTTCCGGTTTTGGGCGGTGGCCGCTGAGATCCATCGAAATGAGGCGCCAGGGGCGCTGGGAATATGACGAAGAGTTGAACGTCCTGGACTGCGGCACCGGTATCGGTGATCATGCGTTCGCAGCGGGAGAGTCGCTGGTTTATCACTATAATATGGACGATCTCCGCCACGGACCCGACAGGAGGTTCGTTGCGGCTTTTTTCTCGGAGGATGGACGAAAGGCGTCATTTCTGCCGTTGATCGAATTGCCTCTGCCGGATGAATTCGTGATGCGCTGGTCCCGGGAAATCATCCATCCCCCGGAAGATCCGGAAAAGTACGTCATTTGGGAGCAGCATATGCTCGCCGCGGTGGCCTTCCAGAAGGAGCGGGCGCCGGAAGAAGCGATTCCGGCGCTCGTCTCGTGGATCGCGCAACTGGCCTCGAAATCCAACGGGGAAAAAACGGCGGCGGTCCTTCATGCCGCCCGGGAAGCCCTGCTCGCCATACCCGGCCACATGGCATGGATCGGAAAGGAAATCGCGAGGATAAGCGATGGCTGCACCACAGGAAAGGGTGGTTTTCGTTACGACGCGGCTAAGACGTACTTCGAAATCCTGGAACGGTTTCCCACACCCGAAACGGTGAAGGTGCTCGGCGAACTGCTCATGAGCGGCGGAGAATCACGGGAGGGATATTATTGGAACGACACCTCGGGAAGAGCCATTGAGACCCTGGAGAGGCTGGGAATCTTCAATCCGCTGGCCGTGGCAGACGAGTCATCTCTCCGAAACGCGGAAGCGAAGCTGGCGGCGTGGCTGCATCCGGCGGAATGGGAGGAGGCAAGGCGGCTCAAGGGCAAAGCGATGGAGGAAGCATGGCAGCACCGGCTGGGGGCATGGCGGCTCTGGTACCGGCAGGTCCGAGCCGGCACACGGACCTTCACCTTCGCGGGGGACGAGACCGTTTATTCCCTCTCCGGTCCGGTCGACACGGCGCTCGACCCCGGCCGGAACGATGCAGGCGCTTCACCGCCCTTGCCGCAGGGCACGCCGGCCCCGCCCGATCCGTGATGCCATCCATTCATGACGGGCTCGGCAGGGCATAGGAGCGGAGTGCCGGTCACGCATCCTCGATGGTCGGCGAGGAGCGCCTTTCCCTGACCTGGCGACGGATTGTCCTCCGGGAGTCTATTCGCCGAACCATGAAAAGAATATACAAAGTATTTATTTTTGATTGACGATTTTTGAGGAAAGCCGGAAAAGCTGGCGGCGTGAGATTCCGCATCGCTGATGCCAGCCCCTTCCTCCTCTTCCGCCGGACCGGAGGGGACGGACGAAACCCACAAAGAGTCCTGATGGCGATCATGGCTGCCAAGAGTGAACTTTACGACGCGGCATTCCTGATTCGGCAAGACAGCGTGAGGACCATTCAACCCCAACCCTGATGACCATGAAGACCCAATGGATTGTTCGACCTGTTCACATCAAAATGGCCCTGCGTGCCACCCTCCTGCGGTGCCTTGCCGTCGCGCCGATCCTGATGGCGCCCGGATTCGCGGCCTCGCTCGTGATCGACACCTTCGATGATGGCCCGTTCTCGTTGTCTCATGACAGATCCGCCTCTCTTCTCCATACCCAAAGCGGAGGCATGCTGGGAGATCTGCGACGCGTCTGGATCTCGACGGACCGCCGCCAGACGATTGTCACCGCGGACCTCGTGACAGGAACCTCTGTCCTCAGCTTCGATACCGGCGATGGTCCCGCCTTGGGATCGGGCCTGGGGCAGGGGTCCATCCAGATCAGATGGAACTCGAGTCCGGCGCTGAATTTGCTCGGGTCCGATGCTTTCCTCCTCAGCGTCTCCAATCTCCAGGGAACCGGCCGGGTGCATGTCGGTGTGAATGAGAGCGGCGGCTTTGGCTCAAGCTCGTCCTGGGTTCCACTGACGGCGGCCGGGGATCTGCTGATCCCGTTCGAGCAGGTGGATATTCAAGGCACTCTCGGAAACGTCGTCTCCATGCAACTCATCATCGTGGGCGCTTCGCCCGACTTCGCCGTGGCGATCGACACCTTCCAGATCGTTCCCGAACCCTCCATCGCGACGATGGCGGGCTTCGGCGTTTTCCTTCTGGCGACCAGGCGGCGCCGCAACGGTTCACACTCACCTTGATGGCTTTTTCAGTCCCGATGAAACCCCGCCGAAATTCAGGTAGTGTCCTGATTTCAGCCTGTTATCCGTGGAAGGCATCGGTTTGAACCGCGAAAATGCGAAACTCCGCGAAATCACGTTATCCATGCCATTCATGACGGGCTCAGCAGGGCATAGACCATGAGCCCGAGCGGGGTGCCGATCACGTATCCCCACAAGCCGGCGAGGAGCGCGGGGAGGACGAGCGGGCGCCAGCCGCGGGAGACCGCCATCGCCGCGGCGGTGGGCGGGCCGCCGAGGGTGGCGTTCGAGGCCAGCAGCAGCTCCTCCAGGTCGAGCTTGAAGAGTTTTCCCAGCACCATGGTGAAGACGAGATTCCCCAGCGCCATGATCAGGCAGAAGAGGAGGAGCATCGGGGTCTGGAAAATGACGGTGCGCAGATCGGCGGGCAGGCCGATGCTGAAAAGGAAGAGGAAAAGCAGAAAGACCCCGATGCGGTCGTAGCCGCGCAGCCGCTCCAGGGCGCGCGGCGCGGCGGTGGCGGCGGCCAGGGAGAAGGCGGTGATGAGCACGAATTTGTTGGTGACGATGGTCCGGACGAGATGCGGGAACGAGCCCGCCTCGATCCCGGCGGGGAAAAGGCCGCCGATCAGCCCGCCCGCGCCCATCGCCAGCGCCACCACGGCGAAAGCGAATGCCAGGGCCGCGCCGAGGCCGTTGACGGTGAGGGCGGCGGGTTGCTCTTCGTCCGTATCGAGGGGATGCCCGTCGCCGGTGCTGTACGGGTGCGGATAGCGCTTGAGGAAGAACCTGCTGCCAGCCATCCACAGGAGAATGAGGAAGAAGCCGGCCATCACGAGATTGTCGGCGACGATCAGGCCGGTGGTCAGTTCGCCGGTGGCTCCGGTGCTGCTCTGGATCGCCAGGAAGTTGACCATGCCGCCGATGTAGCTGCCGGTCATGATCGCCGCCGCCTGCTCGATCTGCGGAATGCCGTGGCCGCGGAGCAGGGCCACGGCCGCGAAGGCGCCGGCGATGGTGCCGGCCGCGCTGAGCATCACGGCGAGCATCAGGCGGCCCGCTTCCCGCGCGATTTTCACGAGGTCGGCCTGCATCAGCAGCAGCGGCAGGGCGAGCGGCACGAGCCACGCGCCGATGAAGTCGTAGGCCGGGATTTCCTTCGCCGGCATGACGCCGGTGTTGGAGAGGATCATGGCGATCAGCAGCGCGATCACCGGCGCGCTGAGTTTTGCCGCCCAGCGGTAGCGCCCCTCGAGCCAGATCGACAGCGTCGTGCCAGCGACGATCAACGCCCACAGCGTCCAGGTTTGGTCTTCGGGAATCAGGGCCGCGGTCATTTCAGGGGGCGAGGAGTTTCACGCCGTTGCCGTTCTCGGCCGGGAAGATGGCGCGGCCCTTGTCGAGTCTCACGCCGGTGGCGATGTCCTGCGAGATCAGGACCGCGCCGTCCATGTCCACATGGTCGAGCAGCGGCAGCAACTGGGCGATGGCGCTGATGCCGACGCTCGACTCGGTCATGCAGCCGACCATCACCTTGAGTCCGAGGGCGCGGGCTTCCGCGATCATGCGGCGCGCCGGGGTGAGGCCGCCGGCCTTGGTGAGCTTGATGTTGATGCCGTCGAAGATCCCGGCGCAGCGGGCGACGTCGCTTTCCGTCTGGCAGCTCTCGTCGGCGATGACGGGGAGCGCGCAGGATTCCTTCACCCGGCGCATGCCCTGCCAGTCGTCGCGCGGCAGGGGCTGTTCGAAAAATTCCACGCCGAGTTCCTTCATCGCGGGCGCGTAGGCGAGGGTCTGTTCCGCGGTCCAGGCGGTGTTGGCGTCGATGCGGAAGATCGCGCCGGTATGGCGGCGGAGTTCGCGGACGATCGCGAGGTCGTCATCGGTGCCGAGCTTGATCTTGTAGATGGGCCAGCCGTCGAATTCCTTCATCTTGGCGACCATTTTTTCCACGGTGTCGATGCCGATGGTGTAGTCGCTGAGGGGGAGGTCGCGGAGTTCGAGGCCCCAGAGTTTCCAGACGGGCGCGCCCCGGAGTTTGCCCCAGAGGTCGTGGGCGGCTTCGTCGAGGGCGCAGAGGGCGAAGGGATTTTCGCCGAGCACGGGAAAGACGCGGTTCCAGAGTTCTTCGGGGGTGGAAAAACCGCCTTCCTCGATCAGCGGGCGGGCCGCTTCGAGAGAGGCGCGCATGGATTCCGCGGTGTAGAGATGCCAGGCGTGGGAGGAGGCGCCTTCGCCGTAGCCGGTCGCGCCGTCGTGTTCGAGCGCCACCAGCAGATTGTGCTGTACGGTGGTGGTGCCGAGTGCGATCGTGAACGGGTGCGCGAGGGGCAGGTGGATGTCGCGGAGGGTCAGTTTCATGGCGGAGAGAGAGGGGTCATTCGGTACGGGGAAGGGTCATGTTGGCCAGCTCCACGGCGGCGGGCCTGCCATCGTCCGCCGGGAGGAAGACGGCGTATTCCTTCGCGTAGAGACCGGGCGGCAGGGAGAAGAGATGGCGGGTGACCGGGGTCAGGCGGTAGTCCACCATGTTCTCGGTGGTGGCATAGAGTCTGCCGTGTTTTTCGTGCACGACGAGGGGGATGCACGCCGGGCCGTAGCTGCCCGTGAGCGGACGCCACTCCGCGGGCAGAGCGGGGCGGTCCGCCGGGATGCGCGTGAAGCGCTGCGGCCCCGCGTTCAGTGCGATGGCCTGCCCGCCGGCGTCGCGCTCGATGAGGACCGGCAGGTCGGCGTAGAGGCGGCAGTTCAGCAGGTAGCGGTCCTTTTCCACCGGCAAGAGGATGAAGGGCTGGCCGGCGAGGTTGCCGCGCAGGCCCTTGTCCCCGGCGGAGAGCTCCATCCAGAAGCTCTGCGATTCCCAGGCGCCGGCGAGCCCGGCGGCTTCGGCCGCGGGAGGCGGGAACCGCGGCGCGGCGGGGAGCGCTTCGCCGAGCTTCGCCTTCAGCATGTGGGAGAGAGCGAGATTCGCCAGATACTGCGTGCGGCCGTTCACGATGTCGTCGTTGGACAGCACGACGACGCCGATTTTTTCGACGGGCAGATAGACGAGCGCGGTGCTGTGGCCATAGACGGCGCCGCCATGGCCGACGGTTTTGCGGCCGCGCCATTCGCCGAGGCTGAAGCCGAGGCCGAAGCCGCCCTGCGGATCGAGCTGGGGCGTCCACATTTGCTCGAGGGTTTCCGGTTTCAGCACGCGGCCGCCGGGCGAGTCGCCGCCCGCGGCGAGCATGGCGACGAAGCGCGCGAGATCGCCCGCGGTGGTGTAGAGGTTGCCCGCGGGAATCGTGCCGAGGTCGAAGAGCGGTGTGACGGCACGGGTGAAGCCGCCCTTGCCGTCGGCCACGCGCATGTGGGAGGGAATCACCGCGGGAACGTCCTTCCGCAGCCAGGCGGAGCGCGACATGCCAAGCGGTTCGAGGATCCATTCGTGCTGCAGGGCGGGGAAGGATTTGCCGGCGGCTTCCGCGGCGAGCAGCCCCGCGGCGCTGGGGCCGATGTTCGAGTAGCGGTTTTCCGTATCGGGCGGCGAGACGAGCACGGAGCCCTTGAGACTGGCGACCGTGGCTTCGAGCGTCGGTTCGGAGTCGTCGAAATAGCCGCCGACCGCGGATTCGCGCTGCATGCCCGAGCGGTGGCAGAGCAGCTGACGAAGAGTGACGGCTTTGCCGTCGAAAGGGTTCACGGGCATGCGGTCCGCGGGCAGGGGGGCGTCGAGATCGAGTTTGCCCTGCTCGACGAGCTTCATGACGGCGACGGCATTGAAGAGCTTCGACACGGAACCGGCGCGGAAAACGCTGTCGGCTTGCGCTTCGCCAAAGCCGGCTTCGTACACGGTCGCGGCGCCGTCGATCCAGGCGACGGCGATGCCGCCGAGTTCCCATGCGGCCATTTCGGCGCGCACGGCGGATTCGTAGGCGGGGATCTCGCGGGCATAGTCGGCGGCTGCAAGCGGGGTGGACATGGCGATCAGGAGGGGGATGAGTGTTTTCATGGGAAGGGCGGTCAGAGAAGTTCGCGCAAAGCATTCAGAAGATCGTCGATCATCTGCGGCGAGTGGCCGGAGCAGACGGCGAAGCGCATGATGCCCTCCGGCCCGGTGCCGGCGTAGGAAGTGACCGGCACAATGTAGCCGGCGGCGCGGAGTTCGCGATGCAGGCGGACCATGTTGCCCGCCGTGCCGATCGGCACGCCGACCTGCGCCGAGGGGACGTCGTGCACCGGCAGCCCGAGATGGCGCAGGCCCTGCCGGAGGTGGAGACTGTTGCGCCGCAGCCGGTCGAGGAAGGAGGGATCGTCGCCGATGAGTTCGAGCGCCTTTGCGGTGGCGGCGGCCACGGGCGAGGGGGGCGCGCTCGCTCCATCGTAGTAGTGGGACGAAGTTCGCACCCTGCGGATGAAATCCTCCGTGCCGGTGACGATGCCTCCGAAACCTCCCATGGCCTTGGCCAGGGTGCCGCCGCAGAGGAGGTGCACTCCGTTGGCGGCGGGTCCGCCATTCGCGGCTCCGTCGAGGCCGAAATGCTCCGGACTTCCCCTGCCCCGCGCACCCAGCACGCCGAGCCCGTGGGCGTCGTCGACGAGCAGGACGGCGGGCGCGAATTCCCCGAGCAGGCGGACGTACGCATCGAGCGGCGGCAACTGGCCGGTGGCGGGGACGACGCCATCGCTCATGACCAGCGGAGCGCCGCCGGCGGGCAGATGGGCGAGGATTTTCGAGCGCAGGTCTTCCGGATCGCGGGCGCGGAACGCGTGGATCGGAACGCCCCGGAGCCGCGCGGCTTCCCCGACGCAGAAGTGCGCGGTTTCGTCGATGAAGACGGCGGCGGCCCCGCCCGCGGCCTGCACCAGAATGTGATTCGCCGCGTAGCCGGAGCTGAAATAAAAGCCGCTCTCTCGCCCGGCGTGAGCGGCCGCGCGGCGCTCGACCTCCAGCAGCGGCGCGCTGTTGCCGAATCCGGCGCGGCTGGTCGCGGTGTGCAGGCCGTATCTGCGGAAGCCCTCGCAGCCCGCGGCGATGACTCCCGGATGGCCGTGCAGGCCGTAGTAGCTGGTGCCCGCGAAGTAGCGGTAGCGCCGCCCGTCGATCGTCACCTCCGGCCCGGGGGCGGATTCCATGAGAGGGATGTCGTTCATTCGCGGGAGGGACGATCGTGGAGGGAAAGGATTCCGTTCAGGCGAGGAGGGGCTGCACGACATGCCCGTGGACATCGGTGAGGCGGTAGTGGCGGCCCTGGAATTTGTAGGTCAGCTTTTCGTGGTCGATGCCGAGCAGGTGGAGCAGCGTGGCCTGGAAGTCGTGGACGTGCACGCCGTCCTTCGCCACGTTGAAACCGAACTCGTCGGTCTCGCCATAGGTAAATCCGGCCTTCACGCCGCCGCCCGCCATCCAGAGGGTGAAGGCGTAGGGGTGGTGGTCGCGGCCCCATTTCGGGCGGTCCTCGAAGTCGCCCTGGATGAATGGCGTGCGGCCGAACTCGCCGCCCCAGATCACCAGCGTGTCCTCCAGCAGGCCGCGCATTTTCAGGTCCTTCACCAGCGCGGCACTGGGCTGGTCGGTGTCCTTGCACTGGGTGTAGAGCTCGGTGGTCAGGCTGTTGTGCTGGTCCCAGCCGGCGTGCATGAGCTGGACGAAGCGGGTGCCGCGCTCGATCAGGCGGCGGGCGAGCAGGCAGTTGCGGGCGTAGCTGCCGGGCTGGTGCACCTGCGGCCCGTACATTTCGAGCACTTCCTTCGGCTCGCCGGAGATGTCGGCCAGCTCGGGCACGCTGGTCTGCATGCGGTAGGCCATTTCGTACTGGGCGATGCGGGTGGCGATCTCGGGGTCGCCGGACTGCTCCAGCTTGCGCTGGTTGAGCCGCGCGATGCCATCGAGCATGCTCCGCCGCAGCGCGGGGCTGACGCCCTGCGGATTGCCCAGGTAGAGGACGGGATCGCTGCCGGGGTGGAGCTTCACGCCCTGGTGGCGGGAGGGCAGGAAGCCGGAGCCCCAGTAGGAATCGTAGAAAATCTGCCCGCAGGTCGTGTCCTTGCTCACCGAGGTCATCGCGACGAAGGTCGGCAGGTTCCCGTTCAGGCTGCCGAGGCCGTAGGAAAGCCACGCACCGATGGTGGGGCGGCCGGGGATCTGGTTGCCGCTGAGGAAGAAATGGATCGCAGGCGCATGATTCACCTGCTCGGTGAACATGCTCTTCACGAAACAGAGTTCGTCGGCGATGGCGGCGGTGTGCGGCATCAGTTCACTCACCGTGGCGCCGCTGTTCCCGTGGGCATGGAAGGGCTCCAGCGGGGCGAGCAGTTTCTTGCCGCTGGGATTGCCGGTCATGGTGCTGAATCGCTTGCCCGCCAGTAGGCTCTCCGGCACCGGCTGGCCGTGGCGTCCGGCGAGCTCCGGCTTGTGGTCGAAGAGTTCGACATGGCTCGGCGCGCCGTTCTGGAAGAGATAGATCACCCGCTTCGCCTTCGGCGCGATGTTGGTGAGCAGGGTCTCTTCGGCGCAGGCGTCCTCGCCCAGCAGCGAGGCGAGCGCCGCCATGCCGATGCCCGTCGCGCTGCGGCCGAAAAAGTAGCGGCGGTTGACGAGGAGCTGGCGTTCGGCGATCGGGTTCATGGCTATTCCTTGGTGAGCGCTTCGTCGATGTTGAGGATGGACAGGCAGACGGATGCCAGCGCGGCGTGCTCCACCGCATCCAGCGCGGGATCGCCGGGCATATCGCCGTTCGTTAGAAAATCCTGCGCCGACTGCGGATCGGCCGCGAAGCTCTCCCGGGCGAGGCGATACGAATCCAGCAGGATCGCGAGGTCTTCCGCCTGCGGCGCGCGCGCCGTCACGATGACAAAGGCCCGCGACAGGGCCGCGGCCGGCTCCTTCCCCGCTTCGCTAACAGCCCGCGAGGCGAGCGCCCGCGCCGCCTCCACGAAGGTCACGTCGTTGAGCGTGGAGAGCGCGTGCAGCGGGGTGTTGGTCCGCGAGGGATTCACGGTGCAGATTTCCCGTTTCGCATTGTCGAAGAACATCGGCGGCATGCTGATCCGCCGCCAGAAGGTGTAGAGGCTGCGGCGGTGCAGCGCCTCGCCCTTGTCGCGCACGTACTGCACCTTGCCGAAGGTCGCCTCCGGCCACAGGTGCTCCGGCTGATAGGGCCTCACCGGCGCGCCGCCGAGGCGGTCCGGCATCAGCCCGCCCGCCGCCAGCGCCTGATCGCGGATCATCCACGAGGGCAGGCGGAAACGCGGGCCGCGCGCCAGCAGGCGGTTGGCCGGGTCTTTCTCCAGCAGCTCCGGCGTGACCCGCGACGACTGCCGGTAGGTCTTGCTGGTGACGATCGTCCTCACCAGCCGCTTGAGATCCCAGCCGCTTTCCATGAAATCCGCGGCCAGCCAGTCCAGCAGTTCCGGATGGACCGGCACCTCGCTCTGCACGCCGAAATCCTCGGGTGTCCGGATCAGGCCGATGCCGAAAAATTCCTGCCAGATGCGGTTCACCGTCACGCGGGAGGTCAGCGGATGGTCGCGCGAGACCAGCCATTTCGCGAGATCGAGCCGGTTCGCGGGACCATCGCCCTTGGCCAAGGGCGGCAGGATCGGCGGGGTGTCGGCTTCCACTTCTTCGAGCGGCTTGTCGTAGGCGCCCACCGCAAGGATGTGGGTGGCCCGGCGCTCCCCGCGGTCCGCCATCACCATGACCTTCGGCATCTCCTGGCGGAGGCTTTTCAACTGCGCTTCGATCCCGTCCCGCCGGCGCTCCTCCGCACTGAACTCCGCATCGCCTTTCAGATACGTTTCGCGGACCCGCTTTGCCTGTTCCGGAGTGCGTTCCTCCGCGGGGAGGCGCAGCAGGTCCGCCAGCGCCCCGTCCAGAGAGGGTGACGGATTTCCGCTCACCGCAAGGCGGAAGCGGCCGAGATTGTGATGAGCGTGCGGCGAGTCGTGGCGCAGCGTAAATTCGATTTCCGAGCCCGGCGGCGCCTCCACCGGCTCCGCCAGATGGAAGAGAGCGGCATGGTCCCGGTCGATGGCCTTGCCTTCCCAGACCGCCCAGCCGCTGCCGGGGTCTTCGTCGATGGCGCCGCTCGCTTTGAAAACGCCGCCCTGCTCGTAGGTCGCTTCGGCACGTTCAAAGACAAGCCGATGCCGCTCGCCGCCGGAGATCAACACCGCCTCGAAGCCGGTGAGCACGAAATTCCCGCTGTCCGACCGGGCGATGCCGCCGAGCGTCATGCTCGGGTGACGCAGCGCCTCCAGCTTCACGGCCGTCAGCGCTCCCCCGGACAAAGCCGCCCGCATCGTGTAGGTGGCATTCACCGGATTCGCGCCGAAGGTGAGCACCGAGCGATCCTCCAGCACTTCGGCCTCCGTTCCCTCGATTCCATCGGGAACCAACGCCTGCCAGATCTCCCGCTCCTCCCGTGAAAGCCGCTCCGCCTCCCAGGCCGGCTGACGCGGGGCGAGCCTTTCGACGATCGCGGCAAGCCGTGCGTCCGCTTCCTCCAACTCCCGCGCGAGCCGCTCTTCCCGCTCCCGCTGCTCCGCGGAAGGCGCGGCGATCGCCGGAGCGGTCTGCGGATCGCCGCCGCTGCCATCCACCGGCGTCTGGTTGAAGAAGGCATAGAGGCTGTAATAGTCGCGCTGTGTCAGCGGATCGTACTTGTGGTCGTGGCAGCGGCAGCAATTCAGCGTGAGCCCCATCCACACCGTTCCGACCGTCTCGGTCATGTCCATGACATACTCCGCACGGTTCTCTTCCGGAATCCGCCCGCCTTCGCCGTTGATCGGATGATTCCGCAGAAATCCCGTGGCCAGGATCTGCTCGTGCGTGGCATCCGGCAACAGATCGCCGGCGATCTGCCACAGGGTGAACCGGTCGTAAGGGAGATTGCGGTTGAAAGCGGAGGCCACCCAGTCGCGCCATGGCCACATCGTGCGGTCGGCGTCGCCCTGATAGCCGTTAGAGTCCGCGTAACGCGCCGCATCCAGCCAGGGCCAGGCCATTCGCTCGCCATAGGCCGGATCGGCGAGGAAACGGTCCACCAGCTTTTCGTAGGCATCCGGCGACGTGTCGGCCAAGAAGCCCGCCACCTCTTCCGGCGACGGCGGCAGGCCGCGCAGGTCGAAAGACAAGCGGCGCGCCAGCGTTTCCCTCGCCGCCCCCGTCGCCATCTCCAGCCCCTCTGCCGCCAGCCGGCGCGCCACGATGGCATCGACCGGATGCTTCCCCTCCTCCGGCAAAGCCGGGCGGTCCACCCGCTGGAAGGCCCAATGCTCCTCATAGACCGCGCCGCCTTCGATCCAGCGCCGGATCCGTTCCTTCTCTTCCTCCGTGAGCTTCAAGTGCGAGTCCGCCGGCGGCATGACTTCATCCGGATTCGTGGAAACGATCCGCCGCCACGCCAGGGATTCCTCCGGTTTGCCGGGGACGAAAGCCGTCCCTGCCTCCCGTTTGGCATGCGCCGCCTCCGCGGTATCCAGTCGCAGATCGGCCTCCCGCGCCTTCGCGTCGAAACCGTGGCAGGCGAAGCAGCGGTCCGACAGGATCGGCCGGATGTCGCGGTTGAATTGGGGCGCCGTCTCCGCCGATATGCCGGCCACGCTTCCCGCCGCAAGCAGCGGAAGGCCCGCGCGGCGTGCGCGCGGAAAGATGGATTTCAACCCGGGCATGGCGTACCGGCTTCTCTACGAACGGTATCCTGCAATACTTCCCGTTTCGCAATCGGAAGCAAGGCGGCAACGACCGCCGCTCCTCGAGGAGTCAGATGACATTGGCGCCGACGACATCATTGGCTGTCGCTGAGGCCTACCGATCGAGCATTCGCAGGCTACGCCAGCAAAACCGACGAAGTCGGAGAGAAGGGAGGAGGCATGAAAGCGAGCGCCATCAAAGCCGATCTAGAGCGCCACTCCTGCAAATGAAGAATCGGTTTGGAATCGACTGAGCCTTCCCTGACCGAATAAGTCGACGCCCTCCCTTCGATCCGCACAAGGCTTTGGCCTCGGTGGAGTCTGCGTCACGGTCCTTAGGGGGCAAGCCCTACGAACAAGCCTCGCAGGGAGCGAAGTCCTGTTCGACAACGCCTGCAAGGAAGTGAGTCTTAAGGGCTTCGAATGCTGCTTCAACGGCATCAGCCTGCGTAGCCCCGACGACAGAAATCCCAAGTAGCGAAAACGATGCTACCCAGACTTTCCCCATCTGACCGATCTCAATCGGAATCTGTAGGCGATTACTCATGGCGGGAACGGTGCGAGGGACTAGAGTTCCCCATCACCGCCGTCAAGACTATCCTCAAAGAATGCTCCAACGCAAGCCGATAGCGAGCTTACGGTCGGAAATCCGCCTATTAACGTTCGATGGGGTGCTTCCAAAAGGCGGGTCAGTTCCTCAGGGGAACCGCTGTTGTGAAACTGCAGAAAGCAGGGGATCTCCTCCGTGAATTCGCCTTTGAGGCTGTTGAACTTGGTTGGGAAACCCGCCGCGGCAAAATCTTTCAGAGCTGACTTGTAGCAGGTCTCCGTCGGACATGTCAGACAGACAAGGATATTTTCCGAATGCAATCTTGGCTTGGTGGCATCGACAACAAGGAACAGAGTAGTGTTTTTTGGATTTTCTATTCTGGGGTATTTAATGATTCCGCCATAAAGACTGTGTGCCAATGCATTGCAGATCGCGCCCGTCACCCGTTGCTCTTCCAGCGGAGCGGCCAAAAGATCTCGAAGGGCAGCTGACGTGCTTGAGGCATTGACCGTCTGTAAGTCACCCCATTGACCTAACCATGTACTGCACTGAGGAAAAACCTGCTCCTTTGACACCACCCGACGAAGAGACTGAAACTTTTCTGTGACAACGACGTTGTGCGAAACCAAATGAGGGAAGCATCCTACAACGTTGATCCAAGTGCGTTCTTTTCCAATGGCGGCCTGAGCTGGGCGCACTTCCACTCCATTTGAGTTCAGAAAAGGGAGGACGCCATGCGTGCATTCACCAGATTTTAAGCGGGCAACCACTTCGTCGAATCCGCCGTCTACACAAACCATCTTGGCTTTGGGAAAACGGCTAAGTGCAAATTCGTGGCTAAAGCTCCCCTCCGGCCCTAGACAAGCCACTGACACTGTTGATTCACTCACGGCGGACATTTGACTGATAGTGAGGGCGTATTGTTCCCCAAACAAGCTTTTCGAATGAATCCAGCCAAGACTAGCTGTGACGTCAGGAAGGGAGCCCGAGACGGAGAGGCTTCGCTTCCTCCCTGATCTCCTTGGCTTTCGTTCTTTGATAGCGTATGATCCGGCGACGACGACTTCCCATTGCTCGTCTTGGGAGAGAGTCACGATGGTCTCCGCGGTGCCGAGTTTCAGTGTCCCAGTTTCCACAGCGGTGCGACCTCGGCACCTCGGTCGCTCTGGACGCGTCGTCCGGCGGATCATTAACCGGAGGCACTTTGAGCACCGCATTCTTTGGAGGAATCCACTGAAATTGGAAAGCAGACCGGAAAATAAGTGCGGCATTCATGCACCGGCAAAGCTTTTTGTGCGCCGGAACTCTTCGCAACTAATTGAATACAATGGAGGCGGAGGTGGGAATCGAACCCACGAATAGCGGTTTTGCAAACCGATGCCTTACCACTTGGCTACTCCGCCGTGACGCTTGGCGCGCGGGGCCGATTCCCTACGTCTCCGGGGCGGGGCTGTCAATGCCTGGATGAAATCCGGACTTTGGGACCGGGGGCGTTCCGGAATTTCTGCTGTGCGTTTTTCCGGTTCCGGTCAGGAATGGCGCGTGCCCGATCCCGTCCGCGATCTCTACGCCGGGCGCCGCTACCCGGCGCTGAGCCATCCGGCGACCCATCCGTCCCGGGTGGCGATGGCGGCCCGGCTCGGCGGCCTGCGGGGGGTGGCGATGCCCGCCGCCTGCCGGGTGCTGGAGCTGGGCTGCGCGTCGGGGCACAATCTGCTGCCGCTGGCGGAACGCTACCCGGAGAGCAGCTTTCTCGGGGTGGATTTTTCCGACATGGCGATCCTCGCGGCGCGCGCCGCGGCGGAGGCCGCGGGTTTGGAAAACGTCCGCTTCGAGACGGCCGATCTCGTGGAGTGGATGCCGGAAGGGCGCTGGGATTTCATCATCGCCCACGGGGTGCTTTCGTGGGTGGCGGATGAACTGAAGGCCCGCCTGCTCGATCTGTGTGCGACGGCTCTGGATGAGTCGGGGGTGGCGTGCATCGGCTACAACACGCTGCCCGGCTGGGCGCTGCGGCGGGACGCGGCTCCGCTGGTGCGGGCGCTGGCGGGAAATCCCGCGGCGGCTTTCATGGGCGGCGAACCGGCAAGGGTGGCGGGACGGCTGGCCGGGTTGGCGGGGGAAGGCACGCCCTATGCGGCCCACTTGCGGGCGCTATGCCGGGACATGGAAAAGAAGGGACCGGAGGTGCTGCCATTCGACGATCTGGCCCCGGTTTGCGATCCGGTTTACTTCGGACATTTCGCGGCCTGGGCCGAGGCTCGGGGCCTGCGGTACTTCGGCGAAGCGGACCCCGCGGAGAATCTGCCGACCGGGCTGGACCCGGCGGCGCTCGGGGAACTCGGCCCCCTGGCGGCCGATCCGTTGCTGCTCCAGCAAACGCTGGATCTGTTGTCGGGACGGACTCATCGGTGCAGCCTGCTCTGCCGACAGGAGGCCCCGCTGGACCCGGGAGGGGCGATGGATGCGGTGCTCGATGCCGCGATCGTCGCGGATCGCGGCGAGCTTCCCGGCGCGGAGAGCCCCTGCCTGCGGACGTTCCGCGCAGCGGTGGCGGAGGCGATTCCGCTGGCGATTCCGGTCCGCGAACTGATGGAACGGGCGGCGGCGAAAGCGGGTTCCGGCTGGGAGGCCGGACGGGCATCGCGGGAGATCGCGGCCTGGCTGTTTCAGAACCTGCGGCTCGGATGGATCGGGTTGCGGGCGGACGAGGTCCGTTTTGACGCCTCCCCTCCCGAGTCGCCGCGGCTTTCGCCGCTGAATCTTCATTTCGCCGGGAGCGGCCTGCCGGTGGTGGATGCCTGGCATGCCCCCTGCCGCTTTCCGGAAGGACACGAGCGCCTGCTGGCGGCGATGGACGGCACGGCCGGGCGGGAAGAATTGAAAAAGCGGGCGGAAAGAGAGTTTCCCGAACTCGATTTCCCGCGCTGGATCGCCCACCTTGCGGGGCGGGGAATTTTCGTGTGATTTTTCCCGAAGCCGCCGCGCCCGCGCCGAACCTTTTTATGACGGAGATCATGGGGATTTCTGTCAGACAACGCCCAGTTTCGGCGTATTCGGAGCGCGCTTCTGTTGTCCGGAGCGCCGCTAAACCCAACCCCCACTCCAGTCCCGTATAAGCCGGGGATCGTGATCCATGGCATAAAACCGCCAAATTCAAACAAATATTCGAGTCCAACGATCGTTTTTGATCGACGGATGAAATTTGTGACAAGAACGTCACCCCCGCTTTCTCGACACCCTCACCGACATGGAAGCCAACCAGAATCGCCGCGAGTTCAAATTCGTCCTGCCGCCCGGGCTCGTGGACACTTTGCGGGCGCGCGTCGCCACCGAGATCGGGGCGGACCGGGGGGCGGAGGACGGGTATCCCATCGTCTCCGAGTATTTCGACACCCTGGAGCGCACGACGTACTGGCAGAAGCAATTCGGCGTGCCGAATCGCCGCCGGGTGCGCGGTCGGGTCTATGGACGCCGCGATGGAAGCATCCCGCCGAGCGCCTTCATCGAAGTGAAGCACAAGCTCGACGGCCAGACGGTGAAGCGCCGCCTGCCGGTGGAAGTCGACGAGCTGCCGGTCTTTTCCGCCGGGCGCATCCCGGAGCGGCTGGCCCAGAGCGGGGGAACCGATGAACGGGTGCTGGCGGAAATCCACGATCTGGTGGTCAACGGCGACAGCCGCCCCGTGGTGCAGATCCGCTACCACCGCTACGCCTACGACAGCGGGCCGGACGGAACGATCCGCATCACCTTCGACATCGATCCGCGCTGCCGTTTCCGCCTGGTTCCCCTCACGCCGGACGACCCGGATTTCGATCTGCCTCTGCTGGAGCCCGGCGCCGCCATCATGGAAGTCAAGACGATCGGGCCGGTGCCCTACTGGTTCCGGCAGTTGATCGGCGAATTCTCGCTCGTCCCCCGCGGCTTCAGCAAATACGCCAAGGCGCTCGAACTGTACGAACTATCCCAAAAGCCCGTCTCCACCCAGCCCACGAATGAACCTGCAAGAGTTGTTTGATAGTGTCCTCACGGATGAAAACCCCGACGTCCTGCTGCCGCGTGAAATCGTTTTCGCGATGCTGATCAGCCTGGCGCTGAACCTGGTGATCGCCGCCATTTACCGGAAAACCTACAAGGGCACCCGCTACTCTCAGGACTATGTCCAGACCCTGATCATCATCGGGGTCGTGACCACCATTCTGATCATGGTGGTCGCAGGAAACGGCGCGATCGCCTTCGGGATGTTCGCGGCGTTTTCGGTGATCCGCTTCCGCCGCACGCTCGGGCAGTCGCGCGACCTCGCCTTCGTCTTCTTCGCCATGGCCATCGGCATGGTGGTCGGCGCCCGCCGTTATGAAATGGCGCTCATCATCACCACCATCGTCGGCACGGCGATCTACTTCCTGACAAAGGTGGATGCCTTCGCGCCGAAGCGCGCCTCCCACATCCTCACGCTGCGGATGACCGCCGACATGGATTTCGAGAAACTGCTCGCGCCGGTTTTCGACGAATTCGCCGACATCACCCAGCTCATGAGCGTTTCCTCCGCCCAGGCCGGCATGATGACGGAGCTGCGCTACGGCATCCAGCTCAAGCAGGGCCAGAGCACGCCGAAGCTGCTGGATGCGCTGCACCTCGTCTGCGGCAACAACCGCGTGGTGCTCACGCCCACCGGCAACGAACTCGATGTCTGATCGACTCTGAACCCCGATATGAAAACCCAAGCCCGCTCCGCCGCGCTCGCCTGTCTTGCCGCCGCGGCCCTGCCGCTTTCCGTCCAGGCCGGCCCGAAGGACGCGAAGGTGGAAAAAATCAAGGAACCGGCGACGAACAACGGCGACTGGTGCGAATGGCTCCAGAACCGGCCGGGCGAGCTGTACAGAAAGAAGAAGAACCCGTGGATCCAGTTGTTCAGGCTCGGCGGCCGCTTTCAATACCAGGCGGTCTATGTGGACGGCAACGACGTGAACGGCCGGGATTTCCACGATACCTACGATGAGTATCGTAGATTCCGGATCGAGAGCAGGACCGATTTCCTCAATTACTTCACGCTGGAAGCCAACGTGAACCTGGTGGATGACCGCCGCTTCCGCGACGATCCCTTGGACAACGATCTTGACTGGGGCTATGACGATTTCGACGAGTTTTCGCTCCAGTTCGATCTCGGCAAGGCTTTCGGCACGGGGTGGTTGGACAACATCCGGCTGAAATACGGCCGAATGAAACTGAGGATCACCGAAGAGGCTCACATGTCCTCCAAGGAAATCTACACGATCGAGCGCTCCGCCCTCTCCGACAAGCTCGGCGGGAACGCCAGCAGGCCGACCGGCCTCACGCTGGAACTCGACAAGGGCGGCTGGGAGCTTCTGCTCGGTGTGTTCAGCGGCGAGGACGATGCCGATTTCCTCGGCGGTTGGAACGACGGCGAATTCTTCTACGGCAGCCTCCGCTGGAACGTGACCGACAAGTTCAAGCTGCGCCTCGACCACGTGCAGAACAACCAGAGCGGCATCGACGATGCGCTCGGGTATGCCTGGGGCACTTCGCTTGCCGCCATTTATCAGGACGACCGTTTCGGCGTGCTGCTGAACGCGATGTACGGCGACAACGGCGGCGAGAGCCATAATGGCCATCGCCAGACCCGCCGCCACGGCGATTTCCACGGGTTTGTGGTCATGCCGTGGTACTGGGTCGTCGAGAACAAGCTGCAGGCGGTGGTCAGCTACGCCTACCAGGCGTCCGAGGAAAGCGAGGGCATCCGGCTGAGCAGCCGCTACCTCCGCGAGCGCCATGACGATCCGCGGGTGGACGTGAACAATGGCCGCGGCGACGAGCATCACTCGATCTACCTCGGCCTCAACTACCACATCTGCGGCGACAATCTGAAGATCATGGGCGGCGTTTCCTATGACCGTCTCTCCACGCCGGATGGAATGGTGGAGGCCACGACCTATCTTGTCGGGTTCCGGACGTTCTTTTGAGAGGCAGCGGGGCGGCGCAGCCGTTCCACGATGCGGGTTCGGTTCCCTTCCTTCACGGAGCGGCTGCGCCGCTCCGTGACTTTTTCTTGGCACTTTGCGCCCGGCGCTCTCACGCTGCTCCTGTGGAGCCGATCATCGACCTCGCGAGCGACGATTTTTTCATGGCCCAGGCGCTGCACGAAGCCCGCAAGGCGTATGCCGCGACGGAGGTGCCCATCGGCTGCGTGATCGTCCGCGAGGGGAAGATCGTCTCCCGTGCCTGGAACCAGGTCGAGACGCTCAAGGACGCCACCGCCCACGCCGAAATGCTCGCCCTGACCGCAGCGCAGAACGCGCTCGGCGACTGGCGGCTGGAGAAATGCACGCTCTACGTGACCAAGGAGCCCTGCCCGATGTGCGCCGGTGCGATCGTGCATTGCCGGCCGGAGCGGGTGGTTTTCGGCTGCCAGGACCCGAAGGGCGGCGCGGCGGGCGGGTGGATCAATCTGCTGGATGCGAACCCTCCGCTCAATCACCGCTGCGAGGTCGTTTCCGGTGTGCTCGGCGAGGAGTGCCTGGCGCTCATTCGGGGTTTTTTCCTCGAAGCGAGGGAGAAGAAGAAAGAGGCACGACTCCGGAGATTCTTCGATTAGGACACTACCGCAGACGGCGGAGCTTGCGGCTTTTTCCCAAATCGGCTAAGAAATCGGAGGCTGGCGTGTCTCTCGATGGAGGGACACGAGACTTCGCGATTCCAACTCCAGACACTCATGCAAAAAAACGGCGCTGTCATGACGGCCGGAGGGTTGCTCCTGGCGGGGTTGCTCGGCGTCCGCGTCGTGCAACTGGAACAACGCTCCGCCGTGCGTGAATCGCCGCCCGAGGCGGTGCGGAAAACGGCAGGACCGCAGGCTTACGGCACCAAACCGGTGGCATCCGCCGATGACACGCTCGCGGCCCCGGGAGAAGCCGTCCGCGCCGAATTGGAGAACCTCCGTGCCGAGCTGGCCGGATTGCGGAAGGAAGTCGCGGCGCTGGAGAAGAAGCGACGGGAATCCGCCCGTGCCACCGCGGCGTCCGGCATTCAGCCCGGCGATTGGCAATCTCATACCGGTTTCCTTTCCCCTCCCCGCGAGCGGATCGAACACTGGACCGGCGGCGACAAGCGGCGCTGGGGTCACGAGCAGGCCGCCGGCGAACCGGACACCCACCAACCCGGCGACATCCCCAGCGCCTGGGCGTCGAAGGATCCCGACGGCGGCGAAGAGTGGCTCCAACTCGACTACGACCGCGCGGTGGATCTTCAGCAGATCAACGTGATCGAAAGCCACAACCCCGGCGCGATCAGCAAGGTGGCCGCGGTGCTGCCCGACGGCAGCGAGACGATCGTCTGGGAGGGCTCCATGGATGCTTCGGAAGCGGACGAACTGGTGTCGTCGGAATTTTCCGTCGCCGGCAACGTTCACGCGCAATCGGTGAAAGTGTATCTCGACACGGCGCGCGTGCCGGGCTGGAACGAAATCGACGCCGTCCAGATCGTGGGTCGCGATGGCAGCAAGCAATGGGCCACCGCGTCGCGGGCGAGCAGCAGCTATGCGGATCCCTGAAACCGGAGGGGGCGCGAGCTTCGCTTTATTTTGCGAGGATCGATAATCCGCGGGCCGGCGCTGGTGCCGCCATAAAGGGCGGCGTTACTCCTTCAGCGTTTGAGTTTGCCGGATGCGGTGAGCGGCAGGGAAGCGACGATTTTGAACTGCACCGGCACCTTGTAGGCGGAGAGCTGGGCGCGGCAGTGGCGTTGGAGGTCCATGGGCTTTGGAGGCTGCGCGGGATCGGCCGGGACGATTTCGGCGACGGGAACCTGGCCCATCTGCGGGTGGTCGCGGCCGAGGACGCGGCTGCGGGCGACGGCGGGGTGGTCGTCCAGCACGCGCTCGACTTCCTCGGGGAAGGCCTTCATGCCGGCGACGTTGATGACGGATTTTTTCCGGCCCATGAGGAAGAGGTGGCCGTCTTCGTCGCGGCGGACAAGGTCACCGCTGGCGAACCAGCCGTCGATGAGGGGAGAGGGGTTCCAGGGGGAAAGATAGGCGTCCAGCAGGCCAGGGCCGCGGACATGGAATTCGCCCGTTTCGCCGCGGAGCTCCACCTCGTAGGCGGGCAGCGGTTTACCCACGGAGGTGGGTTTTTCGCGCGCGGCGTCGAGGTTGAGGACGGACAGACCGACTTCGATGATGCCGAGCCCCTGGGTGAGCGGTTTGCCGAAGCGCTCGTCGAAGGCGCGAGCGGTCGCCTCCGGCAGGGCGGCGGCGGTGGCGACAGCGAGGCGCAGGCTGGGCCACGCGAAATCCCCGCGATCGCCGGCCAGCATGGCGAAGTGGAAAGGCGAACCGTAGATGACGGTCGCGGCGTGTTTTTCGGCGCAGGAGAGGATGTCTTCGCGCAGCGGCGAGTGCTCCAGCACGGTGGTCGCGCCGGCATGGAGATAGAGCACGATGGAGACGGCGAAGTGGTGAGCCATCGGCAGCATCCACAGCACCTTGTCGCGCGGGCCGATTTGCAGGCCCTCGTTGGCGGCGGAGATGCGGGCGAGCAGGGTTTCGTGGGAAAGGACCACGCCCTTGCTGTCGCCGGTGGTGCCGGAACTGAAGCGAATGAAGGCGGGGTTGAGCGCCTGGAAGCCGTCTTCGGGGAAGGCGGGGGCGGACGGCGCGCAGCGGTGGAGCCGCCACGGGATGTCATCGAAGACACCGGCGGCGACGCTTTCTTCCGGACCGTGCCAGGGGAGCGTGCCGGCGGCGACAATGAAATCCAGCGCGGTGGTCGCGACGATGGCGGAGCGCTCGGCGCGGGTGAGTTCCTCGGCCAGCGGCACGAGGCAGCCGCCGGCGAGGAGGATGCCCATGGAGAGGACGATGTAGGCGAGGCCGTTCGGGCATTGCAGGCCGATGCGCGGGATGCGGCCGGTGTCGGCGCGGGCGCGGATGGTTTCCGCGATGGCGCGGGCTTCGGCGAAGAGTTCGCAGTAGCTGACGGTACGGCCGCCGCTGACGATGGCGACGGCCGCGGGGTCGTGACGGTGGGCGATTTCTGCGATGAGGTTCACGGCACGGGAACGCCGAGGTCTTCGGCGAGGCTTCGTTTCAGGAGATCGGGTTCGCCGGGGTCGAGGCAGCCTTCCTTCCAGGAGAGGGTCATGGTCAGCCGTCCTCCGTATTCGGAGAAGAAAATCCCGATGCCCGGCGGCGAGCTGACGGTGGGGATGTGATAACCGTTCGCGATGCGGCAGCCGGCGAGGGTTTCGAGACCGGGGGCGAAGTTGCCGGTGTGCGAGTGGAAGAGGGTGCAGAGTTCGCCGCGCAGGTAGACGAAGGCGGGAAGATTGTAGAAGCGCGAGGGACAGCGCTCCATGAGCTGCATCAGCGCGTCCATGGAGGAGGGCAGCTTGCGGCGCATGAAGTCGGCGTATTTCCGGTAGAGGGCGCGCGCGGCGGGTTTGAGTTCGGCCAGTTCCTCCGCGGTGAGCAGCAGGGTGTAAACGGCCATGTGATTCTGGAACAGCGGGCGCCTGGAGGGATCGCTCTGGCGCTGCACGGGGAGCGTAAGCAGCACGGGGACTTCCTCCGCCGGGTGGCGGGCGGCGATGACGGACCTGACGGCACGGGCGGCGCAGCAGGCGAAGTACGGCAAAAGCAGTAGCTCACCGGCGTTCGCCGCCATCTTCGCCCGGATCGCGGCGCTGGCTTCGGGGTCGAAGGCAACGATTTCGAAACGGCTGCGGCCGGCGTCGCGCCCCCGGCGGTGGAGAGAACGGACACGCCATGCGGGAAAACGCCGCATTTCCTCGATCATCGGGTGGGCGCGGCGGTAGAGAGAGGCCATGGACTCCGGAGCGGCGGGGTTTTCCAGGCCGCCGGAGCGCGGCGCCGGGTCGTCGCCGGGTGCGGCGATTTCCTTGAGCAGCAGGTCGATGCCCACCGCATCGTGCAGGGAATGGCTCCAGATCAGGACGAGGCTCCAACGCTCCGGCGCGGTGGCGACGAGATGGAAGTGGAGGTTCGGCCCGGGCTTGAAGATGTCGATGTCCGCGCCGTTCAAGCAGCGGTCGAGGAGGGCTTCGAGGGAGGGGATTTCCGCGCCCTCCCCCGCGACGCCGGGGAGGCGCCAGCAGATCAGCGGCAGGACGGCGGGCAAGACCTCATCGAGCCGCCAGCGGGCGACCCAGTCGCGCCGGCTGCGGGCGATCCGGGCGTGGAGGATGGGATAGCGGCGGCCGAGCGTTTCGGCCGCATCGCGGATCGCCCGCAGGTCGGGCGCGCCCTCGCATTCGACGATGGTGGCGGCGAGATGGCGGCCCTGGCCGCCGCGGCGCATGAGGCTTTCCAGGCCGAGCAGAAAGCCGTCGCTGCACGTCGCGCGCAGGGGCTGGAGGCTGTGGACGGCGGCCGGCACGGCGGGAGATCAGTGGCTGGCGGCGGATTGCTTTTCCGCGACGAGCGCGGCGATCTTTTCCGCGGTGGAGAAATTTTCGCGCGAGAGGTCGGCCGGGTCGATCACCACGCCGAAGCGGTCCTCGATGGCGAGCAGGAGCTGCATGATGCCCATGGAATCGAGCCCGGCGGCGAAGAGGTCGCTTTGCGGCGTGAGCGCTTCGGGGCTGTCGAGGATTTCGCCGCGAATGATGTCGATGAGGTCCTGCTCCATGGGGCGGGCGGAAGCATAGGGAGGGCGCGGGAGGGGTTCAATCCCCGGGTGCAAGCCGTACGTTCCGCCCTGTTTGGAAGCCGCGCTCGTGGCACAGCGGCGCGCGTTTCTGGCTGAAAAGGCCGGGGAAGGGGGTGAGGGTCTCGACCTCGATCACCCGCTTGCCTTTCATGCGGGCCAGTTCCAGGCGGTGGCGGTGGAGTTCGGAGCATGCCGTGTGGTGGGCGATGCCGATGGAGGTGGAGACCGTAACCCAGTTCACCGTCGGCCCGCTGCCTTTTTCGTGGCGGATGCGGTGGATCAGGATGGTGCTGATTTCCGGGTCGTCGAGCCAGTGCTCGAAAGGTGTTTCATTGGCGATGCCGCCGTCGAGATAGCGGCCTTCACCGACGTTCTGGATGGTGAAAAGCGCGGGCACGGCGCAGCTCGCCATGACGAGTTCGGCCAGCGGCCCTTCGCTCAATACCAGCGGATAGCGGCTCCGCGCATCGGTCACCGCAATGTCGAGCGAGAGGGTGGACAGATTCCGTTCGCCGAGAGTTTCGCGCAGGTGCCGCACGGCGCGGGAGCCGGAGAAAATGCCGCTCGACCACAGGGAGGTCATGACTCCCGGCAGCCGCCAGAGCAGGCCCGGGTCGGCGAAGGACCAGCGCAGCGCGGGATCCAGCGCGGCGCGTTTCAGCTCCTCCCCGCGCAGGCCGATGCCGAAGAAAGCCCCGGCCAATGCCCCGGCCGAGGCGCCGGCGATCCGGTGCGGGGCGATGCCCGCTTCTTCCAGCCCCGACAGAAAGCCGGCGTGCGCGTAAACGCCGAGAAACGACGATCCGAGCGAAACAGCGATTTTTCCGGCGGAGGAGGAGGATTCCATGCGGGCGGGCGGAGTTTGCCGCGACGCATGCCGGGAAGGGAAGGCCGCCGGTGATAAAAAATCGCTCTCCGCTACATTTGTAGTGGACAATCCATTACAGATGTAGTGGAATCGGAAAGATCGCAATGGAAACGCCGAATATTTCCGACTCCGAGTGGACCGTGATGGAAGCGCTTTGGGAAAGAGCGCCGCTCACCGCGTCCGAAGTGGCGAAGCTGCTCCAGCCCGGGACCGGCTGGGCCGAAAACACGGTCCGCACCCTGCTCGCCCGTCTGGTGAAGAAGGGCGTGCTGGAGGCCCGCGATGCGGCGGGGCAGGCGCGGGTGTTCGTGCCGGTGCTGAAACGCGACGACTGCGTCCGCGCGGCGGGCGAGTCCTTTTTGCAGCGGATGTTCCGCGGCGCTTCGAAGCCGCTGCTCGTCCACTTCGCCCGACAGGCCGAACTCACGCCCGAAGAGGTGCGCGAGTTGAAGGCCATCCTCGACCGATCGATCCAACCCGAAAACCAAACACCGGAATGAATACGCCCGATGCCATCTTCCACTGGGTGCTTGCCGCGAGCCTGCGGGCTTCGCTGCTGGCGGCCCTTGTCATTTTCCTTCGTTTCGCGCTCCGGCGGTATTTGCCGCCGGGCCTGCGCCATGCCTTGTGGTGGCCGGTGTTGCTGGTGCTGGTGCTGCCCGCGCTTCCGGTGCTGCCTTCGGGGGTGGCGGAGGATGCCGGGCCGGCGGTGGTTTTGGTCAAAACGGCATCCGGCGCGGAAGCCGGCGGAGAGATATCCGTGGGGCTTCCCGAAGATCATTCTCCGTCGCCGGTTTGGCGTTCCCTGCTGCCGTGGCTGTGGCTTGCGGGCGCGGGCATCGTGCTCGTATGGGGCGGGACGGGCCATTTCCTGAGCATGCGGCGCATCCGGCGCGGGGCGCGACCGGCGGCCGCCGGGCTGACCGGCCTGACGGAGCGGCTCGCCCGCGAAGCCGGTCTGCGCAAAACGCCGGCGCTTTGCGTCTCGGACGCGGTCGAGGGACCGGCGGTGACCGGGCTGGTGAAGCCCCTTCTACTTCTCCCGGCCGATCTTCACGAAAGGCTGGAACCGGAGGAACTGCGCTTCGTCCTCCTGCACGAACTGACTCATCTGAAGCGGCGCGATCTCGCGGTGCATTGGCTGACGGCGCTGCTCCAGGCGGTGCATTGGTTCAACCCGGTGTTGTGGTTCGCCTTCCTGCTGATGCGGCGCGACCGGGAGACGGCCTGCGATGCTCAAGTGCTGGAGAGGGAGCCCGCCGGCCACCGCGCCGGTTACGGGCATGCGTTGCTCCAGGTCGCTTCGCTCGCCCGGTCTTCGCCGCTGCTGCCGGGTTTCGTCGGGCTGTTCGATGGCGCGGCCCCGCTGCGTTCGCGCGTCCGTGATATTGCCGGGCACCGTCCGGCAGGGGCCGGGTGGCGGTCGGCGGTCGGGGGCATCGCGATCTGTCTGCTGGCGGTGGGAGGCACGCGGGCGAAAGACGCCGAGGTCCCACCTCCTCCGGGTCCCGCGCCGGCGGTGCTCGACGATCCCGGCGTCCGTGAGCTTACGGACAAGATGAAGCGGATCGTCATTCCAGCGATCGACTTTGAAGACGCGCCACTCGAAGAAGTGGTCGACTTTCTCCGCGCCCGGTCCGTCGCACTCGACAAGGAAGCTCCCGAAGACAGCAGAGGCGTCAATTTCGTGATCCGGGGGGCGCGCGACCCCCATGCTCCCCCTAGGCCGCCTCTTCCCCGCGTGACGTTGAAAGCGCGGGATGTCTCCATCCTTACCACGATGCAGCTTGTTGCGCGGCAGATCGGCTACAAATTCATTGTCGATCGGTTCGCGGTAACGCTCCTTCCCAATAATCCCGAAGACAAAGACAACGAGCCTCCCAGGAGAAATCCCCCTCTTCCTCCCCCGCCCCAAGGACCCGCCGCCGATCTGGCGCAGAAGCTCATCATTCCGAGGGTGGACTTCGAGGATGTGTCGCTGCAGCAGGCAATGGATTTCATCCGGCAGCGGTCCGCCGAACTCGATCCCGGGAAGAAAGGATTGAAAATCGAGCTTGCCCCCAACGCGAACCCCGAGGCGCGGGTCAGGGAATTGCGCCTGAGAAACGTCCCGATCAGCCAGGCTCTCCGCTACTGCTGCGAGGCTACGCGGCACCAATGGACCGATGACAAGGGCGTGATTCGCATTTCCCGCTGAGGCAGCTTTATTGTAGTGGGAATTTCAGAAATGGGGGACTGCATGAAACCGCCGAATGCTTCCGCTGCCGGATGGACCGCGACGAAAACGCTGTCCGGATGCGTCGCGGCCTTTCTGCTGATGGCGGGAAGCGTCCGCGCGCAACCGCCTGAGCCTCTGCCGGTTTCCGCGCTGGTCGTGGATAATGACCCGGCAGCCCGGGCTCTTGCAGAAATGATGAGGCGGGTCGTCCTGCCGCGACTCGATGTCGAGGACAGCGGGCTTGATGAAGTGGTCGATCATCTCCGCGCCCGATCCGCCGAACCCGGCAAGGCCAACAGAAGCTTCAGCGTCGTGATCCGGTATCCCTTGGATGGCGAAAGACCGCCTCCGCCCCGTGTGACATTGAAGGCAGAGGATATCACGTTGTTCGATGCGTTTGCCTTGGTCGCGGACAAGGCCGATATGAGAGTTTTAGTGGGTCCGTTTGCAGTCACCTTCGCTCCCAAGATTTCCGGGCCGGTTGTGGAGGACGATCCGGCCGCCCGGGAAATCGCGGAAGCGATGAAGCGAATCGTTTTGCCTTTCGTCGATTTTGGAGAATGCGATCTTGGCGAGGCGATCGATTTCCTTCGCAGCCAGTCCCGCGGAGGAGAGGGCAGGAGAATCGATTTCGTGATCCTGGCGCCCCCTGACGGAGAAAATCCTCCGCCCCGCGTGACCTTGAAAGCGAGGAACACTCCTTTGTTCGACGCGGTGTCCTTGGTTGCGGATCAGGCTGGGATGAAGGCTGCGGTGGATGCGTATGCGGTTACCTTCGTTTCCAGAATTCCCGAGGGAGGGATCAGAAAGGCTCCCGAGCCGCAGGGACCTGCCGCCAATCTGGCGCGGAAGCTCATTCTTACGGTCGTGAATTTCGAGGATGTGTCGCTGGAGGAGGCGATGGATTTCCTCCAACAGCGTTCCGCCGAACTCGATCCCGGGCAAAAGGGGCTGAGAATCGAGATCGCTCCGGAGGCGGATTCTCAAGCGGAGATCAAGGAGTTGCGCCTGAGAAACGTCCCGATCAGCCAGGCTCTCCGCTACTGCTGCGAGGCTACGCGGCACCAATGGACCGATGACAACGGAGTCATCCGCATTTCCCGCTGAGTTTTCGGTTTCCACTTCGCCGGAGACGGACGAAAATCCCGCCGCGATGTCCCCCGCGATGGTCAATTACAAGGTCGGAAACGAAAAGCTCATCAAGGTGCTCGACGGCGCTTCCGCGCATCTCCGTGGGCTGCTCGAAAAGCAGGGCCGCCCCGGCGGTGCGCTGCGCATCGCGGTGATCGGGGGCGGGTGCAGCGGGTTGCAGTACAAGATGGATCTGACCGACGGCCCGCGCGACCGGGACATTCTGGTGCCGAGCAACGGCGTGAACGTGGTGATCGACCCGAAGAGCGCGCTTTTCGTCAGCGGCAGCGAGCTGGACTGGTCCGACGATTTGCAGCAGGGCGGCTTCAAGGTCAGCAACCCGAACGCCGTGGTCACCTGCTCCTGCGGCGAATCCTTCGCGGCCTGACTGATGGACGCTTTCGCAAGGCTCGGTCTGGAGCGGAGGCTGGCGTATTCCGAGGAGGAACTGCGCGAAGCCTTCCGCGAGGCGGGCAAGCGCGTCCACCCCGATGCCGGAGGCGGCGGCGGTGAGTTCGAAGCGTTGCAGGAAGCCTTCCGGCTGCTTTCCCGCCCGTCGCGCCGTCTCAGGCATTGGCTGGAGCTTTCCGGCATCCCCGGCGACGAGCGCGGCGCACTGGGGCTGGAGCTGATGGATCTTTTCGCCCTTGCCGGGGAGGTCCTGCAAAGTGCCGACGCGCTGATTCGTCGACGCGAGTCGGCACGCAGCGCTTTGGCCAGGGCGGTGCTGGAGGCGGAAACCCAGCAGGTCCGCGAAAGGATCGAGGCGGCCCAGGAAACCCTCGGGCGCGTCGCCGGGGAAAAGATCGCGCTTTTCCCCGCGCTGGAGCGGGAGGATGGAGATCCTTGGCAGATCGTCCGAGACCTCGCTTTCCTCGAAAAATGGCAGGCCCAACTCCGCGAGCGTTATGCGAAGTTGTGGTAAGTGGAGAAGGCGGGTGTTTACGCCAGATTGGTGAAGACGGCCTGCACGTCGTCGTCGTCCTCGATTTTTTCGAGCAGCGCCTCGACTTCGGTCATCTGGTCTTCGGTGAGTTCCACCGGCTGGGTGGGGATGCGTTCCAGGCCCGCCTTTTTCGTGGCGATGCCGAGCTTCTCGAACCCGGCGGTGAGGCTGGCGAAGGCGGTGTAGTCGGCCACGGCGCGGGCGATGCCGTCCTCGATTTCCAGCTCCTCCAGTCCGGCGTCGATCAGTTCCAGCTCGATCTCCTCCAGGTTCATCTCCGGCGCGGGCTCGAACTCGACCACCGCCTTGCGGGTGAACATGAAGTCGAGCTGGCCGCTGTTGACGATCTGGCCGCCGTTCTTGTTGAAGATCGTCTTCATATTGACCACCGAGCGGTTGGTGTTGTCGGTGGCGCACTCGATGAAGAAGAGCGATCCGTGCGGCCCCTTGCCCTCGTAGGAGACTTCAACGATGTCGGCGGCGTCCTTGCCGGAGGCGCGTTTGATCGCGGCCTCGATTTTGTCCTTGGGCAGATTCTGCGCCTTGGCATTGGCGATGGCCAGGCGCAGCGGGGCGTTGGCGGCGGGGTCGGGACCGCCGTTCTTGGCGGCCATGGTGATGGCTTTGGCGAGCTTGGGGAAGACCTTGGACATGAGGTCCCAGCGGGCTTCCTTGGCTCGGCGGCGGCATTCGAAGGCGCGTCCCATAGGTATGAAAATCCGGTTGCGCGCGAATTGAAACGCTGCGGGGCGATCCGGCAAGCGCGCATGCCGGGGCGCTTTTCCCATCGCCAGCGGCGGAGCGTTCGTTAGGCTGCGGGGCAGGATGACTCCGCGTGTCAAGCAGACGGCCTCGATCACCATCGGCGAATTCTTCGAGCGCCACGCGACCAGCCTGTCGCTGACGCTGCTCGGCGACATGCACGGCTTCGAGCGGCCGATCAGCGAGCCGGCGCCGAACCGCCCGGGTCTGGCGCTGGCCGGCTTCTTCAGCTACTTTGCGAAAAAGCGCATCCAGGTGCTGGGGAATTCCGAGATGTCCTACCTGAAGAAGCTCACCCCGCAGATGAGCGCCGAGCGCTTCCGCCGGATGTGCGAGCGCGACATCCCGGGCATCGTCATCGCCCGCGGCGGCAAGCTCGACCCGGAACTGATGGCGATCGCCGCCGAGCACCGCATCCCCGTCTTCGGCACCACGCTGGTGACGATGAAATTCCTCAACTCCGCGACGCTGCGACTGGAAAACGAATTCGCGCCGAGCGTGACCCTGCATGGCTGCATGATCGATCTGCGCGGCATCGGCGTGCTGATCATGGGCAAGAGCGGCACCGGCAAGAGCGAGACGGCCGTCGGCCTGATCGAGCGCGGCGGCGCGCTGGTCGCCGACGACATGGTGCGCGTGAAGGATGCGGGCGGGGAACTGATCGCCTCCGCGCCGGCGCTTTCCCGCGGCTATCTGGAAATCCGCGGCATCGGCATCGTCAACGTGGCGAACCTTTATGGCCTGGCCTCCATCCGTCCGGAAAAGCGGCTCGATCTGGTGGTCACGCTGACCGCCTACGCCGACCAGAACGACGTGGACCGGCTCGGCCTGCAGCCGAAATCCTTCGAAATCCTCGGCCAGCAGATACCGCACGTCGAAGTGCCGGTGGCGCCGGGCCGCGACACCGCCCGGATGGTGGCCATCGCCGCGCTCGACCAGCAGCTCCGCCGGCTGGGCTACAACATGGCCGACGAATTCAACCAGCGCCTGCTGCGCCACATGTCCGGCGGTGCTTGAGAGTCAACCTTCCCCCGCCTTCCAAAAATTTGCCTTGGAGGGGGGAAGGCACGACCCTAGAGTCCGCCCGGGCCGAGCCCGAAAATCCCGATGGCGCAACGAGAATTCACCATCCAGAACAAGTTGGGCATTCATGCCCGCCCCGCAGCCCAGTTCGTCAAAACGGCCAGCCGTTTCCAGGCTGAGGTGCGCGTGGAAAAAGACGGCGAGGAAGTGGACGGCAAGAGCATCATGGGTCTCATGATGCTGGCCGCCGGCAACGGATCGGTCATCACCGTTTCGGCCGATGGCAGCGATGCCGAATCCGCCCTCGACGCTTTGGCGGACCTGATCCAGCGAAAGTTCGAGGAAGAATGAGCGGCCGGTCGCCCCGGCATTTTTCTGCTTTGACCCGGTCTGCCGTCCCCCCAGCATGGGCGTGAGGATGTCAAAGACCGTGCCGCAGGAAACCGTGCTCCAGGGGATTCCCGTCTCCCCGGGGATCGCCATCGGTCCGGTGCACGTCATCGCCCGCGGCTTCAGCGCGCCCGAGGTCTATGCCATCTCCGAGCGCGACGTGCCGGAGGAGCAGGAGCGCTTCCGCCTGGCGCTGGAATCCACCAAACAGCAACTCGCCGAACTCCAGGAGCGCATCCAGTCGATTTCCGGCGAGGGCGAGAGCCTGATCTTCGAGGCCCACCTGATGGTGCTGGAAGACCGCGCCCTGCTCGACCGCGTGGCGGATGCGATTTCCACCCGCCGGCAGAACGCCGAATTCGCCTTCTACGCGGTGATGCAGAATTTCCTCGAAGCGATGCGCCGCGTGCCGGACCCCTACCTGCGCGAACGAACCGCCGATCTGGAAGACGTC
This sequence comes from Haloferula sp., assembly GCA_037190465.1. GTDB lineage: Bacteria > Verrucomicrobiota > Verrucomicrobiia > Verrucomicrobiales > Akkermansiaceae > Haloferula. Next base: position 4,921 of record JBBCJF010000037.1, on the reverse strand, counting down.
TGCCAGCGGGTGCTGCGGAATTTCCGCGAAGACGTCGACGCGCCGCATGTCCCGGAAGACGAAAGGCACGTGCTGGTCGCCTACGACCTGAGCCCCTCCGACACCGCGGCCATGGACCGCCGCCATGTGCTCGGCTTCGCCACCGAGCTGGGCAGCGTGAACTCCCACACCGCGATCCTCGCCCGCTCGCTCGGTCTGCCGGCCATCGTCGGCCTGGAGGGCGCGGTCCTGGAAATCCGTACGCTCACGCCTTCCATCCTCGACGGCTACTCGGGCAAGCTGATCCTCCACCCCTCCGAGGAAACCTTCGCCCGCTACCGCGAACTTCAGGACCGCAAGGAGCGCGTGCGGCTGGAGCTCGAAGCCCAGCGCGATGCCGAGACCACCACCACCGACGGCAGGAGCATCACGCTTTCCGCCAACATCGAGTTCGTCGACGAGCTCGCCTGGGTCCGCAACAGCGGCGCGAAAGGCGTCGGTCTCTACCGCACCGAGTTTCTTCTGCTCGACGGCGAGCAAATGCCCGGCGAAATCCAGCAGGCCGAGGTGTACGGGCGGCTGGCGAAAGACCTCGCGCCGAACCCGATCATCATCCGCACCCTCGATGCGGGCGGCGACAAGCTTCCCGTCGAGCCGCTGACCGAGCCGGAGCCGAATCCCTTCCTCGGCTGGCGCGGCATCCGCGTCTCGCTCGACCGGCCGGCGATGTTCAAGGAACAGCTCCGCGCCGTCCTCCGGGCCAGCGCGCACGGCAAGGTCTCCGTCATGTTCCCCCTCGTCTCCGGCCTCGGCGAAGTGCTGCGGGCGAAGGATCTTCTCAGGGAAGCGATGGACGAGCTGGATCGCGAGGGGGTGCCCTTCGACCCGAAGCTCGAAACCGGGATCATGATCGAAGTGCCGAGCGCCGCGGTCATCGCCGATCTCATCGCGCCGCATGTCGATTTCTTCTCCATCGGGACCAATGACCTGATCCAGTACACGGTGGCCGTGGACCGGGTGAACCACCACGTCGCCGAACTCTACCGCCCGACCCACCCCGCGGTGATCCGCCTGATCAAGCGCACCGTGGACGCCGCCGCGCAGGCCGGCATCTGGACCGGCGTCTGCGGCGAAATGGCCGGCGACATCCGCCTGACGCCGCTGATGCTCGGTCTCGGCGTGCAGGAGCTTTCCGTCGGCCCGCACCAGGTTCCCCGCGTGCGCCGGGCGATCCGCACCCTGAGCCACGCCGAATGCTCCGCGATGGCGGAAGAGGCGATGCGGCTGCCGCTCAGCAGTTCCATCCTCGACCTCACGCTGGAACTGGCCGGGAAGTGCTATCCCGAGCTGCTGGATTGAGGATTCGGAAGCAAGGAACGGAGTTTCATGCCCCGCGAACCGGACTACGGTGCCCGCGAACCATGAAAGCACCCGCCCTGACCGAAGACCAGCGCTGGAATGCCGTGCTCCGGCGCGACCGCGGCGTGGACGGAGCCTTCGTCTACTCCGTCAAATCCACCGGCGTCTACTGCCTCCCTTCCTGCCCGTCGCGGACGGCGAAGCGGGAGAACGTCGCCTTCCACGATACCTGTGCGGATGCGGAAAAAGCCGGCTTCCGCCCCTGCAAGCGCTGCCGGCCGCGGGAAGGATCTTCCCGGGCGCGTCACACGGCCGCTGTCACCGCGGCCTGCCGCCTGATCGAAGACGCGGAGGACAGCCCCAACCTCGATGCCCTGGCCAGGCAAGCCGGCCTGAGCCGTTTTCATTTCCACCGGGTCTTCAAAAACCTCACCGGCCTGACGCCGAAAGCCTACGCCACCGCCCGCCGCGCGGAAAAAATCCGCGGCGAATTGCCCAGGCGCCGGACCGTGACCGAGGCGATCTACGAAGCGGGCTTCCAGTCGAACGGCCGCTTCTACGCGGAGTCCGGCCGGCTGCTGGGAATGAAGCCCGAGACTTTCCGCCGCGGCGGGCCGGGAGAGACCATCCGCTTCGCCATCGGCGCGTGTTCGCTCGGAGCCATTCTCGTCGCCTCTTCGGAAAAAGGCGTGTGCGCGATCCTGATCGGCGACGATCCGAATGCGCTGGCCGCCGACTTGCAGGACCGCTTTCCGAAAGCGGATCTGGTCGGCGGCGACAAAGCATTCGAGGAAACGATGGCCAGGGTCGTCGGCTTTGTCGAAGCCCCCGGCATCGGCCTGGACCTGCCGCTCGACATCCGCGGCACCGCGTTCCAGCAGAGAGTCTGGCAAGCGCTGCAAAAAATCCCCGCCGGATCGACGGCGACCTACACGGAAATCGCGGAAAAGCTCGGCATGCCGGAATCCGTCCGCGCCGTGGCCGGAGCCTGCGCCGCGAACAAAATCGCCGTCGCCATCCCCTGCCACCGCGTGGTGCGCATGGATGGGGGCCTTGCCGGCTACCGCTGGGGCGTCGAGCGCAAGCGCGCCCTGCTCGACCGCGAAACCCGGGGATAAGAGGCGACAGACAATCATTGGCCGCGGCCTCGCTTCTTTTCTGGAAATCATGAAAGCGATCCATACCATTTCATCCTTTGTCGCAGCCGCTTGGCTGGCGCCCTTGGCGATTCTTTCCGCTCAGGAAGCCAACTTCGGTCCCGGAACGGGCGGCGCTCCCCCCATCCCCCCGGCAGGCGGTCCGGGTACGAACGAGCTCGATCTCCTGAATCCGGAAGTCCAGCGGTTCTTCCGGGAGATGCAGCGCGGCGAATTCATGCTGCCCGATCCGGCGTCGCCGCTGCGGATCGATCCCGATGCCCGCCCCGGCGACAATCCGCGCTGGCTGATCGGCCTGACGGTGGAACCGATCGAACCCTTCATCCGCAACCACCTGCGGCTGGATGAAAATACCGGCGTCCGCGTCACCTATGTCCAGAAGGATGGCCCTGCGGCCAAGGCCGGCATCAAGGTCGATGACATCCTCGTCAGCGCCGGCGGGCAGCCGCTGCCTTCCCTGGAAGCGCTGAAAGAAGCCGTCGAAAAAGCCGGACGAAACGGAACGCATCTGGCATTGGAAACGATCCAGAACGGCGAGCGGAAATCACTGACCCTACGCCCGGTCGACACCCGCCCGGAATCCGCCGCCGGCCCCGGCGACGATGCCCGCGACCGCCGCTTCGCCCGGCTCGCCCGCCGCCTCGACCAGCAGCAGCGCGAGATCGAGGCGCTGCGCAGGGAAGTGGCGGAGTTGAAGAAGAAGCTCGGTGCCGGAGCGAGTGAGTAATCCTGGAATGGGTCCGTCCTCGGGATTGCGACAGGAACGAGTCAATGAAATGTGAAGACCGACCCCGTTCACGCCTTGCGATAGAGCGTTCATAGCCGGGAAGCCTTTCATGCTTCACTATTTGGCACGGCCAATGCCATTGGTTGGCGCGCGGAGTTCACTTGAAGGGTGCCGGAGCGGTCGATGCCGTGGGCTTTCCACGACCAGCCGGTAACTTTCCCATCGGCGGGGGAAATCCCTCCCCATAGCGAGAGAAGCAGCGCCAAGAAAATGGTGGTGAAACGGATCAAAACGCGGCTTCTTCTTTCAGATCGGGGCTTGGCGGGAAAGGCGGAAGTCGCCTAATGTCGTGGCCAAATCGTTCGCGGCAGTCGCATCCATACCGAAAACTCTCACGTTGGGAATCAGGGAAAAGCGCATGGGAGGCGGGGCTTGCGCTTGGATGCTCCGGGAGTAGGCGATCTTTCCTCGTTCAAAGCCATGTCCGGGAACGGATGGAAGCTGGCATCATGCGGCGAATCCTTGAGTAGCCGGGCCAACTCAAATCCGCTTCGGGGCACGGCCAAGAGGGTTCGTAGCCGGGAAGCTGACGAAATTTCGTTCTTCCAAATGGGTTGGCATGGCCAATGCCATTGGCTGGCTCGCACGTTCATTTCGGAATGAGTGTTAGCCTACGAGCTTGGGATTGTCCCGCTTCAATAAACTCATCGAAACACTTGTATCGACCTGATGCTACTTTAATGGCGAACGTCGATTCGTCGATCGCTGAACCGCCAGCTTCTTTAAACAGCACATCAATATCCTGCGGCATTTGCTCCCCTGATTCAGCCGCCCAGAAAACAGCGAGAACGCCACTTCTGACATCGATTTCCCCGATCTCACCCCTCGAATGCGCCTCTCCATCTGCTAGATTTTGGAGTTCATCTGCGGTGTCCTCGGCCAGCCATGCGCGAAGGATTCTAATCATCCCCGATGAATCGACGAACACGTCTGCGGTTCCAGCCCCTTGCATTTCCCATACGACACACGGGACTCCGCCCATTGCGATGAGCTTCGCGCTGAAGTTAGGCTCCGCATCAATGCTTAAGCAGAGATTGTTGTAATCACCACCGTCACCCTCCGCTCCTCTCCACGCCAACGCTCCATTGGCATCCAAGCACAGCAATGGACCTCCTTCTGCGTTGATCGAGAACAGATGATTCATCGCTATTCAAGCCCCCAGAGTTTCTTCATTGCTTTTGAGTAGGCTGCGGCGGCAGCTCCTTGCGCTCGTTGTGCCGCTGGCGTTGCCGCTGCTCCTGACGAAAGGCTTTGCGCGTGCTGAAGCCTCTCTGTCTGGGTTAGATTGAAGCCGGGCAAGCCGCCATTTGCCCCCTCATAGTAATGTTGAACAAGGGTTGGGTTATGGTCGAACTCCATACCGGGAGGCACTGAAGCACGCTGAGTCGGAGTGGGAGTTCGTCCGTAATGCGCTGTCCTACTATAGGCCTCATCCGGGAAGAGCTTTAATTGATAGGGTGCTTCTCCAGCCGGAAGCGGCCCAACCCTTGGCACTGTTGTCTTTGCGGCCTTGAACGAATAATTGAACGTAATTCCTGTCCCCGAATTAAAACTCCCCAGCGATGGTGTTGGAGCTCCCCATGGCTGTGCCGCCGTGTTCTGGAAACCCCGGCCCACCACACTCGGATTCGAGAACGCG
>JBBCJF010000036.1:0-119592 GCA_037190465.1 Haloferula sp. | reverse complement strand
CCAGCGGTTCACCAGTTCGAATCCCAGCCCTGACTACGTGAGGCGTGTGGCGGCGGTGTGGGATGACAACGGCTCGGGCGAACGGGGTGATCTGAGAGCGGTGGCGGAAGCGATCCTGCTCGATCCGGAGGCGCGGACGCCGGCGTCCATGGGTGACGCATCGGGCAAGGTGCGCGAACCCTACCTGAGGCTGACGGCGTTGCTGCGGGCCTTCAACGCGCGGAATTCGAGGACTCCCGCGACGTATCCGGTGTGGACGGGGTGGTTCGCGCGTGATTTCGGGCAGCAGCCGCTGTGGGCGCCGTCGGTATTCAATTTCTACCTTCCCGAGCATCGTCCTGCGGGTGAGATGAGGGAGCGTGGGCTGGTGTCTCCGGAGCTGGAGATTGCGACGGCGGACCGTCTGATCGCGACGGACAATTTTTTCCAGCGGATCATTGAGAGGGGGATGGATCCCCATTCCATGGCTCCGGCCGATATCCTGCACTGCGACTTTTCGTATGAGTATTCGATTTCGGGGGATGCGGAGGCGCTGGTGGATCATCTGGACGAAATGCTCACGCATGGCATGATGTCTGCCGCCACCCGCGCTGCGGTGGTCGCGGCGGTCGAGGTGCAGCCGACCGCCGAAGAGAAAGTCCAGACCGCCGTCCATCTGATCAGCCAATCGCCCGATTTCGTGGTGTTGAAATGAAAAAGCCGAATTCCATGAACCTTTCCGGAGAAGCGATCGGGCGTAGAAGATTTCTCGGTCAGGCCAGTTGCGCCGCGGTCGGTACGGCGTCGCTGTTTTCATCGATTCTCAACCTGCGGCTGGTCGGGCAGGTGGCGGCGGCGGAAGCGCCGGCGGATGACGAGTACCGGGCTTTGGTCTGCCTGTTCCTGGCGGGGGGGAACGACTCCTTCAACATGCTGGCGCCGATCGATCCCGATGGGTATGCCGAGTATCTGGCGACGAGGACCAGCGTGGCGGTGCCGCAGGCGAATTTCCTGCCGCTGGGAGGAAGTCTGCCGGACGGACGCTCCCTGGGTTTGCACCAGAGCATGCCGGAGCTTCAGCAATTGTATCAGGCGGGGAAGGCGGCGTTCATCGCCAATGTGGGAACCCTGGTGGAGCCCACGACGCTCGCCACCTACGGAAACGGGGAGGCAAAGCTGCCGAAGGGCCTGTTTTCTCACAGCGACCAGCAGATGCACTGGCAGTCCTCGCTGCCGGACAATTCCTTTCCCGGCTCGGGTTGGGGGGGGAGGATGATCGATCTCTTTCAGGAACTCAACGGAACGAGCGAGGTGTCTTCCAGCATTTCGCTCGCGGGGGTGAACCTGTTCCAGAGCGGAGCGGTGACGGTGCCCTTCGGCGTTTCGACATCCGGCGCGGTGGAGCTTGCGAGCTGGAATGCGGGCGCCTATGCCCCGCGGCGGCAGGCCGTGGAATCGATTCTCGAGGCCGAATACCGCAATGTGTTCGAGCGCACCTATGCCCGGATGAAGCGCGAGGCGATCGATGCGAACGCGGCGCTCAAGCTGGCTTTGGCCGCGGCGCCTTCGGTTTCCAGCCCGTTCACCGCGGGGAATCCGGTTTCGAGCCAGCTCCAGATGGTGGCGAGAACGATCGCGTCCCGCGATCAACTGGCCAAGAAGCGCCAGACCTTTTTCGTGTTCTATGGAGGCTGGGACCTCCATGGCAATATCGAGTCGGATCATCCCGGCCTGCTGCGGAATGTGAGCCAGGCGGTGGGCGAGTTCCAGGCGGCGATGGCGGAGTTGGATATCGAGGATCAGGTCACGCTGTTTTCTTCATCGGACTTCGCCCGAACCCTGTCGTCGAACGGCAGCGGCACGGACCATGCCTGGGGCGGCAATCATTTCGTGACCGGCGGCGCGGTGAATGGGAGCGCCGTTTACGGGACGTATCCGGAGCTGGGATTGGGTTCCTCGCTGGATACCGGGCGGGGACGCCTGATCCCCACCACGTCGGTGGACGAGTATTTCGCCGAATTGGCGCTCTGGATGGGAGTGAGCCCGTCGAACCTGCCGCTGGTGCTGCCGAATCTTCCGCGTTTCGCGGACCCGCTTGCGGGGCCGCCGCTCGGATTTTTGATGGGTGACGGATGAGACGGGCGGCGGTCGTTTGCGGAGCGCTGGGCGTGGCCGTGCTGGCGCTCTGGCTTTTCGGAGCGAGGGGGAGCCGGGACGAAGCGCCCCCTGAGGAGACCGGGCCGCCCGTTCGGGATGTCCGCGTGGAGCAGCAGGACGGGCTGACCGTCCTGCTGGGAACGGATTTCGATACCGGGTATCTGTCGCCCGGCGGCGATCCGGGCCGGGATCTCGAATTGGTGCGGGGGATCTGGACGGCGGCGGTGCTGCTGGTGAAGGATTACCGTGATCGTCCCCTGGCCGACAACCGGGACTTCACGGCGCTTCTCCAAGGGAACAATCCGCACCGGGTGGCGTGGATCCGCCCGGGGCATCCGGCGGTGAATGCGGATGGGGAGCTGGTGGACCGCTGGGGCAGCCCCTTGTTTTTCCACCGCGAGTCCTCGCGGGCGACGGGAATCCGTTCGGCGGGGCCGGACCGGGTCATGTGGACGGACGACGATCTTTTCCTGGAAGGGGAAGCGGAGGGAGGCGCACCCGGCGGATTTCGCTGAAAGGGGTGGCGCACCCGGAACCGGGGAGCACGCTGATGATTCCCGGCATTCTTCCGGCTGGCCATGCGGGCCGGAGGGGTTTATCCGTGGCCCGGACAGGTCCGGCGAACCCATGGCAATGAACGCTTCCGAAAATCCCGGTATTCCCCCCGCAGGGGAGTTCCGCCCGAGTACGGCCGCATGGTGCGGGTTGGGGCTGATTGCCTTGGTCGTGGTGTATTTCTTCGGATTCCATCACGCTTATCCGGAGGCGGCGGGAAAGTCGCTGTCCCATTGGTCATGGCTGGCTTGGAACACGAAGAACGACACGCTGCACGGCCGGGCGATTCCTTTCGCTTTCGCGTTGATGTGCTGGCTGGGGTGGAAAAAGGCCCGCCATGAGCCGATCCGGCCGGCGTTGTGGGGCTTGGCTCTGCTTTTGTTCGGCATCGCGCTTTATGTGCTGTCGGTGCGCACGCGACAGCCGCGCCTGGCACTCATCGGGCTGCCGTTCACCATTCTCGGCGGGTTGCTCTTTCTCACCGGGCCGAAGTTCTCCCGCCACTTTGTCTTCGCGTCGTTCTTCTGGTATTTCGCGATCCCCGTGCCGGGCATCCAGCAGGCGACGGCGCTGCTCCAGGTGGTGGTGACGAAGATCTGCTACCAGGCGGGCCTGTTGCTGGGCATGCCGATCATGTGCGAGGGGAACACCATTTCGACGACTTCCGGGCATTCCTGGGGCTTCGACATCGCGGAGGAGTGCAGCGGCATCCGCTCGTTGATGGCGCTGACGATGATCGCCGCGATCTACGCGAACTACACGCAGAAGAAACTTTGGAAGAAGGCGTTCCTTTTCGCCTGTGCGCTGCCGCTGGCATTGATCGGGAATTTCGGCCGGGTGTTCACGATCATGGTGCTGGCGCATTTCGGCTTCGAGAAATTCGCGGCCCGCACTTATCACGATTGGGCCGGCCTGCTGATCTTCTTCCCGATCGCGCTGACGGGGCTTTTCGTGATCGACCGCCTGCTCAATCCCGGCCCCCGGCGCCGTCTGAAACGGACGGTCCGGTCGGGGGACAAGAACGATTCCAAACCTGCCGAGGCGACTCCGATATGAATTTGTCCCGACGTTTGATGGTTCTTGGCGGCGTGATGGCGCTTGCCTTCTCCGCCGTGTTTCTGCTGCCCGAAGTCTCGCCGATGAAGGAATCGCGTCTCGCGCTCCAATTGCCGGTGGAATTCGGGGATTGGGAAGGGAGGCCCGTGGCGATCGGCGAGAGGGAGCTTATGATTCTCGCCAACGACACGTCGTTCGAGCGGAAGTCTTACACCAATTGGTTCAATCCTTCCCTGCCTCCCGTGGAGGTTTCGATCGTTTTCTCGGGCAAGGATCTGAACAACAGCATCCACCGGCCGGAGGTGTGCCTGCGCACGCAGGGCTGGAATTTCGTCAGCGAGCGCTTCATCGCGGTCCCCGGAGTACTGCAGGGCGAGGCATTTCCCGTGAAGGAGATTATCTGCAGCCGCAAACGCAGGGATGAGGAGAACAATGTATTGAAGGGGCCCGACGGCCAGCCGATCGAGGATTGGCAGATTCTTTACTACACCTTTATCGGGCATGAGAGAATCACGCCGGGCCACTACCAGCGGACCTTCGCGGACATCCATGACCGGGTGGTGGGCGGCTATGACCAGCGCTGGGCTTACGCCACCTTTGCGACGATAGTGACCGGAAAATACGCCGAGCAGGGAATGCAATTGGGCATCCTGAAGCCGATGAATTTGGAACAATCAGGCGAGTTCCTCGGCGCCTTTATCCGTGAGTTGCTGCCCAAGGTGGTGAAACCCCGTCCTGCGGACACCTGACCCATTCCGACCGCTTTCACTTTCATGTCATCCACCGGGAGAAAACAGGCATTCTCGATCCAGGTTCTCCAGCTCGCCGACGCGGCGCTGGTGTGGCTGGCGTTCTGGCTGGCGGATCTGGTGCGCGGCCCGTTGCGCGATTTGCTGGGGCAGGATGCCACTGCGGCAGCGGGGCTCGGGGAAATGAACTGGGTGCTTTATCTCGCCGTGCCATTTACGCCGCTGGTGCTGGAATTCCTCGGTTTCTACGACCGCATCCGAATGAAATCCACCTACACGGCGCTTTCCCAGTTGGTCCGCGGACTCGCAATCATGGCGCTGGCCATCGGCATAATGGCCGTCTTCGCCCGCCTTGGCGGAGGCAGCCGGCTGGTGCTGGGGAATGGTGCGGTGTTCGTGTTGCTGCTGTTGCTGGCGCGTTTTCAGATCACTCGCTCGCATTTGAGAAACCGCGAGGTGGACGACAGCCACAAGGAGCGGGTGGTCGTGGCGGGCACCGAAAGCGAGATCGAGGCGTTGCTGGAAGAGATCGAGCCCGAGGTAAAGCAGGAGTGGATCGTCGCCGGGCGCTTTGATCTGGCCAGCGGCTCGATCGAGGAATTTTGCGAACTGCTGAAGTCGGAGTCGGTGAGTCGGGTGATTTTTTCCCCTATCGGTACCGAATTCGGCCGGGTCGCGGCGGCGGTGGAGTGCTGCGAGTTGCAGGGGGTGGAGGCGTGGATTTCCTCGTCCTTCATCCGCACGCAGATCGCCCGGCCGACCTTCGACGCCATCGGCGATAAGCCGATGCTGGTTCTCCGTTCCACGCCGGAACTCTCGTGGGAGCTTTTCCTCAAGGAGGTGGTGGACCGGGTGGGTGCCGCAGTGCTCATTTTCCTGACTTCGTTTATCTGGATTTTCGCTATCATTGGCATCCGGCTGAGCAACCCCGGGGCGCCGGTTTTCTTCGCCCAGAAGCGTGCGGGCCGCTATGGCAAGCCGTTCCGGATGTGGAAATTCCGGACGATGGTGCCTGATGCGGAGAAACTGCTGAAGAAGATCAAGGAGGATCACGGAAACGAGATGGACGGGCCGGTCTTCAAGCTTGAAGAGGACCCGCGCGTGTTTCCTTTCGGCAGGCTACTGCGCCGGCTGAGCATCGATGAACTGCCGCAGCTCATCAATGTGCTGAAAGGCGATATGAGCCTGGTGGGACCGCGTCCGCTGCCCTTGTACGAAGTGGAGGCCTTCGAGCGCTCCGACCACCGCCGTCGCCTGAGCGTGAAGCCCGGCATTACCTGCGAATGGCAGGCGGGCGGACGCAACCAGATCACGAGCTTCGAACAGTGGGTGGAAATGGACCTCCGCTACATCGACAACTGGTCTCTGTGGCTCGATTTCAAAATCCTGCTGAAAACGGTGCCTGCGGTGCTTTTCGGCAAGGGGGCGAAATGAGTCCCGGGGCTTCGGTGTTTCAGCCGTTTTGTCGCTCTTTTTTCCCTGATTCCCAGCCCCTTTGCCGCCTTCCACCGAAGTCCTGAAGTAACGAAGCACCAAAACCCCGATTTCCATGCCTCTTCTCACCGGACTTTTCATGGCTCTGGCCATGGCCTTCGCCGTGATTTTCGGTGGGCAGACGCGCGATTTCACCTGGGGGCCGGGCATGCTGGCGCTGGGCGTTTCGCTGGCTGTCGCGCTGGCCGGGGGCACCGGTTCCCTTCGTGGCCGGGGAGTGTGGATCCCGCTGGGGCTCGTCGTGCTGGCCTGCGCCTGGATCTGGTGGAGATGCTGGCACAGCCCGGTGGCGGAGTTCGCCCGGGCGGATGCCATTTTGGCGGCGGCGATGCTGTCGGGATTGTTGTGGGTCTTGCTGCAGCAAGCCGGGGGAAGCGGCATCCGCGTCTTCATGGCCGGGTTGTCGCTGTTGACGGTCGCGAATCTCGCGATCTGTCTGATCCAGCTCCGGGATCCGGCCTTCTCCTGGCCTTTCACATCGCGTCCCGCGGCTTTCCCCTCGGGGTGGTTCGGCCACTACAACCACCTGGCCGATTTCTCGTTGGTGGCGGCGGGATTGCTTGCGGCCCGCGCTTTCATGAGCGGGGACCGTCCGGCGGAGCGGGCGCTGTATGGGCTGGGAGCTATGGCGGGGATGGCTTGCGTGCTGTTGTCGAATTCGCGCGGCGGGCTCCTGGCGATGGCGGCGATGCTCGCCGCGCTGGTGATCGGCGCCTTTCTCGTCGCATGGCGGGACAAGAGCCCGCGGAAGGTGTCGCTGGGGCTGGCTGCCCTGGCCATGCCGGTGCTGCTCGGCGCCGCGGTCGTTTTCTTCCTCCAGCAGTTTCAGGAGAAACGGGGCGCGGGCGCGGAACTGCAAAGGGTCGCCGACAACTCGGGCCGACTTACCTTCCTCGAAGTCGCCTGGGACGCCGCGGGCAGCGAGCCGCTGACCGGCGGGGGAAGCCGCAGCTTTGGCTGGCGGAAATACGAATTCTGGAATCCCTCCAATGCCACCGGCGGGGGGCGCGACGACGACTTCGTCCACAACGAACTGATGCAGGTGGTGGTGGACTACGGTTGGATCGGGGCCGGCCTCGTCGGCGTGGCGGTGTTTGCGGTGGTCGTTGGCGGGTTAGGAGCCCTGCTTCTGCGCGAGACGGTGTCGCGGAATGCCGACGCGATGGCGTGCGGCGGTTTGGCGGCATTGGCGGGCACGCTGCTGCATTCCAACTTCAGCTTTGTCACCCATACGCTGCCTGGAGCCCTCTATCTGGGGATAGCCATGGGCTTCGCCCTGCCGCGGACGGAGGGGAGGCATGAAGAAGGGAGCGCGACCGGCTTCTCAATCGGCCGGTTCGCCACCGGTGCGGCGGCGCTGCTTCTTGGGATCGGCCTATGCTGGCAGGGACTTCAGGCGAGTCGCGCGTTCCGGGCATTGTGGCCGGCTGTCTATGGCAGGGGGAACTATGCCGCGAGCGCTCCTGAGTCGGCTCTGGATCGGATCGGGGCTGCGATGGAATTCTGGCCCAGTGGCGACCTGGCGGGCTACGGCGGACATCTCGCGCGCAGCGTCGCGGAAAGAAGGAGCCTCCCCGAAGGCGAAGATGCGATTTGGAGGGAGAAGGCGCAGGATCTCTATCGCGAGGCGTCCCGCCTCCACCCCCTCGATCCCGAATGGGCCGTCAATCGGGGAAACGTGCTTTCCATCTTGGGCCGCGGCGACGAAGCCGAAGAGGAATTCGCCCGGGCGCTGCGCTTGCAGGGTGGAATGGAGACGACGTTCCGGGTGCGCTACTACTATGCCCGCCATCTCTATGCCCGCTGGCACAGGCTTTGGATCGAAGAACGGCGGGCGGAGGAAGCGCTCGGGCAGTTCAGGGTTGCCAGAACCCTTCTGGAGGAAAGCGTCACCTATCCCCATTGGCGCGGTCCGAGAGAGCAGGCCGAACAACTCCTGGAAGGCATCGGGAAATCCATCCTTTTCCTCGAAGAAGCGGGCGTGAGACCCAAAGCCTCCACCGAATGATCCCGGTCATGCCGCGAATGGATCCTCACCCGCCTGCGGGGTTGCCGAGCTGCCCGGGACCGTCAACAATCCTCTCCGCCCGCCGCCGTCAGTCCTGCCCGCCCGCCATCGCCGCATGAAACTCATCAGTGGAACCGCCCACCGCGCGCTCGCCGAGCGCATCGCCGACCAGCTTGGCAGCCCGCTGGCCGATGTCCATGTGACGGCATTCCCGGACGGTGAGACCTTCGTCAAAATCAACGAAAACATCCGCGGCGCCGACGTTTTCATCGTCCAGCCGAGCTGTCCGCCGACCAATCACAACATCATGGAACTGCTCATCATGGTGGACGCCGCCCGCCGCGCCAGCGCCGGCCGGATCACCGCCGTGATGCCCTTCTTCGGCTACGCCCGCCAGGACCGCAAGGACCAGCCCCGCGTGCCGATCACGGCGAAACTCGTCGCCAACCTGCTCACCTCCGCCGGCGTCGGCCGGGTGCTGACGATGGATCTGCACGCGCCGCAGATCCAAGGCTTTTTCGATATCCCCGTCGACCATCTCTACGCCAAACCCGCGCTCATCGGCTACCTGCGCGAACGCCATCCGGATACGTCGAACCTCACCGTCGTTTCCCCCGATGTCGGCGGCGTGAAAATGGCCCGAGCCTATGCCGACGCAATGGGCGCCGAGCTGGCCATTGTCGCCAAGCACCGCGTCAGCGCCACCCGCGTCGAGGCCATGAACGTGATCGGCGACGTCGCGGACCGCGACGTGATCCTCGTCGATGACATGACCGAAACCGCGGGCACGCTCTGTGCGGCCGCGGAGATTCTGCAGAAAAGCGGCGCGCGCCGGGTGTTCGCCGGCGTTTCGCACGCCGTGCTCGGCGAAATGGGCCGGGAGCGCATCCTCAACTCGGCGATCGAGGAAGTGATCACCACCGACTCCGTGCCGCAGGCGGCCGGTGAGAAAGTCCGCGCCGTCGGCATCGCGCCGCTGCTCGCCGAAGCGATCCGCCGCATTGCCGGAGGCGAATCGGTCACTTCGCTCTTCGAAGTCTGAAAAGCACCGCGCCGCGAACGAGGACCGTCAAAAATTTCCGGCAGGGCGTGAATAGATTCCGGGCAGGATCGTCGAAACCGGCGAATCTCATCATTCATCGCCATGAAAAAACTGCTTGGAATTCTCACGCTCGGCATCGCCGCCTTGATCGCCACCCCCACCGCCGAAGCCCGCGGCCACCGCGGCCCTTCGCGCCACTATGTCGAATACCACCGCTCCTGCGGCGGTCCCGCCTGGGTCGAAACCTACGTCGCCTACTACGACCATTGCGGTCATCCCGTCTACCGGACCCGCGTGGTGCCCGTGCGCCATCACCGCCATCGTGCCCACGTCCATCGCCCCGCCCCGCATTGCGGCCCCGCGATCCGCCCGCACGTGCATGTCCGCCCGGGTATCACGGTTCACTTCGGCGGCTATCGCTGAACGCCGGCGAACTCTTCCGGCCCCGGTGTCGTCCCGCGATGACATCGGGGCATCGTTTTTGACCAGCTCAGCCGCGTACCACGCGCCTTTGCAGGATCGCGATTCCGATCAACACGCCCACAAGGGCGTTCGTCGGCTCCGGCACCACGCGGCCGGTGGGAATCAGCTTGCTGACTGATATGTTGTCGAAGGTGGCCGTTGAGAAGGGCCAGCTTCCGGTGTCGTTCGCCCCGAGCATGATGACCACCGCGCTGAACCCGTCGTATGTGAATTCGATCTGCTGGTTCAGCGCCGAAGTCGTGTGAACCGCGAGACCCCAGATTCCGCTGTTCGCGGTACCCAAGGCGACGACCTGATGATTCAGCGTATCGATGATATTCGCATTCGGCGAAGAAAAGAGATCGTACCCATTGGCGTACCAAATGGACGCCGATGCGGAATCGCCGGCGCTCCCGCTGATGCTCTCCAAGTCGTAGCCGAGCCTATACCGCCCGGCACCCGGAAATAAGGAAGGATCGAGCACCAGCGCCGCGCCGCGGTAACCATGCGTGTCGCTCGTAGCCACCAGCTTCCCTCCCGAAACTTGAACGAGGCTGGTTTGGCCGACCCATTCTCCGAACGCCACGTGGGAACCAAACCAGCCTCCCAAATAACCATTCGGTTTGTTCGATACCGTTACATCCGAAAAGCCGGTGGCATAGACCACCGCTTCGGCGCGGGGAGCGCAGGACAAAAACGCGGTCAGGCACGACACGCGGACGAGCAGCGACACAAGGCTCATGGCGAGGGGGGATGTGGTGGGGAAAAGACTCCCTGCCCTTGCAGGCAGCGGGGGTGGAGACGGGGGCGGGGGGCCGAACCGTATGCACGATTGAAACACGTTTGATTAATTAAGCAATCAAGAAATTTTAAAAATCTTAATAAACTACTCGAAAAAGAGATTATTGCTGATAATCAATGGGTAAAGACATTCGATCCATGCTTTCCCACGCTTTTGCCGGGCGAAAATCTGCCCTCCGGGCATCAAAAGACTCCACCGATCTCACAGATGGTCGGTGCATGATCCTTCGGGGACTCCCCTATCTCCTCTCCACCCGCGCCCGCAGCATCGCGTCCGGTCCGAAACGCCTGAAGTCTGGCTCCGCGAGCCGCAGGCCTTCCGGAAAACCCGCCCCCGCCAAAGCCGGCACCGGGCCTCCGCAAAGCATGGGTGCGAGAAAGGCGATCCACTCATCCACCAGCCCGGCTTCCAACAGCTCTGCCGCGAGCCGTCCGCCGCACTCCACCAACACCGCATGCACGTCGCGTTCTTCCACCAGACGGCGGAGCGCTGCTTCGGGTTGATCGCGGTCTTCGATCAAAGTCCGTCCCTTCGAATCGTCGGTGAACAAAGGCGCATCCGGCGGCAGCGAAGCGGCATCCCGCGTCAGGATCACCCGCCACGGCTGCTTGCGCCCCTCCAGCAATTCCGGCATGCGCAAATCGAGACGCGGCCGGTCGCGGCGCACCGTCTCGCCCGAAGTCAGGATCGCACCGCACTCCGCGCGCAGCCGCTGGACCTCCGCCCGCGCCTTCTCTCCGGTCAGCCACATCCCCTCGCCCGGCGGGCGCGTGATCCGGCCGTCCAGGCTCATCGCCGTCTTCAGAATCACCCACGGCAGCCCCGTCCTCTGGACCTTCGCAAAAGGCCGGATCACCCGGGCCGCCTCCTCCGCCAGCACGCCGCGTGTCACCTCGATCCCCACATTTGTTAGAAGTGCGTCCGCCCTGCCGGTATGTACCGGATTCGGGTCCGTCACGGCATAGACCACCCTCGCGACGCCCGCTTCGATCAGCCCGTCGGTGCACGGCGGCGTGCGGCCGTGGGTCGAGCACGGCTCCAGTGTCACATATACCGTGCTGCCGCGCAGCGCCTCCGCGCCATGCTTCTCCCGCGCCTCCGCCATCGCCTCGCGCTCGGCGTGCGGCAGGCCCGCGCCGCGATGCCAGCCTGCGCCGAGCTCCACGTCGTCTTTCACGACCACCGCTCCCACTGCGGGATTCGGCGCCGTGCGGCCGATGCCGCGCCGGGCCTCCCCGATCGCCCGCTGCATCCACCGCTCGTCATCACGTTGCATGCACAGGGAAAGGCCATTTTCCGGAAAAGCGCGCAAGCTCGCGGATTCGAGGTTGATCCCGCTTCGAAAACGGTCCATCTCCCGCATAAGTGGAAAAGCGTTTTTCCGCCGATAACCCGAGAGAACCATGAAAACATCTATCTTCATCGCACTCCTTGCCACCTGCACCTGCCTCTTCGGCCAGGGCAACAATGCGGCCGGGCTGATCCTCAAGGGACGCATGGCCGAGAAATCCGGCGACCTCGCCGCCGCCCGCGCCGCCTACACCGAGGCCCTACGCCTCCAGCCTTCCAATCCCGACGCACGCTACCACCTCAACGAACTGAACCGGAACGCCGGCACCGTCGCCGCCCGCGGGCGCGAGAAGAAGCTCGCGTCCGTCCAACTTCCCGTCATCGACTTCCGGAACGCGGAGTTGAAGGAAGTCCTCGATGCGCTGGGCCACATGATCGAAAAAGAATCGAAGGAAGAATACGCGCCGAACTTCATGATAAGAGATCCCTCGAACCGCTTCGAAGGCCAGGCGATCAATCTGAGACTGAAAAACGTGCCGGCTAAAGCCACGCTCGACATGATTCTCGACCAGGTCGGCGCCAGGGCGCGCTACGAGGAGCACGCCATTGTCATCGTCCCTCTCTCCCGTCGCTGAGTCTTGCCGCTTGCCGGCCGGTTCGCCGGCCGGCAACTTTCGTCCGCATGGGCGGGCAGATCGTCATCACCGGCGGAAATGGCGGCCTCGCCCGCGCCATTTCCGCCGCTTTCGTTTCCGCCGGCCATCAAGTGCTGGCGCCTTCCCGCGACGAACTCGACGTGACCGGCGCTGCGGCGGTGAAAGCGTGGTTCGCCGCTCGCGAAACCAGCCTGCTCGTCTGCAACGCCGGCCTTACCCGCGATGCGCTTCTCCTGAAACTCGATGAAGCGGCCTGGGACGAAACCATGGCCGCCAACCTGAAAGGCGCGGCCCTCTGCGCCGCGACCGCCGCGAAGGGCATGCTCCGCGCCCGCCGTGGCCACATCGTTTTCATCTCCAGCTTTTCCGCCCTGCACCCGCCCGCCGGCCAGGCCGCCTACGCCGCGGCCAAGGCCGGCCTGATCGGCCTGGCAAAATCCCTCGCCTGCGAACTCGGTCCCGCGGGTATCCGGGTGAACACCATCCTGCCCGGCTTCCTCGACACCCCGATGACCGCCGGTATGTCACCCCGGCGGCGCGAAGCGGTGCGCCGAGAGCACGTCCTCGGCCGTTTCAACACGCCGGAGACGGTCGCCTCCTTCCTGCTCCACCTGCACGAACACCTGCCCCACACCTCCGGCCAGATATTCCAGCTCGACAGCCGGATCGCATGAGAAACGGTTTTCTACGGTGCACGCCGTACTTCCCCCGGCGTCTTCCCCGTGTTCCGCTTCACGAAGCGGCACACCTCGTCGCTGCCCGAAAAACCGCAGGACTCGGCGATCGCCTCCAGCGTCCAGTCGGTGCTGCGCAGCACCTCGACCACATGGCGCAGGCGCAGGCGCTCGATCTCCTCCTTCGGGCTGCGGCCGAGCTGCTGCTGGAAATGCTGGCGCAGCAGCTCGCGCGACACACCGCAATGTCTCGCCACATCCGCCACCTGCACGCAGCCGCGCGTCACCTCGCGGCGGACCAGTGACAGCGCCTTCGTGACCATCGGATCGGGCAGGATCACATGGCGGGTCGATTCGCGCGACACCACACCCTGCGGCGGGATCTTCAGGTGCTTCTGCGTCCGCGGGATCTCTCCGCTGAGCATGCGGTGGAGCAGCCGCGCCGCCTCGAAACCGACATGCCGCCCGGGATAGGGCACGCTGCTCAGCGGAGGCTGCGTCATGTGGCAGAAGACGATGTCGTCCGCCACGCCCAGCACCGGCATCTCGTCCGGGCAGCGGATGCCGAGCTTCGACAGCGTGTTCAGGGTCCACACCGCCGCGATGTCGTCTTTTGCGAAAATCCCGCAAGGCTTCGGCAGACCCGCCAGAGGCACCCACATCGCCTCCTCGATTCGCTTCGCGCGCGTCCTTTCGGGAAAGGAGGAAGCCGGTACCTCGATGCAATGGAGCCGTCCGCCATGCGCTTTCACTCCCCGGAGGAAACCCGCGAGCCGCTCCGTCGAATAACCGCGCGTGGATTCGTGAACATAGCAGAAATCCCGCAACCCCAGCGCGACCAGATGCTCCGCCGCCACTTTGCCCACCTGCTCGTTGTCCAGCGTCACCCGCGGGAAGAGCGGGCCGTCCGGCGGCGTCTCGGCGCTCAGATTGACCACCGCGATCCCGCGCTTTTTCCACGCCTCGCCCTCCTCCGGCGTATAGCGGTAAACGATCAGCCCGTCGCCGTCCCACGATCCGTCAACCGGCGCCGGTGGCAGGTCGCCGCCGCTCGGTTGATCGAAAACGAGCTGGAAGGCCTCCTGCTGCCGCTGGAAATCCGTCAGCCCCGCGAAAATACGGAAACTGAAGCCGGTGGACCATTCGGGCAGGCGCACGCCCACGCGGAAACGGCGGGAAAGGAAGCCGGTCGTCATCCTAGTTCAAGCGTGACGACATTCTTGGCAAATGGCCATGAAAACTTGCCCGGTGGCCATGTTCGCTTTCCGCCTTTCTCGCTTAGATCCACATGATCCAACACCAAAAACGATGAAAAAACTCTTTTTCCCCCTCCTTGCCGCAATGGCCCTGTCGTCTCCATGCGTCCATGCCGCCAATGTGCTGCTGATCAATTTCAGCAGCGCCGCCGGCAACGACATGGATGCAACCGCTGCCGCCGCTTTGGGCGCGGACGCTCATGTCAACGTCCGAACCGGCTCCACAAACGCCGCAGGCACGACGGCGACGATCGGTCTGGATGGTGTGACCGGCAGCGTGATCTACGCGGATTATTATCAGGCGGGCCAGCTTGCGAACTTGGGGCAACCCTTCGCCACTCTGCTCGGACCGAACCCAATCGGCAGTACCGGCCTCTCCGTGGACATCACGCTGAGCCTGGGAACCTGGATGGAAAACAATGATTTCACCGCCTATTCCATCACCGTTTACTACGCTGGCCGCTCGGAGAACTCGGAAACGCTGATGACCGACGGCGATCCGGACGTGCATTTCACGGGTGGTATCTCCGATACCGTGACCGTGACCGGCCACGGAAACCCGGCCAATCCGACATTCTGGAGCGGCATCGGCCAGACGCATACATTCAGCGCCACCACCCTCGACATCGATATGGACTACCTCGGCGGCACCTCGGCGGCTTTCCAGGCCGGCATTGCGGCGATCAAGATCGAAGGCATCCCCGAGCCCGCCACCGCGCTGATGGGAGCCTTCGGCGCGCTGGCTCTGCTGCGCCGCCGCCGCTGAAAGCGAGGCATTGCCTCCTCCGCCGGGAGCGCTAACATTCGCCGATGCGCCGTTTCCCGATCCAGCCCGTCCCGTTCCTTGCGGGCCGGGCTTTGTACTGACCGCCCCGCCATGCAAAAGCCCCAAGGACTGCTTACCCTCGACGAACTGCGCGACCACGCCGCAGATGGTTCCATCGACACGGTGATCGCCGCTTTTCCCGACCTCTACGGCCGCCTGGTCGGCAAGCGCTTCGACGCCGGCTTCTTCCTCGACCACACCGCCGCCGCAGGGTCGCACGCCTGCGACTACCTCCTCACGGTGGACATGGAAATGGAACCCGTCCCCGGCTACGAATTCGCCAATTGGGAGCGCGGCTACGGCGACTTCCACCTGCTGCCCGATCTCTCCTCCCTGCGCCTCGCCTCCTGGCTCGAACGCACCGCTCTCGTCATCTGCGACCTGCAGAACGAACGTGACCATACCCCCGTCTCCATCGCCCCGCGCTCCATCCTCAGGCGCCAGATCGAAGCCGCCGCGGCCCTCGGCTACGCCACGCTGACCGGCTCCGAACTCGAATACTACCTTTATCGTAATTCCTACCGCGCCGCCGCCGCCGGAAACTGGCACGGCCTGGAACCCGCCGGCTGGTATCTGGAGGACTACCACATCCTCCAGGGCACCCGCGAAGAACCCTTCAACGCCGAAGCCCGCCGCCACCTCAGCCGCTCCGGCATTCCCGTCGAAACCTCCAAGGGCGAATGGGGCAAAGGCCAGCACGAGCTCAATGTCCGCTACACCGGCTGCCTCGCCATGGCCGACAACCATGCGATTTACAAGCAATGCCTCAAGGAACTCGCCGATGCGCAGGGCATCAGCGTCACCTTCATGGCCAAGCCCCATGCCGGCCAGGCCGGATCGAGCTGCCACATCCATTTCAGCCTGCTTCACGGAGACAAGCCCGCCTTCCCCGGCGACCTCGAAGAAGGCCCGCTGCGCGTCTCCGAAACTTTCCGCTGGTTTCTCGGCGGCCTCATCCACCGGGTGCAGGACCTCATGGTCTTCTACGCGCCGACCGTGAATTCCTACAAACGCTTCGAGGACGCTTCCTGGGCGCCCACCCGCATCGCCTGGTGCCATGACAACCGCACCGCCGGCTTCCGCGTTGTCGGCTCCGGTCCGGGCCTGCGGATCGAGTGCCGCATCCCCGGCGCCGACTGCAATCCCTACCTCGCCTTCGCCGCCATGCTCGCCTCCGGCCTCGACGGCATCCGCGAGAAAACCGAACCGCCGCCCATCTTCAAAGGCGATGTCTATGCCGCCAAAAACCTGCCGCGCGTCCCGCACACCCTCGACGAAGCCATTCAAGCCTTCAAGAACAGCTCTTTCGCCGCCGCGGCCTTCGGCCCCGAAGTCGTCGTGCACTACACTCACTTCTTCGAAACCGAGCGCGACGCCTTCGCCCGCGCCGTCACCGACTGGGAACGCCAGCGCTATTTCGAGCGCATCTAGGAGTTGAGAGTTAATGGCCGATCGCTCGGCAAAGGCATCTTGACGCCAACCGCTTTCTCAAATCCGGCATCCAACCATCAACTATAGACCGTCAACCAATCACCATGAGACTGCAAAACCAGGTCGCCCTCATCACCGGCGCCTCCAGCGGCATCGGCCGCGAATCCGCCCTGCTCTTCGCCGCCGAGGGAGCCTCCGTGGTCGTCGCCGACATCAATGATGCCGCCGGGGAGAAAACCGCCGCCGACATTCTCGCCGCCGGCGGCCGCGCCGTCTACCAGCGCACCGATGTCTCCAGGGCCGCCGACTGCGAAGCCGCCGTGGCCCGCGCCGAAGCGGAGTTCGGCAAGCTCACCGTCCTCTTCAACAACGCCGGCATCATGCACGGCGACGACGACAACGCCATGACCACCACCGACGCCGTCTGGGACCTAACCATGGCGGTCAATGTCAAAGGCGTCTTCTACGGCTGCAAATACGGCATCCCCGCCCTGCTGCGCGCCGGCGGCGGTTCGGTCGTCAACACCGCCTCCTTCGTCGCCCGCCTCGGTGCGGCCACCCCGCAGCTCGCCTACACCGCCAGCAAGGGCGCCGTCCTCGCCATGACCCGCGAACTCGCCATCATCCACGCCCGCCAGAACATCCGCGTCAATGCCCTCTGCCCCGGCCCCTTGCACACCGAGTTGCTGATGAACTTCCTCGACACCGAGGAAAAAAAACAGCGCCGCCTCGTCCACATCCCCATGGGCCGCTTCGGCGAAGCGAAGGAAATGGCCAAAGCCGCCCTCTTCCTCGCCTCCGACGACTCCTCTTTCGTCACCGGCTCCGACTTCCTCGTCGATGGCGGCATCACCGCCGCCTATGTCACGCCGGAATAGTCCAATCCCAATATCTTGATGTCCATTCGCCTCATCAGCCCGGCCGATGGTTCCCTCGCCGCCGAGCGCCCGCGGCCCTCCGGAAGCGAAATCGCCCGCGCCCTCGGCTCCGCCCGTGATGCTGCGGCTGCCTGGCGCCGCGTCCCTCTCGACGAGCGCCGCGCCATCTGCCGCCGGATGACCGACCACCTCGTCTCCCATGCCGATGAACTCGGCCGGGAGCTTGCCATGCAGATGGGCAGGCCCGTTCGCTATGCCGCCAACGAAATCCGCCGCGGCTTCGCCGAGCGCGCCGCCTTCCTGATCGCCGCCGCGCCGGAATGCCTTGCCGACCTTCCCGGTGCGGAAAAGGACGGCTTCAACTTCTTCATCCGCCGCGAACCGCTTGGTACGGTGCTCGTCGTATCTCCGTGGAATTACCCCTACCTCACCGCCGTCAACGCCTTCCTCCCCGCCCTCCTCGCGGGGAACTCCGTGTTGCTGAAGCACTCCGATCAGACCCTCCTCTGCGCCGAACGCCTCACCGCCGCCTTCGCCGCCGTCGGTGGCCCGCCCGCTGTCTTTCAGCATCTCCACCTCGACCACGAACAAGTCTCCACCGTCATCCGCGATCCCCGTATCGGTTTCGTCGCCTTTACCGGCTCCGTGGCCGGCGGGCAGGCGGTCCAACGGGCCGCCGCGGACCGCTTCATCGCCACCGGCCTCGAACTCGGCGGCAAGGATCCCGCCTACGTCCGCGCCGATGCTGACCTTGACCACGCCGTCGAAAACATCGTCGACGGTGCCTTCTTCAACTCCGGCCAATCCTGCTGCGGCATCGAGCGCATCTACGTCCACGAATCATTGCACGACGCTTTCGTCGAACGCGCCGCGGAACTGGTGCGCGCCTACCGCCTCGGCCACCCGCTCGACCCCGAAACCACCCTCGGCCCCATGGTGCGCGCCTCCGCCGCGGATTTCGTCGCCGGACAAATCGCCGACGCCATCGACAAGGGCGCCCGCGCCTGGATCGACCCCGCCTCTTTCCCGCGGCACAAATCCGGCACCCCCTACCTCGCGCCCCAACTGCTCGACCATGCCGACCACACCATGCGGATCATGACCGAAGAAACCTTCGGTCCCGCCGTCGGCATCATGAAAGTCCGCGACGACGCCGAAGCCCTGCGCCTGATGAACGACAGCCGCTACGGCCTCACCGCCTCCATCTGGACCCGCGACATCGACGCCGCATTCCGTCTCGGCGAAGACCTCGAAACCGGCACTGTCTTCCTCAACCGCTGCGACTACCTCGAACCCAGCCTCGCCTGGACGGGCGTGAAAGACTCTGGCCGCGGCTGCACCTTGTCGCGCCTCGGCTTCGATGCTTTCGTCCGGCCGAAGTCCTACCACCTGCGCCTGCCTCCATGACCTTCGGCCTGCTCCAGTGCGATCACGTCCAGCCGGAATTCCTCAGCATCGCGGGCGACCATGATGATATGTTCCGCACCCTCTTCGCCACCCATGCACCGGGAGTGAAGTTGCGGGTCTTCAACCTGTGCGAAAGCGATTTTCCGGCAAGCCCCTCCCTCTGCGACGCCTGGATCACCAGCGGCTCCGCGGCCTCCGTATACGAAGACGAACCATGGCTCCACCGCTTCGTCGCTCTCGTCCGTGACATCCACGCGGCCGGAACGCCCTACATTGGCATCTGCTTCGGCCACCAGATGCTCGCCCACGCCCTCGGCGGGAAAGTCGCCCTTTCGACCCGCGGTTGGGGCGTCGGCACCAAGGAAGTCATGATTTCCACCGATGACCGCCCGCCATGGATCGATCCGCCCCTGGATTCATACCGCCTGCTGCTCAGCCACCAGGACCAGGTCGAGGAACTGCCGCCCGGCGGACGGACGCTCGGGGGAAACGCGCATTGCCCGAACTCGATGATCGCCGTCGGCGACACGATGATCGGTTTCCAGGGGCATCCCGAATATCCCGCCGGATACGCGAAAGCGCTCATGCTCTCGCGCCGTGACCGCATCTCCCCGGAAATCATCGACGCCGCCCTGCCCACCTTCGACACCCCGCCCGACACCGCGGCGGTGATGTCCTGGATCATGCGCTTTGTTCGCGATCCCGGTAGAGCCATCCCCGGACATTGCCACAGCGTTCCGGCGCGGTAGCATCCGCCCATGCGCCACTGGCTGATCAAATCCGAGCCCGACGTTTTCTCCATCGACGACCTCCGGCGCGTGAAGCGCGAACCGTGGAACGGCGTCCGCAATTACCAGGCCCGCAACTACATGCGCGACGATATGAAACCCGGCGACCTGGCGCTTTTCTACCACTCGAACGCCACTCCGCCCGGCGTCGCCGGCATCGCGAAAGTCGCTTCCTCACCCTATCCCGACGCCACGCAATTCGATCCTCAGTCGGAATACTTCGACCCGAAGGCGACGCCGGAAAACCCGCGTTGGATGCTCGTCGATTTCGAATTCGCCGCGAAATTTCCCACCCCGGTGCCCCTCCAGCGGATGAAGGAAGACCCGGCTCTCGAAGGCATGCTCGTTCTGCAGAAAGGCACCCGCCTTTCCATCACCCCGGTCGAAGCGAAGCACTTCAAGCGCGTCTGCAAACTCGGCGGCTGGAAGGCTTGAAGCCGCCCGCTCAACGCAACTCCTCGCCACTCCATGGCTCCCGCCGGTCCTTCGTCGCCTCGCGGACCTTGGCGACTTCGGCCTCCGGTACGGCCGGCGCGTCATTCGACCAGGCGTGGCGGACGTAAGTGAGTACGTCGGCGATTTCGGCATCCGCAAGCCCGAGGACAGGCGGCATCAGCGAATCCACAGTCAATCTGCCGGAAATCTCCACCGGCCCGGTCATGCCATGGAGGACGATGCGGATGGCATTCGCCGGGTCTCCCAGCATGAGCTTCGAACCGTCGAGAGGCGGGAAAGCGCCATCGACACCGGCGCCGTTGTTCTGGTGGCAGGCGGCGCAGGTGCGGGCATAGATCGCTTCGCCGCGGGCAAGCCGCTCGGCGGGTGGATGGTGTTCTTTTGCGGCGATTTTCTCCTTCACCGCATCCCTCAACGCGGCGGCCAGCGGCGAGTCGTCGCCTTCCAACCGCCCGAGAACCTGCGGCGAGCGGTTCTCGGCAAAGGCGCGGATCGCGGCGGGATAGATGCGCTCTCCCAGCACCGACGGATCGGGCGATGTCTCCAGCGACGCGAGCAGGAAACCGGTCGCATGCCGCGCCGCCGCCGCCGCGAAACAGCGGTCCAGCACCACCCCGCGGCGCAAATGCTGTGCGTTCCGGTGCCAGTCGCGGAGTCTGCGGCCGAGCGCCTCGTCCGCCGGCATGCGGGCGGCGAGCAACAGCCATTCGCGGATGACGAAAGGATCGGACTCCCGCAGCGGATCGAGCGGGCATTCCCGCTCCGCCGGCCACAACGCCAAAGCCGCTCTCCGATGACCGGGGGACGCATGTCCGAGCGTTTCCGAAAGAAACGACACGCCCTCATCGGACTCCGGCCCGAAGAATCCGAGCCCGGCAAGAGCGTAGAGGGTATGGACGCCATGCTCGCCGGCTGCGGCGGCCTTGAGATGAGGCACGAAAACGCGGTCGCCGTTTTCTACAATCTTCCGCTGCGCGTGCAGACGGCGCACCAGCGACGGATCGGCAAGCCCGTCAATCGGATCGGCCGCGACCGGCTCCGGCCCGGCGCTACCCTTCGGAAAAACCCGGTAAATGCGTCCCATCGGCTTCTCCCGCAGCGGCGTCAAATAACCGGCGCCCTGCCCCCGCTCCACCTGTGTCTGCTCGAAGGGTGCGCCGGGGCGCAGATGCTGGACGATGATATTGTACCAATCCGCGATCCACACCGCGCCATCCGGCCCCGTCTCCGCCGCCACCGGAGCCGACCAGGCATCCGAACTGGCATAAAGATTCTCCCCCTCGAACGGCGCGACGAAATCCGCGTTCTCCGTATGCAATCGCGCGACGGAAACCAGATGCCCCGTCGGCTCGCAGACGAAAGCCGCGCGGTTCCACCAGCTTTCCGGGAAACGCCGGGCGGTATAAATCCCATGACCCGCCGCCGCCGTGTAGTGACGCGCCTTTGCCCGGATGCGGCCCTCCCCCAGCACCTCGATCGGCGGGTCCCACCCGTCCGATCCCTGCACATCCAGCGTGATCGGAAAAATCCTCGTTCCCCGGTCGGCGCGGTGCACCGGCCCGCCGTCGCCGATGACCTGCCAACTCGGTTGCCGGTTCGCCGTGGAGCCGAGCACGTCGAAATCCTCCGTAAAGCCCAGCCCCCAGGTGTTGTTGGTCGTCTTGCCGAGAAATTCGAGCTGCGAGCCATCCGGTAAAAAGCGGAACACGCCGGTATCGAACTTCATCGGCCGCCCTCCGACCATGCCCTCGAACCCCGCATAACCGACCGTGCCGTAAATCCACCCGTCGAATCCGTAGCGCAGATTCGACACCCCGGCGTGCGTGTCGTGCATCTTGAAGCCCTCGAACAACACCCGCCGCTCATCCGCCCGGTCGTCGCCGTCGGTGTCCTTGAGGAAAAGCATTCGCGGCCCGTCGCTGACGATCACCCCGCCGTTCGCATGCACCGCGGAAGTCGCGATGGAAAGCCCCTCGGCGAACACTGTGAACTTGTCCGCCCGCCCGTCGCCATCGGTATCCTCGCAAATCTTCAAACGATCCCTTCCCCGGTCGCCGGGCGTCAGGTTGTTCGGATAGTCGAGCGTCTCCACCACCCACAGCCGGTCCCGCTCGTCCCACGTCATCGCAATCGGATGCACCACATCCGGCTCCGCCGCGAACAGCGAAAGCTCGAAACCCGGCGGCACCTGCGTCCGCTTCATCGATTCCTCCGGCGACAGCGGCTGCTGTACCTTCGGCACCGGCCGGTTCGTCCGGTAGCGCTCCGGCAGCATCGGCACCTCGTATTCCAGCTCGGGCAAATCGATCAGCGTCACATTCTCCCCCGCCGCCCAGCGGATGCCGCGCTCCAACAGTTCGTGGAATTCCTCCTGCGACCAACACCGCTCGTCATGCCCATGGGCCGTGTAGAAAACCCGCCCTTTCCCCTGCTCGCGCACCCACGTCCACGGCTCATCCTCATGCCGCTGGAGCACCGTGATATCATCCGTGAGCCGGTGATGCCGGTAAGTCTCGTCCCACGTCTCGAACGGCTCGTAACCCTTCATCGCCGGATGCTCCGGCTCGACCACCCGCGCCGTGAACACCCCTTCCCCGTGCCCTTCGATCTGCCCGCCCACGAGCCCGACATACTCGTCCGACCCCTTGAAACACGCCGACCCGCAATGCACCGGCATGAACCCGCCCCCGCCCTCGATGAACCCCCGCACCGCCGCAAGCTGCTCCGGCGTGATCTGCTGATGATTCGCGTAAACCAGCAGCACGTCGTACTGCGCCAGATTCTCCGGCGTCAGCGCTTCC
This sequence comes from Haloferula sp., assembly GCA_037190465.1. Lineage (GTDB taxonomy): Bacteria > Verrucomicrobiota > Verrucomicrobiia > Verrucomicrobiales > Akkermansiaceae > Haloferula. The sequence goes on along the minus strand of JBBCJF010000036.1, from coordinate 96,825 downwards.
ATCCGCTTCTCATAGGTCAGATTGATCCCGCGGTTCCCGCTGACTTCCTTGAAAATCCGGTAGCGCTCCAGCGGATGATGATAGGCGTCATCCCCGAAAAACAGCACCTCGACCCGCCGCGGAACCTTCTCCTCCCCCCGCCCCGCGGCGAAAAGCAAAGCCCCGAGCAAAACCAGCGGCAAAACGATGCGGACAAACGCCATGGCCGAATTCCATACGCGTTCCACTGACCAAATCCGAACGATTTCCTGCCGGAAATCGAGTCATTCCACACTCCCGGCCGATTCTCTGGTCGCAGCCGATTCCCCGGCCTTCTCACCTTTCCCCTCGACACCCCCCCTCTCGCGCGCCACTTTTCCCGCCGTGACGACAACTCTCCGCGGGCTTCTTGAGCTGCGGCCGCTCCTTCTAGGGCTGGCCACCCGCTGAGCATTTCCTTTTCCTACCGCCGTCCCTTGGCTGCCGCATGTCCTGTGGCGCCCTCTGCCTTTTCACCGATCACCGATCATTTTTCACTTTTCCATGCACCCCTCTTCCATCGCCAAATACCGTCCCTTCCCGCCCGTTCACCTGCCCGCCCGCACCTGGCCGGACAAAACCATCGACCGCGCCCCCATCTGGTGCTCCGTCGATTTGCGCGACGGCAACCAGGCTCTGCCCCAGCCGATGTCCGTCGAGGAAAAGCTCGAATTCTTCGACGTCCTCTGCCGCGTCGGCTTCAAGCATATCGAAATCGGCTTCCCCTCCGCCGCCGACACCGAATTCAACTTCTGCCGCCGCCTCATCGATGAAAGCCGCATCCCGGACGATGTCACCATCCAGGTCCTCGTCCAGACCCGCGAGCACCTGATCCGCCGCACCTTCGAGGCCATTGACGGTGCGAAAAGCGCCATCGTCCACATCTACAACTCCACCTCCCCCCTCCAGCGCCGCGTCACCTTCGGCGACGCCACCCGCGAGCAGATCCGCGACATCGCCGTCGAAGGCGCGAAGCTGGTAAAGGAACTCGTTCCCACCATTCCGAGCACCAACGTTATCCTCCAGTACTCCCCCGAATCCTTCTCCGACACCGAACTCGACTTCGCTCTGGAGTGCTGCAACGCCGTCATCGACATCTGGCAGCCGGCGCCGGACAAAAAGATGATCGTCAACCTCCCCGACACCGTCCAGTGGACCACGCCGAACGTCCACGCCGACCAGATCGAGTGGATGTGCCGCCATCTGAAAAACCGCGAATCGCTCATCGTCTCGCTGCACACCCACAACGACCGCGGCACCGGCACCGCCGCCACCGAGCTGGGCCTCATGGCCGGCGCCGACCGCGTGGAAGGCACCCTCTTCGGCAACGGCGAGCGCACCGGCAACCTCGACATCGTCAACGTCGCGCTGAACATGAACAGCCACGGCATCCCCACCGGTCTCGATTTCTCCGACCTGCCGGCCCTGCGCGCCGTGTACGAACGCGTCACCCGCATGACCGTCGGTGAGCGCCACCCCTACGCCGGTGAACTCGTCTTCACCGCCTTCTCCGGCTCCCACCAGGACGCCATCAAAAAGGGCCTCGACCGCCGTGATCGTGAACTCAAGGACCAGCCCGACCTGTCATGGGGGGTTCCTTACCTCACCATCGACCCGCAGGACATCGGCCGTTCCTACGAAGCCATCATCCGCATCAACTCCCAGTCCGGCAAAGGCGGTGTCGCCTACATCCTCGACCGCGAACACGGCCTCGACCTGCCGAAGACCATGCACCCGCAGGTAGGCAAGCGCATCTACGACCTCGCGGACGAACTGGGCCGGGAACTCACCGCCGACGAAATCCGCGACGCCTTCCACCGCTTTTTTGCCAACGTCGAAGCGCCGCTTTCGGTGAAGGACTACGAACTCTCCCACCACACCACAGCGCGGGGCATCGTCGAATGTACGTCATCTATCGTAATTCACGGCATGGAAAAACGCATCGAAGGCAAAGGCAACGGCCCGATCAACGCCTTCGTCCACGCCCTCGAAAACGCCGGCCTCAAGGATTTCAAGGTCACTGACTACCGCTCCCACGCCGTCCGCGGCGGTTCGGACGCGAACGCGGCTGCCTACATCCAGCTCCAGCGCGACGAAGGCGGCCGCATCCTTTGGGGCTGCGGCATCGACCCGAGCATCGAAATGGCCGGCCTCAAGGCGCTGGTCACCGCGTGGAATCTGCTGCGGTGAAAATCTCCTCCTCGCTCTCTGCCAAAGCTCCCAAAGAACGCCTATATGCCCATCAGCAAGAAATCCCACGCCATTCTCGAAGCGATCGCCCAAGGCCATAGCTACGAGCAGATTCTCGCTAAGAAACCCGCATGGACTTACCACGACATCTTTCAAGCCGCCGCGGAAGCCCTCGAAACCGGTATGTCCTCGCCGCCCTCCAAAGCTTACGACGTGGAAACCATCCGCCGGCGGTATCCCGGCGCCTATCGCAAATGGGACGATGAACAGGACATGGAATTGCGGCAATTCTTTGCCGAAGGTCTGAAGGCCGAAGAAATCGCGGAGCTGATGCAGAGGCAGTCCGGAGGCATCCGCAGCCGCCTGGCGAAACTCGGCCTCATTGGCCCGGGCTCCACCGAGTCCACGGGATGAAACCGCCGGCGTTTCTGTCGTCCGCATATTGCCAATGATCGTCATCCCGATCCCGTGCATCGACGATACGACGAGTGATTTCCGCATACTTTGGAAGATCCTGACGGGAGTCTTCGGCGGCGCGGAGGCCGGGAATTCCAACGAAGTTACCGCGACCGGAACGATTCGAAACCACGCTTGCCAGTCCGCGCTTGAAGCATATGTCCAAGACGATGATGAACTTTATGGAAAATCTGGTTTTCTCCGCCGTAAAAGGAATCCACCCGCCTTGATCTTCAACTCTGAACGCGAATGAATCCATTTCTTCCCGCCGCTATTGCCGCAGCGCTGCTGTGCAACTCTGCTCAAGCGGCGATCAGCATCCTCATTGAACCGGATTCCGCCGGCGGGACGGTTTTCACCTTCGCGGAAACCTCTCCCAGTCCCACGCTGAACGTCAGCGGCATCTCGGGCTACGTGCTGGGAATCGACCTTCCCATAGGCATGTTCCATCCGGATGTGTACGGTTCCGGCAGCAGCGCCATCTCCGGCGACTTCCCTTCGCCACTCGGCACGGTTACCGAGACATTCTCCGGCCAATCGTTCCTCATCTCCGGTCTCTTCATCCGACCCAGTGAGCCCGCCGGAGCGGTTCTCACCTTCGACCCGATCCACATTATCGGCGGCGTGTCGGGCGTTCGCTTCGAGCTTTCGGGCGAGCCGAGCGCGACCACCAACATCTCGCCCGACGCGCTCATCCCCGGGGTTCACACCGTGAACAGCACGCTCTTCGGAACCGTCACCGTCACGGTTGTTCCCGAGCCGTCCCTCGCCATCTATCTGACCGCAGCCCTGCTGCCTTTCGCTCTGCGCAGGCGCACGGCCTGATTCGCTCCGGCAAAAACAAGGGCCAGCAGCCTCTCCGGCTGTCGGCCCTTCTCCGGTTCACCGGCAGGCTGCCGGCGCTCCTTGATCAGAGCAGTTCCTTCGCCGCGGCGACGACGTGATCCTTGGTCATGCCAAGCTCCTTCATCACCGTGCCGCCCGGCGCGCTGAGGCCGAAGCGGTCGATGCCCAGCACTTTGCCGCCCAGGCCGACGTACTTCCACCACAGGCCGGAGACGCCCGCTTCGATGGCGATGCGCCTGGTGACGGCGGTGGGCAGCACGCTTTCGCGGTATTCCGGGCTCTGGCGGTCAAAGCGCTCGAAGCACGGCACCGACACCACGCGCACGCCGTCGCCGAGTTCCGCCGCCGCGGCCAGCGCATGCTGCACTTCGGAACCGGTGGCCAGCAGGATGAGCTTCAGTTCGCCCGTTTCCTTCCCCGCGATGTAAGCGCCGCGCAGCACGCCGTCGCGGCGCTCTCCGACGGACAGGTCGTTCATCAGCGGCACGGCCTGGCGGGTCAGGCTGAGCAGCGTCGGGCCGTCGGTGCGGAGCAGCGCGGCGACGAAGGCGCCGGCGGTTTCCTCGGCATCGGCCGGGCGGATCACGTCGAGATTCGGGATCACCCGCAGGCCGCTGACCGTTTCCACCGGCTGGTGGGTCGGTCCGTCTTCGCCGACGCCCACGGAGTCATGGGTGAAGATGTAGGTCACGGGCAGCTTCGACAGCGCCGCCAGGCGGATCGACGGGCGCACGTAGTCGGCGAAGACCAGGAAAGTCGCGCCGCTCGCGCGGAAGATGCCGTCGTAGGCGATGCCGTTGCAGATCGCGCCCATGGCGTGCTCGCGGATGCCGAACCAGATGTTGCGGCCCAGCGCGTTGTCCTTCGAGAAATCGCCGCCGTCCTTGATGTAGTTCTTGGTGGAACCGTAGAGGTCGGCCGAGCCGGTGATGAGCTGCGGCACGGCCTTCGCGACCGCATTGATGACCACGCCGCCCGCGCCGCGCGTGGCGTCCTTGTAGTCGGAGGCGAAGACGGGAATTTTCTCGGAAAGATCGCTCGGCACCGCACCGGCGACCGAGGCGGTCAATTCGGCGGCAGGTTCCGGATTCGCGGCGGCCCAGGCGTCATAGGTCGCCTGCCAGGCATCGAAACTCTTCTTCGCTTCGTCCTTCACCCCGGCGAAGTAATCGCGGACTTCCTGCGACACGTAGAAATGCTCATCGGCCGGCAGGCCGAGACCGGTGCGGGCTTCGTCGATGAATTTCGCGCCGCCTTCGCCATGGGCCGCGGCGGTGCCGGCGACCTGCGGGATGCCCTTGCCGATGAGCGTCCTGGCGATGATGGCTTTCGGGCGGCCGTTGTCGTCGGCCTTGGCCTTGGCGATCGCCGCGGAAATCGCGGCGAAATCGTGGCCGTCAATGGTCACGGCGTCCCACTGCTGGGATTTGAAATAGGCTTCCGCGTCCTCGCCCTGGGTCTTCTCGGCCATGGCGTCGAGCGTGACGTCATTCGAGTCATAGATGAGAATCAGGTTGTCGAGGCCGTTGTGCCCGGCGAAGGCGATGGCTTCCTTCGCCACGCCTTCCTGCAAACAACCGTCGCCGAGCAGGGCGAAGACGTGGTGGTCGAAGATCGTGTGCTCCGCGGTGTTGAATTTCACCGCGGCGCGCTTGCCGGAGAGGGCGTAGCCGACGGCATTGCCCACGCCTTGGCCGAGCGGACCGGTGGTCGCTTCGACGCATACGGTTTCGAAGGATTCCGGATGGCCGGGCGTGTGGGAGCCGAGCTGGCGGAAATGCTTCAATTCCTCCAGCGGCAGATCATAGCCGGAAAGATGCAGCCACGAGTAGAGGAACATCGAGCCATGACCAGCGGAGAGAATGAAGCGGTCGCGGTTCAGCCATTTTGGCGCGTCCGGGAAATAGCGGAGCCCCCCGCCACCGAAGAGCACGGCACCGATTTCCGCGCAGCCGAGCGGCAGGCCGAGGTGGCCGGAGGAACAAGCGTGGACGGCATCCATGGCGAGGCCGCGCGCCTGGGTGGCGGCCTGGGAGAGAATGGCGGTATTCATGAGTCGTTCGGTCTGAAATTGTCGGACAGGCGGCGCAGGGTAGGGACCGCGCCCCCGCTGGCAAGCCGCAAGCGATGCAGCAGGCGGACGGACATTTCATGGCTGGCATGTGCCGCCCGCATTTTTGGCGCGAATTTTGGCTTGCCACGTTGGGTCGCCCGGCTAGTTTCCTGCCCGCCCTGCGGGGCACGTCAACGACACGACCCGTTCGTCTAGCGGTTAGGACTCTGGATTTTCATTCCAGCAACAGGGGTTCGATTCCCCTACGGGTTGCCAATTTTCCTTCGGTTTCAAGACACGAATGACCGCTCGCAAGGGCGGCTTTTTCGTTTCCAGGCGTTCCTTGGAGTTGTGCGCATCGACATCCTCACCCTCTTCCCTGAAATCGCCCTCGCCCCGCTCGGCGAGAGCATCATCCACCGCGCCCGGCAGGCGGGGATCGTCGAAATCCGCGCCCACAACCTGCGCGACTGGGCCACCGACAGGCACCGCCGCACCGACGACTACCTCGCCGGCGGCGGCCAGGGCATGCTGCTCATGCCCGGCCCCATCTTCGCCGCGATCGAGGAACTGCGCTGGCCGGAAACCAAAGTCGTCCTGATGACGCCGCAAGGGAAGGTCTTCAAGCAGGCCTTCGCCCGCGAACTGTCGGCGGAAAAGCACCTCATCCTCCTCTGCGGCCATTACGAAGGCGTCGACCACCGCGTGGTCGAGGCCCTCGTCGATCTGGAACTCTCCATCGGCGACTATGTGCTGACCAATGGCGCCCTCGCCGCCGCGGTCGTCACGGATGCCATCGTCCGTCTGCTGCCCGGCGCGCTGGGTGACGAACGCTCGCATCAGGATGAGTCGTTTTCCGACCCCCATCTGCTCGAAGCCCCTGCCTACACCAGGCCCGTCGATTTCCGCGGGATGAAAGTGCCGGACATCCTCTACTCCGGCCACCACGCGAAGATCGCGGCATGGAAAAAGGAAAAAGCGCTGGAGCGCACCCGGCAAAACCGGCCCGACCTTCTGGAAGGCTGAAAAGATGGCGGTGGGAGCTTCAAAAATCCCATCCATCCCGGCCCCAAAGAGCCCGCAAGCCCGTTTTTCCCCTCGCCGATCGCCCCTTAGAAAACCAATTATTTAAGTTTGATTAAATTTCGTCTTTGGTTGAGTAACTATCCCAACCCCTCTTGGGGAATGTTCCACTCTTCACAAACTCATGAAGCGCACACCTGCTCCAATTCTGTTCACCCTCGCGGTCGCCGTCAGCCCCCTGTTGAAGGCCAATGAAACTCCCGCCGCGCCCGCACCCCAACCTCCTGCGGCCGCCGAAAAGGAAGCCGAGCCCGACACCCTCGCCGGTCTCCAGCAACACTTCGAAACCATCAACAACGCCATCCGCGAAGCCCGCACCGAAGTTTCCGACATGGCCGGCCAGCGCGATGCCGCCCGCAAGGAAGCCGCCGCCGTCCGGGAAGCGAAGCGCCAGCTCGAACAACAACTCGCCGGTCTCAAGCAGCAGCTCGGCGCCTCCAACAACGAAGTCCTGCAGTGGAAGGACAAAGCCACGGTCCTGGAGAAAAAACTCGGCGCCGGTGAAGAAGCCTACGAAAAGCTCGCCTCCTTCCGCGGCGAAATGGACGCGGCGATGAAGGAATTCGCCGTCCTCAAAAACGGCCTCGCCGACATCCGCGGCGAACTTCAGGCCCCCGCGGAACGGGCTGCGCTGAAAAAGGAACTCGCCGGCTTGAAGGGTTCCCATGAGGAACTCGCCAAAAAACTCGACGCGGAAACTAAAGCCCATGCCGAAAACAGGCGCCTGCTCGCCGCCAGCGAATCCATCGCCAGGGAACTCAAGCAGACCATCGCCAAATTCAAGGACGACGCCAAGGGCCGGCTCGAAGCCCTGGCCGGCAAGCTCGCCGCCAGCGAAAAGGATCTCGCCGCCGCGCGCACCGAAGCGGGGGGCCTGAAAGAAGCCGCCACCGCGCTCGAAAAAGAACGCGACAGCGCCCGCAGCGAACTCGCTGCGACCCAGCAGACCCTCGCCGTGCTCCAGCAGGAAGCCGCCCAGCTTCGCACCAGCCTGCAACCGCTCGCCGCCGAAATCCAGTCCGCGAAGGAGCAGGCCGAACTCGCCACCGCTGCGATCCGCGAAGCCAATGCCGCCCGCCATCAGGCGGAAAGCGCCCGTACCGAACTCGAGAAGGAACTCACCACCGTGAAAGGCGAACTTTCCAACGCCCTCGCCAACCGGGATTCCCTCCAGCAGCAGGTCGCCGCCAAAGCCACCGAGATCGAAAGCCTCCGCAAAACGGTCGAGGAACTGAATGCCCGTGCCGCCAACAAAGCCGCCGGCGAAGAAAACCGCCAGAGCGCCGGGCTCTGAAATCCCCGGCATCGGATATCACGGCCGGAGTCCTGACGGGCTCCGGTCTTTTTTTAACCATCGAATGGCAAGGTATTCCGCCCCATGGGGTTCGTTCTCCTCTTCATTCGACATTTGACGTTCCAAATTGACTCTCCCCCGGCGGATCGCCGTAATCCGCTGTCATGGCTTGGCGCATCGAGGAGGCGGTCGTCCGCGGCGAAATCGACAACACCACCGAAGGCAGAACTACCGGGCGGATCTGGCTGCACGGGCGCGAGGAACCGCTCGCGCTCGACCTCACCGGCGATTGCTGGCGCGACCTCGCCGGCGCCCGGCTTTCCTTCCGCAATCCGGCCCCCCACACCGGCTCCTTCGGCGGGCTCAAGGCCATCCAGCGCGGCCTCGTGGGCGATATGACGGCCTCCCGCAAGACCCGTGCGCCTCTGCTCGAAGACGACGAACTCCAGGCCCGCCGCGCCAACGGAGACGACATCCCCATGGGTCTGAAAAACACCCTCTATCTCGAATGGTTCAGCGACGACGACGGCCGCGTGGTCATCGAATCGACGGATTTCGAACTCGAACTCGGCGAGCGCGCCTGGGAAATGGACGCCGACGCCGAGGAGGCTCAGAAACTCGCCAACCTCCAGGCGATGCGCGATGCGATGTGCAACATCATCCGCCGCCGTTCCCCGGACGATCCTCTCGATCACGACGATGACGACGAATTCGCCTGGGAACAGCGTCTCCAGGAATCCGACCGGCTGACCGACGCCTACCAGGAGGTGCTGGAAAAATACATGGACGACCCCGATTCGGAGCGGAAGGAAGCCTTCGTCATGGGCTGGGACGGCCTGCTCGATGCCCTGGCCGCCAAGGCGGAGGGCAAGGAACCGCCGCCGCGCGCCTGGGAACTCGACTACGAAGAGGAAGACAGCGCCGACTCCTGGAAGGACGAGGACGACGGGGACGATTTCGGTTCCCCCGACGACAATCACCCGCTGCAGGAAAAGGCCACCGAACTGGCCATCCGCGCCATGGACTTCGCCCGTGCGGAGGAAGGCGGACACGCCGCGCTCGAAACCCTGACCTCCTCGCTGCTCCAGGTGGCCGGCAAGCTCGCCGGCGCGCTGAACGACCGCCATTTCCAGCCCGAGACCGGCTTTGTCCTCGCCATCCTCAAGCGCTGCCTGAACTGGCAGAACGACGCCATGGCCGCCTGCGGCGAACTGATCGGCGCGACGGAGGACGAGGACCAGCGCCGGGCCTTCGAGGCGCTGCGGGATTCCATCTTCGAGATCCGCGAGGAAATCGTCAATCTGCGGCGGGAACTCAAGGGCAACTAAGCGATTGCACCCGGCGAAATCCGCGCTACGAAAACGGCTCATGAAGATGTTGCTCGCACTCGTTTCGCTTGCCTGCGTCGCCGCTCTCGGTTCCTGCAACACCGCCATCGGTTTCAGTCGCGACCTGCGCCAGCTTGGCACCGGTATGGAGAACAAGGCTCACGGCCGCACTTGGGACGGGCAGGAACAGTACCAGGACGGGAATTTGCCCGCTTATTGAAACCGGCCAGGAGGGGCATGGGTGTATGTAGTCCCGGCTTCAGGCGAGCCGGACGGTAAAATGTCTCTGTAAGAAATTCCAGCTTTCCCAAACGTTGGTAGTGTCCTAATTTGGCGTGGAACATTTTCAAGCCTCGCCGGTTGCTTCGAGTAGATCGCTCACCTTCCACTGGCTCGTTTCGATGCCTGCTTCCATGGCCGGAGTACAACGGATGGTGCCGTGAACCTTGCAGAAGTTGTAGTAACCGTAGTGCATGGCGATGGCAGCGTCGAAGTTCTCGCGCTTTTTGCTGAATGCGTTCGTCAAACGTGAGAGACGGCGGCAATGCATCCGGACGGTGTGGTTCTGCTTCTCAACGTAGGAGGTCGAGACGAGACCCATGTCTGGATTGCCGCTCACGGCTTTTTTCTCAGTCTTGAGAACATCCGGCGGTGAATAGCGGCGCGTGGCTTCCAGATCGGTGTGGGTGAAGGTTTTAATAACCGTCCCGTAGTCCACTTCCGTGCCGAAGGCGCGTTCGATGGCGTCCACATAGGGGCGGAAGGCATCGGAGGAAATCTGAGGGCGGTTCACCAAGCGGGAGGCCAGATCGTCCATGAATTGAACCGCGTGCATTTTGTCGCGCTTTCCGGTGAGGAACGCGGGGACCAGCTTGGTTTCAGCATCCATCGCCACCCACACCCAAATGTCGCCAGCGCCTACCATGTCGTTCGCCTTGGCAGTCTTCCGCTTGGCACCAATGAAGCCCCACAGCTCGTCAACTTGCACGAGAGGGATATTCAGGCCGTGCATCTTGTCGTCCATGAGAGCGGCGCAACCCTGACCAACCCGGACACCAAGACGCATGATTGTGTCTCGATGAACTCCGGTCATGCGCTCAATCGCCCGGATGCTATTGCCTTCACAAAGCATGCTGATCGCGGTGATCTTCTTGTCGGTGGAAAGATTGTTGCTCATCGGATTTGTCGTTGCTTTCTGAAAAAGGTATGACCTAATTCATTCATGCCTTCAATGAAAAAAGTAGGAAAAGAATCAAAGCGCGGCGGTGCCCGTGATGGTGCAGGGCGACCCGAAGGAATTACCAAGACGAAAACCTCCGTCTCGGTGGATACTGGGGTGCTAGACGCCGCGCTCGCAAAATGGGGAGGCAAGCTTTCCCCTCTAGTGGAAAAGCTCTTGCGGAACTACCTAACATAGGGTAGTACTTTTTTCAGAAGTGAGCGGCTGACGGGATTCGAACCCGCAAATTCCTGGTGGGCCCCAGACTGGTTTACCGTTAGCCTACAACCGCTTGCTTCTGAAACGCCGCTCCGCGAGATCCTACCCTCGCGGAGCGGCTTCGTTTCGGATGGGCGGATGCTGCTCAAACCCCTCCCGAATGTCAACTCGTATTCTGATTAGGTCGGCTCTTCTTGGGAATAATCCGCCATGTGGCAGAATACAGCACCAGAATACAGCTTGACCTGCTGGGTGGTTCCTGCTTTATAGGGTCATGGTCATCAAGGACAGATCGCCCAAGTCGCCCCGAAACACTCTCCGGGCCGCCGTGGAGGCTGTGGGGAAGCTTTTCATCGAAGCTCGCCGCGCCCCCCTTTCGCGTGAAGCCGCAGCCAAGGCAATGGGCTACTCTGGAATCACTGGCGTTTCCTCAACCATTTTGGGCTCCCTGTCAGGATACGGACTGACTCAAAAGAAAGGCGCACATCTTATGGTGTCCGATCTGGCGCTCGCGATTCTACACCCGCGTAGCCCTGAGCAGCTCACGGAGTCGTTGCAGCGAGCGGCGCTGGCCCACCCGATATTCGCCAGCCTCGCTGAGACACATTTGGAGTGTGCACAAAACGTTATCGTATCGGAGCTTATCCACCGGGGCTTTTTTCAAGAATCAGCGGTTAAGACGGCAAAAGTGTTCCTCGACAATGTCCAATTTGCTGGTTTGACAAGTCAGCCGTATTCGGGGAGCCTTGAGTTCACCGAAGACGATGAGGGCAACGACGAGACGTCGGCCCCTGAGTCTACAAAACCGGAATCTCCGCTCAAGGAATCCATTCAGCCTCGGATCGTTACGCTACAAACCGCCACCCACCCTAACGTGCTAGCCACTTACAAGATTCCATTGGGCAGCAACGAGGCCGAGCTCGTATTCACCGGCAACGTGCTTGAACCGGACGACTTCGACGCTCTGATCGACTACGTCGAGATCTTCAAAAAACAGTTTGAGCGCAAACGCGCCACCGAAGCGGAAGAGAAAAAGAAAGCCTCTCCCGAATCGGGTGAGCCACAAAAAAATCCCTCTGGCCCGTGAGGACGAGAGGGATTTTCGCGGGCAAAACCTTTCGGCTCAGCCCATCGCACTAGGTGCGAGAGGTTGCTGCACTTATACGTCTGCTTTTGAAGAAGTCAACGAAATTTCCTGATTCTTAGCTACAATATCATGGGCACAATAGCTTACGTGGATGGCTTCAACCTGTATTTTGGGGTGTTGAAACGCCATCCCGAATGGAAGTGGCTGAACCTGTTGGCTTTCATGACGGCGCTCAGGCCGGGGGAACAAATCGAATTTGTACGGTACTTTTCGGCAGTTGTGGACCCTGACGCTGCCTACTCCGAATCCAAGCTGCGCCAGTCGGTTTACGTGCGTGCGCTGGGAAGCCTTGACCCGAAAATCAAATTCACTTTCGGCAAATATCAAGAGCGCACGGTAATGTGCCGTGGAAAGTGCCTAGAGGAATACAAGGTCCCCGAGGAAAAACAGACAGATGTGAGCATTGCGGTAAACATGATTAGTGACGCGATTGACTTGAGACCCAACCGGATGGTTCTTGTCTCGGGTGACTCTGACCTTGAGCCCGCAGTGGCGTGGGTGAGGAAGCGCTATCCTGAAATCAAGATCACTGTTTACGTGCCACAGCTTCCGGATGAGAAAAACAAGCGCCGCAATGACGGTTACCAGAAGATTGGCGGCGTGACTGTAAGGGATCTACCCTTGGACTCGATGTTGAAATGTCAATTTCCGAACTCGTTGAAACTCGTAAACGGGCGGTTTGTGACGCGTCCGCAAGAATGGAAATAGATTCACCACCCTGTGAGCGCTTACCTTCAAAACCTTTCGGAAGCAGTTACAGCCCTTCATGGCTGCGGCTGCTCGCATTCGGGCACAAGCCGCGTTATCGAGTACTACGAGGGTCAGAGGGTTTTTGACGGGGACGTGGAGACATTCACCTTGTCAGGCCACCCGGAGGCAGAGGAGGCGTTCGCCTGGGCGTTTCACAACGGGACGGAGCCGCAATACATCGCGGTGCTGAAGATGCCGCCGATCAACGATCCGAGCGACGCTGTAAGGGCGGCAATCGCAAGCGGCGCTTTCCATTGAACCGGCCAGCCCGGATTCCGTGGAACAATTCAAATTAGGACACTACCCAAACGTTCGCTCGGGCAGGGGAGGAGAAATCCCCCCAATCCGCCCGCGGTTGGCTGGCCTCGCTCCCGCAAGCGGATCGCGAGGCGCTTGGAATGCCCGGAGTAGAATGAGGAAAACGCTCACTCCGGCCGCTCGACGATCTGGATGCCGGAGACGCCCGTGCCGCCCCGTTCGAGGTTTCCGGTCCAGTCCAGGATGAAGGTTTTGGCGGTGTTGCCTGAGAAGACCACGGAGTTGGACGGCTTGACGGATTTCCGCGTCGTGGATTCCGCCCGCACGAAGGTCCCGTCGTGCCAGCCGAGGTTGTAATAATAAGTTCCCCTGGCATCCACGCCGCCGTCCGGGGAGCTGATGCCGACTTTTCCGATGCCGCCGTGGTCGTCGGCATTGATGTAAACATGGACATCGTATCTGGCGTACGGGATGTCCGATACCGTCAGGCTTCCTCCCAGTTGGAGGTAGCCGCGCTGGAGTTTCAGGTTGCCGCCCTGGAAGCCCCATTCCCGTCCGGTTTTGGCGATCCCGGTGATTTCCCCCTGCGCCGCCTGCCAGCTCGCGGACGCGCCGGACGGTTTCCCGGTGTGATCTTTGAGTTCTTCCGCGTTTCCGGCGGGGCCGGGCAGGTTGTTCCAGTTCGTCTGCAGGATTCCGGGGCTTCCCGCCGTGTCTTCCGGGTTCAGTTCCGTGTCCGAGTTTCCGGCGATGGAGAAATTCAGCCCGATCGCCGGTGTCGCGATGTCGGGCACGGAACCCGGCGGCAGCATGGCATAGTCAGGCACGGCTTCCCGGGCGTAGACCCGGATGTAATCCACCCACATGTCGCTGCCGTTTCCGTAGCGTTCCAGGTCGATCGGCCAGCCGCTGATGCCGCCGATGGCGTAGTTCACCAGGAAGCAATGGGGGAAGTCCCGCGAGATCCCGTTGGTCGGATGGCGGAGCACTTCGATGTCGTCGAAGTAATACACCGTCTCCTCCAGGCCGATGGAGACGGCGTAGGTGTGGAAGGTGGTGGACCAGTAGGATTTGCCACCCAGTTCCATGATCCGGGCGACTGTGGACTCCGCTTTCCTGTCGCTGCCGTCCGGATTTTTCTGCCCCCAGAAATGGCTGACGATGGAGTAGCCGGGATGGTTGGGGTTGCCCTTTCCCATGCCGCCGTAGGCTTCCACGATGTCGAGTTCGTCCCCGGCCGTGCCCCTGTCCAGATGGGTGATGGTCCAGAACGCAGGCCAGGTACCGGGCGCGGACTGCGCGGTGAAACGGCATTCCAGATAGGCCGGGGCCTTGGCCCATACGCCCTTCCCGTCCATGTCCACCGAGGCGATGAGTCCGCTGCGCCCTTGGGGCGATTCCGCGTCCTTGCGCGCGGCGATCTTCAACCAGGTGCCCGTTTGGGCGAAGGGCTTGCCGTCGCCCAGCACGTCGGAAAACGGCCAGCCGCTGAAATCTCCGTGACGCGGTTTGTGTGCATTGTAGCGCGCGTTGCGGCCGTCGTTGGAAATGGACAGCGGGCCGTCGAAGTCGTCGGCGAAGATGAGTTCGAGGCCCTTGGCCGCGGGGGGATCGGTCTTGGGAAGGCCTTGGTTCCATTTCACTCCGCCCAGGTTGAAGAGCTGGAGTTCGAAGATGTCGCGTTTTCCCTCCCTGTTCCGGGCGAAGATGCGGACGTTCACCGGGCCATTGGGGAAACGGCCGGCGGGAAAGACGAATGAGCCGTTGCCTTCGGCATCCAGCGCGATGCCGTCCGGGGTCAGGTTTTCATCGTGCCCCCAGGAGTTGGGATCCTGCTCCGTCGGTTGCTGCCAGCACATGGCCCTGGCCGTGTCCATGCCGGTGGCCTTGAATCTGACGGTGACATCTCCCTCGATCTCGGAGCGGAGCGGGGGCTCCGACACCCGGATGGTCTGAATCCAGTCTTCCCCGCCCGTGTCCTGGCCGTAGTTGAATTCGTGGTAGCCTTCGATGGAAGGCCGGGGCTCCTGGGAATGCAGAGGCGGGATGGCCAAGAAGACGGCCATCAGCTTGATCGCTTTTTTCAGTGTCTTCGCGCTCCGCTGGCATCGCGGCGAGGCATTTGGATGGATCGGTTCCATATGGGTCGCTTCACGCGAAGATTTCCTTCACTACCCGCGAGGTCTTGGTGACATTCGACAGGCGTTGCTCAAGTCCCTGGAAGGGGTAGGTCAGCCGTTTGTGATCGAAGCCGAGCAGGGTCAGCAGCGTGGCGTGGAAGTCGTGGGCGCTGACCTTGTCGGTGACCGCCTCGTAGCCCACGGGGTCGGTTTCACCGTAGGAGAAGCCGCGTTTGACGCCGCCGCCGGCCATCCAGATCGTGAAGGCGGAGGGGCTGTGGTCGCGGCCGACGAAGGAGCCCTCCACCCCGCCGCGATTTTCCTTCATGGGCGTGCGGCCGAATTCGCCGCTCCATATGACGAGCGTTTCGTCGAGCAGGCCGCGTTGCTTGAGGTCTTTGAGCAGGGCGGCCATCGGCTGGTCGGTCTGCCTGCATTTGTTGACGAAGGAGGTTTTCAGGTCGTCGTGCGCGCCGGTGCCGTGGGAGTCCCAGCCCCAGTCGAAGAGCTGGATGAAGCGCACGCCGCGCTCGGCGAGGCGACGGGCGAGCAGGCAGTTGTTGGCGAAGGATTCCTGGCCGGGCTGGGTGCCGTAGAGCTGGTGGACGGTTTCAGGTTCCTGGTTCAGATCGAAGGCATCGGACGCATGGATCTGCATGCGGAAAGCCATTTCGTACTGCGCGATGCGGGTGACGGTCTCGGGGTCGCCGAATTCGGCGGCAACGCGCTGGTTCAGGTCGTTGAGTGCGTCGAGCGTGCGGCGGCGGAGCGCTTGGGAGAAGCCGTCGGGGTTGCTCAGGTAGAGCACGGGCTCGCCCTGCGAGCGGCATTGCACGCCCTGATAGACGCTGGGCAGGTAGCCGGAGCCCCAGACGGATTTGCCGGCATCGGGGTTCTTGCCGCCGGAGGTGAGGACGATGAAGCCGGGCAGGTTCTCATTCTCCGAGCCGAGCCCGTAGGTCGCCCACGCGCCGATCGACGGCGATCCCAGTAATTGGCTGCCGGTGTGCATCAGGAGTTGGGCAGGGCCGTGGTTGAACTGGTCGGTCCACATCGACTTGATGAAGCAGGCTTCGTCGATGACCTGCTCGAAGTGCGGCAGGCGGTCGGAGATCCACTGACCGCTCCCGCCGGCCCGGTGGAAGGGGAATTGGGAGCCGAGCATTTTCGGTACGCCCTGGATGAAGGCGAATTGCTTGCCTTCGAGGAATTCCTTCGGGCAGTCCTTGCCGTCGAGCTTGGCGAGTTCGGGTTTGTGGTCGAAGAGCTCGAGCTGGCTGGGCGAGCCGGCCATGTGGAGGTAGATCACGCGTTTGGCCTTCGGCGCGAAGTGGGAGAGATCGGGAAGCAGCGGATTGGCCGGGTCTTTGGCGAGCACGCTGCCGCGTCCCTGGGTGGCGAGCCACAGGGAACCGAGGCCGATGGAGCAGTTCCGCAGGAAGTGGCGCCGGGTGGAATGAAGGGCGCGGTCGAGGTGGAGTTGTTGGAAGACGTTCATTCCCCGGATTGGAAGAAGGGTTTCGATTTGTCGTGTTTCTCGAACTCGTCGGCGATCCGGCGAAGTTCGGTCATCCTTTCTGGAATGGTGAACTTGAGTTCCGCTTTCGCAATGACGTCTGGAAGGGTCAGCCGCAGGGCTTCGAGGGAAGCGCGGAAGACTTGACCAAGCTCATGCCCATGCGGGTCTGCTTTTGCCTTGGAACAATCGATGTGCAGAGTGTCTTTGCCACGTTCCGGGATGTCGTGGCTCATGAGGATGCCGGCCACCGATGCGAGATTGATATCGGTAGGACCTTCAGGCGCGGTCGATGGTGCCAGATTGCGCCGCGTGACAAAGCCCGGCCGGCTCATTCCCGAATGGGAATAGAAGTCCTGGCATGCAACGGGCAAAATGGTGATTTCCCCTGAGCCGAAGCCGTTCAACGGCTGGTAAACGATGGTCAGGGATGTCTCGCCAGCCTGACAAAAGGAAAGAGAGAGCAAAGCGATCAGCAGGATTTTCATCGGTTCAGGGCGATGTCGGAGTTCAGCAGCGTGTTGGCGACGAGCACCATGGCGGCTTCGCCGGGAGTTTCGGCGAGTTTGGCGGCTTCGTCGGGCGCTTTTTCGTACTCGGCGGCCGCATCGGCGTGGAGTTTGGCGAGCGTTTCGATGACGGGTTGCGGAGCGTCCTGCAGGGTAAGGAGCTTGTAGCCGTGGGCGAGGCGTTCTTCGAGGGTTGCGCCGGTCATCCGTTTGGCGAAGGCCCGGGCGAACTCGATGTGGGCGGGGTCGTTGAGCGTGACGAGCGCCTGCAGGGGCGTGTTGGTCGGAATGCGGCGGGCCGAGCAGATGTCGCGGGTGGGGGCATCGAAGGTGAGGAAGCCAGGGTAGCCGCTGGTGCGTTTGGAATAGGTGTAGATCGCGCGGCGGTAGCGGTCCTCGCCTTCGGAGGTTTTCCAGGTTTCGCCGTTGTAGACGGATTTCCAGATGCCTTCCGGTTGGGGAGGGAAGACGGGCGGGCCGGATTGTTTGCGCGAGAGCAGGCCGGAGATGAGCAGGGCCTGGTCGCGGACCATTTCGGCGGAAAGCCGCTGGCGCGGGCCGCGGGCGATCAGGCGGTTTTGGGGGTCGCGGGCGGCGAGTTCGGGCGAAGTTTTCGATGCCTGGAGGTACGATGCTGATAGTACCAGCTCGCGCAGGAAGGGCTTGAGATGCCAGCGGTGGTGCTTTTGCAGGCGCAGGGCGAGGTGGTCGAGCAGCGGCTGGTTCGACGGTGGCAGGCCGGAGCTGCCGAAATCTTCCAGGGTTTCGACGATACCGGTGCCGAAAAACTCGGCCCACAGGCGGTTGGCCAGCACGCGGGCGGTGAGAGGGTTGTCTTCGCCCACGAGCCATTCGGCCATGTCGAGGCGGGAGGGGGATTGATGATTGTCGATTGAAGGTTGACGATTGGAAACGATGGCTGGGATGGCCGGTTTTACGGAGATGTCGCGGGTCATGCGGTTGCCGCGGATGAAGACGCGGGTATCGCGGGCGGCGGCGGGGTGGCGCTCCCGCATGACGGGGATGGTGATGCCGGGAATGGATTGGTACTGCTTTTCCAGTAGGTCACGCTCCTGCCAGCGGGCGGCTCTTTCAGGGGAACGGGCGAAGTCCGCGAGGCGCGTCTCCTCGGAGAGAGAGATTTTGAAGCGGTTCAGGACGCAGGATTGATTGTTGCCGTTGCATGAAGCGCTGTGTTTGAGGCGGATTTCGAGACGGTCGCCTTCCTCAGGCACGATGGGGGTTTCGGGGACGAACCAGCCGCGTCGCGGGCCGCGCAGCATGGGGAAGTCGCCGAAGCCGGCGGCGCCGTCGCGGATGGCTTCGTTCGGATCGAAGGGGCCGGCGAGGAAATCGGCGACGACTTCCTTGAAGACGACGGGCTGGCGGGCTCCATCGGCTTTGATCAGGTCGGTTTCGAGTTTGGAGACGACGGCGCCTTTTTCCGACCAGTCCTTCGGCTCGTCGCTCATGGGCAGAATGTCGAGCCGCAGGGCGGCGAAGGGAAGCGCCGGGCCGGAGAGGGTGTAGACGGCGTGGGTGGGGTTGGTGCCGGAGGCGAGAACGATGCCGTCGGATTGCTGGACAAGCCGGCCTTCCGGACCGCTGGAGTGAGCGGAGTCGAGGGCGAAGGTCCGCCAGTCGCGGATTTCCCGGGCATGGGCAAGGGCTTCGATGTTGATGGCGTCGCGTAGGGCCCGCAGTTCTTTCTCCAGCCGCAGGGCGTCGGCCTGGGCGGCGGGATCGTTGGCGACTTTGGTGCGGGGGAAGTCGTTGTCCAGGTCCACGTCCTCGGTGTTGTCGAAGAAGGCCATGAACTTGTAGTAGTCCTCGTGCGGGAAGGGGTCGTAGGGGTGGGCGTGGCATTGGACGCAGCCGAAGGTGGTGGCGTTCCAGGCGGTCCAGGTGGTGTTGACGCGATCCATGACGGCGGCGAGGCGGTATTCCTCGTCGTCGGTGCCGCCTTCGGTGTTGTTCTGGGTGTTGCGGTGGAAGGCGGTGGCGATGAGGTCGCCGGGTTCGGGGTCTTCGAGCAGGTCGCCGGCGAGTTGTTTCACGGTGAATTGGTCGAAGGGCATGTCTTCGTTGAGCGCGCGGATCACCCAGTCGCGGAAGGGCCAGATGTCGCGGTGCGGGTCCTTTTCGAAGCCGGTGGTGTCGGAGTAGCGGGCGAGGTCGAGCCACATGGCCGCCCAGCGTTCGCCGAAGTAGGGGGAGGCGAGGAGGCGGTCGGCCGCTTCGCTCATTGCCGATTGAAGATTGCCGATTGAAGATTGTTGAAAGGTTTCCCATTCCTCCAGGGTCGGGGGGAGGCCGGTGAGGTCGAGGGAAGCGCGGCGGAGCCATTCGGCGGGTGTGGCTTCCGGGGAAGGGGAGAGGTTTTCGGCTTCGAGTCTGGCGAGGACGTGGCGGTCGAGGGGGGTCTTTGGCCAGGTAGTGTTTTTGAGGGTGGGGATGGGCGGTTCGACGGGTTTCTGGAAGGACCAGTGCTCGCCCCATTTCGCGCCTTGTTCGATCCAGCGTTCGAGCAGGGCGATCTGGTCCGGATCGAGACCGTGGGGATGCTCGTCGGGCGGCGGCATTTTTTCGTCCGGGTTGGCGGACTTGATGCGGCGGAGGGCTTCGGAGGCTGCGGGATCGCCGGGGACGATGACGGGTTTGCCGGAGTCGCCCATGCCGAGCGTCTGGTCGCGGAAGATGAAGGAGACGCCGCCGGCCTGCTTCACGCCGCCGTGGCAGGTGGTGCAGTTTTTGGTGAGGATGGGGCGGATGTCGCGATTGAAGTCCACCGGCTCCGCCGCCGCGGAGGCGAGGGAGAGGATGGCAAAATACGGAAAACGGCGCATCGTTGACGGAAGAATACGTGCGGACCGCGGAGAAACTTTTGTCGCCTGGGAGCGCGGAGCCCCAGCTACGCAGAAGCTCGGGGGGCGGCCCGGCTTTGCGATGCGGGCTTGGATGGAAGCGGGCAACTGATGGTGGTTCGTGCGGAGCCGGGGCTCCGCGCGCCCGGGGTTCATTCTGCCGGGGAGGAGGCGCGGGCGTCGAGGAGTTCGTGCGCTCTTGCACGCAGGCGGTCGGTCGGCAGGTTCTCGATCCAGCCGCGGTCGGCAGGGTCGAGTTGTTTTTGTTCTCCGACCCAGTTTTCCAAAGCTCCCTGCTGGAGATGGGTGGAGGTGAAGAGACCGACGAGCCGGGAGAACTCGGCGGCGGGGGGAGGGTCGTAAAGCGTGCCGAAGAGCATCCGGTTGCGGGCCAGCGGGGGCTGGGCGGTGATGGTTTCGAGGATCTTTTCCCGCTCCTCCGGGGTGGCATTGCTATAGGCCTGATGGGTGAAAAGCGGGGCGAAATCGGCGGAATACGCGCCGCGGCTGCCTGTATCGCTGAAGGTGGCCATCAGGTTCTCCGCGGTGGGCAGGCAGCGGGCGCGTGTTTGCAGGATGTAGACGCGGTCGTAGTTCGCACCGTAGTTGCTGTCGGGAATGGTGGCGAAAAATTCTCCGGCGCGCTCCGGGTGGTGTTTCATCAGCATCTCGAAAAATTCCTCGCGGACGGAGGTGCCGCCGATGTGGCTGAGGTAGGCGAGGAAGCTGTCGGGCCGCTTTTCGGCGGCGTCTTCCATCAGTTTGCGCACGGCGCTGAGGTGTTCGTGCCAACGGGCATCACCCCCCACTTCGAAGATTTCCTCGTCGGGAATTTCGCCGATGCGTGCGGAGGTGTAGGAGCCCCATGCGAGGTCGCGCCATTGGTGCGGGCCGATGCGGTTCAGGAGGGCGGTGATCTCCGGCTGGTTCCATGGCAGGTTTCCGGCGGCATCGCGGATGATGTCTTCGACGCCGGGCAGGCCGGGAAGGCGTTCGAGGAGTTCGAAGAACGCGACCGGATCGCGATCCGCCAAGCGGCGGAGCAGGGCCAGCGCGCCGCCGTGGTCGCCTGCGCGGAGCAGCTTTTTCACTTCGGCGAAGGCGCTTTCCTCACGGTGCGTTTTATAGATTCCCGCATGCCGGCCGGGCGCGGGCATTTCGCTGGCGGCGGCGGTTCCGCCGGTTTTCCGCGCCGCCACGGTAATGGCGAGGGACAGGGCGAAGACCGCCACGGGCAGGAATTTGAGCGGGAATTTCATGGCATTCCTTCGCGGGCTTGTCGCTCGATGTCATCCCGGAGTTCGCCCGGCGGTAGTTGGATCGCGTATTCCAGCGCGCTATGGGGGTCCTGTTGAGCCCATTCCTCCAGCATTTCCCGTTTGGTTTCTTCCCGGACTCTCTCGTCCGCGATCCGCCCGGTCCAGTCGAGGGCGGTTTCATAGTCGCCGTGGGCGTTGCATTCGTAGGAGGCCGCGGAGATGAGCAAGGACTGTTTCTCCGAATCGGATAAGCCATATCGGTCCAGTTCTTCGATGGTCTGCTTGGCGAGCCCGGCATGGAAGGGATAGAGCCAGTTGAAATAGTCTTCGATGGCGGGCTTGCGAAGTTCCGGCGGGAGTTCCGCCAAGATCGCGAGAGGAATGGGGCGGGCCGCCATGGCGCGTTCATCGACGAATTCGGCGAGTTCGCCGGGGCCGAGGATGAGCAAGGCGGCCGCATCGGGGTCAGTGGTGATCGGTCCTTCGTAATCGGCCAGCCGGTCATAAGCATCGAAGCGCCCGGCGGCTTCCTGGAAGGTTTCAGGGAGTTTGGCGCGGATTTCGCTCAAGGCTTCTTTGTCCAGATGGCCGAGGGAAAGCCACGCCGAGCGGATGCATTCGGGAGGGTCGCCCGGCCAGCGGCCGCCGATCCATTCGTCGAGGATGCGGCGGGCATTCACCACATTGTTAGCGCCATGGCGGAAGTATCGCGCGATATAGTCATCCGAAAAACCATTCGCGGGATCGAAAAGCACCGCGGCGGCGAGCGGCGAATCGCCAAAAGCGATCGAAAGGCTCAGGGGGAAATGTCTTTCCGTCTGCCTCGCTCCGGCTGCAAAGGCGGCGAAGGGGGAAGCGCGGATCAGCTCCCATACGGCGTCGGGATGCAGGTTTCCGAGTTCCGTAAAAGTCGCCCGCACCAGGTCGATGCGTCTTCCCCCTTCCTCCGGTACGGTCAGGATGAATGTCTCCGCCATGCCGGATCGGCGAGGAGGATGGGAGCCAGCCAGGCGGCGATTTCTTCGTCCTTGGCACCGGCGGCGAGGAGATCGTCGATTTTCGCCCGCGCCTCTCGCGTCCGGCCGGCCATGGCGGCGAGTTTGAGGATTTCCGGATCGTCGGGCAGGGGCGACGCCGCTTCTCCGGCGGATGGGAAAGGCACGGCCACGGTGGAGGGCGGGAACGATTCCGCGGGCGTCAGCCAGATTCCGGCGGCGATTCCCGCAGCGGCGGGCAAAGCGGCGAGCCACCAGAAAAGATGCATCGTGGATTTCATCCGGGTTTCCTCATTCGAGCGGTTCCAGGTGAGGTGTCAAGCTGGCGGCGTTTCGATCCGGCTGAAGCCGGGACTACGTACGGCATGCGACCGGATCGCTGCTCCTTTTCGGTCCGGTCTTTAACTTCTTGAAGCGATGGAACTCCGGGGTAGGCTGCCGCCGCAGTTCATGGAAGCCCTCAGCACCCCGCTTCAGGTCGCGCTTTTGATCTTCGTGGTCATCGTGATCTTCAACATCATCATTTTCGTCCACGAACTCGGCCACTTCTGGGCGGCCAAGTGGCGCGGCCTCAAGATCGACCGTTTTCAGATCTGGTTCGGCAAGCCGATCTGGAGCAGGACGATCAACGGCGTTCAGTACGGTCTCGGCTGGATTCCCGCCGGCGGCTTCGTCGCCCTGCCGCAGATGGCGCCGATGGAGGCGATCGAGGGCGGCAACCTCGACCGCGAACCGCTGCCGCCGATCAAGCCCCTCGACAAGATCATCGTGGCGTTCGCCGGGCCGCTGTTCTCATTCCTGCTGGCCTTTGCCGCGGCGCTGGGCGTGTGGGCCTGGGGGAAGCCGGCGGACATTATTCCAACCACCGTCGTGGGCGGTGTCTGGTCGGATGAATCCGCCGCCGGCAAACTCTTCCGGGGCGACCGTATTCTCGCCGTCAACGGTCATCCGGTCGACTGCTGGGACGGCACCCTGGACAGTGTCTTCATGCAGGTGGTGACCAGCCAGGGCGACGAAATCGAGTTCACCATCGACCGCCCGGGCCAAGGGGAAATGAAGGTGACCACTCCCTTCAAAATCACAGAATCCAAATGGTACCAGCGGCGTGGTCTCCGCCATGTCGGCATCGAGCCCATGGGCAAGGGAGTCACGATCAACGAGGTCTCCGGCGTAAACGCCCCGGCCAAGCTCGCAGGTCTGCAGCAAGGCGACAAGGTGCTCGAAATCGGCGGAAGGCCCGTCGCCCACTCGGTCGATGCCTTCGAAGCGCTACGCGCCGCCGGTTCGCAGCCGGTCAGCATCACCTACGAACGCGACGGCGAACGTGCCACGGTCACCGTGACTCCCCAAATCCCGGTTTCCCCGAAACTGGATGAGCCGCGTGCCATGATCGGTGTCTCCTTCTCCGACAATCTGGACATCAACACCGCCATCGTCCACATCGGCCCGCTACGGCAGATGAAGGATACCGTGCGGATGATGTGGACCACCATCGTCAGTGTCGCTTCGCCGAAGTCCAGCATCGGAATCGATCAGCTCAGCGGCCCGGTCGGCATCGCCAAAATCAAGTTCATGATGCTGCTGATGGATCACCCCTGGCAGCGCATTCTCGGTTTCATGGTGCTGCTGAACGTGAACCTCGCGATTCTGAACATGCTGCCTTTCCCGGTTCTGGATGGCGGCCACATCACCCTGGCCACGCTGGAGGCTGTCGCCGGCCGGCCGGTGCGGGCGAAAGTGCTGGAAGTCCTCCAGGTCGGCTTCGCGATGCTGCTTTTCAGCCTGATGCTTTACGTCACCTCGAAGGATATTTTCGACGGCTTCGGCCGGGGCGGAAAATCAAAGGAATACGTGTTCCCGACACAGTGACGAAACGGGCGGAAAGTTTGTTTGCAGAGCACTCCGATGTCCGAGTCCCGCGGCGGGAGGGATGCGAAGAAGCCCGCTGGAGATCGAGTTTTCTCTTTTCTCAATAGGGAACGGGGCGCGGCGGGCGGGGCATGGGGCCGGGACGGTAGGGCGGGCGGCCGATGTGGGCGGCATTCCAGCCGGTATTATACCCGCGACGGAATTCGTCCTGATAGGCGCGCGGCACGTCGCGCAGGTGGCGGGCGGGATTGCGAGACAGGCCGGAGGTTTTGTCGCGGCGGCCGTGATTGTGGCCGTCGTCATAGGCGCGGCGCTGGGTCCAGTCGCTGCCACCGCTGCGGCGGTAACCGGCATCGTAGCCGCGGCGGTAGTCGTTGCGCAGCGAAGAAGGGAAGCGGTTCTGGCCCGTGTGGGGATTGTAACGACGACCGCGCTCACGATCGCGGGTGCCGTCGGCGTGGCCGGTATTGTAAGCATCGGCCGCCGCTCCTCCGCCGGGAGGACGATGCCCGCCCGAAGGTGGATGATGATGGTGCTGCCCGTAGTAGGGATCCGGCACGCAGGAAGGCGCGAGCAGTGCGACTGACAGGGCGAGCGCGGCGAAAAAGGGCGATTTCATGAGCAGACGCTTGGAAATCGGCCGGTGAACGGACGCGGACTGGCGGAGACGAATGAAAGTCGACATTTTCATGATCTTCCACCGTTAGACTCCCGATGATGTTTCGTCCAGTTCTCCTTGCGCTTCTTCCCCTTTTCGCGGCCCGAGGCGATCATGGCAATCTTGCCTCATTCAACGAATTGACCGGGCGCTGGTACGGCCTGGCGAAAACGCCTGTCACCAACGAATCGGTCCCGCTTTCCTGGGCGCCCGACGGTTCGAGGCTGCTCCATGCGCTGAAGGGGGCGGCGGGGCGCCGCTTGCTGTGGATCGATCCGGAGTCGGGCAAAACGGAGGACGCGGCGGAAGGCGCGCCGGATTGGGAGGAATTTCGCGCCGGGGAAAAAGGGGAGGTTCTGCTGAAGACCGGGGAGGGCTGGAAACGCTGGGATGCCCGCACGAAGCGGGCCGTGGAGGCGGAGCCGCCGCCGGAACTCCAGCCGCGCCGGGAGGGGCGCCGCCGCCCGCACCGCGAGGCTCCCGCCGCCCGTCCCTCGTGGTACTCGCCCGATAGGCGGTGGGAGGTCGCGGTGCGTGAGGGCGGCGTCTATCTGAAAGACACGCGAAACGGCGAAGAACGCGAACTCGCCCGCGACGACGAGGAGGGGGCTTTCCGCGGCGAGCCGCTCTGGGCGCCCGATGCGTCGCGCTTCATGATGTGGAAGGAGAAGGATGTGGAGGAGCGCCTTGTCCACTACGTCGAATCCTCGCCGAAGGACCAGCTCCAGCCGAAGCATTTCACGCGGTCCTATCCGAAACCGGGCGACGAGATCGACACGCGGGTGCCATGGGTCTTTTTCACGAGCAGGGAAGAGCCCCTCGCCGCCGATGCGAAGCTGCTGGAGAATCCTTTCGAGTGCCGCCATCCCGTCTGGCGGCAGGATTCGAAACGGCTGACTTTCGAATTCATCGGGCGCGGCTTCGACCGGCATCATGTCATCGAAATCGACAGCGCCTCGCGGAGGCAGCGCGTGCTGGTCCGCGAGGACAGCGACACGTTCGTCTATGTCTACGGCAATTCCTTCCGCCGCGATCTGAATGACGGGGAGGAGATCCTCTGGATGTCGGAACGCGACGGCTGGAAACATCTCTACCTGCTCGACGGGCGCGACGGTTCGGTGAAGCGCCAGCTCACCAGGGGCGAATGGGTCGTCCGCGAAGTGGTGGAGGTCGATGAGGCAAGTCGTGAAGTGCTGCTGCGGATCTCCGGCTGCTATCCGGATCAAGACCCGTATTTCATCCACTACGCCCGGGTGCTCATCGATACGGGCAGGCTCGTCCCGCTGACCGGGGGGAACGGCATGCATGACCGCTTCGAGCGTTCGCCTGACGGGAAGTACTATACCTGCCGTTGGTCGCGGGTGGACAAGGCGCCTGTGACGGAGCTGCGCCGCTGGGAGGACGGGAAACTCGTCGCCACGCTGGCGGAAGCCGACGATTCGAAGCTCCGCGCCACCGGCTGGCCTCTACCGCAGCCTTTCGTTTCGAAGGACCGCGACGGACGATTCGACATCCACGGCATCGTCTGTCCGCCGCCGGATTTCGATCCGGCGAAGAAATACCCGGTGATCGAGCACATCTACGCGGGGCCGCAGGGATCATTCGTTCCGAAGGCGTGGGGCCCGTGGCTGGTGCCGAAGCACGAGCTCGCCGTGCACGGTTTCATCGTCGTGCAGATCGATGGCAAGGGCACCGCGAACCGCAGCCGGGAGTTCCATCATTTCTGTCACAAGAATCTCAAGGATGCCGGACTGCCCGATCGCATCGCCTGGTTGAAGGCCGCCGCGGAGAAATGGCCGCAGATGGATCTGGAACGGGTCGGGATTTTCGGCGGTTCGGCCGGCGGGCAGAGCGCGCTCGGCGCGCTGCTTTTCCACGGGGATTTCTACAAGGCCGCCGCGGCCGATTGCGGCTGCCACGACAATCGGATGGACAAGATCTGGTGGAACGAGCAGTGGATGGGCTGGCCCGTCGGCCCGCACTATGCCGACAATTCGAACGTCACCCATGCCAAGAATCTCAAGGGCGCGCTGTTGCTCACCGTTGGAGAACTGGATACGAACGTCGATCCGTCCTCGACCTATCAGGTGATCGACGCGCTGATCGCTGCCGACAAGGATTTCGAATTCCTGCCGATGACCGGCAAGGGCCATGGCTCCGGCGAGGACCGCTATGCCCAGCGCCGCCGCGTCGATTTCTTCCGCCGCCATCTGGGCGGGCCGGGTTGAAGAGGAAGCTGGCAGCTTGCAAGCCAGCCGGTGTGCCGGGCAGAGTTCCGGTGTGGCCGATCCCTTCATCCGCGTCCGGGGCCTGGAGCAGAAATTCGGCTCCCAGCATGTCCTGCGCGGTATCGACCTGGACATCCGCCGCGGAGAAACGCTGGTCGTGCTCGGCGGCTCGGGCGGCGGGAAATCCGTGCTTCTCAAGCATCTTCCCGGCCTGCTCCAGCCGTGGAAGGGGAGCGTGCAGGTGGACGGCATGGAGATCGCCGGTCTCGACGAGCGGCAGCTTGGGCCGGTGCGCCGCAAGGTGGGCATCATGTTCCAGAGCGGGGCCTTGTTCGATTCGATGACCGTCGGAGAAAACGTCGCCTTCCCGCTGCGCGAGACGGGCGTGAAGGACGAGGCTGAGATTTCGGACCGCGTGCGCGAGGCATTGGAAATCGTCCGGCTGCCGGGGCAGGAAGAGAAAATGCCCTCCGCGCTCTCCGGCGGCATGCGCAAGCGCGTCGCGCTGGCCCGCGCCGTGGTGGGCCGCCCGGCCTGCGTGCTCTATGACGAACCGCACGCCGGGCTCGACCCGGTCACGGCGGATTCCATCGACCATCTCATCAAGAGCCTCCAGCGCGACCACGGCATGACCAATGTGGTCGTGACCCACGAGATGCGCAGCGTCTTCCGCATCGCCGACCGGGTGATTTTCCTCAAGGACGGGCTGCTTTATTGGGACGGCACGCCCGACGAGTTGCGGAACATCGCCGACCCCGTGCTCAGGAATTTCATCGAAGGGGATTCGGGCGAACCCTGGAAGTGATCGGCCGCGCCCCATCGAAACCGCCGCGGTTCAGGAAAGCGGCCTCAGCAGGTAGCCTGCGACCCAGCCTTCCTCGCCACGCGCGTTGCGGCACCAGTGCCAGCCGTGGATCTGCTTCAGCGAGTCGAGCTCGTCGCCGCGGCGGACGAGCAGCACGGTGGGATCGAAGGCCTCGATCGCGGCGTAGCGGCCTTCGCCAAGCGGTTCGAGAATGTCTTCGGGCACGTAGCCATCGTTGCCCTTGCCGTCTTCCGCCCAGACCCAGCCGGGCCAGGCGCGGTCCACGGGGCCCACGGTGACCTCGTCGCCCGGCTCCAGACGCACGGGGTCGCTGTCCTTTTCCTCATAGTCGGCATTGGCGATGAATCGCGGCATGACGGCAGCGTGGCGGATTGCACGTTCCGGCGGAAGTGTGAAGTCGCGGAGCACATCGTCATCTCCTCTTTGCCGAAATCCACACGGAATCCGCGATTCCGGTAAATCATGAGCGCTGCTCTTAGGAAATGACCGTTTCTCTCACGAAACTCATGGGAATCATTCCTCGTTGTCACATTTTACTGGCACGGGATCGGCTATCATGGAGGCATGGCACACGTTGGATTTCTCCTCGACATGGACGGGGTGATTTACCGGGGTTCGCGGTTGATCCCCGGTGCATGCGATTTCATCACCCGATTACGGAACCACGGAATTCCCTTCCGTTTCCTCACCAACAACTCGCAGCGGGCGCGCCGCGACGTTGCATTGAAACTGCGCCGCCTCGGCATCGAGGCGTCGGAGAATGAAGTCTTCACCTGCGCGATGGCGACGGCGCGCTTTCTCGCCTCGCAAAAGCCGGACGGCACCGCCTATGTCATCGGCGAAAACGGCCTGGCCGCCGCATTGCACCGGAACGGCTACACGGTGGTCGATGACGACGCGGATTTCGTAGTCGTCGGCGAAGGACGCACGATGAGCTTTGAGATGATCGAGCGCGGTGTGCGCTTGGTGCAGAACGGCGCGCGGCTGATCGCCACGAATCTCGATCCGAGCTGCCCGACCGAGCAGGGCATCCGCCCCGGCTGCGGGGCGATCGTCGCGATGATCGAGCGCGCCACCGGCGTGCAGGCCTTCTCGGTCGGCAAGCCGAGCCCGGTGATGATGCGCACGGCACGCAAGGAGATGGGCTTGCGCACCGACGAGACCGTGATGGTCGGCGATACAATGGAGACCGACATTCTCGGGGCGGTGCAGATGGGCTACCGCAGCGTGCTGGTCCTGAGTGGCGGCACCAAGCGGAGCGACCTGCGCCATTTCGCCTACCAGCCCGATCTTGTGGTCGATCACGTCGGCGCGATTCCGGACGAGTTCGTCTTCGCAAATTTCTACGCCATGGCGTCATGAAGGATTTCTTGGGTTAGCGGATGGTCCGCGGCGGATCGATGGCTTCTTGGGTTTCGCCATTGATCCGTCGCGGTGTGCCACGGCGGGTTCGGGGCTTCTTGGGTTTCGTCCTGGACCCGCCGTGGTCATCCACCGCCCGGAAAGGCGGCTGATCAGAAACGCACCCTCAGCGCCACGGAGCCGAAGTCGGCCGCATCGGCCTGTTCCTTGTACTCACGGGTGCGCCAGGTGTGGACGTAGCTGAGTTCGACATCGCGGTAGCGGATGCCGGCGCCGGCGAAGACCTCGCCGACGAAAGGTTCTCGGTGAATGCCCGTGTCGAAGCTGCTGAAAAGCGGCCCGTCGAGCGTGGCGTCGTGCGCGATGGCCCGGCCCGTCGTGCCGAAGAGCAGGTAGACGGACCAGTTTCCCACATACGGATCGTCGCTGTCGAAATAGCGGTGGGAGTAGGCCGTATCGGACAGCCGGGGGTCGGAGAAGTCCGGCGGGAGATTGAAGCCGGCGCGAAAGAACCCGCCGGCATGCGCGGAAGTGCGAAAGGTGCCAAGCCGCATGCCCCACTCGGTCAGCCCGTCCATGCGGAAAGCGCCGTAGTGCCAGTTCACGAAATCGGCGCGGCGTTTCTGGACAAAGCTGAGGTCGGCGGTGATCTCATTCGGGATCTGGTCGTCCCAGCCGTTGAATTTTTCGTTGCCGAGAATGCTGTGGATGAAGTCCTGGGAGTTTTCCGCGAGGGAGTTCGGTCCGGTGGTGCCTATGGTGAACTCGACCGAGTTGAGGATGCGGTCGTCCTTCACGTGGAGCGAGAAGCCGAGACCGAGCCAGCCGGCATAGCGCCTTTCATCGGGCGGCTGGGTGTAGGACGAGGAGTCCTCCGGCGTGAACATCAGCTGCGTGAGCGAGATGCCGTAGTTGTATTGAAGGTCGTTCGGGTCCCGGAAGCCGGTGATCTTCTGAAAGGTATCGAAGCTGTCCGAGTCGCCGGAAATACGCCGCAGCATGCGCTGCACGGAACCGAGTTGGGAAATGTCCCGGTTCTCCGAGATCCACGACATGCGCACGCCATTCGTGTAGTCGCGGTCGCTGCCGGCGAAGAGGTCGTTGTCGAGATAGATTGTCAGGTAGCCCGAACCCCAGTCGGGCAGAGGGCTGTCCCGGTCGGCCATGGCCGTGGCGGGCAGTAGGAAACCGATGAGAAGCGATTTGGTTTTCATGGAAGCGATGGAAAAGAAGGGGGCGGGCGATCCCCCAATCACCCACCCCACCCATGGACGAGCCATGGGAAAATGCTGAGCATGTTGTTTCAGTCGGCCTTGTCGATGGCATCTCCGATTTCGTCGGCTACCTCTTCCGCGGCGTCGCCGATGTCATCCGCGGCTTTTTCCGCCGGACTCTTGCGCTCGCAGCCGATCAGGATCAGCGCGCCGGTCAGCGCGCACAACAGGGTCAATTTCCATTTCATGGATTATGGGTAGTGCCGGATTGGTCGGGAAAAGAAAAGGGTTGGACCGCGGTGCCCGTCGGCGGCACCGCGGTCCGCTTCATGGGGTCATGGAGTTTTTCCACGGAGCGCACGGCTCAGCGCGGAAACCACCAAAAGCACCAGGAAGACGATGAAGAGTACTTGCGCGATACCCGCCGCCGCCCCGGCGATGCCGGTGAAGCCGAGCAAGCCGGCGATCAGGGCGAGAATCAGGAAAGTGATGGTCCAGTGTAGCATGGGTGTTCCTTTCGTTAAGTTCGGCAAATGAAATTGCAAGAAGTCGGCCAGTTTTTGATCTATAGCATAAATCATTGATCAAGAATAGGATAAGCCGCAGGTGGCCGCCAAGATTGGCACCGGCAATACGTGCATGATGCGCCTGACTGGTGCTTCGCACCGTGCATTCCGCACGCTACGGGAGCTCCCGGCACATCCCGTGCTTGCCAGGGCACGGGCGCTTCCTTTCCCTCGCCCCGCACCCATGAGCGAAGGCCTTGCGATTTTTACTTCCGGCGGCGACGCGGCCGGCATGAACCCCGCCATCAAGTGCGCCGCCGAGTATGCGGCGCAAAAAGGTTACAAACCGTGGCTCGTATACGACGGTCTGCGCGGTCTGATCGACGACAAGATCGTCGAAGCCGATCGCTCGCTGATCTCGGGCATCCTGCACCGCGGCGGCACTTTCCTGCGCTCGTCGCGTTCGAAGCGCTTCTTCGAGATCGAATTCCGGCAACAGGCTTTCGAAAACCTCCGGCGGCGGGGCATCGGCAAGCTGGTCGTCATCGGCGGCGACGGTTCTTTCCGTGCGCTCAATCAGTTCTACTCCGACTTCGGGGTGCCTTTCGCGGGCATCCCGGCGACGATCGACAACGACATCGCCGGTACCGATTACTGCCTCGGCGTCGATA
This sequence comes from Haloferula sp., assembly GCA_037190465.1. Lineage (GTDB taxonomy): Bacteria > Verrucomicrobiota > Verrucomicrobiia > Verrucomicrobiales > Akkermansiaceae > Haloferula. Next base: position 65,367 of record JBBCJF010000036.1, on the reverse strand, counting down.
CCGCGCTGAACATCATCCGCCATTCGGTGGACTCGATCCGCGACACGGCTACTTCCTTCTCCCGCGCCTTCGTGATCGAGGTGATGGGCCGCCATTGCGGCTACTTGGCGATGGTCAGCGCGCTGGCCTGCGGCGCGGAAATCTGTCTGACGCCCGAGCTGCCCTACGATCTCGAAAAAATCGGCGCGCGGCTGAAACACGAAATCAAGAATGAGGGCCGGGGCTACATCCTGGCGATCGTGGCGGAGGGGACGAACATGGCGGAATACACCACCCGCTACATCAACGACGCGATCGGGATGGAAGCGCGGCTGACCGTGCTCGGCCATGTGCAGCGCGGCGGTTCGCCGACCGTGCAGGACCGGATCATGGCCTACAAGTTCGCCGTGGCCGCGGTGGATTCACTGGAGGCCGGGCGGACGAACGACATCATGGTCTTCCGCGACGGCACCTTCGGCCATCTGCCGATCCATACGGTGGTGGATTCGAAGTATCAGCTCGACCCCGGTTTGCTGAGGCTTTGCAAGCCGCTGTGCGGGTGAAGCCGGTATTTTGCCTCCCTTCGCCTTTGTGTCCCTCCGATTTTCCTCTCTCTGGTTGCGGTCAAGAGCTGGGGGACGGGGTGATGCCGCCCGATCATTCGGTTAGATTTTGCAGCCCAATATTGACATCGGCGCAAGATCCGCGCTGTCTGGCATCCGCTTAGCCTGCGAAATCGCAATCAAAATGAAAAACGCATCACTGTATATTCTACTCGGTCTGATTCCTGCCTTGGCATCCGGTGCCACGGTGCAGCTCATCACCAATGGGGACTTCGAAACCGGCTCCTTTGCAGGCTGGACAGCAGTGAGCCAAGCTGGCTCCGACGGGAATCTTTACATTGATGCCCCCGGAACCACCACGCCGTACTCCAGCTCGTCCACGGCAGCTAATCCTGGCGGTGGGAGCTTTTACGCGGTGACCGACCAAGGGGGCCCGGGCACGTATGCTCTTATTCAATCATTCACTTTCACCTCGATACCCACATCCGCGGTTCTGACCTTCGATATGTTTGCCAACAGTTATGGCGGATTTTCCGTTCACCCTGACGGGCTCGAACACAACTCCTCGCCGAACCAGCATGCACGGGTGGATCTATTGAGTGGAAGCGCCGGTGCATTCGACACCGGTGCAGGAGTGCTGGCGAACTTTTTCCTTGGCGTGGACAGCGGGACGAATCCCAATCCATATACCTCCTACTCCTTCGATATCACGTCACTGATCACCAGCCCCGGCACCTATCAACTGAGGTTTGCCCAGGTGGACAATCAAGGGTTTTTCAATATGGGAGTGGACAACGTGAGCCTCCTTTCTTCCGACGAGAGTGCGGTTCCGGAGCCATCCAACATCGTGCTTCTCGGCGCGCTCTTTTCGGGTGGCCTGCTGTTCCGCAATCGCCGCGGTCGCTGTGGATGTCACCTCGGTTGATCCGCTCCACGGCCTCCGGCCCGGCAGCGCTGGGAGATTTGTTCTTCGTTTCATCTTTGCCCGCAACCTGCCGAATCAAAAAAGCCGCCCCGGTTTCCCGTGGGCGGCCTTTTCGCGGAGAAGAGGTGAAGCGCTCAGAAATGAATCGCATGCCCCTCCGCCGCGAGGGTGGCCTCGTGAATCACCTCGCTCATGGTCGGGTGGGCGTGGATGGTCGCGTGGATTTCCTCGGCGGTGAGTTCCTGGTCGAGCGCCAGGCCCATCTCGGCGATGAGTTCGGTGGCGTTGTCGCCGATGATGTGGGCGCCGAGCAGTTCGCCGTGTTTCTTGCCATAGAGCAGCTTGGCGAAACCGTCCGCCTCGCCGGCGGCGATGGCCTTGCCGATGGCGGCGAAGGGGATCTTGCCGACGGTGTATTCGATGCCCTCCTCCTTGAGCGCGCGCTCGGTCTTGCCGACGGAGGCGACCTGCGGGTGGCAGTAGGTGCAGCCGGGGAAATTGGTGACCTTGCGCGGGGTGTGGCCCTCGACGTAGAGGCCCTCGACGCACTGGATCGCTTCGAAGGATGCAGTGTGGGCGAGCAGCGGCGGGCCGCTGACATCGCCGACGGCATAGGCACCGGGGATGGAGGTTTCGTAGCGGTCGCCGACCTTGACGAAGCCGCGCTCGGTGAGTTCCGGCTGCACGCCGCCGGGCAGCACCGGCTGCACGCCGATGGCGACGAGCACGACATCGGCGGAGAGCGTGCCGTTCTCCTTCGCGCCCTCGACGGTGACTTCGACGTGATCGCCCTTGTCCTCGGTCTTGGTGATCTTGTGGTTGGAAAGGCAGCGGATGCCTTGCTTGGTGAAGGCTTTTTCCAGAGCATCGCCGATTTCGTCATCCTCCACGGGGACGAGGCGCGGCAGCATTTCGACAATGGTCACTTTCGTGCCGAAGGCGTTATAGATGTAAGCGAACTCCACGCCGATGGCGCCGGCGCCGACGATGATCATGCTCTTCGGCTGTTTTTCGAGGACCATCGCTTCCTTCGAGCCGATGACCGTCTTGCCGTTGAAGGGGAGCGGCGGCAGGGGGCGGGATTTCGCGCCGGTGGCGATGATGATATGCTTGGCCTCGGCGGCGCTCTTGGAGCCGTCGGCGGCGGTGACTTCCACTTTCCCGGGCGCGACGATGGACCCGCTGCCGCGGACGTAATCGACCTTGTTTTTCTTGAAGAGGAACTCGATGCCCCCGGCGAGGCGGTCGGAGACCTTGCGCGAGCGGCCGACGATGGCGGACCAGTCGTACTGCAGGTTGTCGAAGGAGAAGCCGAACTCCTTGGCGCGGTGGGCGAGAGTGTGGTAAAGCTCGGCGTTCTTGAGCAGCGCTTTGGTCGGGATGCAGCCCCAGTTCAGGCAGGTGCCGCCGGCGCGGTCGGCCTCGACGCAGGCGACTTTCTTGCCGAGCTGGGCGGCGCGGATGGCGGCGACGTAGCCGGCGGGGCCGCCGCCGATGACGATGAGATCGTAGGCCATAAAAAGGAGTGCTTTCGGAGTTCGCGCGGAGCGTGGTGGCGGCCTCCCGGATTGTCAAAGGGGAAGGGGCATGAAAATGACTAATGACTAAGCACTAATGACTAAACGGAAATCGCCCCCGTCGGTCCGGACTTTGCACGGACTCAGGGATTGCAATTTGCCTGTCCGGATGATCTAACGAACGGGAACCAAGCACCAAAATCATGCTCAAGGAATTCCAGGATTTCATTTTAAAGGGAAATGCCATCGACCTCGCGGTCGGTGTGTTGATCGGCGCTGCTTTCGGCGGGTTCGTCACGGCGGTGACGGACGGGATCATCAAGCCGGTCATCCAACTGGCGGGGGGCGATCCGGAGGTGGCGCTGAAAGTGTGGGTCTTCGATCTTGGCATCGTGATCAATGCCTTCATTTCCCTGCTGATCACGGGAGCGGTGCTCTTCTTCATTTTCGTGAAGCCGATGAACCGGCTCAAGGAGCTCTCCAAGAAGCCGGATTCGCCTGTACCCCCGCCCGAGCCCAGCGCCGAGGAGAAGCTCCTCACCGAAATCCGCGATCTGCTCAAAGAGAAGGCGTAGAGGACTCGCAATCCCAGTGCTTGTTTGCCAAGGCGGCGGTGCAGTTCCATACTCGCTCCGTATGAGGATCGTCCGCGCCTACCCGAATCTGCCCGACGCCCAGCTCGCCAAGCTGGCCTTGGAATCCGCGGGGATCGGCGCCGACATCCTCGATGAAGCCACGGCCACGCTGGCGCCGCATCTGACCTTCGGCAGCGGCATCCGGCTGGCGGTGGCGGACGAGGATTTCGACCAGGCCCGCGAGGTGCTCGGCCTGCCGCCGGTCGAGTTGCCGCCCGCCCGGGTGAAGCGGGGCGCGCCATGGTGGGCTTTCGTGATTCTCGGCGTGGCGGTGGTGGGCCTTTTTCTCAAAGGCCGGCCGTCGGCGGCGCAGGACGACGATCTCTACGCCATCGACCGCAACGGAGATGGCAAAAAGGATGAGCGCTACGAATTCGACGCACGCGGCAGGCTGAAATCGGCATGGAGCGACAACAATTTCGACGGCCGTTGGGACGAGCGTACATACTTCCGCAATGGGGTGGTGGAGCGGGTCGAGAGGGATCTGGATTTCGACGGCGTTTTCGATGCGGTGACGGAGTTCCGCCACGGCGTGCCGCTGACGACCGCGGTCCGCAAGGGAGACAAGGGCCCCATCCTGTCGCTGACCACCTACCGCGACGGCGTGCTGGTCCATGTGCTGGAGGACCACGATGGCGACGGCCACTGGGATGTGCGGATCGAGTACGACCCCTACGGACGCGAGTCGAAGCGCGAGGAGCTGCGGGTCAAGGTTTCGGCTTCACCGTGATCTTGCCGAACATTTTGTCGAAGTGCCCGGGCGAGGAGCAGAAGAAGTGGTAGTCGCCCGGCTCGCCGGCGATGAAGTTGATGGTGCCCGTTTCGCCGCCGGCCAGCATTTTGGTATGGCCGATCATTTGCTTTTTGGACTCCTCGTCAGTGGGGATATAGCCGGTGGCGGCCGCGGCGTTGCACTTCACGGCGAAGGAGATCACGGTGACACCTTTCTGCAGCAGCACGACGTTGTGTTTCATCGCCTTCGCCCCCTTGTCGCTGGTGTTTTTGAAGACGAGCGAGACTTTCTGCCCGCTGACGACTTCGAAGGCGGTCTTGCTGTAGACCATGCGGTCGTCGGCGGTGATTTCGAGCTTCACGACATCCGACGCGGCGGCGGTGGCGAACAGGCAGAGGGCGGCAAAGAGGTGGCGCATCATTTGTTGGCGGGGTTGGGATTTCGGTGAAATTAGGCACATCGGGCGGCTCCCGGCAAATCTGGATGGCAAAAGCCATTGATTGCGGATGAAAGCTCGTTCAGGTTCCGAGCGTTTCCACCAAGCACCAACGTATGAAAAAGTTGATTCTTACCGCCATTGCCGTTTGCGGGGGCACTTTCGCCCACGCCGCCGAAAAGAAAGTCGAGATCTCGGGCAATGACCAGATGCAGTTCGACGTCAAAGCCATCGAAGTGGCGGAAGGTGACAAGGTGACCTTGGTCCTCAAGCACACCGGCAAGCTCCCGAAAGTCGCGATGGGCCACAATGTGGTGATCCTCAAGCCGGGTACCGATATCGCGGCCTTCGCCACCAAGGCGATGCAGGCCGCCGCCACGGAGTACCTTCCGACGGACGAGGAAACCAAGGAGAAGATTTTCGCCCACACCAAGCTCATCGGCGGCGGCGAGGAGGACACCATCACCTTCACCGCCGGAGAACCGGGTGCTTACACCTACATTTGCACGTTCCCCGGCCACTTCGCGCTGATGCAGGGTGTGCTGACGGTGAAGGCCAAATAAGAGCGGCCCGGAAGCTCGTCGCCATGTGGCGGAATGACTATGCCCATTCCGCCGGCCGTGGGGCAGGCGCACCTTCATTGGCGGCACGCCGCCGCCGTCTCGCTACGAAGTTACAAAAAACCGCCGCCAGATCCCTCGCGGGACCGGGCGGCGGTAGCAACCGGACCTCTACCAAATCAATTTCGCGCCGACGATGGCGCCGAAGCCGGGCTCGTTCTGGCCGGAGCCGTGGAGCCGGTAATTCTCGTCGGAGATATTCTCCAGGCCGCAGGTCAGCTCCAGAAACTCGGTGGCCCGCCAGCCGGCGTTCAACGAGTAAACGAGATAGCCGGGCGTGCCGCCGGTCGGGATGCGCTGGTTGTCCGCGGCTTGATCGGCGGGGTGGATGCGGCTGGCGCCGGTGGCGCCGGCGATGCGGCCCTCGACCCAGACTTTTTCGGACGGGTGCGTCCAGCGCAGGGCGAGGGAGCCGGTGAAGGGCATCAGGCGGGTGAGCCAGCGCTCGCCGGTGGCGGCCGTGTCGGTCTTGCCCTCCTGCCAGGCGAGACCGGTGGAGAGCCGCCAGTCGGGATGGAAGTGCCAGATGGCCTCGGCCTCGAAACCATAGATGAAACCATCCTGGCCGTTGGCGGCGACATTGGAACCCGCGGGTGCGGGGGGAGGAGCGGGAACGCTGTTGATCGCGCCATCGGTCCAAGTATAGAAGCCGGCCAGCGAGAACGCGAAGGTGTCGCTGTGGAAGCGGGTTCCAAGCTCGACGGTGACGAACTCCTCGGGATCGACACCTGTCGAACCGGTGGAGTTGGTTCCGGTCCATTGGGTGGTATTGCCGGTCAGGTCACCCAGATTGGGCGCGCGGAAAGCCTGGGAGACGCCGCCGTAGATGCTCCAGCAGTCGTTCGGGCGATAGACGGCGCGGAGGCTGGCGGAGAGGTTGTCCCACGAACCGTCCTCACCGAGATCGGCGGCGGCGCCCTGGGGACGGTACTTGTCCCATTCGGCTTCGGCATAGGTGTAGCGGACGCCGCCGACGATATCGAAGGATTCGGTGACGTTCCATGTGTATTGGGCGAAAGTTCCGAAGAGATGGTAGCTTGCATCGTCGGCGATCGGGCGGTCGCTGGGGCGGTCGACGAAACCTGCCCCGGTACTGCGTGCGGCGGCGGAGCTTACATCATCGACGTAGTAATCGATGCCGTAGACCAGGGAACCGGGACCGAGGTCCGACTCGAAGCTTATGTCGAGCCCGTAGGTATCGACTTCAAGAGAGTTGCGGCGCAGGTCGTTGGCTGTGCGTCCCTGGAATTCGGAGTCGTTGGTGCGCTGGTAGCTCAGGGTGGTGCTCCAGCGTTTGATCCAAGCGGAATTTTCCGGATTTTCCCCGGCGAGGCGGAAGAAGGTCAGAGAGCGCTCCTGGTCATAGATGTTGGAGATCCAGGTGCCGGGAGCCGCGACGTGGCTGCCGTGCTGCCAGCCGGGATTGCGCGTGGTGCGGTGCCAGCGCCAGATGTCGTCCTGATTCACGTACTGGTGGCCGAAGGTCAGCGTGACGCCGGGGCTGAGCGCCATGTCGAAGCGCAGGTCGATGTCCTGCTCCGGATAGCCTGTGCGGCGCATCAGGCCGACGGCCGAATCCTTGATGTCGCCGTAATCCTTGGCGCTGAGGCCGAGGTGGATGCCGTACTGGCCGCCCACGCCGAAGGAACTCTCGATGCGGCCGATGTGGGAATCGTCACCGTTGCTGCGGTATTCGTAGTAGGCGGAGCCGTGGGTGAAGAATTCCCCTTCCGGCTGGTCGAGGAAATTGGAGGATTTCGTGAAGACATTGAGCGTGCCGCCCACGGCGTCGGACCCGTAGAGCACCGAGCCTTGGCTTTTCACGAGTTCGAAGCGGTCGATCGAGTAGGGATCGATGGTGTTCCAGTACTGGACCGGGCCGCTGCGCCAGGTGGAGTTGTTGATCCGGATGCCCTCCACCAGCAGCAGGTTCTGGCGCCCGGTGAAGCCGCGGATGTACGGTGAGCCGTGGCCGTAGCCGGTCTTCTGGATCAGCACGCCGGGGACGAACTGGAGGGCCTCCGGCAGCGTGCGGCGGGAGTTTTGCTGGATATAGGTCTGATCGATCGAATCAACCCAGTAGGGGCTTTCGCTCTCCGGAATCTCCGTGCGGGAGGCGGTGAGGATCAGGGGATCGAGGGCGTCCTGGGCATGGATCGCCAGCGGAAGGACGACGAGGGGTAATGGGTTTGACAAGCGCATCAGAGGCTCCAAACGCGCAAGTCGGAATTCTCTTTGGGAAAATTCCGAAAAACTTCACGGAGCGTCTGTGGCCTTTTTCTTCAAGTCGCGCAGCAGCGAGGTTTCGTGGTCGGTCATCGGGTAGGGACCGGCGAATTCCATCGGCGTGCCGGGCGCGCGGCGCGAACGCCCCGCATAGGCGCGGCGGACGTCGAGGTAGTAGAGAATCAGGTACTGGCGATCGTCGCTGGAGGTTTCTGCGATGAAATCCGGCCAGCCGCGCGCGGTGAGGAAGGTGCCGAGATCGGGGTGGGCGGCGGCCTGGTGGATCAGGCGCCGGTGGCCGAGGGTTTCGGGCACGTCGCGCACCAGCATGATCCGGTCCTGCGCGGCGCGCTCCGTCCAGCCGACCTCCCAGCTTTCACGGACCGGGGCGCAGGCGGTGAGCAGCAGCAGGGGAAGCAGCGCGAACCAACGGAGAGTCATCTTGTTTTTATCTTACGGCGGGGGCGGCTCCTCTGTTACGACGATCCCGCTCGATGAGCCGTTGCAGCGCCCGGACGTTCGGCCGGTTCGCCTCTGATTCAATGAAAAAGGCGGTTTCCAGCGGGACGAGGAACTCGACGGCGGAATTCACGCCGACCAACCGTCCGCGGGCATCGACTACCGGACCGCCGCTGTCGCCAGGCTCCAGCGGGATGTCGTGCTTGAAGCGCCCGTGGCCTTCCGGGGGGAAACCGGTGATCAGTTTGCCCGGGCTGCTTTTGAAGCCGGTGGAAATGCCCGCGTGCATCACCGGCGTGCCGGCGGGCAGCCAGGCTTCCGACGGGGTCCACTCGTAGTGGTGCGGAGTGGCGATGGGTACATGCAGCAGCGCGAGATCGGATGACGAGGAGCGCCAGACGATGCGGGCCCTGGCGGACTTCAGTTTCCCTTCCTGGCCGTGGATGATGAAGGCATTGCGATTCGCCGCCCGGGCGAGCACGTGGTCGGCGGTGAGGAAATAGCCATCCGGCGCGACGGGGATGGCCGAGCCTCCGTCGGCGTCGTCGGGGCCGCGGCCCGAGCGGAAGCGGCTGTCCACCCATGGACCGAGTTCGCTGCGGGACGAGATCACCACCGCGCTCAGACGCTGGGCGGCGATGCGATAGACTTCCCGGCCCGGCGGTTTGGGGTCGGGTCGCGGGGCCGGACCCGCGCATGAGATCAAGACCAGTGCCGCCACTGCGGCCATCGACATGCGGGCGAGAAACGACATCCGGGGCAAACGAAGCAAAAGAAACGCCGATGCTCACGCGATTTCTTGATCCCCGGTGAGGATTGCCTCCAACGCGGCCCGGTCGGCGGGCGGCAGGACGAGTGCCGCCAGGTCTTCCACGCCGTGCCATGTCTCGCCTTCCCGCGGTCGCGAGGCGGGGTGATCCTCCGCGGGGCGGTGCACGTGCAGCGTGACCCGATAGCGGGTGATGCCGTATTTGCGGCGGTGGATGGCGGGCAGGCCGGCAAGCTCGTCTTTTCCGCGCCCGGGCAGCCGCCACATGCCCTCTCGCCGGCCTTTTCCCTGGCGGTGGAGCAGCACCCGGTCCGCGGAACGGATGAGCGCGACATGCTCGTCGATTTCCTCAATGGCGGTTCGTTTGGCTTTGCGGGGCAGCGTTTCCGGCTCGCGCGCAGCGCAGAAAAGGGCCACCGGACAAGAGAGGCAGTCCGGCATGCCGGGGCGGCAGCAGGTCTGCCCCAGCTCCATCAGCGCGGAGTTGAAGATCCGGGGATGGTCGCAGTCGAGCAGCGCCTCCGCGGTTTCCCACAGCCATTTTTGGGTCGCGGGCAGGTCGATGGGATCGGCACGGTTGAAGAGCCGGGCGAAGACTCGCGCGATATTTCCGTCCACGATCGGCGCGGGCTTGTCGAAAGCGAAGGAAAGCAGTGCGCCCGCCGTGTAGCGCCCGACGCCGGGCAGGGCGAGGATTTGCGCGGGGTCTTCGGGGAAGCGTCCCCCATGCCGCTCCAGCACCGCCCGCGCCGACTCGCGCAGCATCCGGGCGCGGCGGTAGTAGCCTAGGCCTTCCCAGGCTTTCAGCAGCGCGTCGTCCTCCGCCGCGGCGAGCGTGGCAGTGTCGGGGAAGCGCTCCAGAAAGCGCGTGTAGAATCCCCGCCCCAGCACTGTGGCGATCTGCGTTTGTTGCAGCATGACTTCGGAAACGAGGACCGCGTGCGGGTCGCGCGTGCGCCGCCATGGATAGTCCCTGCCGTTTCTTCCGAACCAGGCGCGTAGGGCCGCGCGGAATTCCTGCGAGGCATCGAGAGGAGTCCGGGACGCGACGGGCTTGAGCACGCGGCGAGCATGGATGGATTTCGGCAAAGCGCCATCTTCCGGTACTTCGGGCCGTCCTTTCCGGTCACGGAGCGGGTGATGGGGTGCCCCGCTGCTGCTCGATTTGCTACGCAATTCGCTGCTCTGTTGCGTAATTCATTGATTTTCAAATGGTCGGGCGGGCGCATCTGAAATGCGAACCCACTTCGGGATCAAGTTCGTTTTAGGGGTTCCGTTGCCCCAGTACAATCTGGCCCCCTTCGTGGCAACCCCGTTCCGCTTTACCTTGAATTCGCATGGGGACGCAGCGGGGCCGGTAGTTGATGCCGACGAGGATTCCGGGCCCCGTCATCCGATTTGCAAGGTGCTGGAATGGGAGCAACGCTTGCACAGAGAAAATAGCCTCACACGCGCTCAACTCGCTCTCGAACAAGGCACTACGAAAGCCTATGTCACGCAAATGCTGCGGCTGACGAACCTGCCGGAAGAAGCGCGGCAATACCTGTCCGCCCTGCGTTCACCACCTCGCCGAGCTGCATCATGAACATCGGGACGAGACCGCCGAGGGCGGTGAACGAATCATGCATCGAGTTCACCGCCCCGCATGATCTTCGTCCTGCTCATTGATGCCAGTCTTCCCGGCCGCCACCCCGTTTTCCATTTTAGTGGGACCTTCGAAAAATTCGAAGCGTATTGGTCTCTGCACCAGGGGCAATATCCTCACCTTCACGCAGGCAGCAAAATACTGCTCCAGCCATGGCCGTCGAACCGTCGTTGGGCGCTTGTCACCTCAGCGCCCGAAGTCTGGGTGCTCGGGGTGGATCCTTTAGCGGACTTCTGAGGATTGCCTCGAGAAGTTCCGTCGCCAATGCGTCGGCCCTCAGCAACAATGCAGGATCGGCCGCAGGAGCCAGCCTTTCAGCCTCGCTCGGATCGCTCTCCCCTTCCGGGTAGCGGTAACCGTTGAGAACACACAACGCCACTCGACCTTTCTCGGACAGCTTGATAAAGCCTCGTCGCCCCAAACCGGGACTGACCTCCATGAAATCTACGGATAGTTCAACGCTCCGGCTGGCATCGAGTTCTGCCAGAACCTGGGTGCCCGCGCTACCCCCTGCCGTCACGCTCCATTTCTTCCCGAATTTCTGGGCTAACTGAAGGTCACGGATCAGCCTCCGCCTTGACTCGTCACCAGGCAGTTCAACTGCGTTCCCCGTAAGATCGACCACCAGCTTCTCGACTTCGCCACCGCTCGATTCGCCATTCTTCCAACCTACCACCTTCTCTCCCTCCCCCCTGCTGTAGTTCTCGATGACCATGAGACTCAATAAGGCTGGCAACCGTGGTTTCCAGTTGCCATTGCCCGCGTCATTGTAATCAGAAAAACTTAAAGATCAAGCAATCTGTAGTCGCGGGGGGCTCCAGATCGGCAACTGGACGCTGCGGCCCGGTTGCAGAACCCGCAGGACCCAGCCTCCCCCTCGTCGGCAATGGGTGGATCAAGCCTTGATCCCGGTCAGCTCAAGGAACTTGTCCAGCGGCATCGCCACTTGGATCTGCGGCGACGTCTGGGTGATGTGAATGCCGGAAGCATTTCCGGGAATCGCCCCGAATTGCAGTTCCAGCTTGGAGATCGCCGGGGGGATCTGGGTCTCCAGTTCGCCGGTCAGAAGGTTCTGGTTGATCTTCACCGGGAAACCCTTTCCGTGAAGAACCTTGTAGAAAGCGGTTTCATCCACCTTGCCATTCGGCGACGTAGCGGCGCGCGGGGAAGAAGCGGCCTTCGGTTTCCTGCCATTGCCGCCATCCGCTTCACCGGTCGCCGGATCGGTCCCGTAGGAAGAAAGATATTTGCCGGAAACGTAAATCGGGGAGCGGCCGGCCCGGCGATACCGCGGCGTTTCCTCCAATGTCCACTTGGCCTTGCTCTTCGCCAAGTCGGCGTAAACCGCCTCTTCAGTGGCATCGAGGCCGTTTCCGGCGCGGAGTTCGAGGACAACCTTCAGGGTATCGGCGGGGATCTTGCTCATGGTGTGGCGGGAGGCTGGTTTTCACTCCACCCCGGTGCAAGAAGGATGTTTGCCGTATAACCATAGGCCCTCGGTGCCTGAAGCGGCATCCTGACAGAACCTTTTCAACCCAGGGCTTGAAGCTCGCGCATCATTTCACCCAAGCTGATCGCTTCCACGTTATCGCCCAGCGGGTAACGGTCATGGCCTGAGTAAACGATGAAGGTCTTCGAAGGGCGTACATCCTCGACTGCATGGCGATTGCCTTTTTCGAATACGGGGGCTGAGCCGCGTTTGATCTCGAATGCCCAAGTTCCGTGTTTTCCTCCCAGTTCGAGAACCAGGTCAATTTCCGCTCCAGCCGCAGTGCGGTAGAAGCTGGCGTCGGCATGGGCCGGAGCGACGGCGAGCAGATTTTCAATAACGAATCCTTCCCAGCTCGCGCCGATCACGGGATGGCCGAAAAGAGTGTCTAGGTCCGATATTCCGAGGAGGGCATGCAGGATCCCGCTGTCCCGGATGTAAACCTTGGGCGACTTCACGAGGCGTTTCCCGATGTTCCGGTGAAACGGCTGGAGGCGGCGGACAAGCAGCAGGTCCACCAGTAACCCCAGATAGGAAGTGACGGTAGGAGACGAAATGCCGATGCCGGCGGCAAGCCTCGACGCGTTGAACAGCCCGCCTTGGGAATGCGCGAGCATCGTCCAGAGCCGTTCCAGAGTCTCAGCCGGCACCCGTGGTCCGAACATCGGCACGTCGCGCTCCAGGTAGGTGCGGATGAAATCGCGGCGGATCGCAAGGCTGTCGGAATCGCTCCCCGCAAGAAAGCTGTCGGGAAACCCGCCCCTGAGCCAGAGCTTCTGGATGTCCGCTGGCTCGACTTCCAGCGCGTTCAATGGTCCCATGTCCACGTAGGCGATCCGCCCCGCGAGCGTTTCGCTTTGGCGCATCAGTTGGATGGCCGCGGAGCCCAGGATGAGGAAACGGCCCGTCCTCAGGCCTTTGCGGCGCCCTTGGTCGATGATGCCGCGGAGGGACGAGAAAATCTCCGGGACATGGTGGACCTCGTCGAGAATCACCAGCTTGTCCTCATGGAGCGCGAGGAAGGCGCCGGGATCGGCCAGCTTGGCGCGGTCAGCCGGGTTTTCCAGATCGAGGTAAACGCTGGGTCTCTCCTCCCCGATCGCATGCGCCAGCGTCGTTTTGCCCACTTGGCGGGGACCAAGCAGGGCAACCGCCGCCTGACGGTTCAGGGCGGCTTTAATGGCATCGTCTTTGGAGCGTCGTAACATCCTTGTAAATTTAAAGGGTTATTTTAAATTTGCAAGGATGATGGGAATTTGGGCCTCGGTTTTTCCCTGAAACAGAAGAACCGTGATCAAATCGCAACAATCTGATGGAGAGACCTTTTGGGGTGGTTTCGAGCCAGATCCGGCCTTCAACCATGCAAATCTGACATTACGATGCTGCAATTGCAGGGACGGGTCCAAGCTGAAGCCGAACGTCGAAACTATGACCGGCGCAGGGGGCGGCTGGCATGCAGACCAAAAACCTCGACCTCTCCGGCGCTGTTAGGCAGCTTGGGGACGAAATGGAACGGGTCGCCTACACCCCCAAAGAATTCGCGGCACTCTTCGGCAAGAGCCAGACCTGGGGCTACCGGCAAATCTACAGCGGGGCAATTGCCGCAACTACCGAGCACGGCCGCACCCTCATCCCGGCCCGCGAGGTGGAAAAGATCCTCGGCACCGCCCAAGCGAAGGGGAAGAAATCGCAGTCAGCAGCCCAGCCACCCGAAAAGCCGCGGGACAACAGCCTTCGCTCGAAGCTCTTCCGTGGTTCCAAGACTCGGAGCAGGATCGGCAGAAGCCCGAAAATTTCCGGCTCGCAGCCACCACAAAAGCCCTGACTTGCGGGAATCAGGCCATCAGGAGCTTTACGAAATCCCATCAGCCAGCTCCTCCAGCATCAGGCGGATCGACGCGCAGGAAAACAGCCGCTTGCCGCGCTGGGTTCCCGGTTCGCGAAGTGATGCCGTCTTGATCTTCCCGACGGCCGCGAGGTGGTAGAGCGTGGTTTTGCCCAAGGAGAACATCCGCTTGGCCTCACGGGCATCGATCCATTCAGGGGTGTTGTTCGCTTGCATGTTCATGGAGCGCCGGTTTGTGGCGGCTCCCTTCATAGCACGGGTTTCCGGCGGGATTTTCGCTGCCCCCAAGGCGGCTTTTCATGGCTTTGCGCGGGCTTGAATTTTCCTGCCGCGATGGGACAGGTGAAAAGCCTCGAAAAGCAATGGAAACGGAAAATTCCGAAGTTTTGGCTTGCCGGGTTTTTCCCGTCCCAGCCAAGGGCGCGGCTCCCTTTCTAACAGAATCCCGATTTTACACTAGGGGACGGTTTAGGGGGCAGTGACCTCATTTCACCTCAAGCAAAACGGCCTAATCCTTTGAAGATTAGGCCGTTGTGAAAGTGGTCGGGCTGGCGGGATTCGAACCCACGACCCCCTGCACCCCATGCAGGTGCGCTACCAGACTGCGCTACAGCCCGTTGCCGTTTTTGCGGACGGGCGGGCAGACAAGCAGGGCAAATCCGGATTGGCAAGCCCGGAAAATCATGCGATGCCGCCGCCCATGGAACGCGTGCAAACAGCCATCGTCGGGGCCAGCGGCTACACCGGACAGGAGCTGCTCCGCGTGCTGCTGCTCCACCCCCATGTCGAGTTGAAGGCAGTCACCTCGCGGCAGGAGGTCGGCAAAACCCTGTCGGCGGTGTTCCCGCGCTTCCGCGGGCTGCCGGGCGCGGAGCTGCCTTTCATCGAACCGGACCCGGACGCGATCGCGGCCGCTGGGGCACGGGCGGCTTTCCTCGCGCTGCCGCATGGCGTGGCGGCGGAGATCGCCAGCGCGCTGTTGGAGCGGGGACTGAGAGTCATCGATCTGAGCGCGGATTTCCGGCTGCGCGACGCGGCGGTTTACGAGGAATTCTATGGCCACGCCCATCCCGCGCCGGCGCTGCTGGGCGAGGCGGTGTACGGCTTGCCCGAAATCCGGCCGGAAGCCATCCGCGCGGCGCGGCTGGTCGCCTCGCCCGGTTGCTATCCTACGAGCGTCCTGCTGCCACTGCTCCCGCTGCTGCAAGAAAAACTGATCGACCCGTCGACCATCGTCGCGAACTCGATGAGCGGTGTCAGCGGCGCGGGGCGGAAGGCCGACATCCCGCTGCTCTTCTGCGAGTGCAACGAAAGCGCCCGCGCCTACGGCGTGCCGAAGCACCGGCACCTATCCGAAATCGAGCAGGAGCTTTCCCTGGCGGCGGGCGAAACGGTGACCATCACCTTTATCCCCCACCTCATTCCGGTGAACTCCGGCATCGCCACCACCACCACGGCGAAGCTGCGGGACGGCATCGACTCCGCGGCCGTCGGCGCGGCGCTGGAAAAAGCCTACGCCGGCGCATCTTTCGTGCGGCTGCTCGGCAAAGGCGGCTGCCCGGACACCAAGCACGTGACCCGCACGAACTTCATCGATATCGGCTGGACCCACGACCCGCGCACCGGCCGCGCGATCCTGATGAGTGCGGAAGACAACCTTGGCAAAGGAGCCGGCGGGCAGGCGGTGCAGTCCTTCAACCTCATCTTCGGCCTGCCGGAGAGCGCCGGGTTGCAATCGGCCTGATTTCCGTTCAGGCTCGCGTCCCCGTTTCTCCCGTCATGGACTTTCCCATCACCCGCATCAAGGGCGGCGTCGGCGCGCCGCAGGGCTTCAAGACCGCTGCCGTGGCCTGTGGCATCAAGAACCCCGCCGTGGAGCGCTTCGACCTCGCTCTGGTGTATTCGGAAATTCCCTGCACCTCCGCCGGGACCTTCACGACGAACCGCGTGAAAGCCGCGCCGGTGAAACTTTCCCAGGCCCACCTGCGCCAGGGCGACCTGCGCGCCATCGTCGCCAACAGCGGCAACGCGAACGCCTGCACCGGCGTCCAGGGCATCCACGATGCCAAGGCGATGTGCGACGGTGTGGCGAAACCTCTTGGCCTGAAGCGCAGCGAGGTCGGCGTCTGCTCGACCGGCGTGATCGGGCTGCCGCTGCCGATGGCGCGCATGGAGCCGAAATTCGGCGAACTCGTGGCCGGCCTCGGAGAAAAGAACGGCAACGCCGTCGCCCGCGCCATCATCACCAGCGACACGCACGAAAAGGAATACGCCATCTCCTTCGACCTCGGCGCCCATCGCGTCCGCATCGGCGGCTGTGTGAAGGGCGCGGGCATGATTTCCCCGAGCATGGCGACCATGCTCTGCTTCATCACCACCGACGCCAGCGTGCCCCGTGAATGCCTGCGCAAGAGCGTGCTGGAAGTGGTGGAAGAAAGCTTCAACCGCATCACCATCGACGGTGACATGAGCACCAACGACACCGTGCTCGTGCTCGCCAATGGCGTCTCCGGCGCGCCGCCGTTGCGCCGGGGCGGCAGGCGCTGCGTCCAGTTCCGCGCCGCGCTGCGCCACGTGATGCTGGAATTGGCGAAGGCCGTGGTGCGCGATGGAGAGCGGGTGACAAAATTCGTGACCGTCGAAGTCAGCGGCGCGCGCACTTATCTGGAGGCGAAAAAAGTCGCCGAAGCGGTCTGCAAATCCGCGCTGGTGAAATCATCCTGGAACGGCGGCGATCCCAACTGGGGCCGCGTGCTCCACGCCGTCGGCTACTCCGGCGCGCGCATCCGCGAGGAGCTCGTCGATATCCTCTACGACGGCAAACCCGCGTGCCTCGGCGGCCTGCAAGCACCCACCGATATGGACGAATTGCGCGAAATCGCCGCCAAGCGAGACTTCACCATCGGCATCCAGCTCAATCAGGGCGATGCGGACTACACGATGTACAGCAGCGACCTGTCGCCGGAATACATCGACTTCAACCGTTCCGAATACGCCTATTGGAAACAGGCGCGGAAGGACGGGCTGGTCTGAAGTTCCAGATCCCAAGTTCCAAGCTTCAAATCGCCCGTCGCGTTTTAGACGGCAGGCACCAGCGGATCGCTTCTTCGAGTTCCTGTCGCCAGCACTCCGCGGAATGTCCGCCTTCGAATTCATGGTAGCGCACCAGGCCGCCGGATTCGCCAAGCACCCGCGCGGCATGCCTCGCGCCCTCCACCTGTGAAATCTTCTGATGCAGCCCTGTCGGCGGATGCCGTACATCGGTTGCGGTTTCCTGCGCGCCCACGCTCAACCAGAACCTGCCCTGAATGGGCGCGCGGTGCTTCACCGCTTCCGCAAATCCTTCCGGGTCCCACCAATGCGATCCGGATTGAGAAACGCAGGAACAGAAGAGCCGGGGATACCGCAAGGCGAGGTGAACGGCCATCAGGCCGCTCAGGCTCAATCCCACCACCACGTGCCCGCCTTCGGCCAATCCCGCGACTTCCTGTTGCAGCCAGGGAATCACCCGCTCTCCGATGAAGCGTGCATATCGCTCGTTGGCCGTGAAATCCCGATGGCGATCCACGGCGCTCACATGACCCACGTAGGCACAGGCCATGCCGGAGGGGATGGAGTCCGCGACGCTCCCGAAGAGGGGTGCGGCAGCCAAGTCTCTCCAATAAGCCTCCCCGTCCAGAATCAGGCAAAGCGGGTGAGTCCGATCCGCCGGTCCCCGGCTCAAGCGGATCAAACGCCCATCGCCGAAATCAGAATCCTCGATCCAATGCTCTTCCAGGGAAAACGCCGGCTTGCCGCTGGTTTTGGACAGCCGTCCTCGACCTTCCGGCCCCCCTGCCTGCCACCCGCGGCGGAGCAGGAAATCCACCGGAACGGCAGAAGCCGCCATCGGCGAGGCCGAGATCGTTTCCCAGCCGTGCGAAAACAACCATGCCTCGGCCTGCCGCAGCAACTCGCATCCGATGCCCTTGCCCTGGAACTCCGGCAGGACAGTCAGTGCCAGGAGCTCACCGGAACGACGGCAGGCAAGGGAAACGGCCATGGGAACGTCTTCGGAACATGCCACCCAGCCCGTGCAAATCCCGGCGGGCTCCCACTCTCCGTACCCGGGGAACAACCCCATGCCGGTCAGCGGGAGATCCATGCGCGCCAAGGCGGCGGAATCGCCGGCCCGGATCTGTCGGAATGCGATCACCGGACGAAAGTCAGACCGTGCCGACAGGCTTGTCCAGCTCGGCCGGGGCGAGAACGAGCTCCATCTCGTAGTTCACCAGCTTCTCCCGGCCGATGACGACCTGGCGCTCGCGCAGGACCTCGAACCTCAGCCGTTCGAACAGGAAGCGCGCCCCGATGGATGCTTCCACATACAGGCGGGGGAGTTTCATGGCCGAGGCCGCTCCGACCGCATGTTCCACGAGCGCGGTCATAATGCCTCGTCGTTGGAAATCGGGATTCACATACGCGCAATCGATGTGACCGTCCGGATCCAGTTCGAGAAATCCCGCGATCTCCGCGCCCACCACGCTGACAAAAGGCCGTTTCAGCTCGCAGCGCTTTTCCCAGTGCTCTGGATTGGGCATCGGGTCGGACCACGCGAGACATTGTGCGGGCGTGTAGTCCCTGCACGCGATCTCATGCACCGCCCGGCAGAAAATCGTGGCAATCGCCGCATGGTCGCCGTGTTGGTAAATCCGGATACGTGGGGCGCTCATTTCGGAGACCGGAAGGCCCGGAGGCTCGGGATGGCGACGGCTTGTTCCGCCCGGAGGTGTCCGGACCGCTTGCGCTTCGAACCGGTCCGATTCGAGTGCATTCCCGTTCAATACACGTATTCGGCATGCCCCCGACCACCGTTCGGCACCGTTTCGGTGAACCTGCCTGGAGGAGAACCCTGCAGCGAGGACTGGAATTCCTCGAATGCCCGGCTGAAAGACTTTTCGGCCACCTTCGCGCGCCCGACCATCGGTGCGCCCGAACCGCGCCCCTGACCCTTCGCCAGAAGCCGCCGTCCTTCGTAGAGCTCGATCGTTGCGTCCGTATTGATGGGACCTTCGGCGATTTCGAATTTCAACTGCATGTCCCCCGCACCGTGGCGGACCGGCACGTAGCCCCGATCCCGCAAAGCGGTCTCCAGATCGGAGACAAACGCTCTCTCTCGTTCCGACAATTCGGCGGGCATGCCGACGGTCGGCGGTCCGCTTTGGGGTGTGAAGGCGCTGCGGCTCGTGCCGCAATTCGAGACGAGGAAGCCAAGGATCATCGCGGAAAATAAGCGGATGAGAGCGTTCATGCCGGGAATTCTATGACCGGATCGCGGGCTTACAAGCGGTTGAATCGTTTGAACGAGAGGCGCCTCTTGCGGCTGGCGAGTACACAGTGGGGCGCTTCAGTCATGGTTTCGCGCAACCGGCCTTCATTACGTGCCATCGGGGATGGATAAAATCCATGATCCACTTTCTTATCGACAACCTGTCGATCCTCGAAATGCTGTCATACAACTAACCCAAGGAATGCCCAGATCCTTCCTTCTCCCATGCGTTGCCCTGGCTGCCTCGATGCTGCTGCCTTCCCTGCCGCTGCGCGCAGCCTATACCGAAGCGGACGCCGACCGGATCTTCGATGCCTTCAACCAGGCTTTCTATCAGACCCAATCCAACAACCGCGCCTACTACCGCGAAAACACCGATGGAGGCCGGGCCTGGTTCTGGGGCCAAGCGAACATGATCGAAATGGTGGCGGACGCCTACGACCGCGCGCCCACCCAGGACCGGCGGAACCGGTTGATCGCCCTGTGCCGGGGCTTCACGGACTACCACGGGACGAACTGGGCGTGGAACGAATACAACGACGATATCATGTGGGCCTGCATCGTCTTCACCAAGGCCTACCTGGCGACGAACGATACCCAATTTCTGAACCGCGCGACCGCCAACTTCCAGGTCGTCTGGAACCGCGCATGGGCGACGAATCTGGGAGGCGGGCTTTTCTGGAGAGGCACCAGCGGATCGCGGAATGCGTGCGTCAACAGCCCGGCCGCCATCGTGGCCTGCCTCCTCTACGACATCACCGGCGATCAGGACTATCTCGACAAAGCGCGGAGCCTCATCGTCTGGATGGACGCCACTCTCGTCCGGCCGAACGGTGCGATCGACGACCATATCCAGAGCAACGGAAACATCACTGACTGGCGGTTCACCTACAACCAGGGCACTTATGCCGGGGCGTGCAGCGCGCTCTACCGGATCACGGGGGAAATTTCCTACCTTGAAAACGCCATCAGGGCCACGCGCTACACGCGGGACAGCATGTCCAACGCCGCGGGCATTTTTCCCAATCACGGCACCTCGGGAGACGGGGGCGGATTCAACGGCATCGGCATCCGCTGGATCGCCCGCATGGTGAGGGACCAAGGCCTTTGGGACGAGTTCTATCCCTGGCTCAAGGCGAACGCCGATGCCGCGTGGACCAATCGCCGGCAGGCGGACGACCTGTCGTGGGCGAACTGGCGGTCCCCCACGCCTGCTCCGCCCCAAGTGCTCTACTCGTTCGGCTGCTATGGCTCCGTGGTGGCCCTGCAGGTGGTGCCGCCGGTCGATCCGTCATTCGTCGCAGATCTGGCGGGTCCGTTTCCCAGCGCCACCTATGAGGCGGAAAACGCCGTGCTGGCCGGCGGCCCGCAGGTGTCGGTGGAACACGCGGGCTTCCGGGGAACGGGATACGCGGACTACGGAACCAACGTCGGCGAGACCATCACATGGACGGTCCATGCGCAAACCGCAGGCAGTCATTGGATTTCCTTCCGCTATGCCAATGGGGGAACGACAAACCGTTCGCTCCGGGTGCGGGTGAATGGCGTGGCCGTCCGCGACCTCCCCTTCGGGGCCACGGGTGGGTGGAGGACCTGGATCCACACCCCCGGCACCCTGGTCCCTCTGACAGCCGGCCAGAACACGATCCAGCTCGCCACCACCATCAATAACGGGCCGAACGTCGATCTCCTCTACGTCAGCGCGCCCCCGCCGCCTGCACCGCCCGGTGCCATCGTGCTCTTCGACGGAACCCAGCCATCGCTCTCCGCGAACTGGAAGCGGGACGAAGACGGCGGCGCACCCAACTGGACCGTGGCCTCGGGCGCGATGGGAGTGGTGCCGTCACCCGCGAGAAACGACATCTCGACGGTCGTCGGTTTCCGGGATTTCAAGCTCCACCTCGAATGGCTGTCGCCGCCCGGAGGGCTGGGCCAGGACGCGGGCAACTCGGGCGTGAAGCTTCAAGGACGCTACGAAATCCAGATCCTCAACACGCCCCGGGGGCAAACTCCCACGACCAACGGCGCGGCGGCCATTCACCAACGGAAAGCTCCTGACAGCAATGCCAGCCTCGGGGCGGGGCACTGGCAGAGCTACGACATCGATTTCACCGCCGCCCGTTGGGATGGAAACGTGAAGCTTTCCGACGCCCGGGTCACCGTTCACTGGAATGGCGTGCTGGTGCACGACAACGTGGCGATTTCCAGCCCGACCGAGTCCTCTCCCGCGGAAGCGCCCGGCCTGCACCCGATCCTCTTGCAAGCCCACAGCAGCGCCGCCAGCGGACCGGTCCAGTTCCGCAACGTGTGGGTGCTTCCGAAAACGAGCGCGATATACGAAGGCGAAAGCGCGACTCTCTCAGGCCCGTCGCCATCGACCGAACACGGCGGATACAGTGGAACGGGTTTCGCCGACTACGGAACCACGGCCGGCGAGACCATCACCTGGATCGTCGAGGCGGAGGAAGCCGGCCATCATTGGGTCTCCTTCCGCTACGCCAACGGCGGCGCCGGTGACCGCCCCCTCAACCTCGCGGTCAACGACAGCATGATCCGGCAACTTCCCTTTGCCCCGAGCGGCGGATGGACGAGCTGGATCTTCACCAGCGGAGTCACGGTGCCGTTGCAAGCCGGCCGCAATACGATCCGCCTCACTTCGGCCATCAACAACGGGCCGAATGTCGACTATCTCTACGTCAGCGCGCCGCCTAGGCCTGCGCCGCCCGGTGCTCTTGCGCTTTTCGACGGAACCCAGGCATCGCTGGCAGAACATTGGGTGCGCGATGAAGACCAAAGCGCCCCGAACTGGACCGTGGCTCACGGAGCCCTGGGCGTGGTGGGTTCCCCTGCGGGGAACGACATCTCGACCCTCCTCGGTTTCAAGGATTTCAAGCTTCACCTCGAATGGCTCTCGCCTCCGGGAGGCTCGGGCCAGGAGGCGGGAAATTCGGGCGTGAAACTCCAGCGCGGCTACGAGATCCAGATCCTCAATACTCCTGCGGGCCAGCCGCCATCCGTCGATGGCGCCGCGGCCATCTACCAGCAGAAAGCTCCCGACAGCAATGCGAGCGCCGGAGCGGGGCATTGGCAGACTTACGACATCGACTTCACCGCCCCCCGCTGGGAGGAAAACGTGAGAATCTCCGACGCCCGGGTCCGGGTGTACTGGAACGGCGTGCTGGTCCATGACGATGTGGCGATCCCGCAACTCACTGGCGCGTCCTCTCCGGCAGAATCGCCGGGGTTTCACCCGCTCCTGTTGCAGGCCCATGCCAGCAATGCCAGCGGGCCGGTTCAATTCCGCAACATCTGGGTGGTGGGCGAATCCTCCCCTCTCGGCCCCGCCACGCCGGCCGAGTTTTGGAACGAGTGGCTGGATCTTGCAGGCCTGGAGGGCGGCGACCGCGAGCCATGGCAGGACTCCGATGGCGACGGCTTGCCCAATCTCTGGGAATACGTGAGCGGCGGAGACCCGAAGGTGCCGGATCCGGCCGGCCCCGGAGGCGAAAACCGCGCGCCGGAGATGGCGCTCGTGGAGGACGGCGGCGAGCGCTTCGCCGAATTCACGTTCCTCCGCCGGGCCGACCATGAGAAACGGGGCCTGGTGTTCTCCGCGGAAACCTCGACCACGCTCGACCCGGACCTGTGGATCACGCGGACGGTGACTCTATCCGGTTCGCCGGAACCGGCCGGAGATGGGGTGCTCGAGCGGATAAAAGTCCGGGTCGATCTGCCGCTGGGCGAAGAACCCCGGATGTTCATCCGGCTTCGGGTGGATTTCATCGGCGATTGATCCAGGGCTCCAATGCGCTCAACGGCCACCGTCTGGTAAATGCCCATCCTCACTTCCGGTGTGCAGGCCGAAGCGAGCCCCCGTTCCATCACCCGTCTATCCCGAAAAGCTTCGCCCTTTCATGGTGCATACCTGAGTGTATCATAAATGTCTCAATCACGGGGCAAACCTACGTATGCGAAATGGCTGCCCCATTCCGTCGAATCGGCAGGCAAGCTCCGCGGAACGGAGCGGCTCTTTCTCTCCATTCATGCATCGTCTTCTTCAAAAACTCCGCCGCAAGCGCATCCTCCTCCCCGGGATCGCGCTGCTGGCGGCGCTTTTCTGCTGGTTTCTCCTTCCCCTTTTCTTCCCCATCCCCGGTTCCCTCACGCAAGACCCTGCCGCCTCTCCCGTCCTCCTCGACCGCCACGGCCGCCCTTTGCACCGCCTCGTCCTCCCCGATTATACCCGCAGCGCGCCCGTCACCCTCGACCAAATCCCCACCGACCTCATCGCCTGTACCCTCGCCGCCGAGGACAAGCGTTTCTTCACCCACGGCGGTATTGATCTGGCCGCCATCCTGCGCGCCGCGCGCGATGCCGTCCTCCACCGCCGCGCCACCTCCGGCGCTTCCACCATCACCCAGCAGCTCGTCAAACTCTCCTCCCCGCCTGCCCCGCGCAACCTCCGCACCAAGTTCCGCGAGACCCTCACCGCTCGCCGCCTCGAAATGGCGTGGCCCAAGGAAAAAATCCTCGCCGCCTACTTCGACCGGCTTCCCTACGGCAACCATCGTACCGGCCCCGTCGAAGCCGCCCGCTTCTACTTCCAGAAACCCCTCGCCGACCTCTCCCTCGCCGAGTGCGCCCTGCTCGCCGGGCTCCCCCAGGCCCCCAGCCGCCTCGACCCTTGCAAACACCCCGCCCGCGCCGAAAGGCGCCGCGCCATCGTCCTCCAACGCCTCGCCGCATCCGGCAAGTACGGCTCCTCCCATATCTCCGCCGCCCTCCGCGAACCCCTCTCCCTTCGCCCTCTCCGCGAAAAATCCGTCGCTCCCTGGCTTCCCTCCCAATTCGATGTTCAATCTTCGATCTCCGACGTTCGATGTTCCATCGATGCTTCCCTCCAGCACGACCTCGAAGCCATCGTCCGCGAGGAAATCGCCAAGCTCCGCGACTCCAATGTCGGCCATGCCGCCGTCGCTGTCCTCCACAACCCCACCCGCGAAATCCTCGCGCTCGTCTCCTCTGGCGACTGGAACGACCCCCGCGGCGGCCAGATCAACGGCGCTCTTATCCCCCGCTCCCCCGGCTCCGCGCTCAAGCCATTCACCTGGCTGCTTGCCTTCGAAAAAGGCGGTCTGCACCCCGGCTCCATCGTCCCCGACATCCCTACCCGCTTCCGCACGCTTGATGGCCTCGACGCCCCGGAAAACTATGACCGCTCCTTCCGCGGCCCCGTCACCGTCCGCCAGGCTCTCGCCTGTTCGCTCAACGTCCCCGCCATGCGCGCCCTCAACGACCTCGGCGGCCCGAAAATCCTCCACGATTTCCTCCTCGACCTCGGCCTCGACACCATCGGTCCAGATCCCGCCCCTTACGGCCTCGGCCTCACCCTCGGCAACGCTCCTGTCCGCCTGCTCGACCTCACCAATGCGTACGCCACGCTTGCCGAAGGAGGAGTTCACCGGCCGGTCAGGCTTTGGATGGGAGATGGTGGATGGCAGATGGCAGATGTACCTGCTTCGGAACCGTCCGCCATCTCCCATCCACCATCTCCCCTCTCCACCCACCTCATCGCCGACATCCTCGCCGACGCCGAAGCGCGAGCCCCTTCCTTCGGTCGCGGAGTACCGCTGGAGCTTCCCTTCCGCTGTGCGGTTAAGACCGGCACCTCCTCCGACTTTCGCGACAACTGGTGTCTCGGCTTTACCGCCGAATTCACCATCGGCGTCTGGGTCGGGAACTTCGACAACTCGCCGATGAAAGGCGTCGCCGGCGTCGCCGGTGCCGGCCCCATCTTCCACCGCGCCATGCTCCGCCTGCACCAGCAGTACATTCCCTCGTGGCCCGAACGGCCGGCCGGGCTGGTCGAAGTCGCCCTCGACCCGCTCACCGGCAAAACTCTCGCCGCTCCCGAGGTTTCGCGCCTTCACCCATCCGCGTTCCGAATTTCGCGTTCCGAGTTCCTTCCCGCCGATCGTCTCCCGCTCCCCGTTTCCTCCGCCGATCGCGACGCCAGCGGAAGGGTACTGCTGGATTCTTCGTATTCCGAGTGGTTCGCTTCGGAGCACAACCGCCGCCGCCACGAACTCACGCTCGCTCCCTCGCTGCCCGCGGAAAACCCGCTGCGCATCCTCGCACCGCGCGATGGTGCGATCTATCTGCTCGATCCCGAACTGCCCAACGGCGGCCTGCTCCATCTCGCCACCAACCTCCCCGGCCAGGCGCAGTGGGCCTCCGGCACCCTCGAACTCCGCCCCGGCCACCCCGAACCCGTCGCCCGGCTGGTTCCCGGCGAACATACCCTCACCGCCACCGACCCTCGCGGCGGCGCGAAGCGCGAAGTCCGCATCACCGTCGAGGAACGCTGATCTTCTTCTTATCCCTGACTTCTTTGAAGTCGCATCACCATTCGTGGCTTTTCGTCTTGTGCACCTTCGACCCCGGCGGCTTGATCGGCTCCGTCCCTTCTCCGAAAAACCCATGGCTGACATACCCCGCGCGCTGGCCGATTACATCGCCGGTCTCAAGACGCATGACATCGCCAAAATCGGCTCCACATTCGCCGACGACATCGTGTTCGTCACCCCGGCGAAAACCATGCACCGCGAGCAGATCCTTGAATTCCTTGCCGCGCTCTACCGCGCCTTTCCGGACTGGAGCTACGATCACGACGAGCCGGTGACCCGCGAAGACGGCATGATCGGCGTGAAATGGCGGCAGGGTGGCACCCATACGGAAACCCTGGCCTTCCCGGGCTTCGATCCCGTGCCCGCCACGGGCCGGACGGTGAAGATTCCCGAGCACTACTTCCACTACCGCGTGGAAAACGACCGCCTCACCGAAATCCGGCCCGAGCCGGTGGCCGGCGGGGCTCCCCGCGGCATCTTCGAGCAGATCGGCGTGGAACTCCCGCCTCTCTGAGAAAGGACGTCATGCCCTTCGCCATCATCACCCGCGACAAGCCGGGCAGCGCCGGCCTCCGCGAACGCCATCAGGGTGCGCACAAGCGCTATCTCGACGCGCACAACGACCGCCTGCTGCTTGCCGCAGGAGCGATGCTCGACGACAACGGCGCTTCCGCGCACGGCGGTATCCTGCTGCTCGACACCGATGACCGTGCAGAAGCGGAAGCCTTCGTCGCCGGCGATCCGTTCGCGCAATGCGGGCTTTTCGAAAGCGTCCTCATCACCCGCTGGCGCAAGGCTTTCTTCAACCACGAGCGGCTGGTCGATCTCTAAAGACTTGTCCGGAATGGCGCGCAAATAAGCCGGATTTCGTGAAACGGCAGCAGCGGAATGATGCCATTTAACAAAATAAAACAGACTTATGAAAGGCGGTGGTTTAAAGGGTGATGGCGCATTCTCCGGTGCATGACCCGACTGAAACTGGGATTGCCCGAAGTGGCGGCGATCATCGGCAGGCGTCACGCCAACGAGCGCGGCCCCTGGTGCAAGACCAGGCGGCCTCCCGGACAGGTGAGAATCATCGACCGCCGCCCGGCAATCCGGAACGCAATCCGTGCGGGTAACCGTCCGAATCCGAACCGGGGTTTCCCGCAGCCGCCCCGGAGGGAGGCGATGCTATCCGGCGATCTTTCGCCGCGCCGGAAAGCCCGCTATCGCAGAGCCTCGGCGCTTTCGATGAATGCCTTGTCGATGATTTCCCGCTCCTTCACCGCCTCTCCGGCCATCTGGCGGTGGAACCAGATGAAACCGTCGGATTTCAGCCCCGACATCTCGGCGCGGGAGCGGTGCAGCGCGCTTTGGAGGACAGTGCGCAGGCGTTTCTTGCGATCCACTTCGCTGAAGCGCTGACCGCCCTGGCGCTGCTCGTCGATCCAGCGGGAAAGCGCCATGATCTCGCGGGCCAGCGGGTCTTCGCGGTTCGCGAGGAGCACGCCGCCCGACCATTCCTCGGGCTGGAGCGCGGCGCGCATGATCTCGGAATGAAGCTGGATGCGGGCAAGCCGCCTGCCCTCCTGGAGAAAGGACTCGATGGGCAACCTCTTCCATTCCCATTCCCGGTCCAGCCGGCAGGCGAAGCGGCGCACTTCGGCGAAGCGCGTTTCCTCCGCCCACAGGTCCTGGCGCGCGGCGGTGAGGTGGGTGACCAGGCCGATCACGCTCCCGTCCCGGCCGTCGAGGACGGGGCCGCCGCTGTTGCCCTGAATCACCTGGGCGTCGATCTCGATCGACGCCGGGCCGACGCCGAGAATTTTGCCGATCTCGTAGCCGACGGTGCCGCCGCCCCCGGCATTGCCCGAGGCGAAGACCGGCGCATCCACCGCCGCGGAACCGGCGGCCGGTGCGAGTTTCAAGGCGTGCGGCACTTCCTCCAGCACTTCCAGACGGATCAGATCCGCGCCTTCCGCTGCTTCGAAAGTGCCGAATTTTTTCACCAGCGTGCCGTCGCGCAGCTTCACCTGGAGCTTCGAATTTCCTGAAAGCACATGCGCCGCGGAGTAGAGCCAGGTTTTTTCCCCGTCGCGGATGAAGAAGCCGGTGCCGGCGCCGTTGTCGCCGTCGATCACCACGATGGCGCGGGCCGTCCGGGCGTCCGGTTCGGTGGCTTTCTCCGGGAGCTTGCCGGGGGAAGATCCCGCCGCGACGAGGTCGAAGTTCCGCACCCAGATTTCCGGGCAAAGGTCGAAGGGAAGCTCCGCGCGCCCCTCCGCATGGCGGAAGCCGACCTTGCCGCCGCGGATCGAAGTCACCACCACGTCGCGGAAAACGCCGCCGTCGCGCGACTCGATGCGGGGATATTCCTTCCCCGCGGCGCTTTTCCACAGCAGGCCGCGCAGCCGGTCGAGCTCGCGGCGCAGCCCCTCCGCATCGTCCGCCATCGCGGATGCGAACGGCAGCGCCAGCGCAAAGATGGCGAGTGTCCGGTAGTTCCTCTCCCTCATCTCCGGCAAGCCTAGGCAAAGCCTCCGCGGAGGGGCAAATCTCAAAAGCGCACTTACGACATGCGCTTTTCGACGCGCCGCCGCTTCGTCTCCAGCGGGATGTCCAGTTCGAGCCGTGTCCCCTGTCCCGGCCCGCTGTCCACCTTGAACCCGGCTCCCAGCGCCTCCACCCGCTGGCGCAGCGCCCGCAGGGTGGCGGGGCGTTCCAGCCGTTCCGGCGGGATGCCGCCGCCGTTGTCGGCCAGGCTCAGGCGGAAGCGTCTGTCGTCGCAATCCACCCGGATCTCCACCTGCGATGCTTCGGCATGGCGCAGGATGTTGTGCAGGGCTTCGCGGAAAAAAAGAAACAGATGACGGCTCGCTTCGTCCGGCATCTCGCACTGCCACGCCGCCTCGTTCGCGTGGAAGGTCCACTCCAGCGGTTCGAGCATGATCGAGCACGTCTCGCGCAAATGCTCCACCGTCCCGATCCGGTGGTCCCCCTGCGGCCGCAGCAGCCAGACGATGTCGCGCACCGCGCTGACCGTCTCCGCCGCGATGCGCTGGATGCGCTTCAACTCCTTCGTGGGCCCGGCATGGCCCTCGGCGAGATCGGCGAACATCTGGATGCTGCCGAGGTTGCTGCCCACCTCGTCGTGCAGATCGCCGGCGATCCGCTCCCGCACCCGCGCCAGTTCCCGCTTTTCCCGCAACCGGTAGCGGATCGGCAGGGCAATCAGCAGGAAAGCCCCTGCCACGCCGAGCACCGCGAACGTCGTCCAGCCCGCCCGCCGCCAGCCATCGATGATCTCCCGCGATTCGATCCGCAGCGCGTGCCGCCGATTTTCGAGCGCGAGGCGCCGGTCCAGTGCCAGCAGCCAGTCGCGCCGCGACACCAGTCGCCCCTCCGGGCCGAAGCCGTCGCTCAGGCTCGATGCCACCCAATACTGAACCCCGGAGCCCACCACCGCGCCCATGCCGCCCGACGACCGGACCGCCGCGCCGTGGGCCAGATTCGTTTCGCCATCTAGCACCTCCACTTCGCTGAAGGCGGCGAAGGCCGGGAAATTCTCGTATGCCTTCCACAGTTCAGTAACCTCGATCTTCACACTGCTTCCCCGGCAGCGCTGACCCAAGGACACGAGCACCGGATTGTGCCCGGGATTGCCAATCTCCACCTCCTTCTGGAAATGAGCCTTCCCGGACTCGCCGCGCAGAGCCGGCACCGCAATCGTGAAGCGCCGGGGAAATCCGAAACCGCTCGGCAGATCCGAAGTCGGCCGCTTGGCCGGAAACAACTGGATGGCGTCGAATTCGCGCTCCCCGCCGAGATCCAGCTCCACCCATACCGCGTCGCTCGCCTTCGCACGGCCTTCCGACATCCAGCCGACATTCATGTGCGGCCCCGCCGGGACTTCCGGCAGCCCCAGCGGGCTCTGCCCGTCCACCAGAAACTCGTTCCGCCAATGCCACGGAGCCGCCGGGGCCGAGCCGCCGGAGCTTGTCACCGCGCCGCCCAGAGCCAGATTCCTTTCCCCCTGGAAAGCGAACGCCTCCGCCCAGGCATGGACGAAGCTGTCCGAAACGTCGGGATCGAGCCGCAGCCGCCTTGCCGAAATCCGCAGCCCCGCCGCCTCCACCGCGGGCGGGACGGCATAGACGAAGGGATGCCCGGCACGCACCGGGTCCGCCCACAAATCCTTCTCCTCCGCGATCCGGGCGATCGCCGCGCCCTCCGCATCGAGCAGATCGACCGCGAACGCATCCGGCATGCCGAACTGCGCCTCCAGCCCACCCACCCCATAGCGCCTTGCCGGAATCAACGCTACCAGATCGATCATTCCGGGCTCGGCGAAGCGCACCGAGACCGCATATCCGCCATCCTCCGCCGGCTCCGCCTTGGGGTGGAGACTGGCGAAGCCTCCGGTCCCGCCCTGATCCGCCACCGGCACTCCGGGCAGGGAGGGAAGCTCGGCCTCGATCGCGGCAAGCTCCTTCTCCGCCTCCGCCAGTTTGCCGGAAAACCGGTGCGCCAGGCGCTGTTCCCAACCCGCCGCCACTCCCGGTACCAGGGAAATCAGGAGCAGGTAGAAGTAGCGGCCGGGGATCATCTGCCGCGCATCCTAGGGGAGCGGGGAGGAAAAGGCGAACGCCGAACATCGAACGCCGAATTCTGAATGGAACAGCCGAAGAAGCCCGAACCCAGGCTGCCTTTCCCATTCGATATTCAGCGTTCGATGTTCGATGTTCGGCGTTCGCCTTTTTGACATGGATTTGACGCAAGGCGTCCACCACCCCTGCAAGGCTGTCGTGGTGATGAAAACGCATCCACTACTCCTGACCGGGCTTCTGCTCGCTTCCAACGCCCCCGCCCAGCAGCCTGTCGCCGCGGCCGGCGGCAGGGCGGGGGGGGATCCCTTCGTCCGCCAGCCGCAGCCGGTGCAGCAGCAGGCGCAGGATAACCGGCCCAAGCATGCCTCCATTTGCTTCGAGACGTTCTCGCTGGATCTCGCCGATGCGGCGGAACTGCGCCGGAAGGTCATGGGCGACCAGAAACTGTACGACGAAATTCTCACCCGCGTCGCCAAGGGGCAGGCCGTGCAGGAGTCTTTCTCGGTCCTCCGGTCAAGATCCGGTGAAAAGGCGCTTCTGGAGAACATCTCGGAATTCATCTACCCGACGGAATACGAAAAAGCTTCGGTGCCGAATTCACTGAGGCTCACCTCATCCGGCGGAGAAGCGGAGAAAGCCGGATTTCCCGCCGTGATCGCCGAAGCGACGCCTACTTCCTTCGAAACCCGCAACACCGGCCTCTCCTTGGAAATTGAGCCCACGCTGGCCCAGAACGACCTGATCATCGATCTGCGGATCGCGCCGAATTTCACGACTTTGGTCGAGAAATCCAAATTCGGCAAAGGCGCTTCGGAAACCGAGATGCCGACTTTCGAAACGCAACGCATCGAAACATCGGCCACGGTATGGGCGGGCCGGCCTTTCCTTCTGGGCACCCCCAGCCGCCCGCCGGTGTCGAAAGTCGATGCTGACTCGGCGAAGCGGGTGTGGTTCGCTTTCGTGACGGTCGATATCATTGCCGTTCCCGAGTAATGCGCGCTTTCTGGATCACGCTGGTTCCGATGTTCGCCGCCGCCGCCCTGGTGCTCTGGGGCGGCGAGCGGATGGCGCGCCGTACGATCGAGGAACGGGTGCCGGTGGACCGCGACCGGGTTTTCGATTTCACCGCCGCCCTGCGCGTGGAACTCGACCGGCTAGATGCACTCTACGGCTGGCACCTCACGGACATCGCGAGCTATGCGCCCTATCTTGAGCGCCGCGAACTGGAGACGCGTTGCGGGAATCTGGTGGGAGTGCGGATGTTCCACGCCTTCAAGTCCGGGAAGAAACAATTCGAGGTCGCGGGCAAGAGACCGCCGCCGGGAGAGGGCGTCCGCCCGCCCGATGTCATCGCCGAGGGCGAGGGCGGCGCTTTGATTCCTCGGAATGCGGTGGTGCTGCCGAAGGAGCTGCTCCAAGGCTCCGCCCCATCGGGCTGGCTGGCGGGGCCGGATGGGCGGCATCGCGTGCACTGGCGGCGGCTCGGAAAAGAAGAGGTGGTCGCTTTCGCGATCGACGACCGCGAGTTGCACACCCGGATCGGCGAACACCTCGCGGAGTGGCGGGAACTGCCGCTGTTGCCCTTGCAGGAGGCGGGCGAACGCGTGGCGATCCTCGGCCCCGGCGGCGGCGGTTGGGAGACCGCGCCCGCCGCGGAGGATGCCGGCCCGGCAGCGATGGTCCTGCCGCACCGCACCCGCCTCGGCGAGTGGCAGGTGCTCGCCTGGGACCAGTTGCAGCACCGCGGAGCCCATGACACCGCGACGCTGGCGATGGCAGGCGGGATCGCCGGGTTGCTGATGCTGGCGGGCATCTTCCTGCACATCCAGCAGGGCCGGGCGCTGAAGCTGGCGGAAGAGCGCGTTTCCTTCGTCAATCGCGTGTCGCACGAACTCGGCACGCCATTGACGAACATCCTGCTCAATCTCGACCTCGCGCAGCGGATGCTCGACAGCCGCCCGGCCGAGTCGAAGCGCCGGCTCGGGCTGATGGGTGAGGAAGTCCAGCGCCTCGGCCGGCTGGTGGCCAATGTGCTGACCTTTTCCCGCGGCGAGCGGAAGACGCTGAAATTCACCCCGCATCCCTGCGTGCCGGACGAGGCGATCGGCGGCGTGCTCGGCCAGTTCCAGCCCTCGCTCGACCGGCGGAAGATCCGCGTGGAATGGCGGCGCGGTGCGGATGGATCGGCCTTGCTCGATGCCGATGCGCTGGCGCAGATCGTGGGCAATCTGGTTTCCAACGTGGAGAAATACGCCGCATCCGGCGGCTGGCTGGGGCTGGAGAGCCGGCTCGACGGGGAATGCCTGCGGGTGACCGTGGCGGACCGCGGCCCGGGCATTCCGGCACGGCACCGGCGGAGGGTTTTCGAGGCATTCGAGCGCGTGCATCACGGCGTGAACGAAGGAGCCAGCGGCACGGGGCTGGGCTTGAGCATCGCGCGCGATCTGGCGCGGCGAATGGGCGGGGAACTGACCCTGACATCGTCGGCAGGCGGCTCGGTGTTCGAATTGAAACTGCCGGCTCCACCGTATCTGGCAGTGGTCCGGGAAGGGGAATCCGCCGCATGAAGATTCTGGTCGCCGAAGACGATCCTCTGACCCGGGAGGCGCTGGCCGCCTGCATCGGGGAGGAGGGTTTCCGCACCCTGTCCGCCGGCGACGGACGGGAGGCGCTGGAGTTGTGGCGCAAGCACCGACCGCAGTTGTTGTGTCTGGACATCATGATGCCGGGGATGGACGGCTTCGAGGTCTGCCGCCGGGTGCGCGCGATGGATGCCGCGGTGCCGATTCTTTTCCTTTCGGCGAAGAATGAGGAAACGGATGTGGTGGTGGGGCTCGGGCTCGGGGCGGACGATTTCATCCGCAAGCCCTTCACCCGGGCGGAGGTGATCGCCCGCATCCGCGCCGCGCTGAGACGGGCCCGGCCGACCGCGACGGAGGGGAGTTTCGGAATGCGCGGCCTGACGGTGAAACCGGGTGAACTCACCGCGGAAAGGGAGGGACGAGTGATCGAACTCACCCCGCGCGAGATCTCAATGCTCGCGCTGCTGCACCGCCATGCCGGCCGGCCGGTGAGCCGCGACGCGTTTCTGGACGAGTGCTGGGGGTTGGATTATTTCCCCGACTCGCGGACGCTGGATCAGCATGTGCTGATGCTGCGTAAAAAGGTGGAAAAAGATCCCGCGAGACCGGAGATCATCGAGACAGTGCGGGGGGTGGGATACCGGTTCCGGGAGTGCCGGACGGATGGACACGAAACGGAGCGGGAGGCATTCTGACGCGCGTGGACGAAGACCCCTACGCACCTCCGAATGCCGATGCACCGGACCATGCCGACCGGCGATCTGCCTTGCGGGAGATCGTGATCGCATGGGAAAAATTGAGGCTGGCCTACAATGCGATCCTGGCCCTGCCGGGATTGCTGATGCTGTACCTGTCGGTCGAGCGTGCCGGGATATTGCTGGTGGAGGGTGTGTTTTCCGCACTGTTCGTTGCCGTCGGCGCGAACATCGCCTTCCTGCTCGGGCCGGTGGCGGAACTCTACCTGCGCGGCCTTTTCTGCGACGGCAAACCGCTGGGCCGCGGGCGGCTGCTGATCTTTGGTGCGGGACTCCTCTGCTCGGCGGGCGTCTTCGGAGTGGTGCTGGTGGGATTGCTGTCGCCGGCGGCGATGTGAAGGGAAAAACCTACTCCGCCTTCTGGAGCATGAACCGGAGATGATCGGCATCCCGCTCGTCAAGGTCCACTCGCTCCAATAACGCCGATAGTTCCTGTTTTCTGCCGGCGGATAGATGAACGAACGAACGCCTTTCCCGCCGTCGCCAGGCATCCAGCGCCTCCAGGGATTCCCGGCGCAATGCGGAATCCAGCGTCTGAGTCAGTAAGAAATGCAACCCGTCCCACTTCACGAAAAAAGGAGCGATCCGGACGAGGTGAACCTTTGCAGGCACGCCAAGCACGCGCGCCGGCTCCGCAAGCAAGAGAGCGCCCAATAGCGGCGCAATCTCCGCTAGACGTTTGCGCGCCGCGTGGACGACACCGGGAATTTCCCCGGCCAACTCCGCGAGGAGCGTTTCGATATGATCGCCGAGCAAATCCGGAGCCAGCGATTCGATGGCAGCTTTGCGAACGGCGGGGACAGGCGACTTCAAACGGAGAAGAACTTCGTGCTGCGCCTGCTCTCCCGCCACCTCCGCCAGCCCCCGGAGAGCCGCCGCCTCCAGCCGGGGCGTGTGGAGAGCTTCACGATAGCATGCGGCGAAATCGCGCGGCGCCAGGCGAGCGAGATGAAAGCGGGCGAAGTGACGCAGGCTCTTGCTCCGGTCGGTCAATGCATCGACGAGAGCCGGCTCCGCCTCGCCGGGAGAATTTTCGACGAGATGGGTCAGCCATGCGCGCCGCACTGGCACCGCCCGCGAACGCGATATCGCCTGCGCCGCCTCGATACGGTCTCCACCTTCCAGATGCGGCAGCACACCTTTCAGATACCATAACAACGCCGT
Source organism: Haloferula sp. (assembly GCA_037190465.1). Taxonomy (GTDB): domain Bacteria; phylum Verrucomicrobiota; class Verrucomicrobiia; order Verrucomicrobiales; family Akkermansiaceae; genus Haloferula. The sequence goes on along the minus strand of JBBCJF010000036.1, from coordinate 30,720 downwards.
CCGATCGTTGCCATGGAGCAACGCATCTCTGACCGCCTTGCCGTGGGCGCCTTCCGCATGCTTCAAGACTTCCAGATAGAACCTGCGATCCTTCCCGCTGGATCGGTTCCAGGCATCCAGCCAGATCGCTTCGTCGAACGGAGTGACGAGCGAGCGCCGCCAAGCTTCCAGCGTCTGCCGTTTGCCGTGCCGGCCGCACGAAAGGATGCGTTCGACCAAGGGGACGAGTCTCATCTTCTCCGCGGCGCCGAGCCGTCCCAATGCGGGAGCCATGGCCGATACCGCACGCGATCTCACAGGATAGGCCCAGTCGTTCACGCGAATCAACAACAGGCTGACTGCAACCAGCGGAGGCAGCGATCCTGCATCGGCGATGGCTCTTTCGCGGAGGCGCCCCGATGGGTGACAAAGCGCAATGAGCGTGAGCGCCGGGCTCCCCCGGACAAGTGCTCCAGCGCCGGAGGATTTCCTGGCAAGGATCAGGTGCATGCGGATGCGCTCTTCGATCCGCGGCCAGAGACCGACCGGAAGCTTTTCCGCAAGTTCGAGGAAAAGCTTCGAAATTGCCTCACCCGGCTCTCCTCCCCAACAGGCAGCCGCCAGTTCCGGGATCAGCTCTTCCGGATCGGTTTCGCTGAGAATGGAACATGCTTTCCGCAAGGACTCGACCGAAGGCCGGCGGAGCATGCTCAAAACACCGGATGCCCTGAGGCTGGCCCGGACGACCTCCAAGGCAACTTGTTGAGGCCCGGTCATGTAGAGGATCTCCTTTTGGGAAAGGCATCCCTTGCCTTTTCCGGACAGGTCGGCGATCAGAGATGATTGAGAATGTCATTGAACGTCCCGCTCGGCCGCAGGGCGGCGATGGCTTTGGCATCGTCGGGCCGGTAGTAGCCGCCGAGATCGACGGGTTGGCCTTGGACGGCGAGGAGTTCTTCGACGATTTTTTCCTCGTTGATCCGCAGGTTCTCGGCGACGGGGGCGAAGAAGGCCTGCAATTCGAGATCGTCGGTTTGTTCCAGAAGCGCTTCGGCCCAGTAGAGGGCGAGGTAGAAATGGGAACCGCGGTTGTCGATGGTGCCGAGTTTGCGGCCTGGCGAGCGGTCGTTTTCGAGGAACTTGCCGGTGGCGGCATCGAGCGCGGCGGCGAGGACTTTGGCTTTCGGCAGATCGAAGGTGGCGGCGATGTGCTCGAAGGACGGAACGAGGGCGAAGAATTCGCCGAGGCTGTCCCAGCGCAGGTAGTTTTCCTGGACGAACTGCTCGACGTGCTTCGGCGCGGAGCCGCCGGCGCCGGTTTCGAAAAGGCCGCCGCCGTTCATGAGCGGAACGATGGAGAGCATCTTGGCGCTGGTGCCGACTTCGAGGATCGGGAAGAGGTCCGTTAGATAGTCACGCAGGACGTTGCCGGTGACGGAGATGGTGTCCTCGCCTTTGACGATGCGCTCCAGGCTGAATTTGCAGGCTTCGGCGGGCGGCAGGATGCGGATGTCGAGGCCGCTGGTATCGTGATCCTTCAGGTAGCGCTCGACCTTGGCGATGATCTGCGCGTCGTGGGCGCGGTTTTTGTCGAGCCAGAAGACGGCGGGCGAACCGGTGGCGCGGGCGCGGTTGACGGCGAGCTTCACCCAATCCTGCACGGGGGCATCCTTGGTCTGGCAGGCGCGCCAGATGTCGCCGGCTTCGACGGCGTGCTCGAAGAGAACATTGCCCCTGGTGTCGACGACCCTGACCGTGCCGTCGGCGGGGATTTCGAAGGTCTTGTTGTGCGAGCCGTATTCCTCGGCGGCCTGGGCCATGAGGCCGACATTGGGTACGGAGCCCATGGTTTTCGGGTCGAGCGCGCCGTTGGTTTTGCAGAAGTCGACGACGGCCTGATAGACGCCGGCGTAGGAGCTGTCGGGGATGACGGCCAGGGTGTCCTGCTGCTTGCCCTCGGCATTCCACATCTGCCCGGAGGTGCGGATCATCGCGGGCATGGAGGCGTCGATGATGACGTCGGAGGGGACGTGGAGGTTGGTGATGCCCTTGTCGGAGTTGACCATCGCGAGGGGCGGTCCGGCGGCGTAGATGGCCTGGATGTCGGCTTCGATGGCGGCTTTCCTGTCGGCGGGGAGTTTCTCGATCTTGGCGAGCAGGTCGCCGAAGCCATTGTTGAAGTCGACGCCGAGCTCGTCGAGCGTACCACCGTGTTTGGCGAGGAGGTCTTTGAAGAAGACCTTCACGGCGTGGCCGAAAATGATGGGATCGGAGACCTTCATCATGGTGGCCTTCATGTGGAGCGAGAAGAGAACGCCGTCGGCCTTGGCCTTGGCGATCTGCTCCTGGAGGAAGGCGACGAGCGCCTTCTTGCTCATGAAGGTGCCGTCGAGGATTTCGCCGGCCTGGAGCGGGGTGCTTCCCTTGAGAACTTTCACGCTGCCGTCGGTGGCGGCGAATTCGATGCGCACGTCGGTGGCTTCGGGCACGGTGACGGACTTTTCGTTGGCGAAGAAGTCGCCCTTGCCGCCCATGGTGCCGACGGTGGTTTTCGAGTTGGCGGACCAGGCGCCCATGGAGTGCGGATGCTTGCGCGCATAGTCCTTGACGGCCTTCGGCGCCCGGCGGTCGGAGTTACCTTCGCGCAGCACGGGATTGACGGCGCTGCCCTTGACCTTGTCGTAGCGGGCGCGGACGTCCTTTTCCGCGTCGGTCTGCGGGTTTTCCGGGTAGTCGGGCAAGGCGTAGCCTTTGGCCTGGAGTTCGGCGATGGCGGCCTTGAGCTGCGGAACGGAGGCGGAGATATTTGGCAGCTTGATGATGTTAGCCTCGGGCTTGAGGGTCAGCGCGCCGAGTTCGGCGAGGTGGTCGCCGATTTTCTGGTCGTCTCGCAGGAAGTCAGGGAATTGGGAAATGATGCGCCCTGCGAGGGAGATGTCGCGGGTTTCCACGGCGATGCCGGCGGGCTTGGTGAAGGCCTTGACGATGGGCAGAAGCGAGTAGGTGGCGAGGGCCGGGGCTTCGTCGGTCTGCGTGTAAATGATGCTGGGTGCCTGGGACATGGACATGACGGTCGCTGCGACCGGGCTTGGAACTAGGGATTTGCTCCCCCGGGGTCAATCCCCGGACGGACGCTGGCGGAGGAATCGGGATCTACTGGATAGTCCGCGGGAACTTTCATGCGTCGAACCTTGGACGCGGCTTGGATTTCCCGGAAGCCGCAGCTAAGCCATGCACCATGCCGCTGCCGCCGCTCGATGCCATCCCGCCGGATGTGGTCTCCGTGGACGATTACGAGCGTCTGGCCGCCGAACGCATCGAGCCCGCCGTCTGGGCCTATCTCGCCGGAGGAGCCGCCGACGAGATTACGTTGCGGGAGAACCGCGAGGCTTTCGCCCGCATCCGCATCCTGCCCCGGCTGCTGCGGGACATGAAGGGAGCGCACACGCGTCTGACGCTTTTCGGCAGGGAGTTCGCCCATCCCATCCTCATCGCTCCGACGGCCTGGCACCGGCTGTTTCACCCCGAAGGGGAGCTGGCCACCGTGCTGGGCGCTTCGGCGATGGAAGCCGGCATGGTGGTGAGCACTTCCGCGACCTATCCGCTGGAAGCCATCGCGGGAAATGCTTCGGTTCCGCTCTGGTTCCAGCTCTACATCCAGCCCGACCGCGCGTTCACGCTCGATTTGGTGAGGCGGGTCGAGGCGGCAGGCTATCAGGCGCTGGTAGTCACCGCCGATGCTCCCTTGAACGGCCTGCGCAACCGCGAGCGCCGCGCCGCCTTCCATCTCCCTGCCGGGATCGAAGCGGTGAATCTGCGCGGCATGATCCCCGTGCCGCCCGCCGATCGGGTCTTCGGCAGTGAATTGCTGGACCGCGCGCCGACTTGGGAGGATCTCGCCTGGCTGCGTTCGCACACGCGGCTGCCCGTGGTCCTGAAAGGCATTCTCCACCCCGTCGATGTCGAGCCCGCGCTTGCGGCGGGGGTCGCCGGCATCGTCGTCTCCAACCACGGCGGACGGACGCTGGACACTGTGCCTCCGGCCATCGAAGCGCTGCCCGCGGTGGCCGCCCAAGTCGCAGGGCGGGTCCCGGTACTCATGGACGGCGGGATCCGCCGGGGGTCGGATGTCTTCAAGGCCATCGCCCGCGGAGCGGCTGCCGTCATGATCGGCCGGCCGGTGGTCCACGGCCTGGCTGCCGCCGGCGCGGTGGGGGTGTCCCATGTGTTGAAGATTCTGCGCGCCGAACTGGAAATGACCATGGCGCTGGCCGGTTGCCGGGACCTGGCGGAAATGTGTGGGCTGGAAATGACGTGATCAGCTCCACGGAACCCGTGAAAGACCGGCATTGTCCTGTTTTCCTCTGGCCAATGAGACTTGCCGGGATTAAGCTCCCCCAGGTTTTAAAAATTTCCCCGTTCCGATTGGCACGGGCCATGCTTTTGTGACTCCCGACCCATCCGCCGACTATGAAGAAAATCGAAGCGATCATCAAACCGTTCAAGCTGGAAGAAGTAAAGGAAGCTCTCGCCGAAGTCGGCGTGCAGGGCATGACCGTGACCGAAGTGAAGGGTTTCGGCCGTCAAAAAGGACATACCGAGATCTATCGCGGTTCCGAGTATACGGTGGACTTCCTGCCCAAGGTGAAGATCGAAATCGTGGTCGATGATGGCCAGGCCGGCGCGGTCGCCGAGGCCATCGTCAAGAGCGCCAACACCGGCAAGATCGGCGACGGCAAGGTTTTCATTTCGACCGTCGAAGAAGCCATTCGCATCCGCACCGGCGAAACCGGTTCCGCCGCGGTGGCTGTGAACTGAATCCATCTCTCCCTCATTGGCCCGGCTTCCTCCCATGGATGCCGGGCTTTTTTATAAATAGTTCACCGCGAAACGGCGATGCGCCATGTGGCGAGCAGCGTCAAAGCCGCGCCGGCAAGCTCGATGCCGGAAAACCTCTCCCCGAAAATCGCGAAAGCCCCTGCGGCCGTCACCAGCGGCAGTAGCATCTGGATCGCCGAACCGCGGGACACCGGCAGGGTCCGGTAGGCATTCGTCATGACAAGCTGCGCAACGCCAACGATCCCCGCTCCACCGATCAGCGCCAGATGACCCGTGCCTGGCAGCTCGAAGACCTCGCCGCCCCGAACTGGCAGCGCGAGCAGGATGCTGTAAAAGCACTGCGAGGCATAGATCGTGCCCGCGTGCTCGGTCTCGCGGAGTTTGCGAATGAGCACCACCACCACGCCCGCGCCGATGGCGCCCGCGAGCGCGATCACATCCCATGCGGAGAAACCGACGCTTCCTTCCCCGCCGACAAAGACGGCGAGACCGATGAACCCCGCGACCATCCACAACAACGCGGCCCGGGTGATGCGCTCCTTCAACCACCACGCGGCAATGAGCGTGGCGAAAATCGGGTAGGTGAGATTCAGCACCACCGCCCGTGACGCGCCGAGCTGCGGGATGGTCAGGTAGAAGGCCGCGATGCTCAGCGCCCCCACCACGCCGCGCAGCGCGACGAGCCGGCTGCCGACCAGGGCCTTGAGCGACAGTCCCCGCCCGAAACCGTAGAGCGCGGCGACCATGAGCATCCCGACCGCCCCGCGGTAGAGTGCGGCGACCCAGCCATCCGCTGCGGGCAGATGGAGCGCGATCCCGCGGAGCAGCAGCGTATTCGCCGCGAAAAGAAACACGGAAAGCAGCATCAGAGAGATACCGCTCGGGTCATGGGTCGGGTCGGTTTTCATCGGATCGGAAAAGATCCGGAAACGGCGGACCGGCGGTGGAGATCAAGCATCGCTCCGAACCGGCCAGGGGCCGCGTCCGGAGGTGGCTGATGCCATCAAGCTCCGAACGCGCCTGCGCGCCAAAGGGCGCGGGCGGCGAGTAGGAGAGCTTTGCGATGAATCGCGGGCACGACCGGGATGTGTCAGCCGGCGGCGGGAAAGTCAAGGCACCGCCGTCGCCTCCAGCGCCGAGGCAATCAGCGCGCCGGGTTCGCTGCCGTCGCCGGGCGCCAGCCGGTGGCGCATCACGGCGGGGAAAAGCGCCTGCACATGATCGGGATAGACCGCGGGCGCGGATTCCAGAAAAGCCGCCGCCCGCGCCGCCTGCATCAGCGCTAGCGAAGCGCGGACCGACACCGCGTGATCCGCTCCGCACAACCGTCGCAGGCTTTCGCACAGCGCCGTGATGTATCCCGCCACCGCGGGCGAGACATGGATTTCCCGCACTGCCTCCTGCAAACCGAGCACCGCAGCAGGCTCCAACAGTGCCCCTCCCGGCCCATCGATTTTTCCCTCCGCATGTTCCAGCAAAATACGCTGCTGGATTTCCGCAGCGGGCAGCTCCATGCGGATCGAGAGCAGGAAGCGGTCAAGCTGCGGTTCGGGCAGCGGGAACGTACCGTGGCGGTCGGTGTCGTTCTGCGTGGCGATGACCAGGAACGGCTCCGGCAGCGGCCGGGTAACGCCGTCGAGCGTGACCTGATGCTCGTTCATGCATTCCAGCAGCGCGCTTTGGACCCGCGGCGAGGTGCGGTTGATTTCATCCGCCAGCACGCAATGGGCGAAGACCGGACCGGGGATGAATTCGAAATCGCCGCGGTCCATCCGGTAAAGCGAGTAGCCGAGGATATCGGCGGGCAGCAGGTCGGGCGTGAACTGCACGCGCTTGAAGGTCCCGCCGATCGACACGGCCAGCGCATGGGCGAGCGAAGTCTTGCCGATGCCCGGCGCGCCTTCGATCAGCACATGTCCGCGGGCCAGCAATGCGACCAGCAGCAGATCGGCGGCGGCTTCGGCCCCGAGAACGGTCGAAACGAGGCGGGCGCGGAGTTCGTCGAGAGCGGTGCGAGGCATGGACGGAGGGATTTCAGGCGGAAAACCCGCGAAAGCGCACCACCAATCTCGCTAATCTCGCTCAAATCCCCAACTCCTGCGCCACCATCCGGATCGCTTCCGGGTAAAGCCGGTGCTCCTCGATCTGGATGCGTTGGTGCAACGTCTCCGGGGTATCGGCAGGAAAGACGGGCACTCTCGCCTGCAGGATCACCGGGCCGCTGTCCATGCCGCCATCGACGAAATGCACCGTGCAGCCGGATTCGCTGACGCCAGCGTCCACCGCCTGTTTCCATGCCTCCAGACCGGGAAAAGCGGGCAGCAGGGAAGGGTGGATGTTGAGGATGCGATCGGGGAAAGCCTCCAGCAGCGGCGCCTTGACCAGCCGCATGAAGCCGGCCAGGCAGACGAGATCGACGCCCGCGGCCCGCAGCGCGGCGGCGGTTTCTGCCTGGGCTTCCTCGGGGAATTTCGTCCTGAAGCCGCGGCAGTCGATGAGACCGGTGGACAGGCCGGCGTGGGCGGCGCGTTCGAGGATGTAAGCCGCCGGGTTGTCGGAGAGGACGAGCGCGATTTCCGCATCCAGTTCGCCGCGGTCGATAGCGTCGAGAATGGCCTGCATGTTCGAGCCGGAACCGGAACCGAGAATGCCGATGCGCATGCGGGGAGCAAGAAGCGCCGGCCGGACCCTGCCAAGCGCCAATCTACGCGTAAATCTTCGTGTAGTACTCGTCCGCCATCCGGTCGGAATCGAAGAAGGGCACGACGTCGTTCATCGACGCCAGCACCACCTTCCACCAGCCGTCGGGGTCGTCGTAATAGAGCGGCAGCACCTTTTCCTGCATGATCTCGTAGAAGCCCAGCAGATCGTGGCGGTCGCGGGCGTCGGGATCGAGCGAGGGATCGGCCGGCGGGATGATGAAGCTGTTCTGCCCGTCGCGGGCGAATTCGCAGACCCAGCCGTCGTAGGTGGAGAGGTTCACCGAGGCGTTCATCGCCGCGGTCATGCCGGAGGTGCCGGAAGCTTCGCGGGTGACGACCGGGTTGTTCAGCCAGATGTCGGAGCCGTACTTCAACTGCCGGGAAAGATCGAGCTCATAGCCGACGAGCACGGCGACATTCGGGAAGTCCTTGGTCGTCTGGACGAGGTGGTTGAAGGTTTCGATCGCGCCGAAATCGAAGGGATACGGCTTCCCGGCCCAGACGATCTGGACGGGCTTGTCGTTGTTGTTGATGAGCGAGCGGAAAAGCCGGATGTCGCGGGTGATCAGCTCCGGGCGCTTGTACGCGGCGAAACGGCGGGCCCAGACGATGGTGAGCGCGTCGGGATCGAAAAGCTTGCCGGTCTGGTTGGCGACGATCTGGAAGAGCTTGCACTTCAGTTCGCGCTTGCGGGTGCGGAGTCCTGCGGTATCGCCTTCCAGCCGGGCGTGCTCCAGCCCGCGGTCTTTCCAGAATTTCGCGTTCTGCGCGTTGGTCACGTGGGTGATCGGGCAGATGTCCGGGGAGCTTTCCCACATGCGGCGGGAAACGTCGCCGTGGAGCTTCGACACCGCATTCGCCAGGCGGCTCAGGCGCAGCGCGGCGAGCGAGTGGTTGAAGACCTCGCCCTCGATGCCGGTCAGATCACGGACCTCCTGTGCCGGGATGCCACCGAAGAAGGAGAAATCGTGCAGCAGTTTGAAGTCGTGCTTCTCATTGCCCGCCTCCTCCGGCGTATGGGTGGTGAAAACGAAACGCCTGCGGACCTCCTCCACGCTACGATGTTTCTCATACACGCGGAACGCTGCGGAGAGGCCGTGAGCTTCGTTGAGATGCCACACCTCGGGATCGACGCCGAGTTCCTCCAGCAGCCGCGCCCCGCCCGCGCCCAGGACGATGTACTGGGCGATGCGGCGCAGCGGATCGTTGTCGTAGAGCCGGTGAGTGATGGCTCGGGAGAGACCGTCGTTCTCCTCGACGTCGGTGGTCAAAAAAAACATCGGCACCGTGCCGAAGATCTCTCCCGGCAGGAACAGCGCCTTCACCCACACCGGATGGCCATGCACCGGCACCTGGAAGAGGATGCCGCTGTCCTGCAGGAAGGCGTACTGCTTCTTGCGGAACTGCACCGCCATCTCGCGCTCCTCGCCGCGAGCCTGGTCATAGTAGCCATAGGTCCACAGGATGCCGATGCCGCAGAGGTTCTGCTGCAGCGCGGCGGCGGAGCGCATGTGCGAGCCGGCGAGAAAGCCGAGGCCGCCGGAGTAGATCTTGAAGCTCTGGTCGATCGCGAATTCGCACGAAAAATAAACGGCGCTTTTCGCATACTTCGGATCGATCTCGTACGAGTGGGAGAACGGTTTCGGAAGAAAAGATCCGGACATGGATTTAACGGTGAATGGGTAAAAAGCGCTGCGGCCGGGGGCGGCAACCGCCGCTAGGCATGGACGGCTCCGGCGGCTTTGTCGAGCCCCGGGCGGGTGGATGCGGATTCCGTACCAGCTTGGCGGAATTCCCCGATCTTCCTGGCTCCAAGAGTGACAGAGCGGGCGGCGCGGGTGGCACGGCTGTTGCTTTTGCGTAAATTCACCATGTCATTCGCTTCGTCAGGGAGAGCCGGTGGATTTAGCCGCCGGGTCGCCTGTTTTCTCGCCTGCGTGACTGCTCTTTGCGGGCTGCTTGCAGCCCAGGACAGGCCGGTGCGCGAAATCGTCGCCGAAGCCGCGGCGCTGATCGACGCCGAACGCCAGAAGGAACTCGTCGGCGGCCTTGCTACCGCCGGCGATCCCGGGGAAGTTACCCGGTGGCTCGCCATGTGGCGGGAGGGCGATATCTACCTCTACCAGGACGCCGAGGGCAACGACATGGCCGTCCTTCTCGAAGGCGAGCCCGATGGGGACAAAAAATTCGCGCTCGTATCCGCCGCCACCGGTGAGCCTGTGACCGGCGCCGACGGCTCGGCCGTGCGGATGGACAAGGACGATCTCTACCTCGCGGACACCGATTCCTCGCTGCGCCGCGTGATGAAGGGTGTGACCGACCGCATCGCGCTCTCCTCGCCCGACGTGGCGAAGCGCCTCCGCGCCGTGAAGGACACCGGGTTGGAGCAAGACCTGGCGAAACTGCCGCTACTCGAACAACTCGCCGCTATCGAGAAAACCGGAAAGGTGAAGGCCGCGCTCGCCGAGGCCATCGCCATGCTCAAGCTCCGTTCCGAAGACATGGCCGTGCGCGAGGCCGCCGTCGCCGAACTCGGCGAGATGGGCTCCATCGCCTCGCAGGGCGCGATCAAGACGGTGCGCGGCGAAGCCGAAGCCGCCGGCCTGGCCGGTCTCGTCGCCGCCTGTGACAAGGCCCAGCGCGACATCGACGCCCACATCTCGCGGGTGAACACCGTCGGCACCCTGTTCCGCGGGCTGTCGCTCGGCAGCGTGCTGCTCGTCGTCGCCATCGGCCTCGCCATCACCTTCGGCCTGATGGGTGTGATCAACATGGCGCACGGCGAACTGATCGTCGTCGGCGCCTACACCACCTACCTCGTCCAAAACCTCTTCGCCGCCGGCATCCACATGTCGCCCTTCGGACTGAAGATCGCGATCCCCGGCATGAACCTCTCCGGCGGAAGCTGGGACCTGTACTTCCTCGTCGCCCTTCCCGCCAGCTTCCTCGCCGCGGCGGGTGTCGGCCTGCTGCTGGAGCGTGGCATCATCCGCTTCCTCTACAAGCGCCCGCTCGAATCCTTGCTCGCCACCTGGGGCGTCTCGATGGTCCTCCAGCAGCTCTTCCGCCTCGTCTTCGGCGCGAACAACGTGCAGGTGGAAAGCCCCGCCTTCCTCTCCGGCAACTGGACCGTCAACGACATCGTCTTCGGCTGGAACCGCGTCTTCGTCATCGCCTTCGCCGCGTTGATCGTTTTCCTTACCTGGGCCGTCCTGACCAAAACCTCGCTTGGCCTCCTCATCCGCGCCGTGATGCAGAACCGCGGCATGGCCTCCTGCATGGGCGTGCGCACCCAACGGGTGAACATGCTCACCTTCGCCTTCGGCAGCGGCCTCGCCGGTCTCGCCGGGGCCTTCCTTTCCCAGATCGGCAACGTCGGACCGAATCTCGGGCAGAACTACATCGTCGATTCCTTCATGACCGTCGTCGTGGGCGGCGTGGGGAACATCCTGGGCACGGTCATCAGCGCGCTCGGCATCGGCATGGCCGATCAGTCGCTCCAGCAGATCCTTGGCGACCCGGTCACCGGCAAAATCCTCGTCCTCGGCGCCATCATCCTCTTCCTCCAGTGGAAGCCCTCCGGCCTCTTCGCCACCCGCTCCCGCAGCCTCGACTGATGAACACTCCGCTCTCCGCCAAGGCTCCCAATCTCGCGCTCGTCGCCATCGCGCTCTTCCTCGTCGTCGGCATGCCCGCGCTCAATGCCGCAGGCGTCGTCTCCGACTTCACCCTCAACACCTGGGGCAAGTACGTCTGCTACGCCATCCTCGCCATCGCCGTGGACCTACTGTGGGGCTACACCGGCCTGCTCTGCCTCGGCCAGGCCCTCTTCTTCAGCCTCGGCGGCTACATGCTCGGCATGCACCTCATGCTCATGATCGGCCAACTCGGCCAGTACAAGAGCGACCTGCCCGACTTCATGGTCTTCCTCGGCCGCAAGGAACTGCCCTCTTTCTGGCAGCCCTTCTACTCCTTCCCCTTCGCCGCGGCGATGGTCCTGGCCCTCCCCGGCCTCCTCGCGGGCATCTTCGGCTTCCTCGCCTTCCGCTCCCGCATCAAGGGCGTCTACTTTTCCATCCTCACCCAGGCGCTCACCTACGGCGCGGCGTTGCTGTTCTTCCGCAACGACCTCTACATGGGCGGCAACAACGGCTTCACCGACTTCCGCACCCTCATCGGCGCCGACCTCCGCGGCCCGGAAACCAAGCGGATGCTCTACCTCGCCTCCGCCATCTTGCTCGTCCTCGTCTTCCTCGGCTGCAAATGGCTCACCACCTCGCGCTTCGGCCTCATCCAGCGCGCCATCCGCGACAGCGAGACCCGCGTGCTCTTCTCCGGCTACTCCGCGGCGAATTTCAAACTCTTCGTCTTCGTCATCAGCGCGATGATCGCCGGCATCGGCGGCGCGCTCTACGTGCCCCAGGTCGGCATCATCAACCCCAGCGAAATGATGACCGAAAAATCCCTCGAAGCCGTCGTCTGGGTCGCCGTCGGCGGCCGCGGCACGCTGATCGGGCCGGTCGTCGGCGCCATCCTCGTCAACTACCTGAAAAGCTGGGCGACTACGAAATTCCCCGACCTCTGGCTCATCATCATGGGCGGCAGCTTCGTGCTCGTCGTCCTCTTCCTGCCCAAGGGCATCGTCGGCATCCCCGGTCAGATCCGCGAAATCCTCGCCCGCCGTCAGGACCGCCGCCTCGCCGCCGCCGAAGACGAACTCCTCACCTCCGCCGCCAAAACCAAATGAGCATGATCCCCTACCTCCTGGCCGCCGAGGGGCTCAACAAGTCCTTCTCCGGCTTCCAGGCCATCCGCGATCTCAACTTCGCCCTCGAAAAAGGCGAACTTCGCACCGTCATCGGCCCCAACGGCGCGGGCAAGACCACCTTCCTCGACCTCATCACCGGCCGCACCAAGCCCGACAGCGGCACGCTGCACTTCGAGCAGACCTATGACCTGCTCCGCATGAACGAATACCAGATCTACCGCCTCGGCATCGGCCGCAAATTCCAGACGCCCACCGTCTACACCGACCACAGCGTCCGCGAAAATCTCCTGCTCTCCCTCGCCGGCCCGCGAGGTATCTGGCACGCCCTCTTCGGTCGCATCCGCAAGGAACAGGAGGAGCGGATGGACGAAATCCTCCACACCATCAAGCTCACCGACCGAGCTCACGCCAAGGCCGGCTCCCTCGCCCATGGCCAGAAACAATGGCTCGAAATCGGCATGCTGCTCGCCCAGGACGCCAAGCTCCTGCTCGTTGATGAACCCGCCGCCGGCATGACCGACGAGGAAACCTGGCGCACCGGTGAGCTCCTCCTCTCGCTCGCCGGCAAGCACACCATCGTCGTCATCGAGCACGACATGACTTTCGTTCGCCAGATCTCCCAAGGCCGCACTGTCACCGTGCTCCACCAGGGCAACGTCCTCTGCGAAGGCTCGGTGGACAAAGTCCAGGACGACGAACGCGTCATCGAAGTCTATCTCGGCCGCAAAAAGAAAGCCGCTTAGCCTCGGCCTCGCCAACCACCATGCCCGCCGTCGCCACCGAAACTCCGTCCCTCGCTGTCCGCGAACTCTCCGTCTCCATCGGCGGCAGCCGCATTCTGCGCGGCGTGAATCTCGAAATCCGTCCCAAAACGGTCTTCTGCTTGATGGGCCGCAACGGCGTCGGCAAAACCACCACCCTCAAGGCCATCACCGGCTTGACCCCCGCCGACTCGGGCGCCGTACAACTCGACGGTGAAAACATCTCCCGCCTCAGCCCCGAAAAGCGCGCTCTCAAGGGCATCGGCTTCGTCCCGCAGGGCCGCGAAATCTTCCCCCAACTCACCGTCGAAGAAAACCTCCGCATCGGCACCGTCGCCCGCGGCCGCAAGCCGAAGCCCGAAGAGCTCGACCGCGTCTTCACTCTCTTCCCGATCATCAAAGAATTCCTCCCGCGCAAGGGCGGCATGCTCTCCGGCGGTCAGCAGCAACAACTCGCCATCGGCCGCGCCCTGCTCACCCGGCCGAAGCTCCTCATCCTCGACGAACCCACCGAGGGCATCCAGCCGAACATCATCGACCAGATCGGCGACGCCATCCGCATGCTGCGCGAGGAAGGCGAAATGGCCATACTACTGGTCGAGCAGTACTTGGACTTCTGCAAGGAACTCGGCGACGACTTCGCCATCCTCGAACGCGGCCGCGTCGCCGCCTCCGGCCCCATGACCGGCCTCTCCGAAGAACTCATCAAGGAATATCTCACCGTCTGATCCCCATGATCCGCGAAACCCTCCGCAGGCTCCTCACCGCCCTGCTCGTCCTCATCCCCGCCATCGCCGCCGCCCATCCCGGCCACTACCATCCGCCCGACGAAGTGGACGAGTTCGACAAGCTCCGCGCCGACTGGCTCCACCTCCACGGCTATTTCGAAATCAGCCTCGCCGCCGTGCTCGTGGCCTCCATCCTCGTCTTTCACTTCAACAGAAAGCGCGGCATCCGCATTGCCGCCGCGCTCGCCTTCGGCAGCTCGCTCGCCCTGCTCGCCGCGTTTTGAGGCCATGCACCTATCCCCGCGAGAACAGGAAAAGCTGCTGGTCGTCGTCGCCGCCGACCTCGCCCGCCGCCGCCGCGACCGCGGCCTCAAGCTCAACCACCCCGAAACCGTCGCCCTCATCACCGCCGAAATCTTCGAAGGCGCTCGCGACGGCAAATCCGTCTCCGAGCTCATGAGCTACGGAGCGACCCTTGTCACCCGTGATCAGGTCATGGAAGGCGTCGCCGAAATGATCCACGACATCCAGGTCGAAGCAACCTTCCCCGACGGCACCAAGCTCGTCACCGTTCACCACCCCGTCCGATGATCCCCGGCGAAATCATCACCCCCGAAGGCGTCATCGAGTTAAACCCCGGTCTCGCGAAAATCACCGTGACTGTCGCCAACACCGGCGACCGTCCGATCCAGGTCGGCAGCCACTTCCATTTCGCCGAAGTGAACGAGGCCCTCCACTTCGACCGCGCCGCCGCCCTCGGCTACCGCCTCGACATCCCCGCCGGCCCCGCCGTCCGCTTCGAACCCGGCGACACCCGCGAAGTGCCCTTGGTGGCCTTCGCCGGGAAGTGCGAGATCTATGGTCTCAACAATAAAGTAAACGGCCCTCTGAAATGAAACTGGGAGCGCGGAATTCATTCCGCAGAAGCATCACAAGATGGCTCGTGCGGAATGAATTCCGCGCTCCCAGCATGCCCTCTGCCTTCCCGAAATGACCCAAACCCGCGCCAACTACGCCGGCACCTTCGGCCCCACCGTGGGCGACCGCGTCCGCCTCGCCGACACCGAACTCTTCATCGAAGTCGAACGCGACCTCGTCGCCGAAAAAGGCGGCTACGGCAACGAAGTCAAATTCGGCGGTGGCAAGGTCATCCGCGACGGCATGGCCCAGTCGCCGCTCGCCTGCGATGCCGACTGCCTCGACCTCGTCATCACCAACGCCCTCATCCTCGACGCCGCCCAGGGCGTCATCAAAGCCGACATCGGCATCAAGCACGGCCGCATCGCCGGCATCGGCCACGCGGGCAACCCGCTGCTCCAGGACGGCATCGACATGATCATCGGCGCAGCCACCGAAGTCATCGCCGGTGAAGGCTGCATCGTCACCGCCGGCGGCATCGACACCCACATCCACTTCATCTGTCCGCAGCAGATCGAACACGCCATCGCCAGCGGCGTCACCACGCTCATCGGCGGCGGCACCGGCCCCGCCCACGGCACCTACGCCACCACCTGCACGCCGGGAAAATGGAACATCCGCCGCATGCTCGAAGCCGCCGAAGCCTTCCCCATCAACCTCGGCTTCCTCGGCAAGGGCAACTGCTCCTCCCCCGAACCGCTGCGCGAACAGATCCTCGCCGGCGCCATCGGCCTGAAACTCCACGAAGACTGGGGCACCACCCCCGCCGCCATCGACACCTGCCTCTCCGTTGCCGACGAGCTCGACGTCCAGGTCGCCATCCACACCGACACCCTCAACGAAGCCGGCTTCGTCGAAAGCACGCTCGCCGCCTTCAAAGGCCGCACCATCCACACCTACCACTCCGAAGGCGCCGGCGGCGGCCACGCGCCGGACATCATCCGCGTCTGCGGCGAGGCCAACGTGCTGCCCTCCTCCACCAACCCCACCCGGCCCTTCACGGTGAACACGATCGACGAGCACCTCGACATGCTCATGGTCTGCCACCACCTCGACTCGCGCATCCCCGAGGACGTCGCCTTCGCCGAAAGCCGCATCCGCCCTGAAACCATCGCCGCCGAAGACCTCCTCCACGACCTCGGCGCCATCTCGATGATGTCCTCCGACTCGCAGGCCATGGGCCGGATCGGCGAAGTCATCACCCGCACCTGGCAGACCGCCCACAAAATGAAGGTCCAGTTCGGCAAGCTGGAAGGCAGCTCGCATCCCGCCGCCGACAACTTCCGAGCCCTGCGCTACGTCTCAAAATACACCCTCTGCCCCGCCATCACCCACGGCATCGCCCACGAAGTCGGCAGCATCGAAGTGGGAAAACTCGCCGACCTCGTCATCTGGAAACCCGCCTTCTTCGGCGTGAAACCCGAAACCGTGCTCAAGGGCGGCCTCATCGCCTGGGCGAACATGGGCGACCCGAACGCCTCCATCCCCACCCCGCAGCCGATGATGTACCGCCCGCAGTTCGGCGGCTTCGGCAAGGCGATTCACTCGACCTCCGTCACCTTCGTCAGCGCCGCCGCGCTCACATCCGGCTCCCTCGCCGACCTCGGCCTGCAAAAGAAACTCGCCGCCGTGAAGGGCTGCCGCTCCGTCACCAAGGCCGACCTGCCCTTCAACGACGCGATGCCGGAAATCACCGTCGATCCCGAAACCTACACCGTCACCGCCGACGGCCGCGAACTGCGCTGCGAACCGCTCGCCGTTCTGCCGATGGCGCAGCGCTATTTCCTTTTCTGATCCTGCACTCGGAGCGCGGAATTCATTCCGCACGAGTCATCTTACGGTGCTTCGTGCGGAATGAATTCCGCGCTCCCAGTCAAAACGGCATGACGCCTGCTCATGGGATTCCGCCCATGCATCTCGTCACGCGCATGCTCGCACCCGCTTCCTTGCACCCGCCGGAGGCCCAGGTCGTGCTTTCCGCGGAACGCCGGCAGTTCCTGAAACGCCGCTGGCGCGGTATCGCGGAAGACGGCACCGAGTTCGGCTTCGATCTGGAAAGCCGGCTCGCCGACGGCTGCGTCATCTTCAAGGAAAACGGCAGGGACTACATCGTCCGCCAGCTTCACGAAACCGTCTACGAAGTGCCCTTCGAAAACTTCGCCCACGCCGCGCTCGTCTCCTGGAAAACCGGCAATCTCCACCTTCCCGCCCAGATCTTCGACAACTTCATCCGCGTGCTTCACGACGAGGCGATGGCCCAACTGCTGGAGCGCGAAGGCTGGCCCTTTACCGAGCCCGTCGTCCTTTTCCAACCCCTCAAAGCCATGGCCCATGCCGTCTGACCCCTGGCTCTGGCTGATGCAGGCGAACGACTCCCAATACCCTTCGGGAGCCTACGCCCACTCCTACGGCCTCGAAGAACTCGTCGAAGCCGGCGTGGTCAGGGACGCCGCCGGCCTCGAACGCTTCCTCGAAACGCAAATCCTCCCCGCCCTGCTCACCTTCGAACTGCCATACTTCATCCAGGCCCACGCCGCCGCGGAAAAAGCCGACACCGCGCGCCTGCTGGAACTCGACTTCGAACTCGACGCCTGGCGCCTGCCCGCCGAAACCCGCGACGCCTCCCGCCGCATCGGCTCGCAGCGGCTCGAACTGCTGCGGCAGCTCTCCCCCTCGCCCCTGGTGCAAAGCCATCACACCGCCTGCCCCCGCAGCCATCACCTCGTCGTCACCGCCATCGAGCTTTCCCCGCTGCCCGCTGCCCTCGCCGCCCGTGCCTTCGCCTTCCAGACCGTCACCGGCTTCGCCGCCGCGTCGATGAAACTGATCCGGCTCGGCCAGACCGCCTGCCAGGCCATCGTCCGCCGCACGCTCGACCGCCTCGGCGCCGGAATCGAAGACTCTCTCATCCGCCCGCCCGACGGCTGGTTCAACCCCCTCCTCGAAATCGCCTCACTCCGCCATGCCCGCGCCGATGCACGACTCTTCATCTCCTGACGCCCCCGCCAAACGCCCCTTCCGCCTCGGTGTCGGCGGACCCGTCGGCTCCGGGAAAACCATGTGCGTCCTGCGCCTTTCCCAATGGCTCAGGGACGACATCTCCCTCGCCGTCATCACCAACGACATCTACACCCGCGAAGACGCCGAATTCCTGCTGCGCGAAGGCGTGCTGCCGGCCGATCGCGTGCGCGGCGTCGAGACCGGCGGCTGCCCGCACACCGCGATCCGCGACGACATCAGCATGAACATGGCCGCCGTGGTCGACCTCGAACGCGCCCATCCCGGCCTCGGACTCATCCTGATCGAAAGCGGCGGCGACAACCTCTCCGCCACCTTCTCCCCCGAACTGGTGGATGCCTACATCTACGTCATCGACGTCGCCGAAGGAGACAAGATCCCGCGCAAAGGCGGCCCCGCGATCCGCACCAGCGACCTGCTGCTCATCAACAAAACCGACCTCGCCCCCCTCGTCGGCGCTGACCTCGATGTGATGGCCCGCGATGCCGCGAAACAGCGCGGCTCCCGTCCCTTCCTCTTCGCGGACCTCAAATCGGAAAAGGGCAAAGATGCGTTGCTCGCCTGGCTGAAGCATGAATACCTCTTCGTCTGATAGACTGGGAGCGCGGAATTCATTCCGCCCGTGCGATGTCTCTTTATCCTCGCGGAATGAATTGCCCGGTGAAAAAAAATGGGGCCGTGTCATCTCCGCTTCGCTCCGGTTCCACATTCCCAGGCTCTACACCATGCACAAAGGCGTCCATGACCGCGGTTACCTGCCGCACTGGGACTTCGAAAGCTCCGTGCAAGCGATCACCTTCCGGTTCGCGGACGCCCTTCCGAAGCATGTAGTCGAAAAGTGGAAGAAGGAATTGGCAATCCCTGACACTCCAGCAGAGACCGATATTTCCCGCAAAGGCCGCATCGAATTGGCGCGTCGCATCGCCCGCTATGAAGATGCGGGTCATGGGGCATGTTTGCTCGCGAAGCATGAATGCGCCCGGATTGTGCAGGATGGCCTGCTGGCAGATCATGGCGGGACGTATGAACTCATCGAGTGGTGCATCATGCCGAATCACGTGCATGTATTGATTCGCATGATCGACGACGCTCCTTTGGGAACGATCGTCAAGGCTTGGAAAGCTTCATCGGCTGTCCGGATCAATCGGTTGATTGGCCAGGCCGGATCGCTTTGGCTTCCTGATTACCATGACCGCTTCATCAGAGATCTCGATCATTTCCACAACGCGGTCGCCTACATCCGCAACAACCCGGTGAAAGCCGGGCTTTGCCGCAAGCCCTCCGAGTGGAGCTTTTCCAGTGCTGGCTTTGGCTGGAGCACCAGGTCGGATCAACCTACAGACGAGGATCGAGCGGAATGAATTCCGCGCTCCCAGTCTCCGGCAACGCCCTGCGCGGCCATCTCGACCTGCGCGGCGACCTGCGGGCGGACGGCACACCCTACCTTTCCCGCCAGTCGTTTCGCGCCCCCATCCACCTCAGCAAAACCCACGTCGGTTCCGGCGCCCTGCTCGTCCATCTCGTGAATGCCACCGCCGGCTTCTTCGACGGCGACCGGCTCGACCTCGACGTCACCGCGGGAAAGGACTGCCGCCTTACCCTCAGCACGCCCGGCGCCTCCCGCGTCCACCGCGCCCGCGGAAAAACCCCGGCCCTCTGCACGCAGCGCCTGCGGGTCGAAAGCGGAGCCTTCCTCGAATGGATCCCTGAACCCTTCATCCCCCAGGCCGGCGCACGCTACTTCCAGCGCACGGAAATCGATCTCGCGGAAAACGCGGGCCTGTTTTTCTTCGAATGGATCACCCCCGGTCGCGTCGCCCGCGGCGAGATTTTCGCCTACGAAAGCCTGCGCTGGGAACTCGACCTCACCGCCTCGGGAAAACTTGTTGCTCGTGAGCGCTACGAACTGAGCCCCGATAACCACAGCCTCACCTCCCTGCGCGAACGCTTCCCCGCCGCCCACTATGTGACCGCCTTCGTCGCCGGCATCCCGGACAGCGCCTGGCCCGGCGCGGCTCTTGATGCCATGTCCGACGAACGCGTCTATCTCGGCCACGGCCCCTTGGCGAATGGCATCCACCTCGTGCGGGCGCTCTGCGCCGACAGCCTCGCCGCCCGCCGCCTGCTCACCGGACTCCGCGAGACATTCCACGCCGCTGCGGCCACTGCACCGCCGCGGCTCGGAAGGATTTTTCTCTGATCCCGGATTTTCGTGAGCCTTCACATCGCCACATCAAACGCCGGATTATCGGCTAATTCATGACTTATTACGCCATGTTTCATTCATTATCCCTTGAAAATGAATGAAATGAATGAATACGGCCGCTTGGCATGATCCCAATTCGTGTCATGGAGGCATACCTATCTAATCCCTTGGCTGTCGTCGTGCTCATGGACACCCGCGGGCAAAGCCTCCCGTGCCACCAACAACTAATCCATGAACATCCCGATGAAAAAACCGCTGCTCAAGAGCGCCCTGATCGCCTCCCTCCTCGGTACCCTTTCTTCCCACGCGGGAGATCCTCCCCCCACCGGCACGACCATCGTCCCCGCTTCGGAATCGAGACTCTCCGGGACCCTCAGCCTCGACTTCAATTCCCACTTCATTTCCTACGGAGCGGATGTCTGGGCGGATGGCGACCGTTTTTCCGAGCCCGCCTTCAACCCCTCCCTCGAACTCACTTGGGCGCTCACCGACAGCCTCTCCTTCAGCCTCGGAACGTGGTGGGACGTGAATAGCAAAGCCGGCAGCAACAGCTCGCCGATCGGCGGGCGGATCCAGGAAATCGACGTCTGGTACGGCCTCTCCTATGCCGTCGGCGATTTCACCGTCGGTCTCGTCTACAACCAGTGGTTCTATGGCTCCGAGACCGAGGATACCGTCGATCTCAGCCTCTCCTACGACACTTTCCTTTCTCCCTCCCTCACCATCCACCACCGCTTCGACCCCGGCGCCTCCGGCGGGGACAACGGCACCGTCCTCGTTCTCGGTCTCGGCTACGACATCGAGGCCGGCCCCGTCACCATCTCCTTCCCGTTCAATCTCGCCTACTTCGCCAGCGACGATTTCCACGGCGGGGATTCCGGTCTCGGCTATGGCTCCATCGGCGTCTCGGCTTCCGTGCCATTGTCATTCATCGACGAATCCTTCGGCGAATGGTCCCTCAATGCCGGCCTCACCTACTATGTCACCGATCAGGACGTGATCCCCGGTAATATCGAAGGAGACTTCTTCACCGCCAACATCGGTGTCAGCTGCTCTTTCTGACCCTCCCTTTCTTGGTTGATAGAATCGGTTGCCGCGTGCGGAGAGGTTCGCCCGCGGGTTTCCCCCGCGGGCGTTCCTTTATGCCGCCAACCTCCCTCATCCTCATCCGCTCCATTCCATGAAACGCTCCACCTTCCAACGTCTGCTCGCGCTCGCAGGCCTCTCCGCCGCTCTCGGCGCTCCTTCCGTCCTCGCGGAGGAGACCGTCAAAGTCGGCGTGCTCCACTCGCTCAGCGGCACCATGGCGATCAGCGAAACCTCGCTGCGCGACGTGCTGCTCTTCACCTTCGACGAAATCAACGAGGCCGGCGGCGTGCTCGGCAAGAAGATCGAACCTGTCGTCGTCGACGGCGCCTCGAACTGGCCGCTCTTCGCCGAGAAGGCCAAGCAGCTTCTCGACGTGGATAAGGTCGCCGTGACCTTCGGCTGCTGGACTTCCGTTGCCCGCAAGTCGGTGCTCCCGGTGTACGAAGAAAAGAACGGCCTGCTCTTCTACCCCGTGCAGTACGAGGGCGAGGAAATGTCGCCGAACATCTTCTACACCGCCGAGGCCGTGAACCAGCAGGCCACGCCCGCCGTGGACTACATGCTGGAGCAGGGGAAGAAGAAATTCTACCTGCTCGGCTCCGACTACGTCTATCCGCAGACCACCAACCTCATCCTGCTGGAGTACCTCCTCAGCAAGGGTGTGCCGCTGGAGAACATCGGCGGCGGCTTCCGCAAGGAAGGCGACGAGATCGTCTCCGCCGGCAAGTACACCCCCTTCGGCCACACCGACTACCAGCAGATTGTCGCGGAGATCAAACAGTTCGCCGCCGGCGGCGACGCCTGCGTGATCAACACGCTCAACGGCGATACCAACGTGCCCTTCTTCAAGGAATACGCCGCCGCCGGTCTCACCGCCGAGACCTGCCCGGTGGTCAGCTTCTCGATCTCCGAGGACGAATTCCGCGGCCTGCCCGCAAGACAGCTTGTCGGCCAGCTCGGCTGCTGGACCTACTTCCAGTCGCTGCGCACCCCGGCCAATAAAAAGTTCGTGGACGGCTTCCAGGCCTGGCTCGAGAAGACCGACACCCCTGGCATCGTGAAGGAAGGCCGCGTCACCTGCTCGCCGATGGTTCTCAGCTACTGCGGCGTCTATCTCTGGAAGGCCGCCGTCGAGAAAGCCGGCAGCTTCGACGTGGACAAGGTGAACGAAGCGCTGGAATCCGGCCTCTCCTTCGACGGCCCCGGCGGCACGGTCACCACCCAGAAAAACCGTCACCTCACCAAGAACGTCTACATCGGCGAAACCCGTGCCGACGGACAATTCAGGGTGCTCAAGGAATACAAGGGCGTCGTTGGCGAGCCTTTCCTGAAGGGCACTTTCAAATAAGCTCCGGGAATTCCGGTTTCTCCCTCCCACCTCCCATGACAAGCCTCCGTCCGCTCCGCGGGCGGGGGCTTTTTCATCCGGATAGGTTACTCCGTCCAATCCAGCACCACTTTTCCCGACTGCCCCGATATCATCGTCTCGAAGCCCGTCTTGAACTCCGCCACCGGGAAGCGGTGGGTGATGACCGGAGAAATATCGAGCCCTGCCCGGATCATGCTGCTCATCTTGTACCACGTCTCGAACATCTCGCGGCCGTAGATGCCTTTCAGGACAAGCCCCTTGAAGATCACTTTGTCCCAGTCGATCGCCACCTTGTCGGGGAAGATGCCGAGCAGCGAGACCTTCGCGCCGTTCGAGGTGTGGTTGAGGATATCGTTGAGCCCGGAAGGATGGCCGGACATTTCGAGCCCCACATCAAAGCCCTCCTTCATGCCGAGAGACTTCATCGCATCCGCCAGCGACTCCTCGGCGACATTCACCGTGCGGGTCGCGCCGAGTTTCTCGGCGAGCTGCAGGCGCCACGGATTCACGTCGGTCACGACCACATGGCGGGCTCCGGCGAAGCGGCAGACGGCGGCGGCCATGCAGCCGATGGGGCCGGCGCCGGTGATGAGCACGTCTTCGGCGACAAGATCCCACGACAGCGCGGTGTGAACCGCGTTGCCGAGCGGATCGAAGCAGGAAATCACCTCCTCGGGGATCGAGGGATCGACCTTGTAGACATTGCGGTAGGGGATGGAAAGATACTCGGCGAAAGCGCCGGGGCGGTTCACGCCGACGCCGAGCGTTTCCGGGCAGAGATGGCGGCGGCCGGCGAGACAGTTGCGGCAGCGCCCGCAGACGATGTGCCCCTCGCCGGAAACCAGCTCACCCGGAACGATATCGGTCACACCCGAGCCCACCGCCTCGACCACTCCGCAGAATTCATGACCGACGTGCATCGGCACCGGGATGGTCCGCTCCGCCCAGGCATCCCATTTCCAGATGTGAACGTCGGTGCCGCAGATGGAGGTCTTTTTGATCCTGATGAGCACGTCCATCGGGCCGACTTCGGGCATCGGGACATCCATCATTTCCAGGCCGGGGCCTGCGGTGGCTTTGACGAGGGCTTTCATGGCGCCGGGCGCATTGGTGCATGGGCCGATGGACCGGGCTAGGAAAATTCTCGGCGGCACAAAAAATACCTTTTCCCCACTAAACCTTCGCTCTCAGGCGATCCATCGGCTGCTCCAGCCAACGCCAGGATAGCCAGGCCAAGCCCCACGAAGCGAGCGCGAAAACCAGCAGCCGGATCGCCAACAAGGGCCCATTGAAGACCGGAAGCCAGAGCCATGGCAGCACCTTGCCGAGCGCCAGCGGCACGGCGTTGTGGAAGAGATACAAGCCATAGCTCAACCGCCCGATATGCTGCGCCCACGAATGTTCCAGCATGCGGCCGAGCGGACCGCCGAGCCCGCGCAGAGTGGCGGAGATCAGCCCGGCGAAGGCCAGCGCCAGCAGCATTTGCTGGAAATGCCGCAGCCCCGGGACAGGCCGGCCGGATTTGTCGAGGACATAGAGTGCAACGTAACCCGCCAAGCCCAGCCATGCCGGGATGCCCAGCCGCCGGTCGCCCGCCGGCATGCCACGCGAGAGCGCCAGCGCGAGCAGCGCGCCGAGGCCGAAGTAGTCGAATGCGCTGCTCGGGATCATCTCCGGATGCATCACCTGCGGGAAATAGTGCAGCAACACCCAGCGGCTGAGCGGCGCGAGCAGGGTGAAGCCCGCGAACACCAGCCCCAGCGCCCGACGCGGCGCGAGGAAAACGGCCAAAGGCCACAACAGATAAAACTGCTGCTGGATCGCCAGCGTCCAATAGTGCGCCGTGCCCGCCGGCCACTCCGGCAGCAGCGCGATGTGGAAATTCACCACCTGCGCCAGATAGGGGAGGGGATGCTTCCGCAAATCCTCCGCTCCCACAACCCAGGCGAAAAGTATCGCCACAAGGCAAGGGATCAGGATCCGCAGCGCCCGCCGCCACTGGAAGACCGCAAAGGCAGTCCAACGCCAAGCATGCCCGCTGGCTTCTCCCGCTCCCCTTTCCCACAGCAGGATACGGGTGATGAGAAAACCCGTGAGCGTGAGGAAAAAATAAAGCCCGACCTCGAAGGGCAGGCCGCCGTGCCACCCGCGGGGCGTCCAGTGCAACCACATCACTCCCAGCACCGCGAAGGCGCGCCAACCGTCGAGCTGGGTGTTGCGGGATTTGGACAAGACGCGGACCGGCATACACGGGCGTGCCCCTTTTGGAAATCGCCACAGGATCGACAGCTCCCGCCGCGCCGCATAATTTCCCGCCGGATGACGCTCGCCGAACTGGGTTGGGACGACTTTTTCGCCGCCGCCTTCGCGCCCTACGCCGCGAAAGGCTGGGTGCCGGCGCGCCTGATCCGCGAGACGCCGATCAACTACGGAGCCTTCGTCGCCGAAGACGCGGACGAAATCGAGGAAATCGATGTGGTGCTCTCCGGCAAGGTCTGGCACGAGGCCGCCTGCGACGCCGAACTGCCCGCCGTGGGCGATTGGGTGGCCGTCGAGCTGGGCGGGGAAAACGAGGATCACGTCATCCGAGCCCGCCTGCCGCGGCGTTCGTGCTTTTCGCGGAAAATGCCCGGCCGCAGCGTCGAAGAGCAGGTCATCGGCGCGAACGTCGACATCGTCGCCGTGGTCACCGACGCCGGGCCGGACCACAACCCGCGGCGCATGGAGCGCTACTTCACCCTCATCGGCCGCAGCGGCGCGAAGCCCGTGGTGCTCGTCAACAAGGCCGACCTTTTCCCGCAGGAACAGAACGAAGCCGCCGCAGCGGAACTCCGCGCGCTCTGCGCCCAGGCCGACATCCACATCACCTGCGCCCGCAGCGGCCGGGGCCTCGGCGTGCTGAAATCGTACCTGCGCGAGGGAACTACGATGTGCGTCGTAGGTTCCTCCGGCGTCGGGAAATCCACGCTCGTCAACCAGCTCTACGGCGAGGACTGGCAATGGACCGGCGAGGTGAACGAAGTCACCGGCAAGGGCCGCCACACCACCACCTCGCGCGAACTCGTGCCCCTTCCGGAGGGCGGCCTGCTGATCGACAACCCCGGGATGCGCGAGATCCAGATGTGGACCGACGAGCGCACGCTGCGCGAGAGCTTCGCCGACTTGGAGGAAATGACGCGAGGCTGCCGCTTCCACGACTGCAGGCATGGCCAGGACAAGGGTTGCGCCGTGCGCGCCGCCGTGGCCGCCGGCGCGCTCGATCTTCGGCGGCTGGAGAGCTTCCTGCGCCTCGACGACGAAATCGCCGAACTCCGCCGCCGCGCGAAGAAACGCCAGATGGCCGTCGAACGCTGGGCGAAACGCAACAAGCGGGTGAAGGCCCGCAACCTCGACGACCGCATCCAACTCGAGAAAGACGAGCGCGGCGAATGGCGGTGATTCCGGGAGCGCGGAGCCCCAGCTCCGCACGAAGCACCCCCGACATCCGTGGTTCATACAGGTCCGTATGGCCCGGACCGGACCGTCTCAAAACTTCTGCGGAGCTGCGGCTCCGCGCTCCCTGGAGGACGATCTTGCCATGCTGATGTGCTTTGTCGCACCCTGCCGCAATGCTGGAACTGGACCCCGGCCGGCGTGAATTCGTGGAAGCGGTGCTGGAGCCGCTGCCGGAGGACACGCGGGATCTGCTGGAAACGAGCGCGGGCCTTGCCGCCTCCATGCCGGTGCCGCCAAAGGGCGACACGCCCGAAAAGGCCGCGGCTCGGATGCGGGAGACAACCCGGTCTTTCGTCCGCCGCCGCTGGATGGGGCAAGTTCTCTGGATTGGTATCGCCGTGCTGACCGCCTGGTTCGCGCTGCTTTCTCCCGCCGCGGTGCGGGGACTGTGGAGTATTTCGGACGCAAATCTCGTCGCTGCCGGCTTCAGTTCCATGTGCTGCTCGGAAGGTCCGCCGAGGCTGCCACGACCGGGAGGCTTCGATTTCGGAGAAGAGTGGGGAACTCTTGAAAAGAAACAAGCATCCCGATTGCCCGCGGAGCGACGACTGGCGGCGGTTGGCGATCTTTCGCGCGACGAACGCACCGCTCGGTGGAAGGCGGTGTGGGACGCCTACCCGGACGATCCTGCGCATTTCTTCGCCTACGTGCTCGCCCATCGTTCGCTCTCTCCTGAGCGGCTGAGCGATTTCGCTGGAACGGGCGAAAGGCTCGACCCGGACAACGGCTGGTTCCCCTTCCTGAAGGCAGCGGCCTTGGCAAGAGCATCGGTAAAGGAAAATCCGGCCAGGTCGCCGGCTCGGCGGGGAGGAGCGCCGCGGTCCTCACCGCCACCGCTGCCGCCGCCGGGAAAAATCGTCGTCGATCCTGTGGCATTCCGCGAAGCGGAGGAACAACTGGAGCGGGCATTGATCATGCCGCGCTGGGACGACTACCGAAGGCGCGTGCGGGAAGCACGGCATGGAGGGCGGACGCCTCCGCGGGATTTCACGGAGCATTCTCTGGATCAGATCCTGTATCTCACCCATCCGGCAGGTGGCTATGTGGACTGGGAATATGTCAGGGGCATGATCGATTGGTTCCGCGTCGCGATCGAAGACGCCGGTCGGGCGGGAGACCGGGAGAGGCTGGAAGCGCTGGCGGATCTGTTCCGGAAAACCGCCGGACGACTGGTGGCGATGCCTTGGGGACCGCCGTCGATAAGGCCGCTTTTCCTCCACTCTTTTGTCCTGTCGGTCACCCGGAATCTGGCTGGGGCATACGATACGTTCGGCGAAGCGGAAGGAGCCCGCCGCCTCAATCTCGCGGTGGACCGGATCGACCGTCGAAAAAATCCATGGAAACAGCCCGCGCCGGACGCCTTGAGCGAGCGGAGGGGAAGTTACCTGGCATCGAATGCCGCGGATTTCCGCAGCCCCGATTCCCGGCCGGTGACCGAGAAGGAATTGAGAGGAGGGCGCCTGGCGGAGTATGCGATGTACGAGCGCCTGATGATGCACCTGCTCGCCCTCGCCCTGTGCGTGACGGCGGTCTTCCTTCTCTGCACGCCGCTGGCTTTCCGGGGAGAGCTGGGACCGCTGCCCGCCCGCATCGCGGGCCTGCTTACATGGCGGGATCATCCAGTGATTCTTGCCGCGGCCGTGGGCTTGCCGTTGCTGGTGTACGGGCTTTCGACGCGCCTGCCGGTGTTGGGTGTGCGGGAGTTCTCCCTGTCGGGGATGGGCTTCATGGCGTGGCTCGTACAGATCGCGGCGCTCTGGCTTTCCGTAGTACTGGGCGCCATGCAGGTGGGGCGGTGGCGTCTGGCCCGGCGGGGAGCGGTGCTGGCCTTCGGTTGGCGGGGCTTCGATCCCGGCTGGATGTGCTGGCTGCTGGCGCTCGGCGCGATGCCGGCCGCCGCCACCGCGATGCCGGAGACGCTCGGGCGATGGCTGGGGGACCACGACTACGGCATCATCTTTCTCTGGGCGTTGCTCGGGATGCCCGCGCTCTGGCTGGCGATGATGCTGCTCATTCACTTCAACGGCTTCCCCGCCCGCAGGCTGCATCGGACGACATTGATGCATGTCATGATTCCAGCGCTCGCGTGCGCGGCCATCGACGCGGCGGCCGCGATCCCCCTGGTCCATGTGGAGGAACGGAAGTGGACCGCGGGAATCCGCTTCGAGGGTCACTCCATGATCGACGCCGAACTGGCAAACTGGATCGGCAGGGAGGTGACGGAAACCCTTCGCGAACTGGACGAAGCACGATCCCGCCCCGAATGAAAACGCCACCCGGCGCAAACCGGATGGCGTTCTCGATGCGCGTATCTAACCTGGTAAAACCGTCAGAACGTCCAGTCGGCGCTGATCGTGAAGGTGCGCGGCGGACCGAGCGTCGAGCGCACGCCGCTCCAGTTCGAGGAGACTGCGTAAACTTCGTCGAACACGTTGTCCACGTTCAGGCGGACGGTCACGTTTTCGTTGATCTCGTAGCCGACGAGAGCGTTGAAGACGATGTAGTCGGGCAGCTTGCCGTAGCGGCCGTTCGGGATGATGCGCTCGGCATCATCCGGGCGGCCGATGTAGGAGGAGCTGACATACTGCAGACCACCGCCGAGAGTCAGGCCGAATGGGAAGCGATACGTTGTCCAAAGATTCGCGGAATAGTTCGGCGTGAAGGCCAGTTCATCACCATCGGCCGAAGTGTAGGTTCCGTAGTCGTTGGGATCCGCCAGACGGCGCGCGGCATCGAGCCGGTCGCTCATCCTGCGCTCGCTGTCCATGAACAGCACGCCGCCGAAAATCGACCATTCCTCGGTGATCTGGCCGGCGAGGCCGAGCTCGATCCCTTCCAGGATCTGCTCACCATATCCTTTCAGCGTGGTCACGGTCTCGCCCGGGTATCTGCCGGTCACTGCCACGTTGCGCCGCTCCGTGCGGAAAATCGCCGCGGTGGCGGAGAGGCGGCCGTCGCAGAAGTCCCACTTGGTGCCGATCTCGTAGTTGAGGTTTTCCTGCGTGCGTGCGTCCTTGCTGTTGATGCCCGCGCCTGCACCGGGGAAGCCGTTGTCGCCCGAACGGGAAGCGTCCGAATTCGAGAGGAAGGAACCGGGCGGCAGCGCGGAAAGACTTACCGCCGCATAGACGCTGCCGTTTTCCGCGGGCTTGTACACCAGGCCGATTTTCCCGCCGACGGTGGTTTCGTCCTTTTTGTAGCTGTTCCGCCCTTCCACGCCCGCGGCGTTCTTGTCCACGAGTTCGACATCGTAGTAGTCCACATTGAGACCGGCGGTGAGCAACCACCGGTCGTTGAACTTGATGGTATCGTAGGCGTAGAGGGAAACCGTGTCGATCGTCACCTCGCCGATGCCGCCATAGACGGGAACGGCGAAGCCCGCAGGATTGTTGTTCGGGTCCGTGGCGCTGGTGCTCCGGAAGGCCGAACCATAGCGTTTGGCGTCGGACTCTTCGTGCGCATATTCGAATCCGGCGGACAGGGTATGCTCGAGCGAACCCGTCTGAAAGTCGTAGAGGAAGTTCGAGAGGTTCGAGAAGCTGAAGTTCTCACGATTATACCTCGTGCGTTCCTGGCGCACGGTGGTCTGGGCCGCATTGTCGTAGCTGTGCGGCATCGTGAAAGCTGAATCCCGCTCGGTCTTGGCGATGCGCGTCTGGTTGGTGAAGCGCAAACCGTTTGCGAAATCGTGCTCGAAGCGGGCGATGAACGAATCCGAAACGGTATCGTCGTAGTCCGAAGTCAGCCCATAGTAGATGTCGCGGCCCGAGCGGCTCACACCTCTGAACCGGTTCGCGCCGCCCGCGGAAACTCCGCTCGGCACGCCCCAATCCGGAATATCGTTGGTTTCGAGGTGCTGGTAGGCGAGGATCAAACGAGTGTCGGTGCCCAGACCGAAAGCCAACGAGGGAGCGATGCCCCACGAGTTCTGCTCCGCGAAATCGCGCCCGGCGATGCCGCCTTCCTGGAACAGCGCGTTCAGGCGGATGGCCGTGCCCTGGATCGGCGAACCGTTGATCGCTTGATTGGCGTCGAAGGAAGTGCGGAAGCGGCCGCTCGCATCCGTCTCGTCGAAGGAGTAGGAAGCGGTCCCCGAGTAGAAATTCTGCAGCCCCGGGGTTTTCGTCACCAGGTTCACGTAGCCGCCCGCAGTGTTGCGACCGTTTTCAGCAGCGGGACCTTTGGCGACCTCGACCCGCTCGACATTGAAGACATCGCGCATGTAGCTGCCGCTGTCGCGCACTCCGTCGAAGAACACGCTGCCGGCGGAACTCACGCCGCGCATGCTGAAATTGTTCATGTTCGTGCCGAAACCGTTCTCGCCGGCGTCATAGGAAATCCCCGGCGTATTCCTCAGCACCTCTGCCAGATTCCGGGCGCCCTGCTGGTTGAAGACCTCCTTGGGAATCACCGAAAGCGTCTGCGGCGTGTCGAGCAGCGGTGCGGGCAGCTTGTTCGACGACAGCTTCTCCGGATTGTAGGTGCGTTCCTGATCGGCGCTCACCACCAGATCGCTCAACACATCGCCGTCGTTCCTTTTGCGTTCGCCGGAATCAGCCGGCGGGGGTGTCGTGGACTGCTGCGCATGAGCGGCGGCGGTGGCGAAAGTGGCGAGCGCGAGCATTTCGCGCGACGACACCACGTGGCGGACGGGGCTGGGATTGACGGATTTCATGAGATTTTCAGGTCGGGTCGTTCAGCTCCAGGTTCACCCCGGGCGGAACGAAATGCGAATGCGTCTCAATAACGAACAAAAATCAACCCTTTTTTCCGGAAAGTGCCGGGAGCGCGGAGCCCCAGCTCCGCACGAACCACCAACACGCCCCGCTGCCCACCCAAGTCCGCATT
>JBBCJF010000035.1:0-71297 GCA_037190465.1 Haloferula sp. | reverse complement strand
CCCGCCGGTAGCCGAAGAGGAGCGTGTAGGTGTCCCCCTTGCAAAGAGCTTGCGTCGCAATTAAGATCAATTCTGTCGTAGGGCCGTAGCGAAGAGCTGCTCACGGAATTCATTCAGCATATCACCTCTCTGGCAATAGCTATGCCACCAGTAGTGCGCGGCATGGGGCTTTAGCCGAACCAACCATTGTCCCGATTTCACGAGATTTCTGTACGGCAGGATCTCCGGGAAGTCCAGCGTCAGATCGGGCAGAGGATTGATCCACTCGGAAGGCAGGACGCCCACATTCAGAGCTTCGGCTCCTCCATACTTGTGCACCAATCCGGTAAGAAACGCAGCACCCGTAGAATGCACCGGGTCGCCACCCAATTGGCTTGTCCGGGACTTCTCGGACAATTCCCTCAGATACATACCGAGGAAGCTCGCTCCCGGCTTGGCGATCATGAAGTGGTTCTTGAGCGCCGGGTAACCGAAGAGGCGTGCACAGTGGATGGGATGATCGGGGGAGAGCCACAGTTCCGTGTCGGAGACCAGCGCATAAGAACCAACGATCTTCTGAACAATGCTTTCGAACGGTTGAAATGCCTCAATATCGACATCGCAGTAGACGCCGCCTTCCAGAAAGAGCACTGCGGCTTTGAACGCATCCGCGCGCTCGATCCCGGAGGGAATACTCATGAAGTCATCCTGCGTGATCTCCTTGGTCGCCGCAACCACCTCGGCCAATTCCTCGTCCGTGTAGAAGCGATGGTCCCACCCCGGATTGGCCCGGATGACCGATTGGACGCAGAATGACACCTGCTCGGGCAGATCGGCCGACTTCCACGTCTGGTGGATGATGCGGGGTATCCCGTCTGCGGCATTCTCCTGTGAAAGCTCGTCTACCAATTGTGGTTCCATGTCGTTACTGCGAAGGCTTGGGGAAATGCGGCCCGAATCTCGTCCAGTTGCAGGACACGCAGGCGCCGCGCCAGCTCGGCTTCAGCGCGTCGAAAGAATATTCCGTCCTCCCAATCCGTCAGATGAATCCAATCGATCGGATACACCAGATGCTGATCGAGAACTCTGAGCCCGCGCGGGCGGTACTTCTCCAGCGCCCACTGGAGGCGGAATGGCCCAGAAAGATGCTCTACGCCACGCTCCTCTTCGGGCGCAGACATCGCGTCCTCTGCAACTGTAAGCCAGAAGTCGTGTTCCGGCGCGGATGCGATGAAGGCATTCGGGATCTTGTAGTGCGGATTGTCCTCGGAAAGCTGCCCGACGACAATCGTTGCGCCGAATAAGAGGGGCGTGAGTTCCCGCAAGCAGATGAAGTCGAGATCCACATATACTCCCCCGTAAGCGTGCATGTAGAAAAAGCGGGAAAAATCCGCTTTTTTGACACCCATATCGAGGTTGTCGTAGAAATCGAGAAATTCCGGATATTTTGATGCGATCAGGCCGCGATTGTCGTCGTCGGTCCATAGGTTATACTGCCAATCCGGGTGGTTTTCCCGCCACGACTGCTGCCAGAGGTGAGGGTAGGATTCCTCCGGGATCTCGGTATCCTTCCAAGATTGATGAATTATGGCGGGAATCTCCATTCTCCTTACGGACGAGGTTAGAGGCGGGCAGGCTAGGGGAACAAGAAAATCCTAGTAGTCCAATCAAGAGCCGTCGCTAGAGGGACATCTTTGGCCTGCCGTGGAGCGACGATTTTGGCCCGGTTTCGATACGTCGGTCATCACCCGCGAGAACGGGGCGGTTTACGACTCATGGGCATTGGCCCGGAATCGGACCGGAACAATTGGAACTTCACGCCCCACGGATGCCGAAATTTTCTTGGCGGCCTTCCGAAGGCCCGCAACACATTTTCCGCATGACGACAGAGGCAGGAAAAACGCAGCCAGATTCCCGGTCCAAGTACTTCGCGGAAGAGGGGAATGGTCATTATGACGCGCGTTTCTTCCGAGGTGTGATCTCCCCGGTCGAACGTCATCCGCTTTTGGTGGGGCTACTCGCCGAATTTTCGAAGCTTTGCGAGGCGCTCCGGATCAAACCGATTCTGATGCACGGTGCTTTGATCGGATGGTTATGCAACCGCCGGCTGCTTCCTTGGGATGATGACATTGACATCTGCCTTTTCCATTCGGATCTTTTTCACTTGGCTTCCATTCCCCAGGAAGAACTTCCTTTTGATCGATCCGAGTATCTACTGGACGTGAATCCGAACCATGTCCGACGGGAAACGATGAACCGTCACCCCCACGAATGGGCGGAGCCGAACCGAATCGACGCGCGCTTCATCCACCAGGGTTCGGGGCTTTTCATCGACCTTACGGCGCTCTCCATCGTGGATGGGAATGTATTCAGGACGAAGTGTCCACACACATTCCAGTGCGAAGATCTCCTGCCCCTTCAATGGTCACGGATCGAAGACGTACCCATTTTCGTCCCACATGCCGTCGAGAAAATTCTTGTCGCGGAATACGGAGAGCAGGTCATCGGGCAGACGGAATACGGCAGCTACCGCTTCCACTCCATCTCAGGTTTGTGGGAGGAGGAAGATCGCATCTAGCGAGAGGAATATGATGCCATTTTCGCCTCAACTTGGCGATTGCGCGCAGGCTAGATTCCGAGGAATCATCAGGCTTTCTTAACAAAATGGATTCCCGCATTCTCCAATAATTTCAGAATATCATTGACTCAACCGGTCGATCTGATTTCGCATTGAGATGCCATGAGTTCAACTACCGGAGGTCAACCCAGCTGTCCGTGTCCGCCGTGTCCCGAAGGCTCGAACAACACCGGTTATCCGGTCCGTTACGGCGACGGAGAGGTCGTTCACAACGAGACGGATCTTGCCGGCAGCGCCTTCGGTCTCTCCTGGGGACATATCCGCAGTTACGGCAACCAGCTCTCCCGCAACAATACCGGCTTCAACGGCAACAGCTGGCTCGTCGAGGAGGTCGAGTACCTCATTTTTCTTTCTCCTGATCTCATCAGCGTCATGCGCGGGGTGAGCAACTCGATCTGGATACGGAAGGTCGGCGGCGTCTGGCGCGGCGAGCTCGGCGCCCGCTACACCGCACGACAGGTGGGCAACGATTGGGAGATCTACAACCAGGCCACCGGCTTCACCCAGGTCTTCCACGGCCAGAGCGCCGCCTGGTACCTCGCTGGCCAGTTCAAGCGCGTCGTCACTCCTTCGGGACAGTCCGCCCACATCACCCGCGACGGCTCGGGTAGGATCGTCAAGTGGGAAGCCACCGACGGCCTGGAGGAACCTCAGGAGGCGCTGCGCTTCGACTACGAATACTACGCCACCGGCCCGGGTTCGGGACGCCTCAAGAGCGTCACCAAGGTGATCACCCGGGAGGGCAGCGAACACAACGTCCGCCGAGCCTCCTACACCTACTACGGGCTGGAGAACGACCACGGCAATCCGCGCGACCTCCAATCCGTCGATGTCGAGGAGTGGGACGGCGACGACTGGTTCTCCATCCGCAAGGGCTGGTATCGCTACTATCTTCCCAATGCCGAAAAAGGCTTCGCCCACGGCCTTAAATACTTCATGGGGCCAGAGAGCGTGCGCCGCATGGTCGCCGCGGGCGTGGACCCTGCGACCGCACCGGATGACGACGAAGGCGAGACGCTCGGCGTCGCAGGCTTCGCTGACTTTTACTTCGAGTACGACTCCCAACGCCGGGTGACCTTCGAGCGCGCCAACGGCAATCTGGAGTTCAGCTTCGAGTATCTGCCAAGCTCGTTTGCCGACGGCTTCAACAACTGGAAGATCCGCACCACCCACACGCGTCCGGATGGCAGCGAGGAGGTGGTCTACAGCAACCATATGCTCCAGGTCATCTTCAAGATCCTCAAGGAGGGGGAGCGCGAGTGGTACGATTACACGAAATTCGACGAGAGCGGACGGCCGGTTCTGAAGGCGTCGAGCGAGGCGGTGGCGGGCTACGACGAGGGAACCGCCACCCTGGTGACGCTCAAGCCGACGGAGGGACTGATCGAGGTCAGCAGTTACTACGGGATTTCAGGAGGAGGAGGCGCTGCGGGCTTCCTGCACTACCGGGAGGTCAAGAAGGGCTCGACCGGCGACGAGATCCGCCAGGAGGAGTTCAAGTACGTGGCGCGGACGGCGGAAGGGCAGACAATTTTCCTGGCCTCCGAACAGATCGTTTACAATGGCGTGAACGAAGGTGGGACGGCGGCGACCGATCCCGCGGTGACGAAGTTCGAGTATTTGTGGCATGGGGACACCCTGCAGGTTAAGCAGAAAACGACCGAGCTGCCGGTAGTCGACGAGCCAGAACACGGGGATGGTGATACGTATTCGATTGATGATTACTTTGACGAGGACGGCTACCGAACGTGGCGGCGCAACGAACTCGGAGTGATCACCCGCTGGATATATGATAAAAAGATCGGTCGGGCGCTGCAGCGCATCGACGACGTGCAGACCAATGGGGCGAGCGGCGTGCCATCAGGTTGGGTGACGCTTCCCGGCAACGGAAAAAACCTCGTCATCGATTTCGAACATGACGAGGTAGGCCGGTTGGTGCAGGAACTGGGGCCAGTCCACGAGGGCGTGAAGGAGGATGGCAGCGTTGGACCGTTGAGAACAGCTCGTTATATTGTCTATCGTGACGACATCGACGAGGTGTGGACGGCACAGGGCTACGCGACGGGCAGCGGTCCAGGATACGATTACGTTACGCTCAGCCCGGTGTCAATCAGGCGGACTAACGCGGATGGTCAAGTGACCGACGAGATCGCGGCGCAGCACAGCGGCAGCGGCCGGCTATCGTCCGCGGACAGCTTCCCGCAGTCTTCGTGGCTGGCTTGGACAAGCCAATCGTACGATGATCACAAGCGCCTGGCGTGGCGGCGGGAGTATTTCCTGATTCCTCCCTCGCAGGGCGACGCCGGGGTCAACGGCACCCATTTCGCGCAGACGACCTTCGGCTACGACATGATGAACCGGCGTAACCGCGAGCGCAGCGGCGGCGGAACGATCAACAGAATGGTCTATGACACACGTAATCTAGTTATCTCCACTTGGGTTGGCACCGATGACAGCGGGGCGACCGACGCGGACCCGTCCGCTGACGAGACTCCCGGCAACAACATGGTGATGGTCGTCTCCAACAAATACGACTTCGAGGGCACGCCGGAGTTCCGGCTGCACGGCAACGGCCTGCTCACACAGAGGACCGAACACGTCAACGGCTCCACGGAGCGCGTCATCACCTATGATTACGACTGGCGAAACCGTAGGATCGCCAAGTCCGGCGAGGAAGATTTCTTCGAATCGTTTGCCTTCGACAACAGAAACCGGATCAGGTGTTCGGAGCGCAAAGACGGTAGCGCCTCAGGCGCGCTCCTCAGCCGGGTGGACACCTCCTATGATCTCCGGGGCCGCGTTTATCAGACCAGGACCTATGGCGTGGAGGGAGGGGCGGTTATTGGCATCCCGCTCGAAGCCAACCATTGGTACGACGGGACTGGCAACCTCATCAAATCGCAGAAACCGAGGCGCTCGACTTGGACCAAGACCGTCTTCGACAGCCTGGGTCGCCCCACCGCCTCCTTTCTCTGCTACCCGCAGGACGGCCAGGACGACGGCCCCTCCAACGATGTCACCGCCGACATCGTCATCGAACAGAACGAAACCTCCTACGACGACGCTTCCAACATCACAGGCACGGTCCGCCTGCTGCGCTTCCACGACGCCACCGGCACAGGCGCTCTCGACGGCCCCACCGGCAGCCCGGCCTCACGCAACTACTACATTTTCCAGTGGAACGACGGCATCGGCCGCATGGTCGCATCGGCCAATTACGGCACCAACGGAGGCTCCGAACCTCCCCGTCCGTCTACCATCTCTGCCTCAAGCAGTGCGATCCTCGTCGGCCGCACCGCTTACAATGCCGCGGGGCTCGTCTCCGCTACCGTCAACCCGCTGGGCATCGAGAACCGCAACGAATACGATGCCTCCGGCAAGGTCACCAAGCTCATCGAGAACTACATCGACGGCATTCC
Organism: Haloferula sp.; assembly: GCA_037190465.1. Taxonomy (GTDB): domain Bacteria; phylum Verrucomicrobiota; class Verrucomicrobiia; order Verrucomicrobiales; family Akkermansiaceae; genus Haloferula. The sequence continues at coordinate 65,261 of JBBCJF010000035.1, read as the reverse complement.
CGATGGTTCCAGCGACCGCACCACCCAGTACGCCTACACCCTCGACGGCCTCCTCCAACTCCTCACCCTCCAGAACTCCGCCACTGGCGCTCAGATCACCCGCTGGCAGTACGGAACCACCCTCGACGACAGCGCCATTGCCTCCAGCAAGCTCGTCCGCGCCAAGATCTTCCCCGACAGCGACGACGCGGCCAACCCCGTCTCCAACGGCTCTGACGGCATCTATGACCGAGTTGAATACGCCTACAACCGCCTCGGGCGGATCACCGGCAGCAGAGACCAGAACGGCACTGTCCGTGCCTTTAACTACGACGGCCGCGGCCGACTCACCATCGACCGCGTCACCACACTCGGCGCAGGCGTGGACGGCGCCGTGCGACGCATCCAGACCGCCTACGACAAGCTCGACCACGTGACGCAGGTCACCAGCTACAGCCACCCCACTGCAGGCTCCATCGTCAACCAGGTCAAGCGCGCCTACGATCCCTTCGGCCAGCTCAAGGAGGACGCACAGGCCCACGCCGGGGCCGCCAACACCGGCACACCCAAAGTCAGCTATGCCCACGAGAACGGCACCGGCAACTCTGCGCGGCTCAAGGACATCGTCTATCCCAACGGCCGCACCATCCGCCTCGGTTACGGCGCGGCAGGCGGCATCGATGACAGGCTCTCACGCATCGAAAAGGTCAACGATGCTACTGGCACCCCCTGGGAGATCGCAGCCTACTCCTACATCGGCGCTAACACCTCGGTCATCAGCGCCTATCCCCAGCCGGGAGTGGAACTCATCTACATCAAGCAGGGCGAGGAAGCCGACGGCCCGGCGGGCGATCCTTACGCCGGGCTCGACCGCTTCGGGCGCGTCATCGACCACCGCTGGATCAAGGGCGGTGCCGACATCGAGCGCCTCAAGTACGGCTTCAACCAAGCCGGCCTGCGACAGTGGCGCCTCGACACCATCGCACACGCCGCCAACAAGAAGCAGGACAACCACTACGGATACGACGGGCTTGGACAGGTCACCACGCGGGACCAGGGACAGCTTGCCGAGGACCGTACGGGCGTCGACGGCACCCCTGTACGCGAGGAGGACTGGATCTACGACCTCTCCGGCAACTGGAACAACTACAAGCGCCGCAGCAGCGGCTCCCTCACCATCGACCAGAACCGCACGCACAACAAGGTTAACGAGATCGTGACCTACGCGGGCAGCGGCATCTCCGTGGTCTTCGACCGTGCAGGCAACATGACGCGCGTGCCGCGGACGCTCACCGGCACGGACTTCTACGAGGCGACCTGGGACGCATGGAACCGGCTGGTGCGGGTGAAGACGCCCGGCAGCGGACCCTACGGCTCCTACTCGGGCAACGCGCTTGAGGTCGCCTACGCCTACGACGGGCTCTTCCGCCGCACCACCAGGCACGTGATCACCGGCCCCAGCCCGGGGCTTACTCACTTCTACTACAACGCCGAGTGGAAGTGCGTCGAGGAGCGGCAGGGAAGTTCGGGTACCGCCTCCAAACAGTTCGTGTTCGGCGCGCGTGGACGTAACGATCTGGTTTTCCGCGAACGCTTTGGAACCGGAGCGGGCAGCCACTACGCGCTGTGCGACAACATGGGCAGCAAGGTGGCCATTACCAATGACAGCGGCACCGTGCAGGAACGCTACGCGTTCACGGCATTCGGCGATCTGGAATCGGTGATGGCGGCGGACTACACGCCGCGGGGCGCGAGCCTGTACGGCTGGGAGACGCTGTCCCACGGCGAGGTTCGCGACGCGGAGACCGGCTGGTACAACTACGGCTACCGTTACTTCACCCCCATGCTTGGTAGATGGCCATCAAGAGATCCTATCGGAGAACTGGGAGGAGTGAATCTGTATGGATTCGTGGGAAATAATGGAGTGAATGCCGTCGATTATCTAGGGTTGCAGATTTTCCCGCCAAGTGGCGGTGGACGCCCATATCCTCCTCCTCCAACCACACCAAGCGAACGTCGGGCCGCACTCAAAAAGCAATTTGATGATTGGTACGACAAAGAGGAAAAGGACAAAGAATGGATGGACGAACTTCCCGATTGCCCATGCGAACTTGAAAAAGAATGCTGCGTAGAATATCGTCCAAGTTTAGGAGGATCTGGATATTCAACTTATTATACCGTCACCTATTGTCGCTTTATTACCCCTGATGGCTGGGAGATGGTTCCTCAAGTCGTTTCGGATCATACTCTTCCCAAATATCATCCTGGAGGATCTTACGATATGAGAACTCCCAAAGAAGCTGGGAAACCAGGGCAACAATGCATTTATGACAAAAATGGAAAATTAATTACAAACGGACCCGGAGCGGGAACGCCAGATAGACGTGGCCCAGGAGGATGGGGAGGGAATGATCACGGGAGTGCTGATGTTGATCCATACCATTGGGCGCTAGAACTCGATGGCAGCGACCCCAGTGATCCTGATGTTAATGGCGAACACTACAAAAAATATATGGATGTCCGTAAACCAAACAAAGGGAAAGATAAAAATGGAAATGGGTGTCCTGAAAATCCGTAGTCTAATCCAATACAGGATGCCTGTGAAAATCCGGAATTATGTGGCCATTGATTTTTTCGTATTGAAGCCTATGAAAAGAGGAACCGAAATCTGCAAAAAATACCTTGCCTCTTTGGGGTTTATATTAGGATTTTCATTCTTGAGTAGCACATTCTTCGGTCCATATTTCATGAAAATAGTGCTACCTATATCGTTAGGACCTGCTGCGCTTTTGCTCCATAATCTTGATAGCTGGACAGTCTATCCCTTAATGCTTGCTCCTCTGATTTTTTCATTTTATATATCGAAAATGAAAATTCTTGGAGCGATTTTTCTATCGCTAGCGTGGGCTGCAATAGGATTACTGATAGTATTTCAAAAAATGATATATAATTTATCCACATGATAAATACATTGAGCCGAATAGGTTGCGGTAGTGAGAAATCGGAATCGCAGTGATTGGGCTTAATCAGCGTCATGTCATCAGATACCGAGCCGAATTCGCTGAACTTAAAAAAACTTACAATGCGCCGCTGTCCATAATCTGTTTTTTGTAATCAGAATAAGAATTATGCTCTGGTGCCTGAGCTGTAACAAATTCTCCCATTTTCTCCTTTCCAAAACGAGATAAAAAATGAATAATCTTTGCATTCCCAATAGAAGGATAAAATGAATGACCAATGCAATGCTCCGTTACAGGATAGAAATTCAACTCAAGCGGCAGATTAACCACTTCAATATTCAATTCTAAAAGCGCCCTAGCCAACCAGGTCTGATCCGGTCCTTTCCCGCCACCCAGCCACAAATTATGCCAATGATCGAATAAGCATCCAACGAGATTCTTTCTTCTCCATACCATCACCCCACTATTAAAATAAGGGCAGCTCTCAATGCCTGGATGTACATAGTCTGCGAATGCGTCCCAAGCAGCGTTGTTGCCCATGCAATTTCTAACTACGTTATCTCGCCAAAGTCCAAGTGTAGCAAAAGGATCAAGCGCCATTCCTATGTCTCCATTTTTCAATAAATCCTCCAAGGTGCCAAAAGATGATTTTACGATGGTGTCGTCGTCCAAAAAAATCGTTGTGTTAAAAGGTGAGTAGTAGAAGAGGCGAGTTTTGTAATGCCGGGAATCATACCCCTCAGCAGAGTCGATTATCGTATGCTGGACGTCAACTGGAGCATCTGTTAAAACATGAATTGGAGCTCTTGGGTATGTTTCCCTGATGGACGCGACCAAGTTGAACAGCCATTGCTTCCGCTTTTCTCCAGTTGAAAGCAATAAAAATCCTTCGCCATCTCCAAGATTGTTCATAATGATAGATCAGTAGTCACCTCTCCAATTTCCACGCCGACGACATAGCCCAGACACCTACAGATCAAACGAAAAAAGTAACCTTTGGTCGAGCAAGCGGAGACAGATATCCAACAGGAATCGAGCGGAGGGCCCGGCGAAACTGAACGAAGTATGAGGTTAGTAATCATGGCGATTCTAATGTTTCCGTAACCATAGCAGTCTGGTGTCGCATTGCCAAGGTGATTCTGGCTTGAAAGACCCTCTTTGCATCGCGCAGTATACCTTGGTCGAGATGCCCTTGGATCTACCGACGTGATCAGATTGCCATCATAATTGAAGCCACCGCCATTGAGGGAGTGCGCAGGGTAGGGCGTAAGAAAGAAGCAACGTCCCAGAATCAGCGGAATTATCGTGCTAAGTCTTTCGAAGAAGCTTGAAAATCACTCATCGACATCTAGCTTTGACGAAGATTCCGCCTATGGAAGATTCACGACTACCACTGCCACAGAGAACGAGGCTTCAGTTTGATCCCGAACTTCTCTACGACGTTAATATAGCGGTTCTTACGCATTGTGCCGATGGAAACATGCTCCGGATCGATTGCATGAAGAAATTCGGAGTCATCAATCCCAGGAAATATAAGGTGCACATTACGCTCATCGTGAACCCCGGCGACTACGATAAGCTAGATCGAATCATCGATGGGTGGTCAGCTACGAAAGACGTTTCCGTCATTGAAATGCCTTCATGCCACCCGCTGCCGAAGATCAACGGTTACTACCTGTGGTTGATGGAATCAGGCCTGTCAGCTAGATGGCATGGGAGGGTTGATGACGATTCCATGACTGATATCGCATCGGCATTGGAATATCTGGATGAGAGATTCGATGGATCCCCGGTTCATGTCGCCACCGGCCCGATGATACCCAATGAACATGAGCCTCTGTTTGGCCCTTTCCTTCTTGAACGAGGCATTTTTTTGCGGCATGTCCATACTGAGTGGGAGAGTTCGTTTACCACCAGTCTAGGTATGCGCAGAATCTTTTCGAATCAACTCGCGAAGTGGATGATCGAGGAAACCAGCTGGCGCTTCAAAGCCCCTGGAGACCGTGCGCTCGCTTTTGCAGCGCATCTCGCGGACGTCCCTGTCGTCGAGAACACAGGCTCCAGATTGTGGTTCGATTTGGAGCGATTTTCCCTTTTCGGTGGAGATCTCCATCATATCCACTACGTCCCTTGGAAGAACAAGGATCTGGTTCAAAGACTGACTGCCTATTTTTCCAACGAAAATTTGGAAATTAAGAGCGAAACCATGGATATGCTTTTGAGATCTCCGATGATTCTTCATCTTGGGAATCGTAGTCATGCGCTTGTCACACTCTCATCGCCCAATTGCGTCACCGGAGGTATGGACCACTCCATCACCTCGTGGAGTTTCCAAGATGGGGTTCTCCGTTTGAACGATTCTTGTGGAGATTCTTTCGCCACGTTCCTGCGTGTGATCCCCGACGAAGGCGGTTTGTCCTTACGAGGGTACCGAACGAAGGATAGGAGGCCATGCCTCTTGAGATTTGATGCGCTTCTTGTGGCGGACCGGCGTCCAAGGTCCAATCCATACCGGCCGTTCGTTCATGCCCCTGGCAAACCCAGCAGGGGGCATTATCTCCGCCTCGGGCATGATCAACGTCCCATGCAATTTGCGGTTGACGGCTCGATTACCGAAGGCTCCGCTGATTGTGAAAGGCGGTGGAGGCTTAGAAACATGGGCGGGAATGTCGTGTTGGAGATCGAGGGCGATTCGGGGCTCACTTGTCGGCTTCGAGAATTTGAAGATGGGATTTGGAGAGGTAGTTTGCTCATTGGCGAGCAAATGCCCGTGGCGATTATTCTCTCAAACTAGGTGTTCCTCAATGAAACGTGCGTTTTTTATTTTGGGAGCGGAAGCGAGCGGTACAATGCTGCTCACGGATGCTATTCGGTCGGCTGGAGTCTATGGCGATTCCGGACATCGCCAACGTCTGGACAGTCTGGAGTTTGCAGATGCCCCAAACGAGATCGTGTTCCGCAGAACCTGTCCCCATGGAGACGGCTGGCCGAACATTGTAGACCTGGCGACAAAGCTGATTACATCCGGCTACCGGGTGGAACCGATTCTTACGATCCGTAACGTGATCATGAACATTGAGTCTCAGGTCAGAAGGGGACACGCCGCGACACACCGAATCGCTCATGATTCGATCAATCATGCCAATGAATTGATTTATTCGCAGCTTGCGGAGATCGGCCTTTATCCGATGGTGGTAAGTTTCGAAGCATTCGTTAGGCGGGAGGAGGTAAGGAAGTCATTTTTTCGATTGCTTGGATTGGCCGATCCTACGATTCATTTTCATGATTCTCCGGCGAAGTACCGAACCGGTCAGGATCCAATAATCCTCAGTCATTAGAAATTCGCAACCGACAAGCTACGGCGAGCTTTACGCCAGCGATCTTGGAAAACAGCGTGAGGGCTTGTGCGACCACTTGATCCATGTTGTAGTATCTGTACGTGGCCAAACGCCCCACAAAGTGGACACTTGGCAATGAATTCGCCAGTTCATGGTACTTTCTGTACAGAGCGGCATTGACGGGGCGAGGGATAGGATAGTAGGGATCACCCTCTGCCTTCGGATACTCATACACAATGCTGGTCAACGGATGCTCCTGGCCGGTCAGATATTTGAATTCGGTGATCCGGGTATAGTCGTAGTCGTTCGGGTAATTCACCACAGGTGCGTCCTGAAACCGCGGGCAGTCGCAAGTCTCGTGGCGGAATTCGAGCGAACGGTATGGAAGCTTGCCGAAGCGATAGTCGAAGAACTCGTCGAGCGGCCCCGTGAAGATCAGATGCCGGTAGCTCATCTTGTCCCGTACGTCACGATAGTCTGTATCTAGCATCACCTCAATATTCGGGTGATCCAGCATGTTCTCGAACAGATGGGTGAATCCGTGAATGGGCATCGCCTGATAGGCGTCCGTGAAATAGCGACGGTCGCGATTGAAGCGAACCGGGATCCGGGCCGTCACCTGTGCGTCGAGCTCCGAGGGGTCCAGTCCCCATTGCTTTCGGGTGTAGCCGCGGAAAAACTTCTCGAATAGGTCGCGGCCGACACTGCTCACCACCACGTCTTCCGCAGTCCTGATCGGGCTGCGTTCTTCCGCTATCGACTCAAGGAAGCTCTTCATGCCCTGTGCCGTGAGGCTTAAACCATAGAGTTCGTTGACCGTGTCCAAATTGATTGGGATCGGAACGAGCCGGCCGTTGACGAACGCCTTGACCCAGTGCTGATACTGCCTCCAGCCAGTGAAGCGCGAAAGGTAGTCAAAAACCACGGTGGAATTCGTATGGAAGATGTGGGGGCCATACTTGTGAACGAGGAGACCGTGAGCGTCCTTGTGATCGTAAGCATTTCCACCAATGTGGCGACGCTTCTCGACAAGAAGGACTCGTTTGCTGAGTCCCGCCGCAAGCCGCTCTGCGAGGACGCTGCCGGCAAAGCCCGCGCCAACGATCAGGTAGTCAAACGTCATGATGCCGAAGTGGTATCTAGGTTTCCTGAGATCACGCCGCTAGGAGATTTCCGGGACATTGAGATCTCATGTCCGTTTCCTAACACAAGCACGTAACAACGGAATCACCGAAGGGTTCCATCGGAAAATGAAGCTCATCCAGCGCCGGGCCTACGGGTTCAGAAACTTCGAAAACTACCGCCTGCGCGTGATCGTGTAAGCTTTCCCGTCAACGGCACAGTTTGAAAGTAGAGTTCGGGGCGGTTGTTGGTTCGGTTTTGCTGCGTGCCTGTTGCTGGCTGAAGACTCTCGGCGGCACGTTGCCGAGGGCTTGGTGAGGACGCTCGTCGTTGTAGGAGGTCATCCATTCGTGGACGATTTCGCGCACTTCCCTGAGCGATGCAAAGAGGTGGGCATCGAGCACTTCACGCCGGAAAGTCCGGTTGAAGCGTTCGATGTAAGCGTTCTGGGTCGGTTTACCGGGCTGGATGTAATGCAGCTTCACTCCGTTGGCCTCGGCCCAGGCGACGAGCTTGGCGGACTGAAGTTCCGGACCGTTGTCGATTCGGATCTGTTCGGGTAGCGGCCGGCTTTCCTTAATCTGGTCGAGCACCCGCACGACCCGCTCCGCGGGCAACGAGCTGTCGACCTCGATGGCCAGCGCCTCGCGCGCTCCTTCGTCGATGAGGTTGAAGGTGCGGAAGCGTTTCCCGCAAAACAGCGTGTCGTGCATGAAGTCTATCGCCCACATCCGATGGGGTTCGGCTGGGACATCGAGCGATTGGCGGACGCGTGCTGGCAGCCGCCGTTTGGCTCGCCGGGGCAGGTTGGAGTTTCATCGCCCGATAGACCCGCAGCACGCGCTCGTGGTTCCAGCGCTCGCCACGCTGGAGCAGCCAGTGGAAGCATTTCCAAAAGCCCCAGCGACTGTGCCTGGCGACCACTTCATTGAGCCGGGCGACAACGGCTGCGTCCCGCTCCTGGCAATCCGGCTGGGGCCGATACCAGGACGAGCGGCTAGTCTTGAGCAGTCGGCAGGCCCGGGTGACAGGCATTGCCTGCTCCTCGATCAACCAACCGGCGACATCCTGCCGCTCGATCGGCGTCAGAGCTTTTTTTCGATGAGCTCCTTCAACGCGTGGTTCTCCATGGCGAGGTCGGCATACATGCGCTTGAGCTTGGTATGCTCGGCTTCGAGTTCCTTGATGCGCTTGAGTTCGGCGACGCTCAAGCCGCCGTATTTGCTCTTCCAATTGTAGTAGGTCGGCTGGCTGATGCCGTGCTTGCGGCACACATCGGCGACCTTGATGCCACTGTCGGCTTCCTTGAGGATCGCCACGATATGGCTCTCGGTGAATCGGCTTTTCTTCATCGGTTCGGTTCTGCGTTCCCGGCCCAGAAGCTCTCATTTCAACCTGTCCCACGCCAGGGGAAGCTTACACCTCTCGCCGTCCACAACGAGCAGAGTCAGAAGCCTCACGTCAACCGCTTCGCGATCACGTCGGGCACTCAGTGAGCCAACGGCAGGAAAAATCTCGCAGTCGGACGACTGACATTTCAGGCGGTCACAGAGCCAAACGTCGGAAGAAGGGTCTTGTTTGGGAGCTGCGGGGAGATTCCAGAAGTTCAAAAATGGCCCGCTGGAGATTTTCCCAAGTGGCGGCCGAGGCTTTTCCGTTCCCGCAAGTCCTTAATTTCAAGGATGGTGGGCAGGGCTGGATTCGAACCAGCGAAGGCGTAATCCAGCAGATTTACAGTCTGCCAATTTTGCAATTATCAATGAGTTATGAATGATCGCATTTGATCGCAGATGAGCGTTGCAATAAACTGTATTTCAGTGGATAAAGTTTCCCGTGCAACCGATCAATGAAGATCAATCGCGATCATCCATGCGTGCAAAAACTGCCGGGAAACTGCCGGGGAACTCCTCCAAGGCGGCATTCTCGAAAGGGGATGCCCGATACTGGCTCGTCGCCGGCCGTCTCTTCAAAGACGACTCGGCCGACTACTCATGCCGTTTCTCCGTCCGGGGCCGGCGCGCGCAGTTCTGTCTCGGGACCTCCAACCACCGGGAGGCGGCCAAGCGGGCTGCGGAGCTGTATGCGCTCGTCGTCGCCCAGGGATGGGATGCAGGCTTCGCCCTGTATCGCCCGGACGCCACGCCCAGGACGGCGCTGGCGACCGTGGGGACGCTGATCGAGGCCGCATGCCGGATCTCCTCCGCCCGGCGCCAAACCCTCGACGCCTATACCAAGGCGTTCCGCCAGATCGTCGCCGAGATCAAAGGCATCAAGCCGGGAAAGAACACCGCCGGCAAGGGCAGTGCCTTCCGGGAATGGCGGGCGAAGGTGGACGCGGTGCCGCTGGCCGAGGTTACGCCGGCCGATGTGGTGGCCTGGAAGAATGCCCGCCTCCGCGCCGCGGAGCCCGATCCGCTGGCGAAACGGAGCGCCACCGTGACGGTGAATTCTTTGATCCGCTGCGCGAAATCCCTCTTCGGCAAGAAGCTGCTGCCCTTCATCGAGCAGACGGTTTCCCTGCCCCGGCCGCTCCCTTTCGACGGGGTGACCATGGAGAAAGCCCCATCGCTGCGCTACGTCTCGAAGGTGGATGCCTTCGCCATCCTCGCCGTGGCGAGGGAGGAATTGGCGGAGAGCGATCCGGAAGCCTTCAAGGTCCTGCTGCTGGCGCTCGTCTGCGGCCTGCGCCGCTCGGAGATCGACAACCTCCTCTGGCGGTCCTTCGACTTCGGCCGGAAGGTGCTGCGGGTCGAGGCGAACGAATTCCACGAGCTCAAGAGCGAGGACAGCGCCGGCGAGATCGACCTGGACGACGATACTGTCGCGATCTTCCGCGGATACCGGGCGCAGAATCCGAAATCCGTCTTCGTCATCGAAAGCCGGAACAAGCCCCGGAGCGAAATGAAGGCCCGGTGCTACCGGTGCGACGCCACCTTCAAGCGAGTGCTGGCGTGGCTGCGCGCCCAGGGCGTCGAGGCCTCGAAGCCCATCCACACCATGCGCAAGGAGATCGGCAGCATCATCGCCAGCGAGCACGGGATTTTTGAGGCCAGCCGCTACCTCCGGCACTCCGACATCCGCATCACGTCGGCCTTCTACGCCGACAAGAAGAAGACGGTAACGCCGAAATCCTTCGCCGGGCTGCTCGGCCCCTCGCCGGCCGCCAAGACAAAGGAGTTCTCCAAAGGGAAGAAACGGAGTGGTCGCCGATGACCCTGAAAACCGCCTGAACCAATGATCCGATCCTTTGCCGACGCCGATACCGAGGAGCTCTTCCTCCGGGAGAAGAACCGTCGCTTCGCGGCCATCGCCCGCGTGGCCCTCCGGAAGCTGATCCAGCTCAACCAGGCACGGACGCTCTCTGACATGGCAGTCCCACCCGGCAACCGGCTGGAGGCCCTCAGCGGCAACCTCGCGGGATTCCACTCGATCCGGGTGAACGACCAATGGCGGATCATTTTCCGCTGGGAAGGCGAGGGCTGCTCGGAAGTCGCCATCGTCGATTACCATTGATTCCCGGCCATAACGCGATACGTTACACCTATGAAGCCGATCACGCCCGGAGAGATCCTCCTCGAAGAATACCTCAAGCCGCTGGGGATTTCCCAGAATGCCATGGCCCGCGCCATCGGAGTGCCGCCGCGCGCCGTGAATGAGATCGTCCTCGGCAAGCGCTCGATCACGCCCGCGATGTCGATCCGCTTCGGCGCTTTCTTCGGCCAGTCGGACCAGTTCTGGCACGGCCTCCAGGTCGAGTGCGACTTCCGCGCCCTTGCCCGTGAGCGCAAGGCGCTGGTCAAGGGCATCCGCCCCGCCGGCGAACTGGCCACTTCGGGCACATGAAAAAGCACGCGCCCATCCACCCGGGGGAAATTCTACGTGAGGATTTCCTCATTCCCCTCGGCCTCTCGGAATACCGGGTCGCCAAGGACATCGGCGTGCCACCGCGCCGCATCAACGGGATCGTGAAGGGCAAGCGATCCGTCACCGTCGATACCGCGCTGCGCCTGGAGCGCTACTTCCGCTGGCCGGCGGAGGTCTGGCTTAGTCTCCAGGCCAACCACGACCAGCGTGTCGTCAGGGAGTCCCTGCGCGCCGAACTCGACGGAATCCGGCCCTGCCCGGCATTGTGAACGATGAGCGAGGCAACGTCATCCGAGGATAGCAGGGAGCCGCACCGCTCCCCCACCTACGCCGGGTTCGTCCAGCAAACCCGGCGGGTGCTGGGGCTGTCGGAGAAACCGCCGCCGACGGAATGCCTGAATCCCGGTCTCCGGCGCCTCATGGAGAAAGCGCTCGGCTATCAGCAGCAGACGGAGGATTCGCCACCGCCGGCCGAGAGGCTCAATCCCTCGCTGCACGACCTGATGGAAGAAGCCTTCGCCCGTGCCGAGAAATACCGCGCCGCACAGGCGATGACCCCAAAAGACGACCTCACCTCTTGAAATCCTCGCCATCACAGCTTCCCGATTTCACCACCCGCATCGTACGCGACGGGGAATGGTTCGTCGCCTCCTCCCCGGAGTTTCCCGAGGGGAACGGGCAGGGCCGCACCGAAGCCGGGGCACTGGAGTCGCTGCGGGACTCGATCGCTCTGCTGATCGAGGATACCCGTGCCAGCGCACTGCGTCATGAGATTGTAAGTAGCAACCGACCAGTTGATTGCGAATAGAATTAGGACAAACGATTTCCCCTTCGCATCAAAGAAATCATGAAGGGAACTCGGCTAATTTCGACAATGCCCACTGTTCCTTCAAAGTTCCCGGGTTCTAATTTACAGGGTGGTGCCCTTTCCATGGTGTGATGCCATCGCGCGCATGATGACCGCGCATGATCGGTGCGTCCGCTCCTCGCCCTTTACCCTCCTTCCCCCAACCCGGCATGGTTTCATACGCGCAATGACCGCGCATGATACCCATGAAGCCAAAACACGATTCCCCCTCGCATAGTGCGGTTGCCCCTTCGCCCGATACCGAACCTTGGATAGGCACCGCCGCCGCTTGCGTCCACCTCGGGATTTCCATCATCACGCTGAGGCGCTGGATCAAGATCGGACGACTCAAGCCGAAGCGCACCCCCACTGGCGAGTATCGTTTCCGCCGGTCTGAACTCGATGCCGTCCTCTCATGAAAAAGGCCGGCCCCCGCAGTGCAGGTGCCGGCCTCCTGGAAGGTGGTTCTTTCGGGACGATACAGGCGCCACGGCGGAGGGCAAGACCCAACGCTCAAACTCATCATGTCCTCAATCTCATCCCGAACGGCTCCCGCCGGCGATCTCTGGCCGGAAGACTACGACGATCGCGCCTTCGATCTCCTCGATTGCCCGCCCCAGCAGAGGAAGGAGCGCGACATCAATCACGTGCTCGCCTTGCTCGACGAGATCGAGACCGAAGAGAGGGGGGCTTCATGAGCCGCTGGATCGCCATGCACTGCACCCCGGAGCGCGAGGAACTCCAGCGCCGTCACCCGAACGCTTGGCTTCTCCTGTGCCAGATCGCCACGCGGGCGAAGTGGAAGGATTGCCTGATCACGAAGCTGAAAGCCGGCGAGGCATTCATCGGCGATTGGAGGGGCGCCGGCCTCCCTTCGGAGATGGCCTACAGGCACGCGAAAAAGGTCCTGTTAGATGCCGGGCTGGCAGCGTTCCGGGGAACGAACAAAGGAACGGTCGCAAGCCTTTCAAGTAAAACGCTTTTCAGCGTTTCCAGCGATCCAGACAACGCCCAAGCCAACAGTCTGGCAACAGACGAACAACAGGCCAGCAACGGACCAACAACGACTAACCACAAAGACACAAAGTACACAAAGACACACGGAGAGGAGAGTCCCGCCGCGCTCGCCGAAGCCATCCGCATCGCCTACCCCCGGCAGACCCACCTCCGCGACACCCTCGCCGAGATCGAGGCCGCCATGCGGCGCCACCCCGCCGCCGACATCCTCGCCGGCACCCGCCGGATCGCCGCGGCCGTCGCCGGCTGGACCGATGCCGAGCGCCTCCAGTTCCTCAAAGCCCCGCCCGAGTTCTTCCGCAGCGACCACTGGCAGGACGATCCCGAGTTCTGGCGCTCCAAGCAGGCCGCCCGCCTCGAAACCTCCGGCCGTAAGCCCCTCCGCACCGACGAAGAAATCGACCGCATCCTCGGCGGCCGCGCCCACGCCTGAACCCCTTTCCGCCACCGCCATGCAAACCACCGTCACACCCGCTCCAACCTGCCACTGCGGCGCTCCTGTCGATCCCGACCTGATCGAACTCGCGGCCCTCTTCCCCAGCTCCATCAAGGCCGACATGTGCGCCGCATGCAGCGACCGCGAGGCCGCCCGGCAGGCGGAGGCAGCATCCCGCGCCGTCGCTCGCCAGGAATCGGAAGCGCGCGAAGCCCGCGTCGTCGAAACCATCCCGCCGGAAATCCGCCGCACCGACATCGCCCATCCCCGCTTCAACGCCGGCCTCTGGCTCCGCATCGAAACGTGGAATCCCGCGGATCTCCGCTGGCTCGGCATCACCGGCGGACCCGGAACCTCCAAGACCCGCTGCCTCGGTCTCCTTGCCGCCAGGCTCATCCGGGAGGGCCGGCACGTCACATGGACCACGGCAATGGAGTTTCAGGACCGGGTGGATGATCTCCGTCTCAGCGACCGGGCCGTTTCCGGCGCCGCACGGGCCTACCTCGAACGATGCAGGCGGGCCTCCATCCTCGTCTTCGACGACTTCGGCAAGAACACCTGGAACGCCTCTATCGAGCGCCACCTCTTCTCCCTGATCGACCACCGCAAGACGTACGATCTCCCCGTCCTCTGGTCATCCAACACCTCGCTCCGGGAAATCTTCCGCACCGAAAACCTCTCCACCGATCGCGGCGGCCCGCTCATCGGGCGCATGATCGAAGCTTCCCGAATCGAAACCACCTGACTTCATCCCCAATCATCCTATGACATCGCTCGTCCCGACCCCAGAAGAACCTTACCTCCTGCGCCCATACGCCGCCGAGGACCATGAGATGCTTTCCACCTGGTGGAAAGGCCACGGCTGGCCCTCTGTGCCCGCTCCCCTCATCCCGCCCTTTTCGTTCATCGCACACGACCTCGCCGGCGTCGACCAGGCCTTCGCTGCCGCCTACCTCGACAACGGCGGCACCGGCGTCGCCATGCTTACGTGGATCACCGCGAATCCCAAGAACTCGCCGCAGCAGAGTCTCGGCGCTCTCGACACCCTGATCCCCTTCATGCGCGACCACATGCGCAACAAGCTCGATTACCCCTTCATCCTCGCACCCTGCCGACTGCCGTCGCTCGCCCGTCTCCTCCAGAAGCATGGATTCATGCCGGCTGGTGAAACCTACACCGAATATATCTATGGGTCTTGAAATCTCCACTATCCTTGCCAACGCCTCTATCGCCGCATCTGCCACCGCGGCCGGCGTCTCCTATTATGGCCAGCGCCAGGCGGCGGAAGCTCAGGAAAATGCGGCCAAGGCCAACGCCAAGGACCTGGAGCAAACCGCCAAGGCCCGCGAGGCGGAGATGCACGAAAACATCGCCCGCCAGCACCGCGAAGCCCGTCGGCGGCTCGCTGCCACTCGTGTCAAGATGGCCGGCACCGGCACCCAGCTCAACGACGGCTCCAACCAGGATGTCCTCGGCGTCGTCACCAGTCGGCTCGAAACCGCCATCGCCGACGATGCTCGCAGGCAGCAGATGGAAATCCGAGCCATGAACCGCCAAGCCTCTCTCGAACGCTGGCAGGGCTCCCAGGCTGTCTCCGCCGGCCGCCTCGCCGCCGCGGGCACCGTCCTCGGCGGGATCGGTTCCACCGCAGGCAGTGCCTATGATTTCCACAAACAAGGCCTCTAACGATGATGATGGCCAAACTCGCCCATCCACGACTGCCGCCAAACCTCATCCCTGAACGAAATGATCGTCATTCCCAACTACGGCCCCTCTAGTTCCTCCGATCCCTTGCCCTTGGTCGACGGCCATGCCGCCGCGGCCCCGTGGAAGGCCCTCGAATCCGTCGCCGGCGGCCTGCGCGACGTGGCCAAGACCGCGGGCTCCATCGCCCTCGATATCCAGGGTGCGGCCAACGAAGAGCAATTTCTCGCCGCCAAGCGTCAGCTATCCGAGCGCCAAGCGGCCTTCGAGCAATCCCTCCTCAACGATCACGACTACCAGGGCTACCTCCAGCGGGCCGAAAATGAGGTCATTTCGCCGGCTCAGAATCTCATCACCCCGGACATGGCGCCCGTGGTCAAGGAGCGGCTCAACAACAAGATCGGACAATGGGCCTCCGATCTCCGCATCCGGACCAACGCAGCGGCTTCCAGGAAGGCCGTCGAGCGCGCCACTACCGAACTCAAGCTCCTCCGGCACGCCGCCATCGTCAACAACGACCCCGATTCCTACCTGAACGAACTGGATCAAGCTCCGTTCCTGACCTCCGAAGACAGGAAGGGCGAGCGGATCGAGTTCGAGCGGGATCTGGCCAGGGAGCGGCTCAACGGCTTCATCGACGACGCCCCGCGTGAAGCCCTCAAGGAACTCAATGCGGCCGGCTTTCTGGAGAAAAACCCTGGCTGGACGGACAGCGACCGCCGGCGGGCCGTCAAGCTGGCCGAGCGGCGTGCTCAGGAACTCCAGCGCGACGCGCTCAAGGACCTCAACCGCGACATCGTTACCGGCCGGATTGAGACCGAGGAGCAGCTCAAGACGTTCCTGGAGGGCAGTCCGGACATCGACGAAACGATGCACGACGAGGTCCTCTTCAACTTCCACCAGAGCCAGCCGGTGGACGCGGAAACGCGCTTCGCCATCACCGACCAGCTCAACGACCTCCATGACGCCTACAAGGCCGGCGGGATGAGCCTGGACGACTACCGCGAGGCTCATGACGAACTGGCGCAGGTGGTCTATGCGTTCGGTGCCCGCGACGGCGCCGGGGCTCTCCGCCAGCGGGTGCATGCGCTCGATCCGGCCGCCTGGAACGGCCAGAACCTCCAGGAAGCCCGGGAGCAAAGCCGCGAGCGGGAAATCTCGAAGCTGTCTAAAGTCTATTCCGCGGCTGGCGCGTTCGGAGCGGTTGACGAGGACGAACGGGAAGACCTCCCGCCCTTCGCCCTCGCCGAGCGTGAGGCGGAAATCCTCCGCCGGCGGGAGCGGGTGGAGCAACGGATGACTGACTGGCTGCGCGATCCAGCCAACGAAGGCAAGGACCTCGATGCGCAGTTCCGCAAGGTCGCCATGGAGGAAATGGCCGGCTCGGTGATCTCGGGCGGCACGCCTTCCATTGAGGATCGCCGGCGTTCCCTCGGCGAAATGCTTGGCCCACCCTCCGGCCCACCGGGAGCGAGGAACAGCACACCGGATCGCCCCGTTGGCGGCAGCCTCAAGACGATGGTGAAGCAGTTCGAGGCCGGCGGGGAGAAGGAGGGTTTCCACGCCAAGGCGTATTGGGACTACGGCCAGTGGACCATCGGCTACGGCACGAAGTCCAAGCCCGGCGAGGTGATCGACAAGGCGGAGGCGGAAAGGCGTTTGGATGCCGAGTTGGCCACGCACCGCAAGCGCGTGGAGGACGAAGCTCACCGCGTCGGCATGGAGTTCGCGCCGCATGAACTCGATGCCCTGACCTCCTTCGACTTCAACACCGGGAAAATCCGCCAGCTCCTCGCCGGCGGCACGCGCAGCAAGGCGGAGATCGCCAGCAAGATGCTGCTCTACCGGAACGCCACCGACCAGCGGACCGGCCAGCGCACCCGCCTCCGCGGGCTGGAACGCCGGCGCATGGCCGAAGCGAAGCTCTTCCGCCGCGGCTGGAACTGAAATCTCTCTCACTCCTTTCCCATGACCACGCTCGACTTCACCGATCCCGACCTGCTCGACACCACCGCCGACGAGGCCGCCATGGAGTGGCAGGATGCCTTCGCCGTCTCTCCCAGCGACGAACTCCGCGAAAGCCTACGCCAGTATTCTGAGTGGAAGACGCACCGGCGGCGGCAGCCGTTTTCGCATGCCGATTTCGTGCTGGCGAAGCAGCAGGAGGCGAAGGCGGGGGAAACGCTCAGGGATTGGGAGGTGCTCGACAATGACGCCGGCTTCGATCACGTCGCCCGCCGCCGCGGGTTCCATGACCGCTACGAGCGCGCCGCCGCCGTGATCCCGCGGGAGGAGCTTCGCCCGAAGATCGCCCGGGAGCTTTTCGTGCAGGACGTCACCGGCGCCACGGAGGAGCAGCTTCGCACGGGCGTCCCGCAGATGCAGGTCGCCAAGCAGGTGCTCGGTATCGACGATCCTTCCGACGAAGCCTTCGACGCCGCCATGCACGGCTACATCCGCACGCAGGCCGCCAAACGCGACCGGCGGAAGAAGATGCAGGATCTCGGCGCGAGGATGGCCGTCACGAAGCTGAGCGCGGAGGATGCTTGGTCCGCCACCAAGGCCAAGCTCACCGAGGAAGGGCTTTCGGAAGAGGACATGGAGGACAGCGCCAGAACGCTGTATTTCGCCCGTGAGCGGCTCCGGCAGGATTTCGGGGACGTGATCCCCCTCGCCCGCCGGGTCTTCGCCACCGTGGCGCAGGGAGAAGGCACGGACGCCGCAGGGCACCGGGCTTTCGATTCGCTCGACGAGGCCGCCAATGCCTTCGCCATGCTGCCGGAGGATGACTTCCCGAAAATGATCTTCGCGCTTCATGCGCTGGCGGAGGAACACGGCGCCGATGTGGAAGGGTTCTTCCGGAAGGTGGGCACGTCCTTCGACCGCGGGATGGAGAGCTACGGGGTTTCCCTCTCCACGTTCTTCAAAGGCCGTCAGTCCACCGAGCTTCGGAACATGCTGGAGCGTGGCGAAGCGATCTTCGTCCCGGTCGAGGAGGGCGCCACGCCCCGAGAGGCCGCGCTGAACGTCTTCGGCAACCTCGCCCGCGGGCAGGGCATCCGGGAAGCCGGTCTCGGTGCAGACCGCGGCAAGGAGCGCCGACCACTCAACGAGATGGAGCGGATGATGGTCGGGCAGTTCGCCGATCACCTCGGGCGGCTCCAGACGGCCAAGCAGGCGCTCAACGATTACAAGGGCGTCGTCTCGCGGGTGCAGAGCGACAACCTGCTCGCCCAGGGCGTCTACGATGCCACCGCTTCCCTGCCCTACATGGCGGCGGGTTTCGCCGGCCCCGTGGGCCTGATGATGAACGGCGCGGTCTATGCCGAGGACAATTTCCGCCAGTTGAAGGCCAGCCATCCCGACGTCGATGACGGCACCCTCCGCAATGTCGCGGATGCCGCGGCCGTGCCGATGGCCGCCATCGAGCGGTTCCAGGCGCGCACGCTCATGGGCAAGTTCCCCGGGGCGGATCGTTTCCTCTCCCGTCTCGCTGGCGGCGGCTTCCTCAAGCGGTTGGCCGTTACGCAGGCTGCTGAGTTCACGCAGGAGATGGTGCAGGATTCCATGCTCCCCATCGCCCGGGAGCTTGCCGAGCGCATTTCCGACGATGCCGGGCTGGAAGGCAGCCTGCGCGAAGAACTCCGGGAGCTGGCAGGGGAGTCGCCCCGCATCTTCTTCGCCACGCTGCCGCTGTCGGTTCTCGGAGCCGGCGGCACGACCATCGCGGACAGATTCCGCAGGAACCACCTCGACGCCCTGATGGCCGACGAGAAAGGCATGCGCGCCCTCGCCTTCACCGATGACGACATCCAGAGCGTCCGGGACGCCGGGAGCACCGAAGAGAAGGTGGCACGGTTTCAGGAGATTTTCCGGACCAAGACGCCCGAACAGCGGCGGGAAGCGGCGGAAGCGGTCATGCAGCCACCGGAGGAGGGCACCTCCATGCCGGTCATCAGGCCCCGCAGCGCCGGCGGCTTCGAGGTTTCCTTCCCGGATGGCACCGTGGAGTCCGTCTCCACCGAGGAGGAAGCCCTCACGGCGCACACGGCATGGGTCGAGCAGCACTTCGAGAATGCCCGGCAGGTGAGCGAGCGCGCCATCGCCGGCGAGGATGTCGAGGCGGTTTTCGACGAGGAGCTTGCCCGTTTCGGCGAGGCCCGGCCCGGTGTCGAGGTCCGGGAGGAGGAAGCCTCCACTCTCGGCGATCTACGCCGGCGCGGGCTGCTCACCATCCAGCAGGCATGGCAGCGGGTGAAGGACTACTCCGCGCAGACGGGAGCTTCATTGGAAGGCTTCACCCCGTCCGACTTCGACCGCTTCCGGGTGCAGGGCTCCGCGGATGCCTCCGCTCGTTTCGCCGATGGAGTGCTGGAGGGAGCGATCACGCTCGCCAAGGGCGAGAAGGATGTCGCCACGCTGTGGGAGGAGCAGGCGGAGACCTACATGCACGCCCAGCTTGGCGATGGCGGAACGTGGACCGATGCGGAATTGCTCGCGGAGCTGCGGAAGGTCGAGAAGCAGACCGGCAAGACCTTCCTCGCCGGCGAATCCCGCGAGCATCTCGTGGAGGGATTTTCCCACGCCGCCCGGAACTACGCGGCCGGAAATTTCTCCGATTTGAATTTCGGGGAGAAGCTCAAGCACCTGCTGAACCTCCTCGCCGAGAAGATCGCCGCCGCCTTCACGCTGTCGCAGGACCTGCGAAAACTCTCGGCGGACGGGGAGCTTTCCCCCGCACTGGAGAGTGCCATCCGTGAGTCGCTCGGCTTCGACGGCAACCAGGAGGCGGAGATGGAGCGGCTGCGCACCGATGCAGACGCCCGCATGTCCGCGGAGATCGCCGAGGCGATGCTCGGGCCGGGCAGGACGTTTTCCGTCGCGCCCATCGCCAAATACGACGCCCTCCAGCGTGAAATCCCGACAGAAGGGCAGGTCTCGGCGATCAAGCTCAGGACCGGCCACCTGCTCACCTTCCCGCAGAACCATATCCTTTTCATGGAGCGCCACGGCATCCGGCCGGAGGACGTGCAATCGGGCGGCTGGGTGATCGACGGGCAATACGAGCCTTCCGAGCGCTCGGACACCATGCGCTGGGTGCGTGCCCGGCTTGCCGGGCGCACCTTCTCCATCACCCCCATCGGGCCGGGCCAGCGTGAGATCACGGAAGCGCCGGCTGTCGTCGAGATCGCCGAAGACCCCTTCGACGATTTCGCCTCCGAGAAGAAATCCGAGTGGCTCGCCCGGTGGAAACGGTGGGAAGCCGAGAATCGTTCCACATGGCGGCGCACGGTGGACTTGCCGGAAGGGAAAGTAGCGATCACCGGCACGACCGCACACGAAGTCCGCCAAGCCAAACGACTGGAATCCCTCCCTCATCATTTCCAAGCCGCGGCAAATCTGGCGCAACTGCTCGAAAATTCCCGCCTCTCCATCGTGGAAGTGCCAGATGGGAAACCCAACGTGGCCGAGGTCCACAAGCGGTATGCGTGGGCCGACTTCCCGGACGGACAGCGCCGCCACGTCATGATGACCGTGCTGCGGTGGAAGTCTGACGTGGATGCGGACACGGCTTACTCTCTCGAAGCGCTGGAGGTGCAAGAAAATGCGCCAGACGCTATCCAAGGGGTTGAGCCCTCGACGCCTGGCGCTGAGATCGCCATTGCTGGCGACACTGGGACTCTCGCTCACTTCCTCTCCGGAATCAAGCCGGAGCATCGGACCTTTTCCGTCTCCCGGGACGGGGATTCCCTCTTCTCCCTGGCCACCCTCATTTCCGTGAAGTCCGGGGGAATCACTGCCCGCGCTGCGGTATGGCGCGGCATGGCCCGGGCGGTCCGCGATGTCCGGCAACGTGCCGAGAAGCGCATCCCCGCCGGCATGGATGCCGAGGCTCTGGAGCGCTCCCTCGCCGAGCTGGACCTCCGGGAGGAAAGCGACCTCACCGCCAGCCGGGAGAAGCTCGCCGAGGACCTCCGCGCCCTGGAGGCGCGCCGGGACAATGCCCGTGCCGAGCACACCCAGAACCTCGACCGCCTCGACCTGGAGGAGAAGGACGCCCTCCAGGATGAAGGAGAGCGCCTCCTCGCCAAGTGGGGCGAGAAGATCACGATGCGCCGGCGTATCGGGGCGGAGGCCAAGAAAACCGTCGCCGCCCGCTTCCGTGGTCTCCGGGACAAGGAAAAGGCCCGCCACCGCACCGCCCTGGCCAAGCTTGAGGCCCGGGAGAAGACCCTCCGCCGCGAGGCCAAGCGCCGGGAGGAAGACATCTCCCGCCGCGGCAAGGCACGCGAGGGAGACCTCACCGCCCAGGCCGATGAATTCACCCGCCGGCAGGCGCGCTTCGAGCAACTCCAGGACATCGCCACCCTGGAGGCCATCGCCCGCTCCCTCCCCGCAGCCATCCGCGGCCGGCTCACCAACGCCTTCCGCAAGCTCTCGGAGATGCCCACGCCGGCGGAGCGGGAAACCTACCTCTCCTCCCTCCTTCCGAAGATCGAGCAGGCTCTCGAAAACCACCTCCAGAAGCTCTTCCGCGCCGCCATCCGCAAGGAACTGGCCAAGGGCGAGGCGAAGCTCTCCGAAGCCCGCACCCGCGGCGGGAAGATCGGAGCCGCCGGCCACGCCATCTTCGACCAGGCCAAGGCCGCCATGCCCCTGGAGGCCGACGCCGCCTCTTTCCGCGCCGAGGTCCTCCAGCAGATCCTCGAAAACGGCGGCATCGCCAACCCCTCCGCCGAAATGAAGGCCGCCATGGACGGCTGGACCACCGCCCTCAACACCCGCCTCGCTGAGGGCGAAACCCTCACCGAAGACCTCATCGGGGAACTCGACGGCCGCATCGCCGCTCTCGAACTCTTCGGCGACTACGAAAGCGCCGACTCCGCCCGGCTGGAAGAGGCGCTCGAACTTCTTCAGGGCGTCTACACCGACGGCCGCCGCCAGTGGCTCGAAACCCTCAAGGCCCGCCGCGACCTCCGGGACGCCCGCGTGGCCAAGCTCCGCGAGGGCCTCCGCATGAATCGCCGCATCGAGGACATCGACCGCTCCAAGCGCGTCCGTGCCGACGAATCCAAGCTCCGCCGTCTCGGGGAGGGCCTCATGGGCGCCATGATAGGAGGTTCTCAGACCTTCCGCCGCCTGGCCGAGCTTTCCCATGACCCGGAGGTCACGAAGCTTGTCGAGCAAATGGAATGGGACTTTGCCGCGGCCGAGATGGTCCAGCAGGATCGCGACCTTGCCGACGCCGAGGCCGTCTCACAGGCTCTCCGCTCCATCCTCGGCGCCCACACCCGCCACGGCCTCGC
Source organism: Haloferula sp. (assembly GCA_037190465.1). Taxonomy (GTDB): domain Bacteria; phylum Verrucomicrobiota; class Verrucomicrobiia; order Verrucomicrobiales; family Akkermansiaceae; genus Haloferula. The sequence goes on along the minus strand of JBBCJF010000035.1, from coordinate 42,687 downwards.
CAAGCGCCTCCATCAGCTTTCCAGCAACGACAAGGGCACGCTGGTCCCCGTCACCAAGATCGAGGGCAGGAAGGAGGTCACCGTCTCCGTCCCGGTCAAATTCGCGGAAGCGATCGTCAACGGCGAGGCCGCGGGTTTCGACACCCCCTCCGGCCAGCGCGTCGAGCTTTCCGAAGCCCAGATCCGCAAGCTGGCGGAGGAGTTCGAGAAGTTCTCCGAACTCCCGGACAAGGAGCGCAACCGCCGGCGCTCGATCCCCGTCACCACCGTCGAGGCCGCTGGCGACCGCAAGAGCATCGGCCCCGTCTCCCAGCTTGAGGCGCTCCAGCTCTACCTCACCATGCGCCAGCCCGACCAGGCCGCGAAGCTCGAAGGCCTCGGCTACGATGCCGCCACCCTGGCGGAACTGGAAACCTTCCTCGACCCGCAGGTCAAAGCCCTCGGCGCATGGATGGTCGATTACCTCGAAGCCGACCAGCTCGCCATCGACAACCTCCACCGGTTGGAGAAGGGCATCGGCCTGCGCCTGGTCCCGAGCTACTTCCCCGTCCGCAACGACGTGGCCCTCTCCACCACCGGGGAGATCGCCCTCGACGGCGGCGGCATCCAGCACACCGGCCGCTCCGCCTCCTTCACCCGCCAGCGCGTCGCCAACACCGCGCCACCCGACCACATCAACGCGCTCGCCGTCTTCCTCGCCCATCGCCAGCAGGTGAACTTCTGGCTCTCCCACGTCACCGCCCTGCGCGAATGGGGTGGCGTCATCCGCGACGAGAGGCTCTCCGGGGCGATCAAGGCCCGGATGGGCTCCGCCTTCCACGATGCCATCCAGCGGAGTCTGCGCCGCATCGAGGCTGGCGGCTCCCTGCGCTCCAACTCCCTCCTCTGGATCGAGCGTGTGGTGAAGCAATTCATCCGCAACTTCGCCCTCGGCATCCTCGGCGGCCGCGTCTCAACTCTGGTGGCGAACTCTTCGGCCATTGCCAATATCACCTACGAGGTCCCCTTCGACGAACTCACCGCAGGCATGCGCGACGTGATCGCCAACCCCTCCGCCTTCAAGGACGCCTGGCAGTCTCCCGCCATCCAGCGCCGGCTCAAGGGCGGCTCCACCTTCGAGGCCCAGCTCGCCAAATCCCGCGGCCCCACCGCCAAACCTCTCGCCGCCCTGGCCGATGCCGCGGCCATGCCCGGGATGGAGGCGATCAACTACGTTGATACCGGGGCGAACACCGTGGCCGCCGCCTTCATCTGGGAGCGCACCCGCCGCCAGTCCCTCGACGACGGCCTCAACGAGGAGCAGGCCCGCGCCGCCGCCGACCGGAAGGTGGAAGTCGTCCTGATGCGCGCCGCCCAGCCGACACTCCGCTTCGCCCGCTCCGAGTTCGAGCTCATGATGCTCGAAAGCCCGCTGTCCCTGCCCTTCGCCCTCTTCATCTCCGAGCGGAGGAAAAACACCGCCATCACCTTCATGGCCGTGCGCGAGCTTCTCACGGGAAAAGGCACCTACGGCCGCAAGATGGCCGCCCAGCAGGCCTTAGCAGGGCTCATCCTCATGCCCGCCCTGGTCACCGCTCTCGGCTCCGCATGGGCCGCCCTCGCCAAGGGCAAGGACGACGAGGAGGAGAGCTGGTGGGCGCGCTACAAGGACCGCATGACCGATCCCAAGGCATGGGCCTACGCCCTCTCCACCGAGCACCTCCGCTCCGCCCCTGTCCTCGGCGAGGGAGCCGCCGCGGCCACCGCCGGCGCCATCGACAGCAAGGGCGTGGAATGGATCATCGAAAACACCCTGCCCGCCGGCTTCGCGGAGAGGTGGGAGGAAAGTGAAGTCCGCTACTTCGACTCCAACCCGAACCCCCTCGTCCGCGCCGGCCGCCAGACCTTCCGCACCGGCGACATCTTCGCGGAGGGAGCCACGGCGGAAGAGCGGGTCGATGCCGCCATCGACTCCGCCCAGGCCTTCGGCACCCTCATTCCCGGAGCCGCCGTTGCCGCCCAGGCCGCCAACCTCGGCGAAAGCGCCCTCGGTGTCTTCAACACCGCCGGCGGAAGCCTCTCGGAAGCCGACCGCATCAAGCTCCTCAAGGCGAGATTCTCGCGGTTCTCCCGCGACCTCGACGACACCCTCGGCCCCTCGACCCTCCCGGATGGCAAACCGGACAAGGCCGTGCGTCGAGCCAAGCGCGACGCCAAGGCCGACCGCCTCGCCTCCATCCTCGCTCCCATGAGCAACGAGCAGCGCACCGCCTTCCTCGAAGCCCTGTCCACCTCCCAGGCATCCCAAGAGGTCCGCAAGCGCGCCCGCAGGCTGCTCAGGAACCAGACACCCTCCACCCCGTGATTGCCGTTTGTTCAATTGCCCCAATCACGGAAGCCGCGACCATTCGATTCCATGAATGCCACCACTACCGTTCCAAGCCCGTCCGAAGTCCATGAAATGCGGAAGTTCCTCGCCCGCGTGATGAGGACGCCCCTCCAAGCTATCAATCTCGCCACCGGCGAAAACACCGACCTCCTCCGGCGTCACCACGCCCGGACGCTGGAAGACGGCCAGGTCGATACCATCACCGAAAAGCTCTGCTCCGTGGAGGCCATCAGGATCGACAACATCCTCGCCGGTCACACCGATCGCCTTCCCGACGGCACGCCGGACCTCGCCCGCGGCGCGGCCCTCTACGCCGCTTTCCTCGCCACGCGGGAAACCATCCAGCCATGACTCAGCCAAGCGCCATCCCCCTGCCGAAAGACCCCCGCCACCAGCGCTTCGCCGACCGCGTTCTGGCGGGGGACTCCCTCACCGACGCCTACCTCACCGCCGGCTACAAGGCATCCCGCGATGCGGCCCGCAAGAACGCCAAGCGTCTCCGCGACCGTACCGATGTGACCGCCTACATCGAAGCCGTCCAGCAGCAGGCCGCGGAAGGTGCGGTAGCCTCCCTCCGATACAAGCGGGAGTTCCTCTTCCAGATCATGGACACCCCCCTGATGGACATCGACCCGCACGATCCCGAGCGCAAACACGGCCGCCTGCTCAAGAAATACAAACGATCCGCCTCCGAAACGGGCGAGAGCGAGGAAATCGAGAAGCTCGACCCCCTCAAGGCCATCGCTCTCGACAACGAGCTCGCCGGCCACAAGGCCCCCGAAAAGCACGAGCACACCACCGACGACGCCCTTGGCGCCATCCTCGCCGACATCGCCGCCAATGCCCACACCGCACCCCGCGAACGACTCTGACGTTTCCGGCCCCCGGCAAGACCGAACAAATGCCGTCAAATGCCGTCATCGCCGCGATCACAATGCCTTCGCCCAAGTGAACCCTCTGCGCGCCGAGCTAGCGCCCGTACCTCCATGAATGATCGCCGTCTTCAATGTCCCTTCGAGGGAATCACCTTGCGGGCCGGGTAATCCCATTCGTTGATTCGGCCGCTCTCAACCAATGCAACAACAATAGGTTGCGCCAGCTTGAAGAGATCGAGCAACGTGTAATCCTTGCCAGGAACTCCACCCGCATACCTGAGGGCATTCTCTACATTGTGAGCAATGGCCATGAATTCGTCGCTCAATGCCCCAGCTCCCATCATGCCAACGTTATCAATCAACGGCTCGATCATGTCTTCATCGTTTGTGCGGTCTTCGAGATCCATAAAATGAAAAGTAGCAATGAAACGAACGATACGGGGGAGCCTTCTAAAAACCGTTCACTGCCAAAAGATTGATTTCCGAGTGGCAGGATCGCAATCCGAATCTTGCCCCGGATGTTTGAGTCCGCCGCCATGCAGCGCGAACACTAACGGCTTGATCGCCCGCCCCCGCGGGGCTATTCCGCCTCTGCCGGTGTTAGCGCGCCGGCCCGCGTTTCTCAGGCTTGGACCACGAATCCAGGTGCGGACCATGAAGAAGAGAGAATCGAGCCCGGTTTCAGGATACCCGTCTGCGAGTCGTGTCGCGGGGGGAAAGTGCGCTAACACTTCCTGGAGCCGGGCTCTTCCCTTGAAACGAGAAAATGAAAACCACGACCAAGAGCGCGGCCAAGCCCCGCGCCTCCCGTAAGGAAGCCAAGCCCTCCACCACGCCGGCAAAGAGCACCCGGAAACTAGAGACGCTCAGCCTGCGCCTCCCGCGAAATCACCTCCTCACTTACCAGGTCTGCGCGGAGCATTTCGGCACCACCCCGGAGGCGATCATGCAATGCGATGCCCTTGGGGAGCTTAACTTCATGAAGGATTCCCCGTTCCGGGCGCTCCACTATATGAACGAGGCGCTGCGCGAAACGGACGACATGGAGACGGTCACGCTCTCCTTCCTTCCCAGCGCCCTTGCCCTGCTGGAAACGCTCGCCGCCTTGGTGCGCCAACCGCTGGAGGAATTCGTCGCCCGGCTGGCTTGCAGTTCCGCGGATACCTTGCTCGACCACGTAAAGGACGCGATGGACAAAGGCGGGATCGATACCGATCCGCACCTCGCCGAGTGGGCGGAAAGCTGGATGCGATTCGAGTTCGAGACCCGCCGCGGCCGGATGCCCGTCGACGAACACGGCGATGATGCGTGGTTGAAGCTCGAAGTGGAAATGCTGCGGCCCGTCAGCTTCGCCAAGGAAGGAGGTGCGCAATGAACTCCACCGCATCCCCCTCGCTCGATGTCCGGCTGGAGCCGGAGACCAGGCCCCTTGCGGAGCGCATCGTCCGGCAGATCAAAACACCGCTGGAGGATGTCGTCTCCATCGCCGTCCACGCCGGCATCGAGGCCATCGCCGAAGCGCTGGAGAGGGACGGAAAGATCGGACTCCCCGCGAAGCTCGCCATGGCTCCCCGCGGCCGGCGGGCGGTCTTCATTCGGGAGGTGGACTATCTCCAGATCGTGCGGGCCGGCGAGCTTGTCGGCCTGAGAGACCCCGCCAATGATTTCGTGGCATGGGTCATCCAAGGAGCCGCCGATGATCCCGACGATCTCGTCGATCTCGCCAAAAACCTCGCGAAGAACCAACGCGACGAGGAAGGAGGTGAATCATGACCCTATCCCCCTCCGAACGGGACAAGGTGCTGGCCATGATCGCGGCCAACCTCACCGAGGAGATCCTCAAACGGATCGACCTCGATGAGATCGCCACGCTCGAGCTCGCCACCGCCGGCCAACTCCTCGGCCTGGGCCCCACCGCGGCGGCAAAGGTACTCCCTGTCATCGAAGTTGGCCCGCGGACCCGTCGCGTCACCGTGCGCGCCTACAAGGACTTCCTCGAAGCCCGGAAGAAGAATCCCCCAGGCCCCCGGTGACCTCCGCGGCGCCACGCTCCTCCGGGGGGAGAGCGTGGAATGACCGCTCCCGATCCGAAGCCCCGCTGGCACACGCCGGCGGGGCTTTCGCCTTCCAGATATTCATGAGATGCTGCGCGGAGAACCCGAGACGAGGCCGGCGGCGGGGGTGGGTGTTGAGGGCAATAGGGATCGGTGTTACCGGTATCCTCGACGCCCCGTCATCGGGTTGACGTTGCCGCGTGAGGAGAAATTGTTGGTGGAGCTGGAATCTCCCCGGGTTCTGTAGTAGCCTTGCACTCTGCGCCCGTCGGAACGCGAGTGGCTTTCCACGTATTCAATGGACGGGTTGGTTGCGCCAGAACCGCGTGACGCCGGCGAACTACCCACGCCGACGAGTCCGGCCGGCACTCCCCCGCCCCTGCTATCGCCTTCTTCGGAGGCATCGGTAGATACCAAACGGGCATCGCCACGACCGCGGGTCTTCAGACATTTGCTGAAATCCGCCCACTCGGCGACTTTCCCCCGTTTGAAGGTGACGGCCGAGCCGCGGTAGTACCATACGAGGCGGCCGTCGCTCTTTTCGTGCGAATCGTCAGGGTCGCCCATCACCGCGGCAACCTCGGACATTGAGGAGCCGACGGTGAAAGTGCCATGGGGATTCGATGGCTCACCTGATGGGCGTGCGCCCGCCGGACGAAAGCCGGAGGAATAGAGACCACGACCACCGCCTGCCGGATCGGACGATTGGCTGCATGACGCCAGGAAAAGGCAGCCAGCCAGGGCAATGAGGAATTTCGGTCCGTTCATATTGGCGGGGAGAGCGTGACCCCGATGCTGCCAAACCGGGCAGGCAATGTCCATCACGGGCACTCGCCCTGCTCCCTGTGCGGCCGCTGTACTGCCGGGCGGTTTTCGCTGGAGAGTCCGGCCAATGTGCAATATTTTCACACCAATTGAATGAGCCAGCCCGCCTACCTCGCCCGGATCGCGACCGCCCGCTCCACGAAGTCATCGAGGACTTCGGAGAGCGCGTACGCCCAGGTGGACCGTATGGCGAAATCGACGAGTGGTCCATTTACGACGAGACCTTCCGACGGCTCGTCCGATGGGCGGAGGATCGCGGATGCTTCTTCGAAGGACTCCAGCCGCTGAAAGAAGGCGGGCGCGAGCATGATCTCACATTCGACCCGCATACCGGCACCTGGCTGAAATTCACCAAGTCATCCGCGGCTGGCTACGTCGTTTCCTTTGATTCGGGAAAGCCTGCACTGGAGCCCGCCCTGCCGCTCGAATATCTCGGGCGGTTGGTGCTTCAGAATGAAGTCTTCGCCGATCAGGTCTCTTTCGTCGGCATCGCCGGCAGTCGATACAGCCCGCGCATCGTCACCCGGCAGCCGGACATCGTGGGCGACGACGCCAGCCGGGAGGAAATCATTCACCTGATGACCGCGGAGCTGGGCTTCTTGCTCCTCCCGGAGCGCTTCTCCGTTGGGTATGCCGATTCTCTCGCCTTCGTCCGCGGGGATGTCGCCGTGTTCGACCTCCGGCCGGCGAACGTGGTGAGAACGCCGGAGGGGCTCATCGTTCCTATCGACTCGATTCCGGCCCGGCTCGATACCGAGGCGATGGCCGTTCTCGGCGTTTGAGCGCTTCCCGCTTGCCATCTTTCCTACGCTGAAGAATGCGTAAAGCCTACGCGATGCCAGCACGAAACCAACTGTGCCAGATGTCCCTCGCTCCTAGGCTGATCTGACGATCCTAAACAACAATCGGGTGATCTTGAGGAACGAATACAACATCCCCAATCCCAATCCGGCCCAGACTGCCTCGTACCAGCGCTCCTGTAATCCGAAGAATCCGATGCAGGAAACCAACGAAAAAGCCATCGCCATATAAACCGCTACAGCGAAGGCATCGGCAAGCTCGATCATCAATCCCATTTCCTTGATGCGTTCAATCCCTCTGCCTGTCGTTGCTAGAATAATTGCTTTCGCACTGATCAAAAACCCTACGACTACAGAACCCATGGTCAACCCAGAGCCCAGCAACGCATCGGGATTAACAGGCCACGCAATATCCACCCACTTCCACGCGACGAGAGTGGCAACCACCATGAGGTAAATGGGGCGAAGCGTGTCCCATAATAAAATCCTCAGGCTTCTCTTCGTGTTCATCGGATCAATCTACGCCATTTCAGGTGGTCCCTCTTCAGGGCATCCCATCGGTCGGCCAACGCGAAGCGACGGTCGCTGCCGGCTACAAGATCATGGTCACCATATACCCGCCCCTTGATGAGGTCGAGCAGTTCCGCTGGGGCGTCACTTCGTTCCTTGCCAACCACCTTAAGCGATTTTATGGCACGATCTCTTTCGTCGGCGATTTGGTCATCCTCAGATACCCGATCGGTAAGCGCCTTTAAGATTGCCCATGCCTTATCGTTTAGCGCGGCTCCTATTCCAGGCAACCCTCCAAGAGTGATCGTAACTGAAGGAGCATCGGCCGTCTCCGCGAAATTGATGGCTTGCGAGAGAGAAAGCAGCTTGTGCTTATCCGTCGCCGTGAGTTTCTGCGGGGCAACTTTGACCTCCAATTTACTCAAGGTTTGCATTCTGCCGAGGCGGTCCATTACTTTCTCATCCAATCGCGGGAGAAACTCGAATTTCTCATCCATCGTAGGAACGATCCGGTTCACATAGTCTTCCAATGCCGTGGCTCTGGCTCCATGATGGTTGTACTCAACGATGACATGCCGATGATCGAGATCGAATAGCGCTGCCGTCTCTTCTGCGAAGCCCTCATTTTTCTTCAGCTTAAAACTTTCTGTAGGAGCGTTAAGAGCCCCTCTTCCCGGTCCATGATCCATCCGCAGCTTGACGAAATTCACCAAAACACAGTCGGCTCCATCATTGGAAATATAATCAATATTCTCGATTCTGTTGTCGTGGCCATTGAGATCTCGATTCCTATCGATCAATGCTTTCGATCCGATGATGTCCAATAGTTCTTTGATCGTCCGACTTCCGTCAATCTGCTGAACTTTGTAAAGATGGGTCTTCATGGCTGGTTAGGGGGATCACGATTTCTCTGAAAAATGACCGCCCTTAGTCCAGTGCAAAATGCGCCCTATATTCCAACTTTGCTCCGGCTTTCAATGCTGCCAGCACCGGCCGCGCCCCGGCAAGAGGGGCACCGGAGGTCATGATGCGTTGCTGCCGCTGCTGTTGGCACTGCGTCTCCAAGAAAGCCCAACAAGCCAGAACGCGAACAACTGGACATGCTCAGGAATCGAGCCGCTGCACTCGATAGTGGCTCTGCGCGTAAAGGCATGAGCCGGACGGATGCTCCCAACGGTGCGGCCGCCCATGCTGAGGTGGAAAGCTCTCGTAAACGGTGTTTCGGCTTTGAGGAGGAGATGGACCGACTCGCTCCGGATCTCAAACGCCCGAAACATCGCTGAGGGTTTGTGTGCTTCCGCAACTACCACTGCGGCCCGTTCGAGGGTCCAGCGTCCGCTAAACATGCCGTGTTTGCGGATGTCGTACTCCACGCCTCCGAAATCGATCCGCCCTTGTTCGCTGAACCAGTCGTATTTCACCGTCGCAGGCCCGGACGAAAAGCCACGAACCACGAAATTCCATGAGCACAGGGATGCTGGAAGGCATTCAATCATCGTGATTGGTGAGTGGCTGAGAGGACTGTCGGAACACCGGAGGCGGGCATCGCGGCCGGCACGGCCTCACCCCTCGAATTGATGCTGGCGCCTGAGCGGCGCTCCGCAAATCACGCAGCAGGATCGCCTCGAATTCGTAGCTTTCCCACACGACGGGCAGTCGAGAACCTGGGTGGCGATCTTGCCATCCACACGCCCATCCCGGGCGTCGATCTCCAAGATTTTCGCCTCGATGTCGGCTTCGGTGAGGCCCGAGCTGTCCCGGAGGAGTTCCCACATGGCCTGGCACGCGAGGGAAAGCCTCTCCACGTGCCGCTGGAGGCCGGCGATATCGTCGGCGTATCGATCCGCCTTCGACATCGCACGTTCAGCGGTTCTCTCGGCTCCCGCGATCTTGGTTTGTTGGTAGGCTTCCCAGAGCATTTCGTTATCGGGTTGGTTCCAGTCCGATGTTTGAAAGGCGGCAATTCAATCCGAATCTTCCTCCGGGTCGTTCCAAACCCATGCGCATTTCCCACTCGCTCCGCGCCTGCGAGATCGCCGGAGTCGATCCCGTGATGGAGGAATATCAAGGCGGGATGTGCTTTCTTATTTGATCTTTGCAGCAAGCGCAGACTGTTTATCATTCAATCGAGTTCGCATGGATTCCGAGAGGATCACATGCTTATCTAAAGTTAACGCCCATTTCCCGCTAAAACTTTCGGACATCCTCAGGATCTTCCGGATGGGCGGAGATTGATCAGGCCAAAATGATCTAAAATCGAAATCGTCAGAAACAATCTCAACAGTAGCGCCCGCCTTGTTAATTAATTCCTCAATTGTTTTGGCTGTCTGAATTTCGTGTGCTGCTATATCGAAATCTCCGAATATTGCCTCCACAAATCCAGTGTAATCTTTGTTGCGCTCTTCGAGTAGAAATCGAAGCGAAATATAAAAAGGGTCTGCCAATTTTGTTGTAGGCGGTGATGCTGATTTATCCGATTGGTCGATCATATTGCGGATTGACTTTACCTCTGCAAGAATCTCATGAACATCTGATCTGATAGGCCTGACAGCCCCAGTGAGACGATCTCCCATAAAATGGGCTAATTGCTGTTTTAACCGGATTTTTGCTTCAATAGCGGTCCGAAATTCGATTAATCCATTGTAAACAGGAGATGTCATTACTTCATCAATTAATCGAAAAGTCTCGCGAGGGTGATCCATATGCGCGAAATTATCCCAAGTAAGAGACGTAGTGTCAGCATCAAAAACTTTTTTGAAAGACATTACATCGGCATCAACGAAAGTGATGATGGGTATCTCGTGATTTTGAGCAGTGTGGAATTCTTTATGGGTAACGCTCAAGCCTTCCATGCCCACACTCCCATAACGTTTTCCAATAATGAGAATAGCGATGTGACATTGCTGCATTGTTACGTAACATGCATCCGCCGCAGATCCTTCGTGAATGTATCCCACGCCGCCATGTTCGCTCATTACAGGGTTATAAGATAACTCCGTTAGAGCATCGCGCAGGACTTCTCTAAAGTATTGAAGGTCTACGATAGTGGAGCTAACAAAAACATTGGGGATCATTGCTATGGATTTTTGAGATGCTAGTGTATATAGAGTGGCCGAAGCTTGATCTCTCGGCAGCAGAACGCAATCCGAATCAGCTGCATGACCTGAACAGGTCCGTTCCAAAACCCACCGCATTTTCCCCACTCCCTCCTTGCCATCCCCGCCCGGCGTGCTACCCGTGGGGCGCCGGTGTTTGCGCGCCGGTCCGCAATTTCACGCCGGGCTCCTAACCCGGTGCGGCCAAACCATGAAGAGAGTTGAGGGCAACCTTGGATACCCGTCTGCGAGTAGGGTCGCGGGGGGAAAGTGCGCAAACACTTCCAGGGTTGCCCTCTTTCTTTGGTAAATGAGACCATGAAAACCATGACCAAGGCGGCCAAGCCCGCCTCCGCCCGCACGAAGGCCCGCCTTCCAACATCGCTCGCGTCTCCATCAGGACAGCGGAAGCCATCGCCAGCCTCGCTGACATCCACAGTCTGCCGCCTGCCCTGATCGCCGGTTCTCTGGCGGAAATGGGCATCTGCATGGCGGATAACCCGGGAAAGGCGGAGCGGGCAGGCCGGGACTACCTCGGCCTGCTGAAGGACATCGTCCATCAACCATTGGCCCGGCTGCGTTGCGCGGTGCCTTGCCTTGTCACTCAGGAGGCGTGGGATGACTGCCGCCGCTGGGTGAAGAATCTGAATCGCCCTATGGAGATTTTGCTGGGGCAGATGATCGAGATCGGCCTGCCCGAACTTCACAAGGAAGCGGCTGTCTTTCTTGTGGAGACAGACCCTGCCGCCATGATTTTTCAGATCGCGGCTCACAAGATTAAGGATGACAACGATACGCCAGAAGCCGCGGAGTTGCTCAAGCCAGCGCCAAAAGCTCCGCCGGCCCTCCTCTCCTTCGAGCGCATCCTTGCAAGCAAGGGTGCTTCCAACGAAACCGCACGGGAAGGAGGTGGAGTATGAAAACGGCTCCCATCAAATCCGATCTGGCGCGCCACTCACGCGACACCGGCATCCCGGTGCCGGAACTGCGCCGCATGTGCCTTGCCGCCGGCCTGGACCTGCTGGAACGCGGCGAACTGGAGGCGCGGAAACCCGCGGAGAAACTCCCCATCTACCTGCCTGCCGACGACGTGCGTTTCCTCCGGGAGATGCGCGACGCGGCCGACATCGGGGGTGGGGCGGATGCTTTCGTCGATGCGATCATTGGCGACGCGCTCAGGGATACGGAACGTGGCTGCGGTGGCGTGCCCGAACTGATCTTCGACGGTTGGGATTTCGAGACGGAGAAGGAGAAAAAGCGCGCTGAAGCCGCGGTTCAAGCCGTGGTGAATAAATGGCGGGCTCGCGGAAGCTCCCGGGAAACCACAGGGATGAAAGGAGGTGCGTCATGAAACCTCTCAAAGCATTCCGAAGATTCGAACAGATCATGGATGCCGAGGCAGGGAAGAGACCGGCAGGAAAGAGATCGCCGGGCCGTCCGGCGACCGGAATTACAAAGACGCGCCAGTCAATCACCGTGGACACCTGGATTCTGGACCAAGCGAAAAAAACAGCATTCAGCGAGCGCATGTCCCTGTCTGCGTGGATCGAGCAGCGCATTGAAGAGACGCTCTCGCCGAACGGGAAAGGAGGCCCCAAGTGAGCGATCCTCTCCTTTCCGCCCGCGAGATAGCTCCGTTGCTTGGTCTCAAGCAGGAGGCTGGATGGCAAACTGTCCTGCGTTGGCACCGTGAAGGGAAAATTCCGGCAGCCATTTCGGAGCCGACATTCGTTCGGTTCGATTTGCAGGCGGTCCGGGCCGCTCTCGCCGAGCGGGCCAAGCAGAAAAACACCTTCCGCTGGTAGATGGAAGAGCCGCAAGCCCACAGCCCCGCCGGGAGACCGGCGGGGCATTTTCGTACCGAGCCCCCAAGGTACGCGAACACGTAATTGGCTCGCCGTGGCAATCCTGGCGACAATCTATGGTGAAGGCGGATTTTCCGGGGGGAACGATCCGCTTTCGAAATGCCAGTGGATCACGAGGACGATTCCGGGGGGATTCGGGATCGTGGTTCACGCCTCCCAGCAGCTCCCGGTCGACACGGCCGGGAGTTGCACCGGATGGCGCTCTTCGTGTTTTCCGACCCGCGCCATCGCGTAATGGCATCTTATCCAAAATCGGACATCATGCCCCTGTCAGCGACGCCATCCCCCCAACGGCCGATCTGACGAATCCCCCCGACCGGACACCAAGAATTCCCCCAGGAATCACCCGCTGCCTTCGTTCCCCCCCAACGGCGCCAGCGGGTTTTTCTTTTCCAATGTTTCCCTTTGAAGCCTCGCCGGCAACCCCCGGTGGGGCTTTTCATTTCCTCCTCTCCCATCGATACACTCCCCATGCCTCCCATCCTCTTCCTCGACATCGACGGCGTTCTCGTCCCCTGCCCCGCCGGCGACTACACCCCTCCCGCATTCTCTCCCCGCTGCGTCGATGCCCTGAAATCCATCATCGCCGCCGTCCCTGGCCTGCGCATCGTCTTCTCCACCACCTGGCGCCTCCCCGAGCACGTCAACCGCCTCCATCACGAGTGGACCGCCCACGGCCTGCCCGCCGGCACCACTCTCGACGCCACTCCCGATCTCCGCAACGCCCCGGCCATTCCCCGTATCCACCGCCGCGGCCGGGAAATCCTCGCCTGGCTCGATGCTCACCCCCACATCACCCGCTGGGCCGTCATCGACGACGAACGTCTCGCCATCGAGCCTGTCATTCCCGCCTCCCGCTGCATCTTCACCAACCCCGCCCGCGGCCTCGAATTCCGTGACGCCGAAGCCGCCATCACCATCCTCCAGTAGAAATTCCGCTGCCTGCCTGCTACCATCCCGCCAAGCGCCGATGAAGCCAACCGCCACTCAGATCGCCAGAGACGCGAACCGGGAGCTCGCCAAGGTCATCGACCGCGAAGCCCCTCCCGAGCGAATCATCAAAGCCCTCGCCGACGCCTTGGAAGCGGACATGGCTAACCGCGACGGAACCCGCGGGCCCGACCACCGCACCCGAACTCAGGCCGCCGCTCTCCTTCTCCAATACCGGATCGGCCGCCCCGTCGAGCGGCAGGAAGTCATCAGCGTCAACCTCGACGCCGATTCCGCCGTCGGCATGCAGGAGCGATTGCGCCAATCCCCGTCCCTCCGCGAAGCGCTCAAGGCCCAGATCGCCGCTGCCGAGGAGGCCATCGAAATCTGATCCTCACCCCCGACGCCCGTACGTGAACCGCGGCTTCCCGCCGTGCCCCTTACCCGTCGGCGGACGCTTCCCGCGGAATGGATGCAGCAGCCACCTCCGATACGTCCGTTCTTTCTTCCCTTCCTCGCGCGCCTGCTCCACCGCCGCACGGAATTCGGGGTGCATCGCCATCCGGCGGTAAACCGCTTCCCTAACAAATCCCACAGCCGCAGCAGCCTCGCGGATCAGATAGCCTTCCCTCAGTTTCTGGAGAATCACCCGCCCCTGCCAGTCGAATTGCATGGAGGGAGCATGCCTTAAAACAAGCGTTCCGTCCATTTCGCACCGGCAAGCGCGGGGATGGGGTGAACGAGACCGGGGTGATCGGAAGTGGTGTTCCCCTCATGGGGGTTCGTTCAAAAACTGCCGGGAGATTGCCGGGGAGATCGCTTGCCGGGCTGGGAGAGCGCTTCGGCTTGTTCCCGCAAGTCCTTGATTTCAAGGATGGTGGGCAGGGCTGGATTCGAACCAGCGAAGGCGTAAGCCAGCAGATTTACAGTCTGCCCCGTTTGGCCGCTCCGGAACCTACCCTTTTTTTGCGGCGGGGCCGGATGAGTAGGAGGCACCCCTGATTTTGGCAAGGGAAAAACCAGCACTTGTTGGCGTCGGTTCAAAACCGGGAAATTGTTGAAGCAAAACCGGGCTTGGCGGATGACATTCCGCTCTTTCGCGACCAAAGCGAGTCGCTAGAGGATCATGAGGAAGATTCCTGACGAAGCTTCGCAAGCCCCGCCGCCCGTCACGTATCCGGAAACGCCTGCCGGGGCGACGACATCGGTCGCTGTAAAGATCATGTTCTTCTCTTGACCAGGAAGGCGGACAAACCCGCAACCGGATTGAGTGCTGCTTCAACAAGCTGAAGCATTTCCGTCGCATCGCCACCCGGTTTGACTGGCAGGATGCCCACTTCATGGGCTTCCTGCATCTCGCCTCGGCAATGCTTTGGATGCGTTGAATGTCGATTCAACCTAGCAGTCAGTAGTAGTCCTTCCCTATCCGGAATTGCCGGAGTCAATCCGTGAAAGGGACCGGGGCCTGCGTGCGGGCTCTGGCAGTGATCCTGGAGCAGGGAGTTTTGCAGGCGCTCCGCACGATGCCTCAGCGGTTCTTTTTTAACGATCCGGGGAGGGCCGCGGCGCGACGCTCGAACTCGAGCTTTTCCGCTTCCGGAAGTCGTGAGACCTTTTCCTTCACATAGGTTTTCATCCATTCGGCTTTCGCGGAATCGCCTGTCCGTAACGCCATCGCCTGAACGACCAGCGGATTGTCCGGATCGAGATCGTAGGCCAGCTCCATTTCCTCGGTGGTGGTCTGCGCTCCGAGAAGATGATCCGCAAACTCGCAACCGCTGATTCCGCCGCCAGGTTCGAGCGGACGCCCTTCTCCCGCCATGAACCACCTAAGCAGATCTCCGTAGCGGGTAGAATCTATTTTGGCAGCGCCTTCGAGCGTAGCTTTCAGCTCACGCCACCGCGCAAGCTCAATCGGCTGCGGCGAGCCATCGGCATCGATCCGCTGGCGGGAAAGCCATCGAAGCAGGTCTGGAAACCACGCGGGAGGCTTCGCCGAGGTACCAAGCACCTCGCCCCGGAAAACCCGCGCGTCGAAAGAGGCGGCAAGCATCGCCTTTTCGCCGGGCAGCCAGTCGGCGAAGAAAAGTTGATCACCTGTCGGGGTAAAGCTCGCGAGCATCGCCGCCGAATCCGCATCCCAGAGGCGAACGGTATTGTCCAACGAAGCCGTCAGCACACGCGAAGCGTCGCCACTCAGCGCGGCTCCCATCACCTCGTCCCTATGGCCGGCATAGGTCTTCAGCAGGCTGCCGCTTTTCCAGTCCCACAATCTGGCGGTTTCATCGTTGAAGATCGGCTGCGGAAACATGGGGGAAAACGAGGCGGTCAGCAGTTTTCCGGTTCTGGGAGACCATACCGCCGTTCTCACGTCGCCGCGCCGACTTTCGCCGCTCCTCGGCCGAAAAGTTCCATCCGCTTCGCCCGTGCGGTAGTTCCAGGAGCGGGCGGCGCCGTTGAAAGCCATGCCGATGACCCGGTCGTTGTCGACGAAACAGATCGAATGCACGTCCCACGGAGCTTGCAGGGTCACTGCCTCTTTGTCGCTGGTATCGGCCGGCACGCAGATCATCTTTCTTCTTCCTCCCGAAGCGAAGAGATGGCTGCCGTCCGGGCCGAACCTCAGATCCACAACCTGATTGTCGAAAGCGGTTCGCTCGGAAAGGATCGATGCCCGTTCCAGGTCCCAGACGATCACCCGACCTTGCTGGTCGCCTGTCGCAAGTCGCTTTCCGTCCGCCGAAAGATCGGCCGCGAGCAGGAGCGTGGTCGGCTCGCGATGCTCAAACACGCTGCGCAGGGTCCTGGTATCCCACACCCTTACGCTGGAAGCGGTATCGATGACGACGAAACGTTCTCGCGAAGGAGAAAGACGCATAAATCCGATCCGCTGGTTGGACACGGTGACTTCGCGGCTCAATCTGCCGGAAGCTGTCCCCCAGACCGCCAGATGCCCGTCTTCCGGCAAGGTAATCGCATGCCGGCCGTCGGAGCTGAATCCGACATCCGAAAGGCCGGCCCCGAAGCCACGCAAAACCCGCACTGGCGTTCCCTTCGCCACATCCCACACAATCGCATTCCCGCTACGCATACCGGTCATCAGACGCAGCCCATCGGCCGAGAACGCCAGGCAGTCGAGAGGCTCTCCGTGTTCCAGAATCAAGGGCTCACTGTCTTGACGGAGATTCCAGACATGTGCGGCTCCCTCCGGCGAAACGGTGGCGAGCGATCCGCCATCGGGACTGAAGGCGGCCGCGGTCAAAGCCTCCGATTTCGCCCCTCGCAATGTCTTGAGCAATGCGCCCGTTCGTGCGTCCCACACCCGAACGTGAACGTCATCGAGGATTCTTACGCGTCTCTGGTCAACCATCGGAACGTCGTCGTCGATCTCCTGGGAGTTGTAGATGAAAAGATCGGCATCCCTCACGTTTCGCGCGATCCGGTTCGAGAAGCCCTTGTTCTCGTCGCGCTCGTTGCGTGGACCTCTGGACAAAGTGGAGAGGAATCTGCCGTCTTCGGAGAAGCGGAAGAAACCGACATTGTGATCTTCGCTTTCGAGGCGTGCGAGCGACTGCCAGCTTGCGGTGTCCCAGAGAATGCCCGCATGCGCCATCGAATCGAAAGCGAACAGACGCTTCCCGTCCGGACTGAACTCCACTGATCCGACGATCGAGTGATGTCCGCCAAGCGTGCGGACCATTTCTCCGCTGTTCAGATCGTGTATCTCTACCTTGCGCGACGATCCGGTCGCCAGCCAACGGCCATCCGGACTAAAAGCGGCGCAGAAAATTCGGTTCTCGTCATCGCCGAATCGATGCAATCGATAGCCATCGGTCATGCGATAGATGGAGACTGCGCATTCTTCGTCCACCGTGAAGAAAAGCGTTTCGTCGCGGCTCATTCCCGCTTCCACGACATTGCCGGCTTTGGACACAGCCAGCGTTACCCTTCCGGTCCGGGTCTCGACGATCCGGATATCTCCCTTCGGAGTGACGACGAAAAGCCTGGCTCCGGAGGAAGACAAACGGACATAAGGAAGACAATGAATCGAATCGGAAATCCACAAATCCGAAGGCAAGGGGCCCATCTCGTGGAGCACGCCCATGGCCATCTCCGCCGGCGCACGAGAATCGGAGTCGTATTCCATTGAGCGCGCCAAGTAGGCAAGCGCTTCGGCATGTTGACTCCTTTCCCTGAATTTCTGCGCGTTTTCGCGGTCGCTGACGGCGGCTTCGAACTGAAGCGCCAGCCGCCTTTTCTCGGCCTGCTCGCGCAATTGCACCGCTTCCTCGCCAGCTTTCCTGGCTTCTTCCGCATCGATCCGTCGCCGCTCGGCTTCGGCAGAACTCTCTGCCGCCAGGTGCTTGGCCGTTTGCTCTTTCAAAGTCAGCTCGGCGGCTTCGCGCTTCCTGGCTTCCACCTCAGCCTTCTGTTCGAGGATCACCTTACCGGTGACGGCGGAAACAAGCAGCAAGCCCACGCCCGTCACGCCGGCCAGAATCCGGCGGCGGCGGCGGCGCTTTAAATGTCTGTCATACAACAAGCTGAAGCGCAGGCCGGTGACGCCTGCGAGAATCTTGATCATGCCGCGTTCGGGACCATCTCCCTCCTTTCTGAGATCTCCCGCCAGAGGTTCCGCCGGGCGACGAAGAGCAGGCGGGAGGCATTCGTCCTGAGGACGCCCGTCCGCGGTTGCATTCGGCTTGCCATTCAGGATCAAAGGAAGAATTCGATTCTTTTTCCCGTTTTCCCGGAAAACCTCGATCTCCCGTTGTACCCATTCCGATTCCGCCGAGTCCCGGGAACAGAGAACGATCAGGAACTCCGATTGCCGGACAGCGGTGGCGATGGCTTCGCTCAGACTCGCCGATCCCGAGAGCTCGTCGCGGTCGCGGAAGATCGGCCGGAGATGCTTGCCGACTTTCAAACCAGGAACTATTTCGTGTTCCCGGAGTTCTTTCGGAATCGGGAAGTTCTCCAGGTCCCGGTGCAGCTTCTCCGCCTTCTTGCGATCCGACGATGAGTAGGACAGGAACGCCGGGTATCTTGGATTCGACTCGGACATGGGAACGGGCTATGAAAGGAGTCTTGCGAAAAACGTCCGGGCGTTCAAGGGGAGCGTTCTTCGAAGTGACGCAATGCCAGAGGATTTCTGGACGATCCTGAATCAAATCCGTTAGGCAACGCAAGCTTTACCGGATGCCGTGCCTGCCTCCAAACCGCAAGAGGCGGAGTGAGGGCTCGAGCCGAGATCGAACCAGCGACACGCGGATTTTCAATCTGCTGCTCTACCACTGGGCTATCGAGCCTTACTCAACCGCCCCCGCGGGCGGACCGGGAGTAAGAAGACATCGCCGGATTTTGATAACCGGAAAAATCGATGAACTCAGGCCCCCCTCATTTTGATTCCCTGAGTTTCAGGAAGGTTTCCAAGGTCGCGGTAGAGAGGTAGGCGCGCTTGCGTTTGCCGGCGATGGAGTCCCTCACGGTCTTGTCTTCACGCAGCAAGTTGTGCCCGAGGCGGCGCAAGAGCGCGAGGTTCTGCGCAGCGTGGTCGCTGCGGACACGCGAGCCGTCTTTCTCTCCATAGACTACGTCTATGACTCAGTGGCATCGGTTCTCGATGCTCCAGTGGCCTCGCGCCAGGCCGAGGAGTTGATCCGCGTCAGGAGCCAGGCTCGTCAGCCAGTAACCTCGCATTTGAACTGGCTGGTGTAGCAGGTCTGGCCGGTGCGGTCGCTCTTGATGATCGGGCCGGCAATCGGTGGGAGCTTACATGGACCATCAGCCTGCCGGAATCCGGCGGCGGCCAGGTAGAGGGGGTGTGTTGATCGCTTACATAGCCAAGCATTTCTTAATACTTGAAAATTTCCCGAGAGACCTGCTTAATCATGGTTTTCAGGAATTTCTTGGACATTCGACTCGATCATCTTTAATTAGGCATCGTCGTGGTATGCCTACAGCTTTCCTTAGTCACAATAGCAGCGACAAGCCGATGGTGTCCGCGATCCGGACCCGGTTGATGGCTTCTGGCGTCTCATGCTGGTTTGACGAGGTTGATTTGCCCAAGGGGGTCGATTGGATGAGCAGGATCGAGGCGGCGTTGCAGCAGTCTGACAGTTGCGTCATTTTCTATGGTCCTTCGGGAATCGGACCTTGGCACGAGATCGAGCGGCAACTGGCGCAACTGATGGCGGCGGAGACATGGAGGGGAGGGAGGCATTTCGGGATCATCCCGGTGCGGTTGCCGGATGCGCCGCAATGGAAGGACCTGGCCCTGCCGCCCTTCCTGCGTCTGTACACCTCGATCGAGTTCAAGAGCCTGACGGATTATGATGCCCATAACGAGCTCGCGGCTGCGATCCTTCAGGAACGGAGACCGGCGCCTGTAGAGATCGACGACAAGCGCCCGCCCTTCATCGGGATGCTGCCCTTCACGGAGAATGATACGTCGATTTTCACGGGGAGATACAACTACATCCTCGATCTCGAGGCACGTCTCCGCCGGCCTCGGGGTGCGAGGTTCATCGCCGTGCTCGGTGCCTCCGGGAGTGGAAAATCTTCCCTTCTGCAGGCCGGTCTGCTGCCCCATCTGAGGCAAGGGATAGTCCATCCGGAGACGAGGGAGTGGATCTATGTGACTATGCGACCGGGAGGCAACGCGCTGGGCAATCTGGAGGCAAATCTCCGCAGTCATGAGATTCTGCGTCCTCACGTCCCGGCACCGGTGGAGAAGATGGAAGAGCGCCGGGCGAACTGGCCGGAGGAGCGGTTGCACGAGATCGCCACCACCGCGCTGGGCAATGGGCACGGCGGGCCGCGGATGGTGCTGATCGTGGATCAATTCGAAGAGCTGTTCACCCTGATGCCTTCGGATGACAAGCGGCGGAAGGAGTATGTCACCTCGATCTGGGAGCCCTTTCTCAAGAACCTGGCCTACGCGGCGAGGGAGGAGTCGGGGCGGGTCTCGGTGATCATCTCGATGCGTTCCGATTTTCTGCCGCAGTTTGCGGGGGATGAATCGCTGAAGTCGTTTCTGGGCGGGATCGATCACCGCTGTCTGATCCACCCGCTGAATGCCCGGGAAGTCCGCGCCTCGATCGAGCATCCCGCGGCGGCGCGGAATATCCAGCTGGAGCGCACGCTGGTGGAGGTGGTGGTGCAAGACTACCAGTTGGATCCGGTGGGTGCTCTGCCATTTCTGCAGGAGGCACTGCGGCGCGTGTGGGAGATGGGCGGAAGGAGAGATCTCACCTACGCCAATTATGAAAAAATCGACGGGCTGCGCGGCGCGGTCAACGCGCAGGCGAACGAGGTGCTGCGCAAGTTCAGGGAGAGCAAGGGCGAGGACGAGATTGCGATGGGGAAATTGATCGAGCCCCTTTTCATCCACCTTACCCGGCTGGCCGATGATGGAGGTCCCGATACGAAGAGGCGGCGGCGGCTTTCCGACCTGCCGGGCGGAGAGCTGGCACAAAAGCTGGCCCGCGAGCTGGCATCCACCGACTACCGGCTGATCGTGGTGGACCAACTTCAAGCGGCGGCAGGTGTTCCGGCGAATCCCGGTGACGGGGAGGGTAAGGTGGATTCCACGGCCGAGATCGCCCATGAATCCCTGCTCAAAGGATGGACGGATCTTCACCAGTGGCTCAACGGGAAGGACCGCCCGAAGCGGCTGCAACTCCGCCGCTTCGAGACTGAAGCTAGGGTGTGGGATGAGGAGGGGGACGACCACCAGCCTCTGCTGCGGGGGCTGGACCTGCATCGTGCCGAGCGCTTGTGCCGGACGTTCGCGGCGGAGGTGCCTGCTGTCCTGGGGCGCTTTGTGAAAGCATCGCGGAGCGCGTCCAATTTCCGCTTGCTGAGAAACGGGGGCATCGCGGCCGCGGCCGTCGCCCTGCTTGTCGTCGCCTATCTGTATGGTAGGCCTCCCATGATAGAGGACCCCCTTGCAAAGCAGAAGCAGGAGCTCGAGGTGCTCGCCGGTCAGGCCCCGTTTCCCGCTCCCGATATCATCGTGAAGGCGGGAGAGATCGCGAGGCACGAAAAGGGCAAGGATTACGGGCGAGCGTGGGCTCTCTGGGGAAGGGGACTGGTCCAGCAGAAGAGATACGACGATGCGAAAAACATCATCGCTCAATGGTTGGAGAATGTTCCCGGCGACATGGCCCGCATCAAGGAACTCGGAGGGGACGTGGCGAAGGCCGAGGGCCACTCCGGGGAAGCGATCAATCATTGGCTGGAGGCAGAATCCAAGCATCTGCCCGACGAAAAACTCGGTGTCTGGAAGAAGCTGGCCAAGACGTACGGCACCGAGGGCCGATGGGATGAGGGGGCGGCATGGGTGGACAAGTGGGTCGCCGGAAAAGACGAACTGGAGGCGCGCCTGCTTCGATACGAAGGCTACCATCGGCGTGCGAAGTGGCGCGAGGCCAAGGCCGAGTTGGACTATCTGAGAGGACGGTTCAGAACTTCTCCCCGGCTCAGGGATTTGCCCCCGGTCCCCAGCGGCAGGCTGCAGGGCAGGATTTACGACGTCACGGAACAAGTGAGATATCGGGGCCACGACGCGCTCCTGTATATCGAGAGAGCCCGGCTCTACATAGAGGCCGGGGCCCTGGCGGAGGCTTATGAGGATCTCTTGCGGGTCCAGGATATCGACTCCGGCCACGAGGGGTTCCAGCCAGCGGTGGCCGATCTCAAGCAAGCTTTCCAGAAGGCCAAACGGATGATGCCTGCCGGCCTCAAACCTCCCGATCGAACCCAAAGCCAATCCACCCCAGGACCATGAAAATCCCCTCTCGCTTTTCGAGTTTTTTGCTGCTGTTGTTTGCCCTGCTGCCGCCCGGTTCCGGTTTCGCGCAACAGATCAAGGTCTCTCCCGACGAGGGCTCCCTCGCGAGTATCCTGGAGGATGGGCGGCTCAGTGTGACCTTTCCGACGCCGATGGTCGATATCGACTGTCTTGGGGAGGGACCTTGCCCGCTGGTCTTCGATCCGCCGCTGGAGGTGGAGTGGACCTGGACAAGCCAGCACGAAGGCTATCTGATCCGGCCGGCGGATCTCGGGCTGAATTACATGCGTCAGATCATGTACCGTGCGAAATTGCGCGGGGGCTTGCGCGATCTGGCGGACCGGCCGGTAGGGCCGGATTCGTGGGGCGTCCAATTCCGTGATGACCAGTTTGCGGTGAGCGCGCTGGAGTTCCTCAATGCGCCGGTGATCTATGACGACCCACCGACGGAAGGGGAGGAGGAGCTGGAAGACGCGGAGATCATTCCGGACTGGAGGATCCGGCGCCGCGGGGACAACCATCCCTTGCCGTCTTTGCCGCGGGTGAGAATCGAGTTTTCCCACAATGTGGATGTCCGGGAGGCGCAGAAGCGCATCGTTTTCCTGGACTCCTCCAATGGTGAGGTCTTCCCGGTGGAGGCAGCGCTTGAGGGAGTCCTGGAGCCGCGTCCGCAAGGGTGGATGCTGGTGGAGCCGGTGAAGCCTTTGCCTCCGGGAAGGATTTACTATCTGGTCATCAATCGCGAGTGGGATGGGAGAGCGCTTCCCCGGCAATTGATCATTCCGGCGGGGAAGACGCTCCCTTTCGAGATCGGGAAGATCGTGGGCCTCAACCAACCGGGAGACGGTGCCTTCATCCGGATCGAGGCGAGCAAGGAATTTGCGGCGGCGGGCTTCAAGCGGGCGGAGATGAGGATCAGTCCGGAAGTCGCGGACCTGAAGATCGAGCATGATCCCCGCGGCGGGCAGGTCATGCGGCTGGCGGGGAGTTTCGATACGGGCATGACCTATCGTGTCACGCTGAAGGCCGGGATCGCATCGGCGGATGGGACGGTGCTGGCGGAGGATACGACGTGGACCGTGCGCTTCCGGAAGAAGCGGCCGGCGGTGATCGTGCGGGCTCCGTTTTTCTTCCAACGCAATCCCGCGAACGGCGTGCGTGTCCCCTTCACGCAGGTCAATACGGGACCGCTGAAGTGGAAGATCATATCGGTTCCGCCGAAGGAGCTTGAAGGGTTGCGTTCGCGGCTCCGCGAGTTCGGCGAGTTTCAATGGGAGGGGAACAAGGTCGCGAGGCATCCCGTGACCGGTGATTATCTGGTGAAGGAGACGCAGGTTTTCACCGAGAACCGGAGCCGGGAAGACGGGGTGCTGGGTGAAGGGGATTTCCCGGCGAGCGGGGATGACAAGGAGATAGCACGGGAGATCCGCTGGACGCCGCCATGGAAAGGGCCGGGGACGTATCTGGTGGAAATCTATGGCAGGGACAGCGCGGGGCGTACCGTGGGAAACCGTGCCCTGGTCTCGTGTGGCGACTGGATCATCACCGGCGTGCGGGACGATGCCCGCTACACCGTGCGTGTGGCCCGGATGAGTGACGGCCTGCCCGCTGCCCAGGTCAGGGTGGAGATCGTCTTCGCGAGTAGGACGGTGCTGGGGAAGAATGACGAGCTTGTGAAACAAGAACCGGTGACGCAGGTGGCCACGACCGATGCGAACGGTGAAGCTCACTTCGATGCGTCTGAAGAAGGCTGGGGGATGCCGGAAAGCATTTTCGCGGGCGAACCCGGCGGCCAGTCCTTCCAGCCCGCGGACCAATTCGAGTTCGAGACGGGGAACTTCGGAAATGAGTGGGAGCCGGATGCCTGCGGGATCATCGTGACCAACCGGAATTTGTACCGGCCCGGAGATACGGTGAGCATGAAGGGGATCGAGCGCCACCTCTCCGACGGGAAGCTGGACCTGCACCCCTCGCAAGAGATCGAGTGGAATATCTTCACCGATGTCGAGGATAAGGAGGATCCCACGCTGATCCACTCCGGGACCGCGACGCTGTCGAAATCGGGAAGCTGGGAAGCCACCTGGGAGATTCCTCGGACGATGCTGGGCAAGCTGTCGATCGAAGCCGGTGGAGATTTCAAAGGCAAAACGGAGATCACGGTGGCGGATTTCCGGCCGCTGGCGTTTTCCGTGAAGGTGGATGCCGATGATTCCCACGGAGAGACCGCGACCGCGGAGGTGTCCTCCTCGTTCTTCCACGGCGCACCGAATGCGAATGCCACCGTGCGCTGGAAAGCGGTGTGGGTGATCCACGATGAACTCAGCGAGGACCCCATGGAGGGGGATCTTGGCGAGGAAAGGATCGATACGAGCCACGGGGATCCGTCCGGCGGTGATCATTTCACGGTGAACGATCCGCACTCGCCGAGCTCGCGGACGCGTGGGGTCTCCTCGTATGTGCTTGCGAAGAATGCGAAGGCAGGTTGGGACACGGGCCACGGCACGGGCCAGGCGCTCCAGGTGAGCCGATCGGTGGTGCGGTGCGGATTGGAGCGTTTGGATGACCGGGGCAGGGCGACGCTTTCCACGAAGTCGCCTTTCCAGAGGGGAATGTACCGGCGCGCGGAGGTGAAGTGGATGGTGGATGTGGTGTCGGAAAGCGCGGCGCAGACGGTTCGCGGGGGCGCGGAGGCGCGGGTGCAGTTCGCGGAGAAGATCCTGGGTGTCTCGATGGGTCGCACGGACGAGGGGCTTTCCCTGTCCGTGGCGTCCTTTGACAAGGACAACAAGCCTGCGCCGGGTCTGACGGCAAAGGCGGAGGTCTATCATCTGACGGTGAAGACGGTGAAGGAGCAGATCGCCGGCAATATCCAGCGCTATCGGAACTTCCCGGAATTCACCAAGGTGTGGGAGGGGGAGCTGGTTACGCCGGCGTCCCGGTCGATCCAGGTGAAGGATCCGGGCGAGTATGTGGCGAAGGTCACCGCGCCGGGGCAGCCTCTGGTTCCCACGGTTAGTGCACTGGCGCTGGAAGCGGGGGAGGGAGAGGCGGAGGTGCCGGTGGAGAGTGACACGAAACTCGCGATCCGGCTGGACAAGAAGAGCTATCGTCCGGGCGAAACGGCAAACCTCGCGATCGAGAGCCCGGTGCAAGGGATTGCCACGATCATGGTGGCGAGCGGCAGGGTGCTGGCCCGCCATATGGTGGAGATCCGGGGGAATGCGCAGGTGGTGCCGCTCCAGGTGCAGCCATCCTTCGCGCCGAATGCCTACGTGCTGGTCCACCTGGTGAAGGCGGCTGGCGCGGACGGCGCGCCGGCGGAGCGATTCGGCTCCTGCGAGATCAAGGTGGAACCGGCGCAGCCGCTACAGGCGGTGATGGAGTTGGCGGCGGAACAGGCGGAGCCCGCCGGGATCGTTTCCGGGAACGTGCTGGTGACGAAAGGGGGGCGGCCGGTGCCAAACGCGGAAGTCCTGATTTTCGCCGCCGACGATGCCATCCTGGAGCTGGGAAAATGGCAGATGCCGGATTTCAAAGCCGCCTTTTTCCCGCCGCGGAGGCTGGGCGTCTCGATGTATGGCGCGGATCTGAAACGATACGCCGCCGCGGTGACGGAGGGAAATCCCAGCCTGGAGGAAAAGGGGTTCGTGCTGGGGGCGAGCGCGCTGCTGAAGGGGACTTTCTATTCGGATCCTTTCCCGCGCGCCTATCGCAATTTCAATTTCTGGAAGCCGATGGAGCGCACCGACCAGGTGGGCAGGGTGACCTTTTCCTTCACGGCACCGGACGTGCTGACTCGATGCCGTTTGGTGGCCGTGGTCCAATCGGGAGCCGCGGACTTCGCAACGGCCACGAGAACGCTGCATCTCGCGAAGCGGCTGCAGGTGGAGCCTCACTATCCGGACTTCGTGCGGGTGGGGGATGAAGTGCGGCTGCGGGCGACGGTGCAACAGGACTATGCCGACAGCGACGAGATCGAGGTGCGGCTGGAGCGTCTCGGTAGCGCGATGAAAGCGGACGATGTCGCACCGAGGCGTCTGGTGCTGAAGCGGGCGGAGAGGAAGGTGGTGGAATTCCAGGCGAAGGTGCCGGGAGGGTATTCGAGGGCCCGGGTGCTGCTTGTCGCGAAGTCTCTGGCCGGGCCGTTCACGGCGACGGAAGACCATACGCTGCAAGTCCGGCCGGGCGTGATCGAGCGGTCCGAAACGAAGACCGGGCTGTTGACGGGTGCGGAGTTCCACGCCGGGGCGGCACGCGAGGCTCCGTGGAACGATGGCAACTGCGATGTGATCATTTCGAACTCCAGCTATCTCTCGAAGTTGGCGGGCCTGCCGGAGCTGATCGAGGCGCGAGGCTCGCTGGAGAAGGATTCGACGCGCATCTTGGCGGCCACGGTGCTGGCAGAGAGCCTGGCCTTCTTTCCCAAGACGCCGGAGGACGAGAAGAAATTCAGGGCGAGTCTGGAGGAGCGTCTCCGGTCCTTTGCCCAATCTATCACGGAAGACGGCCGTGTGCCCTGCTGGGAAGGCTCTGCGGCGGGGAACGACCATGTGAGCTTGCAAGCGGCGTGGGCCATCCTCAGCGCTCGGCACCATAAGTATGAGATCCGGGAGGATCTCATCAGCCACTACAAGGAGATCCTGGAGCTCTGCATGGAAAAGAAAGGCCCGTTTGAGAATGCATGTGCCGACGACCGGGCCTTTGCCTACATGATCGCGGCTTACGCGCGGGAGCTTGAGGAAAAGGAAGCGGCAGCGGAAGTGCCTCCCATCTTCGAGGAGGAAGAGGAGCAGGGTGATGATGAGGCGGTGGATCTGCCGGTGGTCCCCAAGAAGGATGATGCGCAGGATGATGAGGGAGACGCCGAGGGAAATGAAGAGGGAGACGAGATGGAGAATGAAGAGGCCGCCGAGATGGAGCTGGCGGAGGAGATCGCCTCTGACAAGGGATTGACCGACGAGGGAAAGGCATGGCTTGCCCTGGGACTGTTTGCCGGGAAGCAGCTGCCGAAGTTGCGCGATCAACTACTTGCCGAGATCGAAGGTCCGCCGACGGACAATTCCTTTAATCCCGCGACCTTCAGCTCGGCGAAGCGCAGGGCAGCGGTGCGCCTGCTGGCTCATTGCAAGATCAACTACACAAACTGGAACGAAGGGAAGCGTAACGCCGAGAAGAAGCGGCTGGATGAGATGATTCGGGCATCGGCGAGTCTCTCGACCCAGGAGAGCCTGTGGGTGCTGATGCTGTTGAATGCGATGACGGGCCAGGAACACGGGTCGAACCTGAGGGCGGATGCGGTCACTCCTGGGCGGGCGGTGGGCTCGCCCAACTCGCGCTCGGTGGGTTGGCTGCAGGTTCCGCTGGCGGAATTTGGCAGCCGTTTTCCGCATGCGTTCCGGCCGTCGATCAGGGGCTCTTTCATGTTGCGGGCGACGTATCCGGTGTCGGAAGATGACAAGGGTCTGGCCAACAGGGGCCTGAACCTCACTCGCGAGGCGCGGTTGCTGACTCCCGAAGGAAACCGTAATGGCAGTGCGGAAGCCCCGTGGAAGCTGGGCGATCATGTGCTGATCACTTTCGCCGTCGATGCGGAGACGCCATTGAACTATCTGCAACTGGAAGACCTGATCCCCGCTTGCTTCGAAACGGTGAATCCTGATCTGCCGATGATCCGTGAACACTTCAACCTGCCGGTGGAGCTCGGGGTGCATACGCTGGAGCTGGCCCATTCCGAATTCCGAAGTGACCGGACGGTCCTGTATTTCGACAAGTTCCCGCGAGGGCGGAACTTGTATGGAGTGCTGGCACGGGTGGCGGTGCCCGGCGTTTTTCGCTGGCCGCGCACGCAGGTGCGGCCGATGTACGACAGCCGCTTCGGGGCGGTATCGGAGGGCTCGATAGTGCACGTGGTCGAGTAGGTCATGAAGACGACATCATCCCGGCGACGATGGGTCCGTGTCCTGAAGTGGGCCACCGTGCCGGTGTGCGCAGGCATCATAGGATTCTTTGCGGCGATCCATCTGGTGAGCTTGCCGCCGGCACTGCTGCAGCCCTGCCGTGCGACTCCGGTGCTCGTGGATGTGGACGGACGGGAGTTGGCGAGATTGCCTGCGGGAGAAGCGCGAGACAGCGCCCCGATTCCACTGGAGAGCATGGGCGAGTGGCTGCCCGCGGTGACCGTGGCGCTGGAGGATCATCGCTTCCGCTCGCATCCCGGCTGCGACATCCATGCGACTGCCGCGGCGATGTGGCGGAATGCCAAGGCGGGGCGCATCCTTTCCGGCGGCTCCACCATCACCCAGCAGTTGGTGAAGCTGGCCTCGCGGCGCAGCGAGCGGAGTTGGAAATCGAAGATCTATGAGAATTTTGCCGCGCTCAAATTGGAGCGCGACTGGTCGAAGGACCGGATCTTGGAAGAGTACTTGAACCGCAGCCACTATGGGAATCGCAGGGTGGGTCCGGATGCGGCGGCGCGGGCCTACTTCGGGAGAGTGCCAGAACAGCTTACCCTGAGGCAGGCGATTTTCCTCGCCGGCATTCCCCAAGCACCGACGAGATTCAATCCGTGGACGCATGCCGATGCGGCCCGGGCGAAATACCGGCGCTCCCTCGCCCGGCTGTTAGAATTGGGCTTCCTGTCGGCAGCGGAGGCTAAACGCTTGCGGGAGCCACCCGCGCTCCGTGCCCCGGAGCCGCCGCCGCGGCATGCGCCTCATTTCGTGGAGACCTTGAGGCGGGAGTATCCCCGCTTGCCAGGGGGGGAGGTGGTGACGACCCTGGATCTGGATCTCCAGCGGATGGCGGAGGCCCGGTTGCGCCTGCATCTCTCACGGCTTCGGGATCGCGGGGTGCGCGACGGTGCGGTGGTCATCGTGGACACCAGGGACGGTGCGGTGCGGGCCATGGTGGGATCGACCGATTTCTTCGAACCCCGCCGCGGCCAAATCAACGGGGCCACGCTCTATCGCAGCGCGGGCTCGACCTTGAAGCCCTTCCTCTACACCCGCGCGATCCAGGACCGGCTAATGACGGCAGCGACGCTCCTGCCCGATACTCCGGATGCCGTGCGGGCCGAGTACATCGACTATGATCCGCGCAACTATGACAAGTGCTTCTGGGGTCCGGTGCGTGCCCGCGAGGCGCTGGCCAATTCGCTCAATGTCCCTGCGGTGGTGGTGCTGAGCAAAGTGGGCGCGCGGAGCATGTTCAGCTCCTTCGAGGAGTGCGGCCTCCATTTCGCCCGGCCTTTCTCGGAATACGGCGCGGGCCTGATCCTTGGGAATGCGGAAGTCCGGCTGCTGGATCTGACGGCGTCCTACACGCTCTTCTCCGGGCAGGGTCTGGCGGTGGAGCCTCGCCTGCTATCGGGAGCGCCTGTACGTCACCGGGCTTTTCCGGGGTACGCCAGCGCCTCGATCGTGGCGGATATGCTCGCGGACAATGAAGCCCGGCAGAAGACCTTCAGTGCTTTTTCACCGCTGGCTTTTGAAGGATATCGCATCCCCTGCAAGACGGGAACGAGTTCGGGATTCCGCGATGGCTGGACCATCGGGGTCACCGCCCAACATGCGGTGGGCGTGTGGGTGGGTAACTTCGATGGTAGGCCGATGCATGAGATCGCCGCTATTGCAGGCGCGGCTCCGGTCTTCCACAGCATCGTGGAGTATCTGCTGAAGCACGGCGACACCTCCGTCCCCCCCCCGGTGGAAGGACTATCCACCGCCCCCGTCTGCTCCCTCACAGGTCTCTCCCCGACGTCATCCAGCCCCGGCAGCGCTTCGGAATACTTCCTGCCCGGCACGGAGCCGGTGGGGAATGCGGACAGATATCTCCGCAGTGAGGGGGAAACCACCCGCTTGATCCTGCCGGCGGAATACGCCCTGTGGTGCAGCGGACCGCTGAATCATTTGGGCGCAGAGGTGGATGACGCGACTCCCCTTCACTTGGTATCGCCCCGTGACGGGACGACTTTCCTGATCGATTCGCATCTGCCCCTCTCCCAGCAAGCAATCCGCTTGGAAGCCGTGGGCGGGGGAAACCAAGAACTGACGTGGAAGATCAATGGCCGGAAAATCGAACCTTCAGTTCATGGGCACCTTTGGCATCTTACATCCGGAACTCACATCGTGGAGGTTTCGACGTCCTCTGAGAAGATTCAAGGATGCTTCACGGTTAAATAATGAACCCTTAAATCGGAGATTCGCTAGAGCTATGTCTACTAGGTCGTATTCACGAATTACGCGAAAGGATGAAGGAAGCGACCAGACAGAGGGAGGCGAAGAAGGTTTTGCCGAGCTTGTCGTAGCGGTGGCGATGCGCCTGAAGTGCTTGAGCTTGTTGATCAGCCACTCAACCCGGTTGCGCCCTCGGTAGAGCATCTTGTCATAGTATAGTTTTTTACTCCGGGTGCTGATGGGAGCAATGACCGGCTCGATTCCATCAAAAACCAGACGCTCCCGGATGCCGTCAGCATCATACCGTAAGCTTCCCCGTCAACAGAACAGTTTGAAAGTAGAGATTGGGTCGGTTGTTGGTTCGGTTTCGGTTCATGCCTTCTGTTGACTGAAGATGCTCGGCGGCACGTTGCCGAGGGCTTGGTGAGGCCGCTCCTCGTTGTAGGCGATCATCCATTCGTGGAGGATTTCGCGGACTTCGCTGAGCGAGGCAAAGAGGTGGGCATCGAGCACTTCACGCCGGAAGGTCCGGTTTTGGTGCTCAGCCCCACCCGGAGAGCGGCCAAGAGCCTGATCGCCGCTGCTTTTTGGGCCGCCCCGGCAGCATGCTGATGGGCTCGCACTGTGGTGGAGTCCATCAGCAATTCGCGGGCTTGGACAAAGTGTTCGGACTGCAGTTGCTTCCAAAGCCGCTGCCAGACTCCGCACTGCTCCCATCACCGTCACCCCCGCACCCTTGAGCAAGGCGAGCGCCTGCCTGTCCTTGTGAGCGCCAAGATTGTCCATGATCAGGACGTCGCCGGCACGCATCTCCGGTAACGGATGGCGCGCGGGATCCCGTTGTGGGGAAGGCTCAGGTTCTACCGTTCGGTTTGAAACGGGATCCCCCGTTCCCTTTCTTTTCACTCGTCACGATTCACGGGCGGAGCCGCACCGCCAGGCGAAAAAAAGCGCGGTCGGCCGCTTCGCCGGTGATGGTGAGGACCCGTTTTTCGGGGGCATCTTGCGGAACGGCTAGCGAGAAACCGGACGCGGTTTCGAAGGGCAGGCCGCCGTGGCGGACGATGGCGGCCTGCCGCCATTCCTGAAGATCCGTGGACGACTCGACCACCCACTCGGTGTCGGCACAGTTGTCGGCGAGGCGGAATTCGAACGCATTCGCGCTTATGCCGGTAGGCGACGGGCCGGCGGGCGATTTCGGGTCGCCGCCGGTGGCGTATTCGATCAGGTTGGAAATGCCGTCGCTGTCCTCGTCATCGTACCATGAATCGGCAGCGAGGCCATGCTGTTCCGCCCAGTCGGCGTAGCTGAGGGTCTTTTCGCCGAAGCTGCCGAGCACACGAGTGTTGTAACTGGTATAGCTGGTATAGATGCCATGGAACCAGATCAGCGCGTGCCGACGCTTGTGGCCTTCCGGAACGATGGGACGGAGATTGTCGGCGGCGGAATTTTCGGTGACGGGAGTCCAGGAGAAGGTCAGGCCGCGATCGGCGGTGAAGCCGCGCCAGATTTCGTAGCGGTCGCCGGGGTTGAGAGGGATTTCCCCGACTTCGATAGTGGAGAGATCTATCGGGTGGAGCGCGTTGGTGGAAATGTATACGACGCGCGGATCCTCGGGATCGATGGCCATTCCCCCGCCATAGTCGGGTTCGCTGCTGTACAGGCCGCGCCCGGCCTGAGCGATGAAGCGCTTTTGCCACTCCGTGCCGGTCCAGCGGGCATAGTAGTAAAAAATCCGCTGGTTCGGCCAATCGGTGGTGGGCCGAGAAAAATCGCCCGGACGGTGCGGCTGTACCTGGAAGACGCAGACGGGATGGCCATCGCTGCCGTAGTGGATGTCCCAGGTCCAGGCGCGGGCATTGGGAATCCATTGATCCGGTCCTTCGCCGGGTTCCCACGCCGCTTCGGAGTATTGGTAGATCGGGCTGCCCCGCTCCCCGGTATGGTGGGCGATGGGGAGGCCGGCGAGCGCCTTCACCGGCGTGCCGTCGGTTTTCCGGAAAGCACCGTCCCGATAGTAGAGGTGATAGATGCTGTTATGGAAATTGCGCGGGTGGCCGTCGGTGTAGATGAGGTCGATGCGATCATCGTGGTTAGAGATGTAGCGCGGATAAGGGCGGGTGGATCCCGAGCCGTTGCTGATGAAATGGACCGGGGCTCCCCAGGTGACGCCGTTGTCTCCGGAGAGGGTAAGGGTCGGGTTCCAGTTGATGGAGCGGCTGAAGTTGAAGATGCGGTCGCCTTCCGCGGCGAGGCGGTAGGTGTTGGCGTAGGTGTTGCTCGCGGGCATGGCCTTGATTTGTTCCGGGCCCCAGTCGGCAGCGCCGGCCGGCGTGGGGACATTCGACGTGCGGTGGTAGAATTCGGACCCCGTGCTGTGGCGGGAATAGATCGCAAGCAGGCGCCCGTCCGGCAGGACGGTGAGCGAGGGATTGTTATGGTCGTCGGTTTCGCGTGATGCGCCGGTGCTCAGTTGCACATGCAGGGATTCTCCGGTCTCCGGGTGATGGCGGGTGACGCCGACATGGCCGTCCGAGCGGACGTAGCCGGCGAAGAGAAAACCTTCGTGGAAGATGGCGCGCTCGTCATTGAACCAGGTCCAGGCGCCGTCGGGGGCGATTTCGACCGCACCGCCGGGGAGGGGCGGAGGCTCGGGGATGACAAGAGGTCCGCCATAGGCAAGGCCCGCGTACCAGGTGCGGGATGCGCCGCCTTCGCCTTCTCCGTCGTCGATGAAGACCTCGATGCTGCCCGCTTGGTCGGCAGTGGCGTTGCCGACGAGCCCGAGGTATTGGTGGCGGTTGGAACCGGCGACTGAAGAAAGGCCAAGGCTGATCACCCGCCCGGCCGGGCTGCCGGGACGGAACTCGGTGAGAGAGTCGGGAGCGAGTCCGGCACGGACGCGCCAATTCTCGCTGGGCACGGAGAGGAAACCGACCAGTACTCCATATTCCCTGCCGGGAGTGAGTCCGGAGATGCGGGTAGTGAGCGGGACTGCATCGCCCACGCCGTCACCGGCTCCGTCTTTTTCGAAGATCCAGGCGTTGCCGAGCGCGTCGAGACCGTAGCCCTCGCGCTTTCTCCAAAGCGCGTTGGTGGTCGTCGCCGCGGTCCAGAACGGAGCAGGCGAGCCTGCGGTGGCGGCGGTATTCTCGTCGTCCGGCAGAAGGAAGGTGAGATCGGCAGGAAGTTCCGGGGTTTGGGCGGTGGCCGTGCCGGAGAAGACCACGACAAAAAGCAGGCAAAGACGAAGCATGATCGCAGATCGGGTGACAGCAGGCCGGAGGCCATGCGGGTATGCTACGAAGACGGCAGCATGCCCGCGGATGCGTCTCTCCGCAGAGAGAGATGCCAGGGTTATGGAAAATCAAGCGCGGCGGCGGCGCAGCAGGGCAGGCAGACCGAAGGTTCCGAGCAAAGCAACGGACGGCTCGGGGATAAGCTCGTAGCCGACACCGTCGTACCAGGTGCGGTTGGTATTGGGAGTATTCTCGAGGTCGTCGATGTAGATATGGATTAGGCCATTCTCATCGGCGGTGGCCGTCCCGAGATAAACCTGGAACAGCGTGCGATCGCCCTCCGCGATGAGAACGGAGTTGGTGAAATAGCCGCCATTCTCGAAGCCGTTCTCATCGATGGAAAGGCCCAGCGTCGCCGGACCGACTCCCACTGCGGCGTCCGGCGCAAGGCCCTGCATCGGGCCGAAGGTCGAAGCGGCCGTGTGGCGCGTGTTGTATCCCGATAGTTCTCCGGCAGGATTCTCCAGGCTGGCGCGGCCGCGCCAGTTCCCGGTGGCCACTCCCCAGAAATAGGCGTAAACATCGTACTGCTCTCCCGCCGCAAGTGTGAGGGTGGTGCGGATGCGCGGAGCGTCTTCCCTGGTCGCGCCCGAGGCGCCATTGGATTCGTATACCAGTCCGCCGTTTCCGAAAAGGCGCCCGTCCCAATCGTCATTGATGGCGGCGATCGTGCCGACGGGGGCGTGGGGGGAACCGTCGGCAAGAGTCGTATTTCCGGTGACGGCATCCACATAGGTGATCGCGGCACCGACCGGATGGGCCGTCATGACCGTAGCAAGAAGGGGGAGGATCGTTTTGGTTTTCATCGGGCAGGTTGCTGGAGTTGTGGTTCTGGTTGACTGAAAAAAGAATCGTCCGGAGCTCGTCCACCCCGGCTCAGGGAGCGATGGTCACGCGGAGCCTTGCGAAGAGCCCGGGCGCTTCGCCGCGGGGCACGGTGACGGCGATGGTTTCAGTGCCGTCGCCGTTGTCGGTGACGGTGACTTCGGGGACGCTTGGAACGGTGCTGGCGCCGACGATGAGAACGGTCGGCCAGGTTTCGAGATCGGGGCCGAGCTCGACCGCCAGCGTGACATCCGGCGTTTTGGAGTCCTGGTCGCGGTCGAAGGTGAAAATGAAATCGGCTCCGGAAGCGGCGGCGACGATTCCGGACGGGTTCGGAGCTTTCGGATCGGTGCCGAGGACGTATTCGACCGCGTCGGGCAGGCTGTCGTCGTCGTCGTCGCTGCCGGGATCGCCGCTCAGGCCAAGACTCTGCGCCCAGGCTGCGAAACCGGAGCCGGAGCTGGCGACCACGAGCGAGCCGTCGCCCGCCAGCAGTCCGGGATGGCTGGCGGCGTTGTAGGTGCCGGGCTCCATCACCGTGTCTTCCAGCGTAAGACTGCCGACGATGTTCTGTCCGGTGAAGTCGAGGTGAAGCGTGGCTCCCGCAGCTACTTCGACATAGGAAGTGTCAGCGAGGGTGGGCGCCCCGAGGCTCAAAACCCCTCCACTCACAAGGGTGTCGCCGGTGTATCCGGGGAGATCCACGCGGAGAGTGCCGGCACCGGACTTGGTCAGCGAGCCGGACCCCGAAACCGGGGTGGGAATGGCGGTGTCGTGGCCATTGGTATCGATTTCTCCGCCGCCGGGGTCGAGGACGAGGGAGATGGCCGCGGCTTCGGTCGTCAGTCCGGCCACCGGAGAGGACAGCCGGAGCACACCGCCCTGGCGCAGGGAGAGGAAGCCGGTGAACTCGCTATCGCTATCGAAGGCGAATCCCGCCCCCGTGACGAAGACGCCCCCATTGACGATGATGCGTCCGCGCCCGTTGTTGTTCGTGCCGGAGCGCAGGATAATCGGTTCCTCCCCGGTGTAAGTGAAGGTGCCGGTGGGGAAGACTTCCATTTGCGCGCCATAGCCGCCGACACCGGCAATCACAACCGGGCCGGACTGGTCTACCGTGCCGTTGACGTTGAGACGGCCGCCCCGGAGCAGCGAAAGCGCCCCGGAGCTGTCGAGACTGCCGCCCACGTTGAGAGTGGCGGTGCCGGTGTCTGTCGTCGTCGGCACTCCGAGCAGGATCTCCGCATCGTTCCGCACGGCGGCCTGTCCGCCGGAGATAATGTTGACCGTGCTGTTGCTGAGGTTGGAAACCTGGAAACCACCGTCCGCCCCGCTTTGATCGCCCTCTAAATCCACGGTGCCGGTGACGACGGAGAGGCCCCCCGAGTAGGTGTTGGCTCCGGTCAGGAGGAGGAGTCCGGGGCCGCTCTTGGCGATGCCGCCCGGGCCGGAGAGAACGCCGTCCAGATACAGAGAGCCGGAGGCGGCGATGACGGCGAGATCCGCAGGCAGGGAGATCGGCAGGACGATGGTCTGTGCAGACGAGCCCTCGTTGCGGAGGGCGCCGGTCAGCTCGATGGCCGAGCCGGTCAGTTCGAAATTACCGGCAGTCATGTCGAAGGCCAGGCCGGAGACGGCCAGGCCGGGTGCGAGGTCGTTGGCGGACAGCAACCACCCGGAGCCGGAGAATGTAAGCGTATCGCCCGCCGAGGGGAGCGTGTCTCCCACCCAGTTGGCGGCGGTGGACCAGTTACCATTGCTGCCTTCTCCGTCCCAGACCGATTCGCCTGCGGGGGGAGGGGGAATCGGGCCGTTGATGTTGTCGATGGCCCCGGCGGTCACCCGCACAAAGGTTCCGTCCCATTCCTCCGGGGCGGTGCCGAAATCGGCCGGAGTGACGGTGAAAATCCATGGCTGCGTGCCCGGGGTTTCCGGATCGAAATCCACTTCGGAGGAGGCGGTCAGGTTGCGCACCCGCATGGTGATCTGGCGGTCGCCGGTTTCTTCGTCCGGCTCGCCGACGGTCACCACAAAGCGGTACCAGTGACCGCTGGTACCGCTGGTGCCGCTGAGCGCAACCGTTCCGAAGGCGGGTCTGCGATAGCCGAATTGAAACGCGGAATTGATAAACCCGAAATGGATCTGGGCCTCGGCCTGGTCGAAAAGGCCATCGCCATCGGTATCGGACCAGAAACCGATGCCCGTCTGGCTCGCTCCCGCCCGGATGTCGAAGGTGAACGTGTCGCTGCCGTCCTGGAGCAGATGGTAACCACTTTTCGCCCCGATGTAAGTGGTGGTGCTCGCGGTCAGGGCCTGGCCTCCTACGTATTCTCCACTGGCGGAGGTCGCGGCAATGACTCCCGGGGAATTGCTGGTGGATTCCGACCAGCCGTCCTGACCGTTGAAGTTCTTGTCGACGAGACCCGGTGTGATGCTGGCCAGGTCGCCCACGACGTAGGGCGGGTCCTCGAAGTCGATGGGCACGGCGGCGTGAATGGCCAGTGGCGCCGCCGGAAGAAGGTACCGGAGCGGAACGGGAAGCTTCGGGATGAAGGAGAGCATGTTCATCGCGACGATGGCGCGGGGGGATGCCGATCTTAGCTGAGGACGAGAAAAAATTTTCCGGCCCTGCGGCGCAAAGCTGCTAAGGTGACAGCCACCCCGGATCATTGTCGGTGCATGGCGACGGATTCATCATTGCGGGAAGCGGAGGAACGGGTGCAGATCCTGTTTCTGCGGTACTCGGACGTGATCCGGGGCTTTGTCCGCGGATTGCTGCCGGACCGGGTGCGGGCCGACGACGTGCTGCAGGAGACTTTCCTGACGCTTGTCCGCAAGGCGGAGGACTTCGATCCGCAGACCAATTTCCCCAAGTGGGCCTGCACGATCGCGCGCTACAAGGTGATGGAGGAGCGGCGGGCGATGGGAAAAACCTATGGAATGCTCTCGACCGAGGCGATGGAGGCGCTGGCGGTGAGCGAGGGAGCAAGCCACTGGGATCCGAGACTGGATCGGCTCAGCGAATGCGTGAAAGCCCTGCCCGAAGGGATGCGGCGCCTGCTTCGGCTGCGCTACCAGGAAGACCACACACCGGCGGAGGTGGCGGCAAGGATGGGCTGGACGCCGGCTTCGGTTTATGTCGCCCTCTCCAGAATCCGGGCGCAGTTGAAGGAGTGCATCTCCGGCAATCCTTTGGTATCTCCCTGAGGAAACCCACCGATGAACGAGAAATATCTGGACGCGCTGCTGGACCGTTATTTCGACGGAACGCTGGACGAGGCGGCGTCGGAGGAGCTGGAAGGCGAGCTCCTGGCGCGCCGGGAGGCGCGTACCCGCTTCTGGGCGCGCGCTCATTTGGAAGAGGGCCTGAGATCCTGCTGCGGCGAGGCATGGGGCGGCCTGGCGGCGTTCAAACCGGCCAAACCGGCGGCGGCAGTCGTTCGGTCACGGCGGCGGAGGGTTCTCATCGGAGCGGCGGCGGCAATCGCGGCATTCGCCGCTGTCGTTTTCCGATTGGCATGGGACAAGGAGGAAACGACCCCCATCCTGACGGCCGGCGACGAGCCGGCGTGGGAGGCGGAGGAATCCCCTTCGTCCGGGCAGGCGGTCATGGTGGCGACGATCGAGCGCACGGCCGGAGCGGAGTGGGGCAACGACGGGCATTTCAGGGGGAGCATGCTTGTCAGAGCGGCACCCCTGCGGCTGAAGGAGGGATTGGCCGCGTTCCGGTTCTTCGGCGGGGCTCGGATTTCGCTACAGGGACCGGCGGAGTTTTCCCCCTTGTCGGAAAATGCGATCAGCATGACGCGAGGTTTCGTGCAGTGCGAGGTCCCCGGTGTCGCCCGAGGGTTCGAGCTGCGGCTGCCGCACGCATCGGTTCTGTCGGATGGGGGGGTGTTCGACGTGCGGATCGACGCCGGCGGGAGTGCGGAGTTGAGGGCGATCCAAGGAAGGCTGCTGTGCAGGGATGACCGTTCAGGCAAGGAAATACGGCTGGAGGAAGGGGAGATTCTGAAGGCGGACGAACGGGGACTGCTGCGCTCGACCGAGCATCGCCGTCCTCTTGAGGAGCTGCGCGAACTGATCGGACGGAATGGCGGAGAGCGTCTGGCGGAATGGCGGACGGCGAGCCTGCTCCGCGCCCGGGATCCCGATTTGCTGGTGCATCTGCGCATGGACGATCCCGATGAACGGACGGCGGGATTTCTGATCAATGCCAGCTCCCATCCGGCGACCACCAGCGAGGCTCCCGTGATTTCCGCCGATTGGGTGGAAGGCCGCTGGCCGGGCAAGGGCGCGCTCGCCTTCCGCAATTACAGCGATCGTGTCCGCGTCGGCGTTCAGGGCACATACTCCCGCGCGACCTATGCGGCTTGGGTGCGCATCGACGATCTGCCCGGCCATTTCAATGCGATCTTTTTCAGCGAAGTGGGCCTGCGCGGCGAAGCCCATTGGCAGCTCTCGGCAGCGGGTGAATTCCGTTTCGGCGTGCGGCCCGCCAAACCGCTCCCGGGAGGGATTTTCCTGCGCGCTTTCAGCGAACCGGTGGTTGAGGAGGGGCGGCGAGGTGCCTGGAAGCTGCTGGTCACCACTTACGATTCGGCAACGAGAACGGTTGTTCACTATGTCGATGGTCAGGAATTCTCCCGGGCCGAGTTGCTCCAGTCGGTCGACCTCCAATTCGGAATCGCCACACTCGGCAATTGCACGCTGCCGCCGACGGGCCGCTGGGGACACCGCAGCTTCGGCGGGGTGATCGACGAATTCCTGCTCTATAGCCGGGTGCTGTCCGTGGAGGAAATCAAAGCGCTTTACGAAGAGGGCCGCAGGGATTGATCCGGCGGGAAAACCATGTCGCCGGATATCCGGCAGGCATGCCCGGCGCCCCCCGGTCCACCGGAATTCCTTCCGTCCATGACGACGGTGGAGCGGATTTCGGCGGGCTTCGATATTCAGGGAACATCCACCGGTCCGCACCCGATGCGGCTTTGGCGCGAACGATCGGGGAGCCGGTAAATCCTGAGCGCCGCCGATCTGCAATACCTGCCGTAGGGGATTTCTTAAGCCGGAGTAGCGCCCGGTGCGGAACAAGAAAAAGAGAATCGAGCCCGGTTTAGGATATGCGTCGCCGTCCGAGGATCACCCGCGCCTGCTTCGCCCAGGCCATGCTTTGATTCAGAGCAGTCACTTTATTATGCAGGGGAGCGAATAAGTCCGGTTGCTCCACGCATGAACCGCTCTCCCATTGACAAGCTTCAAGCGGGATTCTAGGTCATAAAAAACCCGATTTTGAGCGAACTCACCAAAATCCTGGAGTCGGCAATCGGGGGTGGTCGCTCCGCATCGGCGGAACTGTTGCCTCTCGTGTATGACGAGCTGCGCAATCTCGCCAGAAAGAGGCTGTCCAAGGAAGACCCGGGCCAAACATTGCAGGCCACCGCCTTGGTCCACGAGGCCTGGATTTCGCTGTCAGGAAATGAGGAGCGCTCCTGGAGCGACCGCAGCCATTTCTTCAGAGCCGCGGCCCAGGCCATGCGGCACATCCTGGTGGACCGCGCGCGGGCCAAGGCCAGGTTGAAGCGCGGGGCCAAGCCGGAAATCATCGACATCGAGGGGCTCGACATCGCCGACACCACGATCAACGAGCGGGTGTTGCTGGTGGATGAAATGATGACCCGCCTGGAGCAAACGGATCCGGAAAGCGTGCGGGTGATCACCCTCAAGTTTTTCGGAGGCCTCAGTAACAAGGAGATCGCGGCGATGGACGGAGTGGCGGAGCGCACCGTAGAGCGCTACTGGGCGTTTGCCCGGGCGAAACTGCTCCGGATGATCCGTGAGGAAGCGAGGGCGGGAAGCTGCGATGACGCCGCCGTTTGACAAGCTGCTGTTCATTGCGGCGTCGGCTTTCGCGAGCGCCGCCGACCGGCGGGCTTTCCTCCAGTTCGCCTGTTCCGGGGACAAGGAGTTGCGCGACCTGATCGAGGAATTGGTGGAGCTCGACCGCGATTCCGAGGAGTTCTTCGAGTTCCCCCCGGAGATGGACAGTCCCGAGTTGCCGGGAAGTGACGGCGGTGAGCAGGACAGCATCGGAGCCCGGATCGGGCCCTATCGATTGATCGATCGCCTGGGCGCGGGCGGTTGCGGAGTGGTCTATCTGGCGGAGCAGCAGGAGCCGGTGAAGCGGAGAGTGGCTCTCAAGATCATCCGTCTCGGCATGGACACGGAGAGCGTGATCGCACGCTTCAACCTGGAACGCGAGGCGCTGGCGCTGATGGATCACCCGAACATCGCCCGGGTGCTGGATGCCGGCGTCACCGCGTCGGGTCGGCCATACTTCGTGATGGAACTGGTGGACGGCGAAAAAATCACCGACTTCTGCGACCGCAACCGCCTCGGCCTGCGCCAGCGCCTGGAGCTTTTCATCCTGGTCTGCGAGGCGATCCAGCACGCACACCAGAAGGGGGTGATCCACCGCGACATCAAGCCCTCGAACGTGCTGGTGTGCAACCACGACGGCCGCGCCGTGCCGAAGGTGATCGATTTCGGCATCGCCAAGGCAACCGTGAGCGCGCTGGAGGAGGACGGCACGGCGACGAAATCCGGCCAGCTCCTCGGCACGCCGGCCTACATGAGCCCCGAGCAGGCGGGGGGCGGGGTGGACATCGACACCCGCAGTGATATCTATAGCCTCGGAGCCCTGCTGTGCGAGTTGCTGACGGGCAGTCCGCCGTTGAGACTGGAATATTTCAGCGAGCGGGGAGTGGAGGAAATCCGCAACCTCGTGCGGGAGGGAGAGACCGGAGTGCCGTCGGTGAGATTGCGGGAGATTCCCGCGGCGGAACTCGGGGGAATTGCCGCCCGGCGCGGCGTCGATCCGCAGCGCTTGCCGTCGTTGCTCGCCGGGGATCTCGATTGGATTGTGATCAAGGCGACCGAAAAGGAGCGCCGGCGCCGCTACGAAACGGCCAATGGACTGGCACTGGATGTGCAGCGCTATTTGCGCGAGGAGCCGGTGTTGGCCCGCCCGCCGAGCCGCCGCTACCTGCTCGCCAAGCTGATCCGGCGCAACCGGGCGGCCTTTGCCGCGGTAGGCATTGCGCTGTTCGGCCTGCTCGGCGGCCTTGGGCTCGCGACGTGGCTGTTTCTCCGGGAACGCGACGCGCGCGAGGAGCAGGCGAAATTGCGTATGATGGCGGAGCAGGCAACCGCCAATGAAAGGCGCTTGAGGGAGGATGCGAAAGCGGTGGATTTGGTGAGGCAGGCGGCGTGGCTGTTGCGATACAACGAGATCGAACAGGCGGACGAATTGCTCGATGAGTTGTCCGCGGACCAGGTGCCACGTTCCCTCGAAGCGGCGGATGCTTTCAAGAAGGTGGCCAACTGGAACCTCACCCAAGGGCGGTGGAATGTCGCGGCGGACCGCTTCCATTCGCTGGGACACGTGCTCACCACTGCGGACAGATCCGACTGGGAAGGGATTTCCTTCGATTTTCTGTCTGTCGCAACCGCCGTCGGCGAGTGGGGCGAGCCGGGACAGTACGAGAAACTGCGTGATCTGGCGATCGAGCGCTTCGCCGGCTCCGCCAACCCGCTTGTGGCGGAGCATGTGGTCAAAGCGACGCTCCTGAAACCCGCCGGCCCGGCGACACTGGAGAAACTTACGCCGTTGGGCGCCGTCCTCGAAGCCTCGCTTTCCGGCCCCCGCACCACGACGCCGCACCTGACGGCTTGGCAGCAGTTCTCCTTCGCTTTGATGGCTTACCGCCAGGGCCGCCTGGAGGCCGCCGCCGATTGGGCGCGGCGCAGTCTTGCCATGGCTTCGAACAGCGAGCACCGCAGGGCTTCCAACCAATTGATTCTCGCCATGATCGACCTGAAGCAGGGCCGCGCCGAAGCGGCCCGCGCCACGCTGAAGGATTTGCGGAGTGAAGTGGACGAATGGACCGGCGGTGACTTCCGGGTCCTCAACCCGGACGGGACGCTCTGGTACAACCAATGGGCTGTGAGGATCCTCCTCAAGGAAGCCGAAAGAATGTTAGTCCAGGAAAGCGATTGAGGCGTCCGCTTTTGAGCCGCACCGCGCTGCGGCTGGAAATCCTCATGCCCGGGGTGTCGGCATTCGGGGAAAATTGCCGCTCTTCATGACGAGCGGCGATTCCATCCGCTTCCCTCGCCGATTTGACGGTTTCCCGTGGAAGCGGCGTCCGTCCTTCCGTTTTGGGTTTCTCGGAAGGACCTCGGTCGCGGGCGGGGCTGCGGCGGGGGCGGGGGGG
>JBBCJF010000034.1:0-1676 GCA_037190465.1 Haloferula sp. | reverse complement strand
GGACAAGTCGCGTTCCCTATCCGCTTTGGCATCACCCGCGTGGCTGAAAAACGCCGAGGGTCGGAGGCGTTTTAGAGGGAGCGAAGCGGAGCCCGAAGGGCGAGGAGGCGGTGGGAGCCGACGAGTCAAAGAGGCCGTAAGCGCGGGCTGCGGTTGGCGGAGACATTTCATGGAGTGGGTGGACCTTGAAGGCCTGGCCGCGGAGCGGCATTGGGGAGGCGAGTTTCGAAGAAGCCGCATACCGCATGGCCGGGAGCGCAGCGAAGGCAATTGGGACGTCAGGACTGATACGAGAAGGGCCGTTGCCGTCATTGTGTTCGGACCGTTCCTCAAGAAGCTCGCCCGGTTTCAATTTCAAAAGCAGGTTGGCACGCTCAACGCTGTTGGTTGTCGCTATTTTATTGTGCGTGGTCACTATTTACCTCATTTTCGATAGATTTGAGAATCTGTCTTTCCAATTCAGTGAGATTTCGCCGAACTGGAATTACTATCTCTCCAGTATGCAAAAATACAATTCGGCATGTAGCGTACGATTTTGTGCTTCTAAGTCGAATATTAATTGCATAGATTCCAGATCTGTCCTTCTTCGATCCGAATGGGTTATCCTTCGTTCTTCCTAAATCAATTTCCCGAATTTCGATCGATTCGAAAGCGAGATCTTTCACCGAAGGTAAATTATTACCTTCCATTGTTTTGGTCACGCCATCGTACACTCCTGCAAAAGGATTGTCAGCAAGCTTCTGAAACGAAGCATTTATAAAATCGCCGATCTTCAATTTGTTCAAGCCGTCTGCAGAGGTGATCTTGTCGATCAATTTTACATCTGCTTCGGGAAGAACCCACTCTACAAGCGTTCCCGCTGCCAAATCCGGATCGAATCCCACAAAGATATCGTTGCAGTTTCCAATTGAAAATGTGGCAATCGAAGAATACGCAATCGCGATTAAAAATTTTCGCATAATTGTGGGCATGTTGCTTGCTTTCCTTGTATTTCAATTCTCAGTGAGGCCATTTTTTGTTCAGCGTTCCTGAGGCTCTGCTCAACTTGAGGTATTAGCAATGCCGGGTATGGGGCGGTTACTCCGGGCTTTCCGAATTTATGAAGGAGTGCTGCCTTTCGTATGCCGTTCCAGCGGTTCCACTCCTTTACAAGATCAAGGTACGCGCCCCAACATTCAACTTCCTCTTTGCAGGTAGCTGTCCATCCGTCGTAGTAATTTACTGAATCTACAATTACACTCCACGAGTCTTGATAGTCTTGAACATGT
Organism: Haloferula sp.; assembly: GCA_037190465.1. Classification (GTDB taxonomy): domain Bacteria; phylum Verrucomicrobiota; class Verrucomicrobiia; order Verrucomicrobiales; family Akkermansiaceae; genus Haloferula. The sequence goes on along the minus strand of JBBCJF010000034.1, from coordinate 408 downwards.
TGAGCTTCATGTAGCGCAAGGGACGGGATTGCAACGCTTTTTGAAACTATGGCGGAAAAGGTTTTGATCTCTAATTCATAATAGCATCCATTATCAATATCATTGGTATCCCAAGTTGACTCCCAAGTTTGAATTCGGGTTTCATTCCCCCCGCCGCCTGAGGTAACTCTAAAGGTACTCGCTACTGTCCACTTCTGCTGCCCGAGGAGATCGATGCTTCTGGTTGGTTGATTTTCGACGAACCCATAAACATTCCGTCCTCCTTCCTCCCCGATGGGATCCCTATTCGGCCACCTTCCCAGCCAAGGCACATAATATCTGAATCCATAGTTATAATATCCCGTCTCCGCATCGAGGAACTGGCCGTGGAAGCCGAAGCTCCACTCGAACTCGCTCCCTTCGCGGGGC
>JBBCJF010000033.1:0-2055 GCA_037190465.1 Haloferula sp. | reverse complement strand
CACCTCCTTGTCCCAGCTTCCCCCGCCCGTGTTGCTGGCGATGCGGAAGACCAGCTTTCCGCCCTCGAGGAGCAGCCAGTACTCTCCGCTCTTGGTGAAGAGCGCCTGGCTGCCCGAAGTGATGTCGGGCAGGAACCAGAGGGAGAGGGCGAAGGGCCCGGAGGCGCCGGGGTTGAAGACGGCGTGGTGGGGGCGCTCGAACCACTTGTCGTAGTCCGGCCGGCGGGCTCCACGGCAGATGCCGGCGCCGGTGCCCGGACCGGTGCTGCTGTAGTAGCCCATGGCGGCGAAGCCCAGCATCCCCATGGAGTCGTGATCGACTTGCCTTTTGATCGAGCCCGAGGACTGAGCGATCCTGTCGGCGACATCGCCGGACGAGTCGCGTTTGATGCCGTTCCGGCACCCTCCGGGGCAGGCTTCGCCCGCTCTCTCCCGTATGCTGCGCGCTCGATTCTCATCCGCTTTGGTATTACCCGCGTGACTGAAAAACGCCGAGGGTCGGAGGCGTTTTAGAGGGAGCGAAGCGGAGCCCGAAGGGCGAGGAGGCGGTGGGAGCCGACGAGTCAAAGAGGCCGTAAGCGCGGGCTGCGGTTGGCGGAGACATCTCATGGGGTGGGTGGACCTTGAATGCCCTGGCCGCGGAGCTGCATTGGGGAGGGGAGCTTCGAAGAAGCCGCATGCCGCATGGCCGGAGCGCAGCGAAGGCAATTGGACGTCAGAATTGATACAGGAGGGACTGTAGCCGCCATTGCGTCGGACCGTTCCTCAAGAAGCCCGTTCGGTTTCGTTTCTGAAAACAGGTTGGCACGTCCAACGCTATTGGTTGCCACTATTTGACCCCGGAAAGAACCTCGTTGCATGACTCCGGATGATCCCGGAACTCTGTTGGTTGCCACTATTCTATTTTTCGAAATATACTCAAAAGGTGATCATTCTTCGATACGCCGAATTCAAATTCGGCAGCGAATAGCTTTGACTCGTAAACATTTAAAACCTTCGAAATTCGAATCCGCTTCCCGCTAGTTTGATCGTTCCTCGGATCCATCTCCAAGAAGACATGATACCAATCCTTCTTGTTTTCGACAACCAAGTAATCAACCCCCCTTCCAAAGAACGGCTCAGACTCGAGCTGAACATTAAGCGAATCCTCATAGAAGCCCCGGAAAGTTAAATCTGCAAATTTGTGATCATATAAACTTTTCCCGATAATGTAGATCTTAATCGCAATGGGGTCATCATCTTCGCGGCTCATGCTTGTTACAATAGATTTCGAAAGCTCTTGGCTAAACGGCCTGCATGCAAACACTTCAACTTCACAACTTCTGGCGCGGAAGCTGGAGTAGATGAATATAAATGCGAATATCAATGCCAATCTCATGTCATTCATCGAATCTAGAATTATCCCAAGTCCCTCCGCCAGCTCCTCGGCTATTTGGGCATTTGTATGTGTTTTTATATCGACATGCGCGAGCTGCCAACGGATCATTTGCTCTTGCTGTTTGCATGCTGGGATCGTGGACGCAAATCACGTCGATTTCAATGGTTCCACAGCAAGTTTCCGGGTCATTGCAGTGATCAGGCGCGGAGGATTCAGCCTCTAGTATCCGCAACCTCAACACCTCTCCTATCGTGGAGTCAGTAGGGCTGGCCCGCGGGTCAGTATCACGGGATTCAGGCGTCGGCCAAACAAGACCTCCATTTGGACTGCGGAAACAAGAGGCACCGAAAAACCCCCCAGCGTCACACCTGCCATTACTATTTTCTACGAAATCTTTCTCTCTTTCGTCTATGTCTCCAGCGTGCCCGCCATAGACGGTAAATGAACACTGTTTCCTAGCTGGAGCGAGCCCCAAGAAGTCCAGCCCATTTACTCCGCCATTTCCCACGAATCCATAAACATTTACCCCTCCCTCTTCCCCGATGGGATCCCTATTCGGCCACCTTCCCAGCCAAGGCACATAATATCTGAATCCATAGTTATAATATCCCGTCTCCGCATCGAGGAACTGGCCGTGGAAGCCGAAGCTCCACTCGAACTCGCTCCCTTCGCGGGGC
>JBBCJF010000032.1:0-50269 GCA_037190465.1 Haloferula sp. | reverse complement strand
TCACGGCCCGCACGACGAGCGCATAGAAATTGACCGGCTCGTGAAGCGAAACGCCGAACTGGTAGGAGAGGAAGCGGTCGAGCCCGCCGCCGTCCATGGAACTCCACGCTTGCGGCACGCTGCGCGCGAGATGCGGTACGCGCCACTTGGCCGTGAAGCCTTCCGCCGTCACCGTGCGATCCACCGGCAGGAACGCGCCTCCGAAACTCGGATGCGGCCATTCGGAGGTGAGGCTTACGCGTGTTTCCCGGGCCGCGGGCGCGAAGTTGAGAGAGAGCGAGCCGGTAAAGTGCAGCTCCGCTTCGAAGCGGAACGGCTTGAGCGGCCCTTCGCCTGCCGCGAGCGAGGGCGCGGCGCCGACCTTCGCGTGAATGCCGCGCATATTGGAGCCGGGAACCCCGCTGCTTGGCTGGAACGGCAGCGTATCGCGCCCGTTGAGCTTGAGCGTCGCCGCGTCCTTGAGGCCGCTCACGTCGTTGAGTGCGAGCGCGAACACCGCGTCGTTCCAGCGGATGGAAATGGCGTTCGGATCGACGTCCGCCACATTGGGGACGCCGAACTGGCCGCGAACCGCGAGCGTCGCCGTGTACACGTTGATGTCGAAGATCGAGCGGTGAAGCACGCCGGACTTCGCGTTTCCGCTAATGTCGAGTTCTTCTGGCAGAAACACCGCACGGCGTTCCTGAATGCGATGAACCACCTTGTCGCCCTCCTGCGTTTCGATACGCACCGCGTAGGGCACGACGAGGTAGGGTCCCGTAATCTGCTGCATGCCGCCCCAGGTGCGCCCGACCTCCGAGACGACATCGCGCGAGCGGCTCTCGCGTTCGAAGATCAGGCCCGTCACCATTAAGAGCGGCACGAGCAAAAGCAGGATCAGGAACAACACGAGGAAGAACTTGAAGGAGGGGCTTCGCATTGCGCGCCCAACGGATTGGCCGATGTCGGACATGGTCTTGCCTTTTGGCTGATGCGCTTGCCGCAGTGGCGGAGTTCGGAAGCGAGGAAACGAATTGATCTGGTGGCTATGCTGTTTTTCAACGGCGCCCGAAGTCACCAGGGGAACAGTCTGTTTCGTCGGAATGAGAGCGGGCCGATTTGTGGCGGCGTGGCGTAAGCGCGCGGACTTCTACGTCATCGGCCGATAAACCTTGCAGGTGTTCCGTTACCGGAATTTAGCGGCTGGTTCCGCGGCCCGTCCCAGCAGGCGCAATGTTCCGGCGGGCGCGATCTCGTGATATGAGTGGATGCGGTGGTGGACCGGCGAGGAGGGCAGCGGCATGACTCGGCGTGCGGTGAGAATTGCATGGATCGGGGCCGGCATTTGCCTGGTGATCGCCGTCACCGCAAGCGTGCTCACGCTCCTGGGGCCGCCCGATCAGCCTTGGAACCGCAGCCTCCGCGAGCTGTCGACGCTGATGGACGTGGCGGCCCTCCTCTTCTGGATCGCCATCTTCGCGATCTACTGGGCCAGGAAGCGCCGCAGCGGCGATTAGCATCTGCCATGGCTGCACCCTCCACTTATTAGGCCGCGTCGGACCGCGCGTCGCGCGTCACGCGAAAATTTCGCGGACGACACGCCGCCTTGTCCGCCGCGCTGTCTTCGCTACAACAAAAGCCCTGCACGGAACCGCACGACCAAGAGGGATGCCTTGTCCGACCTCGATTCCGCCGTAAGAGAAATCGCCGATGAGATGCGCGAAAGATCGGATCGGGGCGATGTGGCCACCTATATTCCCGAGCTCGCCCGCATCGATCCCAACGTGTTCGGCATCGCGGTGATCGACGCCGAAGGCCGCGCGGTGACGGCGGGCGACGCCGACACCCTGTTCTCGATCCAGAGCATCTCGAAGGTCTTCACGCTGACGCTCGCGCTCGGCAAGGTGGGCAACCGCCTCTGGAAGCGCGTCGGCCGCGAACCCTCCGGAAGCCGCTTCAACTCCATCGTTCAGCTCGAATACGAGCGCGGCATCCCCCGCAATCCGTTCATCAACGCCGGCGCCATCGCCGTGACGGACGTCATCCTGTCCGGCCATCAGCCGCGCGAGGCGTTGGGCGAGATCCTGTGGTTCATGCGCTTCCTGGCCGACGATCCCACGATCGCCATCGACGAGAAGGTCGCCGCCTCCGAGCAGCGGACGGGCTTCCGCAACAGTGCGCTCGCCAACTATATGAAGTCGTACGGTGTGCTCGATAACCCGGTGGAGTACACGCTCGGCGTCTACTACCACCACTGCGCCATCGCCATGTCCTGCCGCCAACTCGCAACGGCGGGGCAGTTCCTCGCCCAGTGCGGCGCAAACCCGTCGACGGGCTTATCGGTGATCCAGCCCGAGTCCGCGCGCCGCATCAACGCAATCATGCTGACGTGCGGACACTACGACGGATCGGGCGAGTTTGCTTATCGCGTCGGCCTGCCGGGGAAAAGCGGCGTCGGCGGCGGCATTCTTGCGATTGTGCCGGGCAAGGCCTCGATCGCGGTCTGGTCGCCCGGGCTCGATGAATCGGGCAATTCGCATCTAGGCCAGATCGCGCTCGAAAAGCTGAGCAAGCGAATGGGTTGGTCGATATTCGGACCCTGACCGCGTCGGTCTATTCCGCGCGAATAAGCTGAAACAAAAAACAAAAGGGGCCTGCGAAATGCGGCCCCTACCCCGCCGGGCGCTATCACGATAGCGCACGGCGCATCGGAATGTTCATCGCGGTTTAGCCCGCGTTATCGACGCCCGCGTCTTTCATGGCCTCGTCGTGATACCAGCAGCCGCCGCCCAGCACGATCTTCGGCTGCTTCATGGCGACGGTTTCATCGCGGCGCTCTGCATCGTTCTGAATGCTGAGACCGGCGCGTCCGCCTGCGGGGAATTGATAGATCTTTGCTGTTTGTCGTTTCGTCATTTCAGTCATGGTTCGTCTCACTGTTCTTGTCGGGTAGCGTTTTCAAAACACACAACGCACAACGCGACGATATGTGCATTGTTGCACGACGATTGAACAGTTTGCTCGTTAAAAATCACCATTTGCCTACAATATGGGCATGCTTATTTTTGCCTGCTTGGCTAGCATTTCGAACGTCGGCAAGCATGTCTTGTCGCCACGTTGTTCGCTGCAATCACGCAGGGCAGATGTTGCATTCGCGAAGATCGCGACCGCGCCCTCTGCCGGGAACATGGAGGTCGGATGCCGGTCTGCGCTTTGCTGATCCAGCGGCTTTTGAGCCCGGCTGAGAAGTGGCGCGCCTTGAGCACAATCGGCGCCGGCATCCCGTTACACGAAAAATCTCCGCGCGGTGGGCCCCCGCCCGCCGGCGGCGGAGCACGGGCGGCTTGCTGAGCGCGCGGGCCCCCAGGCCGTCGCGCGGACCGGCAGTCTTGAGATTTGGTTATGAACTGGGAGAGACCGATATGACGAAGTACAGGCTCGAGTACATTTGGCTCGATGGCTACACGCCGGTACCGAACCTGCGTGGCAAGACGCAGATCAAGGAATACAGCACGTTTCCCGATCTCGTCGATTTGCCGCTCTGGGGCTTCGACGGCAGCTCCACCATGCAGGCCGAAGGCTCGAGCTCCGATTGCGTGCTGAAGCCTGTCGCGCACTTCCCCGATCCCGCGCGCACCAACGGCGTGCTCGTGATGTGCGAAGTCATGATGCCGGACGGCGAGACGCCCCATCCATCGAACAAGCGCGCGACCATCCTCGACGATGCGGGCGCCTGGTTCGGCTTCGAGCAGGAATACTTCTTCTACAAGAACGGCCGCCCGCTCGGCTTCCCCGAGGCCGGCTATCCGCCGCCGCAGGGCCCCTACTACACTGGCGTCGGCTTCAAGAACGTGGGTGACGTCGCGCGCAGCATCGTCGAGGAGCATCTCGACCTTTGCCCCGCGGCCGGCATCAACCACGAAGGCATCAACGCCGAGGTGGCCAAGGGCCAGTGGGAATTCCAGATCTTCGGCAAGGGTTCGAAGACCGCCGCCGACCAGATCTGGGTGGCCCGCTACATCCTCATGCGTCTCTGCGAAAGCTACGGCGTGGACGTGAACTGGCACTGCAAGCCGCTTGGCATGCTCGACTGGAACGGCTCCGGCATGCACTCGAATTTCTCGACCGAATACATGCGCGAAACCGGCGGCAAGGAGTACTTCGAAGCGCTCATGGCCCAATTCGCCAAGAATATGGACGAGCACATCGCCGTTTACGGCCCGGACAACCACATGCGTCTCACCGGCCTGCACGAAACGCAGTCGATCGACAAGTTCACCTACGGCATCGCCGACCGCGGTTCGTCGATCCGTGTGCCGCACAGCTTCATCAACAACGACTACAAGGGCTACCTGGAAGACCGCCGTCCGAACTCGCAGGGCGACCCGTACCAGATTGCCAGCCGTATCCTCAAGACGATCTCGGAAGTTCCGATTCCCTGATCCGTTTTTCCGGATTCCTTCCACGAGCGGCCGCCCGGAACACCGGGCAGGCCGTTTCTTCTTTCTGACCGGTAGCGCTCCGGTTCCGCGCTACCGGTATAAAAAACAGGCGCACGACAGAAGCCGCGCGCCGGTTGGGCTTGGGAATCGAGGGATGCTTATTCGCCGGCCGGCGGACGCTGGCGACCTTCGCCGCGCGGGCCGCCTTCGCCCCGTTCGCCACGGGGACCGCCGCGGAACAAGGCCCTTTGCGGGATCTCCGCGCCGGCTTCGCGGGCCGCCTGGATTTCTTCCCGGCTCAGCCTGCCATCCTTGTTGGTGTCGTATTTTTCGAGGAATGCCTTGTGGCGGGCTTCCAGGGCCTCGCGCATCGCCTTGCGCTCTTCTTCGTTGAGCTGGCCGTCACCGTCCTTGTCGAATTCGGCGATGAGCTTTTTGCGGGCTTCCTCGCGGCGGGCCTGCATCGCCTCGCGGGCGGCGCGAGCCTCTTCTTCGTTGAGTTTGCCGTCGCCGTCCTTGTCGAATTCCTTGACGACTTCGGGCGGATGCTGGCGCGGTCCGCGGTCGGGGCGTTGCGGGCGCTCGCCATCCTGGGCGGCGGCGGCAAAGGTGCCGGCGGTCAGGGCCGCCAAGGCGAGCCAGGTGATTTTCGATTTCATGGTTTGAATGGTTGTTTCTTTCTTGTTTCGGTTGCGACGGTTGGCCTTCCGTTTCTGAGCGGGAAAACCCGGGTCGCGGGCGAAGGTTGCGCGTCGGAATGGATTGCCACCCCGCCCGGCTCCGGCTTGGATGCGGCGCGGATGGCCGATGCGACTCCCACCAACACGAAGAAAGCGGTGTTTTTCCGCCGTACGGCGAGCACGCTGGGGCTCTGGGCGGTCGTTGCCGCGGCCTTCGCCAGTCGCATGACCTGGGCCTATCTCGCGCTGATCGGCCTGCTCGGCGTGCTGGCGACGGTGGAGTATTTCCGCATGTTGAAGGCGGGTGGGGTGAAGTGCTTCCCGCGCTTCGGGTTGCTACTGGCCGTATTGTACTCGGCGGTTCTCTACGCCGCGCTGGCGGGAGAAATCCCGCTGCCGCCGCTGCTCGACGCCGCGGCGATTTTCATCGCGCTCGCCGGCGCCTTCGCCTTGCAGCTCCGCCACCCGATCCGCGGACTGGACGCGTTGCAGGCGGTCGCGGCGAACGTGCTCGGCTTCGTCTATGTCGCCATCCTGTTCAACTTTTCGGCCCGGCTGGTTTTCCTCGTCCCGCCGGCCGGTGCGCCGCCCGGCTGGGAGGAAGTGCCGGGCGCGGTGCTGCTGTTGTGGATGATCGCGGTGACGAAATTCACCGACATGGGGGCCTACATCACCGGCTCGATGATCGGCCGCCACAAGATGATCCCGCATGTGAGCCCGGGGAAAACCTGGGAAGGATTCGCCGGCGCGCTGGTTTTCGCGCAGCTTGCCGCCTGCGGGCTCTACGCGCTTTGCCCGGCCGGGCTGCAAATCCTCGGCGGCTGGGGACATGTCGTTGCGCTCGGTTTCCTGCTCGCCCTGCTGGCGGTGGTCGGCGACCTCGCCGAAAGCGTGATGAAGCGCAGTCTCGGCGTGAAGGATTCCGGCAACATGCTCCCGGGCATCGGCGGTGCCTTCGATCTGATCGACAGTCTCTGCTTCACCGCTCCCGCCCTGTATTTCTATCTCCTGTGGATGCCCCGCTGATGGATCGCCCGATGAAGAAGAAAGTCGTCCTGCTCGGTTCCACCGGCTCCATCGGCCGCTCCACTCTGGAAGTAGCGCGGCAACTGTCGGACAGCATCGAACTCGTGGGCCTTGCCGCCAATGGCAGCGTGGAAAACCTCGCCGCCCAGGTCCGCGAAACCGGTGTGAAACGGGTGGCCCTGCACGATGTCTCGCGTCTCGCGGAACTGCGGAGTCTGCTGCCCGCCGGTGTCGAGATTCTCGCCGGGCCGGAAGGTTTGGCCGAGCTTGCCGCGATGGAGGAAGCGGACATCGTGCTGGTCGCCATCGTCGGCACCGCCGGGCTTCAGCCCGCCCTTGCGGCCATCGAAGCGGGCAAGGATCTCGCCGTCGCTTCGAAGGAGATTCTCGTCATGGCCGGTGAAGTCATCACCGGAGCCGCCATCCGCAAGGGGGTGAAACTCCTGCCCGTGGACAGCGAGCACAATGCGATCTTCCAGTGTCTCGACGGCCATGGCGGCGGCGAAAAGGAAGTTTCCCGGCTCATTCTCACCGCATCCGGCGGCCCCTTCCGCACCTGGCCGGCGGAGAAGCTGGCGGAAGTCACGCTGGAACAGGCGCTCAAGCATCCGACCTGGGATATGGGCCGCAAGATCACCATCGACTCGGCCACACTCTTCAACAAGGGCCTCGAAATGATCGAAGCCCGCTGGCTTTTCGGCATCGGTATGGAGCGCATCGACGTGGTCGTGCATCCGCAGAGCATCGTTCATTCCATGGTCGAGTTCGTCGATGGCTCGGTGCTCGCCCAGATGAGCCGTACCGATATGTGCTTCCCGATCCAATACGCGCTCACCTGGCCGGAGCGGGTGAAAGGCGGGCTGACTCCGCTGGATTTCGGTCAACTCGCCCGCCTCGATTTCGAGGAGCCGCGCCACGACGCCTTCCCCTCGCTGCGCCTTGCCCGCGATGCGGGTCTCGCCGGCGGCACCCTACCCGCCGTCTTCAATGCCGCCAATGAGGTTGCGGTGGATGCCTTCATCGCCGGGAAAATCCGCTTTCCCGACATCTGGCGGGTGGTCGGTGAGACGATGTCGCGCCACGAAGTCGCTGCGGCCTCCTCGCTCGACGAGGCGATTGCGGCGGACGCCTGGGCACGGAACACCGCCCTCGGAATCTGTCCGGGATCGTGAGATGTCCGTTCTGCAAAGCCGGTTTTGGCAAAGAAGGACGGTTCGTCCCTGCCTTTCCGGTTTTCCGGATAGGCCCTATGCCGGCGGGCTCAGCCGATCTCGGTGCGGCCGGCGAGTTGTGCGCCTTCCTCCATCGAGAGCATCTTGGTCTTGATGTCGCCGTCGAGGCGCGACTTGGTTTTCAGTTCGCAGCGCTCGGAGGTGATCTTGCCCTCGACCTTGCCAAAAAGTTTCACTTCGCCGGCGGTGATGTCGCCTTTGATCTGCGCGTTTTCGCCGATGGTTACGCGGCCTTTGTCGGAGATGATTTCGCCCTCGATCTTGCCGTCGATGATCATGTCGTTGGAGAAGCGGATCGAACCGATGATCTCGATGCCGGTGGAAAGGACGTTGGTTGCGTTGGCCATTACGCCGTGAATTCAGCAGACGGCGGGCGGGTTGGCAAACGGATTCGCCGCCGCCCGGGCGGGACGATTTGGCGCTTGGGCCTGCATGATGAGCCTGTTACCGGGAAATGTATCCGGGGCGGTATCGGATCGGAAAAATCCTCCCGCTTCCGGCCTACCCGCGGGAGTCCATGAAAGTCCTTTGCATCCACGCCCATTTCGACGATTTCGAGTTCACGGCCGCCGGTCTCTTCGCCTTGTGGCGGCGTTCTTTGGGGAGGGATCTTGCCGCCAAGGTCATTGTCTGCACCGACGGCAAGGCCGGGCATCATTTCCGGACCCGCGAGGAAACGGGCGCGATCCGCCTTTCCGAACAGGAGGCCTCCGCTAAGGCGGGAGGTTATGCCTTCGAGAACCTGCGGCTTCCCGGTGGCGAAGTGCCGCGGGAGGCATGCCTGCAGGTGGATGTCCCTTTCCTGGCTGCATTGTGGAAGGTCATCCGGGATTTCGAGCCCGATTATCTGTTTTGTCCGCCCGTGCCTTCCGACCCTCTGGCGGGAATCCATGCCGATCATGCCGCCGTGGCCGAGGCGGTGCGGAGGGTGGCGTACATGATCAATGTGCCCCACGCTTTCACGCCCGAGTATCCCGCCGACGAAACGGTTTCGCGACCCTGCAAAGTCCCTGTGATTCTCAATGTTTACGACAGTTACATGACGGGCGGGAACCGGTTCGATCTCGTCGTCGACATCGAGCCGGTGGTGGACGCCGTGGCGGAGTTGGTCTGGTGCCACCGGTCGCAGATCGTGGAGTGGCTGCCGTGGGTGGGCCGTCACGGAATCGCCCCGCCCGCCGGCCTGGAGGCGTGGAAGGCGGCGTTCCGGCAGAGGTGCGAGCGGCGGAAACGGGGGCTGGGGATCCGGTGTGCCGGAGCGATGGAGGTTTTCACCGTGACCGCCTGGGGTTCCGTCCCCGCCCTGGAGGACTTGTTGCGCGATTTTCCCGGGGTGGATCCGGCGGCTTCCCGTCTCAATGCGTTGAAGGAGAAGCTGGCGCTCTGGTCGCCCGGCGGATGATCTGTCACGACGCTTTCCAGTCGGACGGCCGCACGCCTTTTTCGGCGACGAAGGCTTTGGTGAAATGGCTCAGGCTGTTGTAGCCGACTTCCAGGGCCGCTTCGGTGACATTGCAGGCGCCGTCCCGGAGCAGCGCAGCGGCGCGGTCGATACGGATCTGCCGCAGTTTCCGGCTCAGAGTGCCGCCGGTGTGTTGCTTGAAAAGGCGGCTGAGGTAGTGGGGTGCGCAGCCGACGTGGCGGGCGACGGCGTGGAGGTCGAGGTCTTCGTTGAAATGCTCGCGCAGCCAGAGCGTCGCGGCGTCGATGCGCTGGCGCAGCGGGTCGTTGCCGCCGCCGTGAGCACTCGGCGCGGCGCCGAAGAGGCTGAAGCATTCCAGCGCCTTCGCCCGGAACCAGGTCGGGCGCAGGGAACGCACCACGGGCGGTTGCAGGAGGGTTTCGCAAAGGTCGCGCTCGGCCAGATTCATCGAGCGCAATTGGCCGAGCTGCTCGCGGAGTGCGGCGTCGCCGGTGCGCAGGATGGGATGCAGCGCGCCGATCGCCTCTCCGAAACCGTCGGCCAGCCAGCCGGGCGAGGCGGAGAGGACGAGGAAACGATGCCGTCCGCCACCAGGGAGCCTGCTGGCGTGGACGTTTTCTTCCTCCGCCGGGCGCAGAAGTGACGCGGTGCCGGGGGCGACACCGAGGCGGATGGTGCGGCCCAGCACCACGCCGTCGCCGTCCAGATTGAGGATCAGGTGCGCCATCGGCGGTCTCAACAAGGCGCTCCAGTCGGTCGCCTGGGCGATGTCCGCATCCACCCCGACCACCGCAATGCCGGGTTCTTGGTGAAGGGATTTCGGGCGGAGTGCGGCGGACATCGAAGGCGATCCGTAAATTATTGCGATTGAATCGCAAGAAGAAGGTCCTCAATTGGCGATCTCTTGCCTGCGAGTAGCGGCCGGTTGCCTTCCCCGGCGATTCCGACAAGCGGACATCACGGAAAGGCAAGAGATCGTGAGCCGATCCCGGCAGGAGGGAGCAGGATGAAGGTGTACGCGGAATCCTTCCGCCGCGGCCTACACGACATTTCAGCCCATGAAACCGACGGCCCGTTGCCCCTTATTCCACCTGCCGGCTGCTCGCGCTGCTTTTTTCCCGTCCCGGGCCGTCCGCGGAGGGGCGCTTCCCCTTTCCCCCGGCCAATCCGGCGTCCGCTGGAGTCCCGGGAAAAAGAATCCCCCTGACCGTAACCACAACCAAACGAAAGAACACACCATGAAAATGACATTCAAACGGCTCGTGGCCTTCGCCGCTGGCCTTCTCGTCGCCACCTCCGCCATCGTGCGGGCCGATTGCGAATCCATTGTCTGGGACAATTGGACCGCGGGGGTAAACGACCAGTACGGCTGGCCATCCGAACTCTACGCCAACGATCCATACGGAGATCCGGACGATTCGGTGGGGGTTCTCGACGCCTCCGGGGGAGGCATCTACGGAGCCTTCTACTACACGTTTTTCGACAGCGTGAACTTCTCCCTGACGCCCGGCAGCGTGCAGACGGGAGTGAAGAAGATCCTCCTGCGGGTCAACCGCACTTATAATCCCACCACTCACGGCCCCAAGAACGTCCTGCTGTACATCAACGGCGGAGGCACGGGCATCGCCCCCACCTTGATCGTCGATAACGCCGGTCCGAACGGGGACGACTATATCATCCTATGGGACTTCTGCGACTCCAAGGTTCCTCCCGCCATCACCAGCTTCGAGATCGAATGGAATATGGTTCCCCACTCGACCTTCGACGAACTGATCCTCACCCAGTGCGACGACTGCGAGGACGAGCCCGATGGCGAACTCTGATCCCCATCGCAATCCCTGAAACGATATTGAACCCGAATGGCGGAGGAGTCCGCCCGGATTCCTCCGCCATTCGTCGAATTGTTTTATATGAAAATACTTCCGAAATTCTCCCCCCTGCGTGCCGGCTTGGCTCTCTTCCTCGTCGCCGCTCCCTCCCATGCCGCCGTGAACCTGATGCAAAACGGCAGTTTCGAATCCAGCGTGCTTTCAGAAGGTCAGGAGTATCTCTTGCAACCGGAAGACTCCTCCGATGTCGAGCCTCCCTCCGCCTATAGGCTGGAAGGCTGGAACTTCGGTCCGGTCGGGCCGGGAGTCAACGGAACCGGCAATCGCCATATCAGAACCGGTCCCTCGACAGCGGCATGGGCCTTCCCCACCGACGGGGATCAACTCGTCCAAATCGGGGGCGCCAGCTCCAGTCTGCTGTGGCAAACAGTGCCCCTGGAGGCGGGCACTACCTATACGCTTTCCTTCGACGCGCTGAAACAGGGCTCGAGCCTTGTCAGCTTCGGTTTCAGCCTGTCCACCGCCGGAGACGAGTTTCTCGAAACGATCGAAATCGATGGCGCCCGGCGGATTTGGCATTCGTACGAGTTCGAGTTCACCGCGGCATTCAGTGCGGACTACACCTTCAGCATCGGCGGACCCTCCGCGGCCATCTTCCTCGACAACGTGAGCTTGGCGGCGGTGCCGGAGCCATCGGCGTATGCATTGATCTGTGGCGCGGGCGTGCTGGCCCTGGCGGGGCGGCGTCGGCGCTGAGCGCGTATGGAGTGAGGCGCTCCGCGTCGCCTCGGGCTGGTTTTAGCGGGAAGGCCTCTGTGGCTTTCCCGCTGTTTTTCACACCTCCCCCGCGCCCAGATCCAAAGCGGCGGAGCGAGAGCGAGACTTCAGGCTCAATCGTTCGCCTCGGAGCCGAGCTTTTCTTCGAGAATTTGCAGACGGCTGTCGATATCCTTCATGCATGCGTGGAAACCGCGCAGGATCGAGCACAGACGGTCCGCATTGTCGACTTTGAGGACATCGAGTTCTCTTTCCAGAACCTGTTGGGGGTTTTCCTCCGGTGCCATAAGCATGGTTGTTCAGGAAAAGAAAAAGCCCGGTGGCGGAACCACCGGGGCTTGGGAAGGACCGGAAAACGCCTCGGAGGAGATCAGCGACGGCGGACACGTGTCATAAGACCAAAGCCGAGCAACGCTCCCAGAGCCAATGTGGATGAGGGTTCCGGGACGACGGAGGTGACTTCATCATAGTTATATGTAACAGTAACGTATCCCTCTACGTCAGATACGACAAATGATTGCTGCAGGCCGCCAAGTCCCGTCGCTCCTGTGCTTTGGAGGGCCTCAAAGATCAGGGAAAAAATATTTGATTCCGGGTTGGAAATGTATGAATTTTGAAATATGGAATTAATCGTCCCTGAGTCTGTCACCGTGATAGGGCTTGGATCGAAGCGAACAAAATCCACATCACCGGTGGCATTGAATTCATCTATCGGATCGCCGCTCGTGGGGCCGATGATGCTGGTCGATGTATTTACAGCATTGAGATTCAAGCCAATGGTAGAAAATTCCGAATTCAGCAAACTGACCCCTCCGCTGGCGACCGTAAGATTCCCGGAGATGCTATGCGACAGATCTATGTTGCCGGAATTTTCAGAGTCGTTGTCCACTGACAGACTCCCTCCGGATTTCGTATACCCGACAGTCACTATCACGCTTTGGAGTGTGCCAAGACTGCTGTCGAACTTGGCAAACGTCAGCGTCTGTGAACCGTTTGGCACAAAGCTGAAATTTTGGGTTTGGATGAGTACGGCTGCGCTTGCATGGTGAATCGTCGCGGCTGCAGGCAAAAGTAATGCCGCAACACCGAGCGACTTGTATGTCTTTGTTTTTTGCATAGCGCCCTTATTAAAAGCGCGAATCGCGGAGAGCATCAATTTCTTCCAGGGAGCATGCCCCAAAGGGAATTGCCCCTTTGGGAAACTTCTCAAATATTCATTGACACCATCTTGGCGAAAACTTCAGGGCAACAGCCAATTTTTGGTTCATGTGGCTGGGGTTCATATCCGGAACAGCGTTTGGTGCAGCCGGCTTTCGGGGCCGTGATGGAATGCGACGAAACCCGGATCATTTTGATTCCCAAACCCATCGGGGCTCGAAAAAAATCGAGCTTCTCCCTTCCTAATGTGAAGACCCTGCACAAACGCGATCCGAGCCTTGCCGGGAATCCGTGGCAGTGGCAACATCGGGCAGTTTTTTCCACAGATGAATTCCCCGCCTTTGAGAATTCCCCCTGAGCCCGAGGTCAGACCGGAGGGCTCCCGAACAGATTCCTTCGGCCTCGAACCGGAGGTGAAAGCCCTCTGAATGCCGGTGCTGAATCCTGGCGACAACCCCATGAGCGCAACTTTCATGATTCCGATGAACGCCCCTCAAAAGAAAACGGTTTACATATTGGATGACGATCCCTTGATCGTTCATCTCCTGAAACATATTCTCGAGGAGCGGGATTATAGGACGAAAGCTTATCTGAAACCTGCTGATTTTCTGAAGCTTAAGGAACCTTTTCCTTCATCATGCCTGGTCGTGGATCTTCAGATGCCTGATATGGATGGGATTCAGGTTCAGAACACAGTGAGAGACAGAGATTGGAATCTGCCGGTGATCTTCATTTCCGCTTATGGAACCGTTCCTACAGTGGCCGAGGCCATGAAGCGGGGCGGGGTGGATTTCATCGAAAAACCCCTAAACGAAGCGAACGTCCTTGCCGCCGTGGGTCGCGCTCTTGAGTTGTCCCGGCAGAGACATCTCCAGAGATGCGAGCGGGAGAGCGCGCAAAAGAAAATCCGTGCGTTGACTGAGCGGGAATTCGAGGTGCTTCAGATGCTCGTGCGTGGTCATCTCAATAAGCAAATCGCTTCGGATCTCGGAATATGCGAGCGCACCGTCAAGGTGCATCGCTCACGGGTTCTGGCGAAACTGGGAGTGGATTCCGTCACATTGGCGATGCCGATCGTTCTTGCGGCCGGAATGCTTGCCGACACGAGCCGATAACGGACCAAGCGGCCGGCCTTCCTCTCTGCCTGGGCATGGTCCGGCCTCCCCAAGATCCATGGCATCATAACACCCTGCGGCGCGCGGGCATCAAGCACTGTATACGGCACTTCAGAGGTGAGGCCTAGGCGGGATCAGCAGGGTAAAATGAAAGGCGCTGCCCTCCCCCGGAGTGCTTTCAACGGTGATGGTTCCACCATTGGTTTTCACAAAGCTGGAAGCGATCCGCAAGCCGAGGCCAACCCCTCGCTCACGTGCGGTACCGGTCGAGGAGGAAAATCCCCTGTCGTCTCCGAAGAGATCTTCCATTTGCCGCGCCGACATTCCTATTCCCGTGTCCTGAACGGAAATCTTCCACATGCCATCGAGACGCGCGGCTGATACGGTCACGGTCCCCCCTTCATGGGTGAATTTGACGGCATTCGAAAGAAGGTTGCGCAGAATGGAGCCCAGCTGTTGCCGGTCAGCCCAGACGATCGCATCGTCCGGAACATCGATGCTGACTTCGATGCTCTTCGTTTCGGCGTGAATGCGAAGCGACTCGAAGGCGTCCGTGGCCACGGAGCGGACGGCCCAGGGGGCGGGCAGGCATTTGAGCTCATCGAGCTGCAAGGTTCCCCACTCCATGATGTTTTCCAGGGTCCACCGGGTCTGGTCCGTCATCACGCGGAGATTTTCCTGAACGGAAAGAAACTCCTCGCGGTTCAAGCCTCCGAGTTTCAGCAGGTCGAGCGCGGTTCGGAAATGGACGATCGGGCCGCGCACGTCATGGCCGATGATCGCGAAGAGGCGCTCCTTCGCCCGGTTCGCTTGGGTGAGCTGCGCGGTCTTCTCCACGAGCTGGCTGAACAGGGCGGAGATGATCAATGCGGTCGCCACTCCTCCGAGAATCAGGATATCGGCGTACAACACGCGATCCTGGGTGGAGAAATAAAGCAGCGAATCGGGGCTGGCGACGATGGCCCATAGAAACCCCTTCGTGGCGATGAAGTTTGTGAGAGATGTGACGAGCGTGCCCGATTGGACCGCATTCCAGATGAGCACGAGATAGAACCCACCGAATATCGACAGCCAGTAGAGACGGTCGATTTTCCCCAAATTGAAGTGCTCGAAGAGTATGATGCCGGTAAAATAGGATACGAGGATGAGCGAGCTGCGGGACAATTCCCTACGGTTGAAGCGGAACCCGGCGCTGCACCAGGTAAGAATGAGGGGGACCAGCAGGAACTGTCCCATCGTGTTTCCCGCCCAGGAATAAATCGAAAGATGGACGATTTCGCCGGGTCCGGAGATGGCCATCCGGGGAAAGGCTTTGGCGATGGCCGCAGCGGGCTGCAGCACCAGCGCGCTCAGGGCAAAAAGCCGCGCAACGTCCCTGGGTCTTTCGAGGGAGGGTGAAATGCGCCACTTCCAGAACAGCCAGCCGCCCACCGAATCCTCGATCATGTTGATCAGGCCGAATGCGGCGCCAACCGCAACCGGAACCCCAAGTGACACGGAAAGGATGAGCTGGCCGATGAGGATTCCCGGCGAGACGCGCGGACCAAAAATGATGACGAAGGCCAGCGCCAGCCCCTCGGGCAGGAAGGCCATGCTCGTGGCGCTGCCCTCCGACACCGCCATGGCGAATGCCAAGCGGCCGAACAGGAAATAACCTCCCGCCAGAATGAGAATGAGGGCAAGGGAGTTTGCCAGGCTCCCTTCAACCGGCCTGTCGCGGCGCCGCAGGGATTTGATCCGGTCTAAAAGGCCCGCGTCCATGCCCGATATCTCTCGGCTGCTTCCTCTGGTGACCAGCACTGCGCCATTCTTGCATTCGCTTCACGCGTCACAAGAGAAGAAAAGAGCGGAGGGCTTTGCAGCCCTCCGCTCTTTCTTTTTGAAGGGTGAGAACATTTTTCCATTTCAGGGCTTCAACGCCGGCGCCGGAGAATCAGCCCGAGCGCGCTCAAGCCGAGAAGCATCGATGAAGGCTCGGGAATGACCTCGTAATTGTATCTGACGGTAACGGATCCTTCCACGTCGGATACGACGAATGCCTGCTGCAAGCCTCCCAGTCCGGTAGCGTTTGTGGTCTGGATGGCTCTGAAGTCCAGAGAGAAGGTGCCGGAATCCAAAGCGGCAATATAGGTGCTCTGAAGCAGCGGATTGATCTTACCCGAGTCCGACACCGCAAGGGGATCGGGAGTGAAAAGAAAATAGTCCTCAAGGCCGGTATTGTTGAACTCGTTTGTCGGGTCTCCGGTGGTTGGCCCGATGCCGAGATCGTGAATGGCGCTGATCGCATCGAGTCCCGAGCCGATAGGATCGAATGCGAGATCCAACAGGCTGACTCCTCCGGTAAGAACGATGAGGTTGGCATTGATGGCATGCTGAAGGTCGATCACGCCTCCTACCTCCGAGTCGTTGTCCACCGCGAGACTTCCCCCGGATTTCGTATATCCGACAATGATTTCCACGCTTTGCAGGATGCGGGTCCCGCCAAGATCGTCGAACTTGGCAAAGGTCAGTTCCCTGGAGCCGTTCGGCACGAACGCGAAATCCTCGGTCTGAGTGATCGTGTAGGCGGCGCCTGCCTGCTGGGCGGACGCGATAGTCATCAGGAAGCAGCCTGCAATCGCGAAAGGGCCTAGTGTTCTAATTGGTTGCATCGCGCATTTTATAGCGCTCGTAATGAGAATGCTTCAATTTCCTCAAGGGGCATTGTCCCAAGGGGAAATACCCATTGGGGAAATTCTCCTATCCTAGACAGAAAGCCCTCGGGAACTTCCGTGGAGACGATGAGCATTGGGTTGGATTCATTGACCATCCGGGCGTTATCGGTGTCGCCGCGGATTCTTTCATACCGGAGGCGATGATGCCGTCGAGCAGGGCGGCGGCATCCAGCGTGCGCATGAAGGCGACACCGCCCATCCCGCCTGCGCGATTGGCGCTCATTTGCCTGTGAATGGCGCTCGATTGCCTTTCCCGCGTCCTCCGAGCAAGCGGGCGTCACGGAAAAACAAGCGGCCGTGAGCGCGGCCCGGCGAAGCGGGCATGATTGCCGCGCGTGGTCCATGCGATCCCGCGACCGTCGCAAATCATCATCATGAAACTGAAATCGCTGAAACTCGTCACATTCGCCGCGCTGGCCGCGGGTCATTCCCACGCCGCGCTGTTGTTGCAATCGCCGGTTTTGGGTGGAAGCCAGGAATCGGTCTCGTGGGAGCAGGGAAGCCTTGTGAACGATGGATCGGGCACGGGCGCGCCCTCGGCTCCGACCAGCGGAACGGGGTCCATCGTGCCGATCGCGCCGGGATACCGGGCGAGCGCGGGGTATTATTCCTGGGGCGGCAGCTTCGGTCTCACCGCGACGACCGAGGCGATCGGCTTCTCGGACATCCAGAGCGTGGTGTTCCAACGCGTCTCGATGGCGAATCCGCTGGAGACCGGCATGGACCCGGCCACCGTTCTGGATCTCAACCTGAACTGGGACGGGAATGTGATTCCCGGGCTTGAGGGCTATGGGTCGGCGCCGACGGTCACGCTCGGCGGCCCGTGGCTTTCCTACTTCGACGCCGACGACAATCTCCTCGGCCGGATCACTCCGACGAACAGCGCGATCATCGCCTCCGCGTTCGATGTGTCCGTGGGCCCGTTCTCCGGGGATATTTACAGCTTCGCCTACCAGTGGGATCTCTCGGGTGTGGCTGAGAACGTCGCCAGAATCCAGATCGACGCCCCGATTTTCGTCCATTCCTCGACGATAGAGGCGCGGATCGACATCGGCGACAATTACGCCCAGGTGATCCCCGAGCCCTCCGCCTTCCTGCTGGGCTGCGCCGGCTTCGCCCTGATCCTTCGCCGCCGCCGCTGAACTCCCTTTTGCCGGGCAATACGGTGCCCCGCGAGCGACCCGGAGGGTCCGGCGGGGCATCGCAGGCCAGGCGAATTCCATCTCACTCCAATCGGATGAAGAGCATATTCAAGAGGCTTTCCCTGCCGCTCGCCGCCGCGCTGCTGGCCGGAACGGGGTTTGCGGCCGACGAGGCTTTCGAGAAAGACCGCCGGGCCATTCTCGCCATGGCCGGCGAGTTCAAGGTGGGTTTCCATTTCCGGGAAACCCTTTCACTGCGGGAAGATTACGAGATCAAGGACAAGCCGTACAGCGAGGATGCCTTCGAGACGGTAAAAGTCGTCGAGGACAGCGGCCGCCGCATCGTGCTCCAGCACCTCCTGCAAGTCGGACCGGCGGTGGTGAAACATTGGGCGCAGATCTGGACCTACGAGGACGCCGAAATCCTGGAATTCCAAGGCCATCGCACCTGGGTTCTGCGGAGATTGTCCGTGGAGGAGGCGAAGGGGAAATGGACCCAGCGCGTCACCCAGGTCGATGACTCGCCGCGCTACGAAGGCATCGGTGTATGGGTTCACCATGAGCAGTCGAGCGAGTGGACCGCCACGGCGAACCGTCCGCTGCCGCGCCGCGAGCACACCAAGCGCAAGGACTACGACCTGCTCGTCGTCACCAACCGCCACACGGTCACGCCGCAAGGCTGGTTCCACGAGCAGGACAACACGAAATGGGTGAAGCGCGACGGCAAGGAATATCCTCTCTGCCGCGAGGTCGGTTTCAACGACTACATCCGGGTGGAGGGTCATGACTTCGCCAAGGCGAACGATTACTGGGACAAGACCGCCGCCTTCTGGCAGGATGTCCGCAACGTGTGGGACGAGCTTTCACCGGCGAGCGGCGGCATCGAGGTGCTGGCGAAGTCGGACGAGGGCCGCATTTTCGACGTGGTCGGCGATTTCGCCGAGGAAGCCCGGGAGGGAGAAGCCCCGGCACTCGATGAAATCCGCCGCACGCTGAAAACCTTTGTCGTGACGAAAAACGAGCCATAGCAACAACGGCCATTGGAAATGAGAGATGGGATAGGAGGGGCCTCCGATTCGGAACCCCAATATCCAATATCTCATTTCCAATATCTCTTCCTGCTCTATTTTCCCAATGTTGAGGATTGGTTTCCCGGAACGGCGCGGCCATTCCGCCGTCGCGTTCGCCACGTTCGCCGCATGCCTGCTCTGCACGGCATCCGGAGAAGACGATGAGGATGGCACCGAGGACGGCTCGGTCGTCGCAGACCTCGGCGAGCTCGTCGTCGTCGGCACCCGTACCGAGCGGCCTTGGATCGACTCCGCGGGCTCGACCACACGGGTCGATGCCGAGGAGTTGCTGCGGCTCGGGGCGCAGGATCTTGCCGGCTTCGCGAAATACGATCCCACCCTCTCGCTGCCCTTCGACTTCGGCAGCGCTGACGGGGCCTTCGCCTACGGTCAGAGCGGCTACGGCAGCATCAACATCCGCGGCGCGGAGGGGAACCGCATCGCCATCGAACTCGACGACATCCGCCAGCCGCCGCAGTACGTTTCCACTTCCTTCGACATGGGGGACGGCGGCGGCTCCGGCGGGATCGGGCGAGATTACTTCGATCCGGCGATGTTCGAAATCGTGGAGGTGTTCAAGGGCGGCGCCAGTTCGCTCTACGGCAGTGACGCGCTCGGCGGCGTCGTCTCCTTCGGCACGCCGGAGCCGGAAACCTTCCTGCAAGGGGGCAATGCCGGCGGACTGCTGCGTGCGCAGTACTTTTCCGCCAACGAGAGCTATGCATGGCAGGCCGGCGGAGCGGTGAGGAAGGGGAACACCGCCATCATGCTCCTCTACGCCGGGCGGGAGGGGAACGAGATGAAAAACAATGGTCGGGAAGCGCCGAACCCGGCCGATTTCAACTCCCACGCCGCGCTGCTGAAGGCGGAGCACGTCCACGGCGAGCATGCCTTCCGCCTGGCGCTGGAATTCTACGAGCGGGACCTGTTCACCGATGCCGTCAGCGCGGCAGACTCGGCCTTCGCCGTCTTCAACGACTACGTCCACAACTGGCAGTTCCTGGAGCGGCACCGGGCCAGCCTGCGCTGGGCCTGGGAGCCGACGAACGGCTGGCTCGACCGGCTCGACACCCATGCCTACTGGCAGCACGCTGGCAGCCGCAGCGACAACGAATCGGCGTCGAAGCCGCTGGTCATCGGCGGCATCCCGATCCCCGGAACAGGCCGGTTCCGGGAGCAGAGCATCGAGTTCGACACTGACATCACCGGCCTGACCGTACGGGGGATGAAAAAGTGGGGTGATGAAGACCATCTCGCCCACACGCTTACCGCCGGTCTCGAAGTTTCGATGGAGGCTTCGGAGAACCGCTTCGAGCGTATCGACAGCAACGTGGAGAGCGACCGCGTTTCCTTCGCGCCGAGCGACACACGGCGGGCTGGACTTTACGTTCAGGACGAAATCGTCGTCGGCCGGAAATTCTTCATCACCCCCGGGCTGCGCCTCGACTGGCAAGAGATTGTGCCCGACCCGAATGCCGGCTACCTGGCCCGCCTCGCGGCCTTCCGCGGGGCCGGCAATCCGATCTCCGAGCCCGGGCGCTACGAGAATCTTTCCATCGCCCCGCGTCTCAACCTGGCGTGGAAACCGCGGGAGGACATCCAATTCTACAGCACGTACGCCCGCGGCGTGCGCAACCCGACGGCGGAGGAGCTTTCGATGGTCTTCGACCACCCGCCGAGCGGCGGCAGCCCGGCGGGCACGCTCACCCTGCCGAATCCGGATCTGGAGGAGGAAAAGAGCGACGCCTTCGAAATCGGTGTGAAGGGCGAGGGCAAGGCCGGGCGTTTCCAGGTCGCGGGCTACTACACGAAATACCGCGACTTCATCGACAACGGCGTGCCGACCGGCAGGCTGGACGAGGATGGCCGCGACATCGTCACCACCGTGAACCGGGGAGAAGCGGAGATCTACGGCTTCGAGGTCTCGGGCGTGCTGGAGCTGGGCTACTGGTGGCAGCGCGCCGAGGGGTGGCAGATCGGCATGGCCACCGGGAAAACCATCGGCAGCGACCTGACGCGGGGCCAGCCTCTCAACACGGTGGAGCCGTGGAAAAGTGTCGCATACGTCGGCTACAACGACCCGGAAGAACGCTTTGGCGCGCGCATCAGCGGCACCTACTCCGCCGCCGTGGAGCGGGTGGATGACACGACGAACCAAGGAACCTATTTTCGCCCGCCCTCGTGGTTCACGCTCGATCTCGGGCTGTGGTGGCAGCCGACGGAGACGCTCGCCATCCATGCCGGGGTCAACAACATCCTCGACGAGAAATACTGGTTGTGGAGCTCCGTGCGGCGGGGCAACGGCCACCTCGGCGGCAATGCCACGAGCGACCGCAGCACCGCGCCGGGCAGGAATTTCAGTCTCTCCGTGACCAAGACATTCTGACACTTATGAAACGCATTATCGCCGCTTCGCTCCTTGCCGCCTTTTCCCCTGCGCTGCGGGCGGAATCCGTCGTGCTGACGCCGGTGAAGGACACCGATGTCTATTCGTACACGAACGCCCCGGTCAGCTCCATCTACGATCTGGGGGTGAGCAACACACCGGACGTCCACGCGCCCAACCTGCATTCGCAGAGGAGTCTCATTCAGTTCGACCTCGCCGGGGTTGCCATCCCCGCCGGGGAGATCGGCTCGGCGACGCTCCGGCTTTACTCGCTGCCGCCGAATTCGACGATCGGCGGCACGTTCCGCCCCGGCAATATGCTCGTCTTCCGCCAGGGCGCGGCATGGGGACCCGTGACGGCCGTTTATCCGAACTGGAACACCGTCCAGCCTGCGGGCGATCCCGTGGCAGCGGTTCCCGTGGAGGTGACCGATCAATGGATCGAGATCGATGTGACTTCCCTCGTGACGGCGTGGGTGGCCGGAACGCATCCGAATTACGGCATCGTGCTCCAGTGCGAAAATGAGCACGTGCCGCTGGGATCGACCACCAACCTGATTTTCGGCTCGATGGAAGCCGGCAACGCGGCGAGGAACGCGGGAGTGCCGGAGGAGTTGCAGCCCTATCCCAAGCTCGTCATCACCCGCGCCGAAGCGCCTCCGGAGCCGCCGGTACTGGCGATTTTCAAAGGGGAGGCAGGCATCGTCCTCGAATGGCCGGTCGCGGGCAGCGAAGGCTGGGTCCTGGAGACGACGGAGAATCCCGCAGAGGACTGGGCGGCGGTCGGAGGAAGCCCGGCGCTGGCGGGCGGCGTGTGGAGGATCGCGCAGCCCCTGAACGCTTCGGGCAAAGGCTTTTTCCGGTTGGCGAAGCCTTGAGGAATTGATGGTTTTTAAGTGGCCTGAGCCAGCCATCAGCTCTCAACCATGATCATCAACTAAAAGGGGTTGCGGCGCGCATTCGCACCGCAACCCCTTTTTTCGGTTGCGCGGGGAGGGTGCGGGAAGATCAGGCTTTCCGGCGGCGCAGCACGAACAGGGCAGCGGCGAGGGAGCCGAGCATCGCGGAGGTGGGCTCGGGAACGATCTGAATCGCATCCAACGACACGTGTCCGGGATCGCTGGAGATGGCGAACTGGAAGTCGTCGCCCGCACTCAGATCCAGGCCGGTCCAGGTCCACTGATAGATGTAGAAATTGTTCGACCCCTCGAGGGAATTGCCAAGATAGGTTTGAGTGGCCGCACCGGCTCCATCAAGGGTGAGGGTGAAATGACCGGCCGAAGCCGCCAGATGCTGCTCGGGGGTCGCCGTTTGGAGAGGAGATGTGAATTTCAGGACGATCCCGATGTCGGTGAGAGACACGTTTGCGGTACCGCCCACGGTCATGTTGAAGGGATTGGGAGTGGCTCCCGATCCCGAGTACAGGCGTTCTCCGCCGCCGGGAGTGCTGCCGCCGACCAGCAAGGTGGTGAGGGTGGCGGTGACCTGTCCGGTGGAGGCATCCGGAGCGTCGTCCGCCACGTTGATCCCGGCGAAGGTGTCCCAGGTGGTGGCGAAGGAGCCATTGGGCAGGCCGAGCGTGCTGGCGGAGACGGAACCCGCGGCGACAAGCGAAGCGAGGGCGAGCAAGGGGGCGGTCGTATGACGTTTCATGCGGAGGGCAGGCTAGGGCCGGCCGGAGCGCGGCGCTAACGGTGCCTTGCGGAAGATTGGCGCAATCTTGCCGGATCGGGCACAGTGACGCAGCCATTCCGCTACCAGGCCAGGTCGGCCACCACCGGCCGGTGATCGGAACCGAGGTCGGGACCGATCCAGCGCTTTTGGCAGCTCACGCCATGGCCGCGGAAGAGAATGTGGTCGATGGGGATGGCGAGCAGCGGATTGCCGCGCATCCAGGTACCACCCGCGCCGTAGCCGTTGGCGGAGTCTTTCAGCCCGGCGGCGAAGAGCGGCTTCATGCCATGGCTCCATGGCGTGGCGTTGAGGTCGCCGGCGACGATGACGATGCCCTCCGCTTTCGCGGTTTCGTCCGCGATGATGCGGAGGAAAATATCGCGCTCCGCAGCCCAGAAAGCGGATGCCGGTGGCACCGGATGCGCGCCGAGGAGGGTGAAGTCTCCGGCGGGAGCGCGCAGCACGGCTTTCAGCAGCGGGAGTTCCAGCGCGCCGCAGGGGATGATCTCGCGCGAAAGGATCGGGAGCTTCGAGTAGAGCGCGAAGCCGAAATTCCCCTCGACGATGTGCTCGATGACGTGCGGGTGGCTTTCCCGCAGCGGGCGCAGGCCAATGGCCCAGGCGGGATCGACTTCGGGCAGGAAGATCAGGTCGGGATCGGTTTCGCGAACCCATCGCACGGTGTCGGAGTGGCGGGTGTTCGCACTCAGGACGTTGAAGGTGGCGATCCGCAGCGGGGAGCCGCGGTTTTCCGCGGGCCGGGGAAAGTACGAGGGACATAGTCGGATCAACGGGACGAGGAGTAGGAGCCCGGCGGCGAGCGCAAGTTTCCAGTGTCTCATTGCCAGCAGCGTGGCGAGGCAAAGGATCAGGACGGCGGCGTATTGGCGCTGGAAGTGGTTGAAGAGGTCGAAGAACCACCAGCCGCCGCCGAGCCATCCGAGGATGGGGAAAATTCCCGCCAGCAGCGCCAGCCGCAGGATGAAGGGGCCGGGCTTCGGCAGGAAGAAGGAGCGCCAATTCATTGGGCTGATTTCTAGGAAATTCCGGCGTTTGCTCCAGCGAAAGCTGAGGAGTGATCACTCCTGTTGTTCTGGGTACAGGAGTGTCCCCGCACTGGACAGCGGGCGGGCGGGGTTGGCAGCCTCCCGCCATCGGTTTTCCCATCATGAACATCCTGATCGCCTGCGACAAATTCAAGGGTTCGCTTTCCGCCACGGAGGCCGCCGCCGCCATTGCCTCCGGGCTGCCCGGGGAGTGGCAGGCCGTGTCCTGCCCGATCGCCGACGGCGGGGAGGGCTTCGTCGATGCCATGCTGGCCGGCACTGCGGGCACGCTCGTCGAAGCGCCCTGCCACGATGCGCTTGGCCGCACGGTGACGGCGAGCTACGGCATTTCCCGCGGCAGGCGGGAGTGCACGGCCTTCATTGAGATGGCCGCGGCCAGCGGCATCTGGCGGATCGCGGCGGAGGAGAGGAATCCGCGCAGTGCGTCCACTTTCGGCACCGGCCAGCTCATCCGCCATGCGGTGGAGGTTTCCCTGGCGACGCGAATCTACGTCGGCATCGGCGGCAGCGCGACGAATGACGGCGGAGCGGGCATGGCCGCGGCGCTCGGCACGCGCTTTCTGGACGGGAATGGAAAAGAACTGGAGCCCGTCCCCGAGGCGCTTGCCGGGCTTGAGGAGATCGATGAATTCTCCCGCATCCCGCTGCCGAGAATTGTAGTGGCCAGCGACGTGGACAATCCCCTGACCGGGCCGCGCGGAGCTTCCGCCGTCTTCGGCCCGCAGAAGGGAGCCGGACCGGAAGATGTGGCTTTTCTGGATTCCGTATTGGCCCGGCTTGCCTGGGTCGCCGATGCGGAGGCGGTCGCCGCGCGTCCTGGAACCGGGGCTGCCGGCGGGCTGGGTTTCGGCCTGATGCGCTTTGCCGGGGCGAGGCTGAAATCCGGCTTCGATCTGGTGGCCGAGGCACTGAATTTGCGCCAGCGCATCGCGGCGGCGGATCTGGTCATCACCGGCGAGGGTTCGCTTGATTCCCAGACGCTGGGCGGCAAGGGACCGTCGGGCATCGCCGCGCTGTCGAAGGCAGCGGGCAAGCCGGTGGTCGCGGTGGCCGGGCGGATCGAGCCGGAGGCGGCGGCGCTGTTCGACGCCGCGCTGTCGCTGGAATTCTTCGGCCTGCCGGTGGAGGAGTCCATTTCCCGGGCGGAGGAACTGACGACAGAGTTGATCCGCCGGCATGAGGACTTGCTCCGGAGCCTTGTCACGCGCTAGGACGGCGGTGACATGAGCGAAATCGTTCTCCTATTCTCCGGACAGGGTGCCCAGAAGGTGGGCATGGGCAGGGACTTCCACGAGTCTTCGGCAGCGGCGCGCGAATTGTTCCGGCAGGCGGACGAAGCGCTCGGCTTCGGGCTTTCGCAGGTGATGTTCGAGGGGCCGGATGAAGAACTGACCCGTACCTCGCGCTGCCAGCCGGCGCTTTATCTGCACGGGCTGGTTGCGCTGGCCTTGCTCAAGGAGCGGGTCGGCGGCTTGAAGCCGGTGGCGGCAGCGGGGCTTTCGCTCGGGGAATTCACCGCGCACGCCGCGGCAGGGACGTTTTCGTTCGAGGATGGATTGAAGATCGTCGCAAGGCGCGGGCTGTTCATGGAAGAAGCCTGCGAGGCCACCCGGGGCGCCATGGCCGCGCTGATCGGCGGCGAGGAAGAGGCGGTGAAAGCGCTGGCCGCCGAGTGCGGGGTGGATGTCGCCAATTTCAACGCTCCCGGCCAGATCGTGCTTTCCGGCACGGTGGAGGGCATCGACGCCGCGGTGGAAAAGGCCAAAGACCACGGCATCCGCCGGGCGATCAAACTCAATGTCGCCGGCGCCTACCACAGCCGCCTGATGCAGTCCGCGCAGGACAAGCTCGCGGAGGAGTTGGCGGGAGTGGCCGTGCGGGAACCGTCCATTCCCGTGGTGTGCAATTTCGGAGCGAGCGTGGTTTCCGGGCCGGGCGAGATCCGCGCGATGCTGGAGAAGCAGGTGACGGGGTCGGTGCGATGGACCGATTCGATCCGCCTGCTCCGCGAAAGGGGACACCGGACTTTCGTCGAGCTGGGGCCCGGCAAGGTGCTCGCCGGTCTCGTGGCGAAGATCGACAAGGACGCCGAAGTGCACTCGGTGGAGGATCTCGCTTCGCTCGAAAAAGCCGCTGAAATCCTGTCCTGAAAGGCATCGCGAAAAAACGCGAAATTGATGTTGCGCGGGCCTGGGTCTCTTCCTAGCGTCCGCCCACGCCGCGAGGCGCAAGTGGAGCGGTAGCTCAGTTGGTTAGAGCGCTGCCCTGTCACGGCAGAGGCCGCGGGTTCGAGTCCCGTCCGCTCCGCCACTTGCCTTGCGGAAAGTATAGCCGCCCCATCCAGGGCGGCTTTTTCGTTTTGTTCCTCTCTTAGCGGAGCGGTTGCGCTGTTCCGAGCGTTGCAAGCGATCCGGCGGAATGCCGCAGGCATCCCGCTTTGCATCAGCGGCCGAAGAGATTTTTCTGCGGAACTTCGATCATATCCTCGGGAATGACTTTCACCGACTTCTGCTGGTCGTCCTTCAGGTCGTAAACCGTCACTTTGCCATTGCGGATGACTTTGACGCGGCGCATCGAGCCGAACTCGGTCGCCCCGCCCGCTGCCTGGATTGCGGCATAGAGGGTGAGATCCTTGCGGTAATGAACCGGCCCAGCCCGGCGGACCTGACCGCCGATGGTGACCACGGATTCGGTGCGCGTGTGCTTCACGGGCTGCCTTTGTTCGGCGGCTTGAAGCGGAACGAACGACAGCAGGGCGAGAATCAGGATGTTTTTCATGATCCCCGGCAGAATGATCATTCACTTTGTCATGTAAAGTTAATTTCCTGCCGCGATCCTTCGCAGCGGGAAAATCTTCACATCGACCGGCTCCGCGCAGAGCGCGGAATCGGGTGTGCGGCCTGGCTCCGG
Organism: Haloferula sp.; assembly: GCA_037190465.1. Taxonomy (GTDB): domain Bacteria; phylum Verrucomicrobiota; class Verrucomicrobiia; order Verrucomicrobiales; family Akkermansiaceae; genus Haloferula. The sequence goes on along the minus strand of JBBCJF010000032.1, from coordinate 23,645 downwards.
GAGTCCGTTCCATTTCAAAGGCAGCGTGGACCATGTTTCGCATGAGGCTTCCGCCCAACGGTAGGGCGTGTGGTGGACGTGCCCGTGACGAAGGTTTCCGGCCCGGCCGGAGAAGAGCACGTAGCGTTCGAGCAGGAAAAATTCGAGCGAGCCCGGTTCGGCCTGCCTCGTTGCACCCCTGGGACCGTAGCGAAAGACGGCCTCCCCCGGTTGGCCCCGGCGGAGGCAACGGTATTCCGTATCGGTCATGGGGCCGCCGGCGCGCATCCGGGCATGCTCGTAGGGCAGCAAGAAAAGTTTCCTGGCCAGTGCCACAGCCACCGGCTGGTTGCAGTCGAGCGACAGAAACCAGACGCCGGGCAGCCCGGAATCGTCGTGGGCGTAGATCCGCACGTTCAGTTCCAGGAACCACGACAGCCAGGGCGCCGGCGGCAGCAGCACCGGGCGGATGCGCTCCATGAAAAAAGGCACCACGCCGAGCCATGCCCCGCCATCGTGCAGGTCGAGGTGCAGGCCCGATGGGAGGAGAGGCCGCAGTAATTCCGGTTCGACCCGCCAGTGGAGGAAGAGGAGGCGCGACCAGCGTTGTTTCATCACCGGCCGCCCCGGAGGACGTTCGCGGACGGCGAGGCGTTGGCTGGGGGTGGGGAATTTCACGTCGCGATCATCGCAGATCGAGCCTGCGCGGCGAGCGCCGGATGCCGGGAAAGATACAGCCGCCGGGAGCGCGGAGCCCCAGCTCCGCAGAAAGGAAGGGCAGGGATTCCATGCCCGTTTACGACACAACGAAGGATGACGGATCTTCTTCCAGCTTCTGCGGAGCTGGGGCTCCGCGCTCCCGGGGCCGGTTTTTCAGCGGTTCGCGCGTTCGACGATGTGCCGGGGGAGCAACTGGGAATTCTCGTTGACCCAGGAGCGGGCGGCCGTGGCGTCATTGCGCATCCAGCCGGAAACGTAGCGGTGGTAGTATTCGTTGCGCATGCGCTCGTTGCTGAGGTTGGCGACGAAATTCAGCGATTCTTCCGGGGCGCGACGGAAGCTTTCCTCGATGAAGATGCGGCGGGCGCCATCGAGATCGGGGTTGTTGCCGAGGCCCGCCAGCCATTGCGCGGCTTCGGCGGGATTCTGGCGCGCGTAGTGGCGGGCGATGCCTTCGGCGGCTTCGGATTTAGTGTCGTCCGGCAGAGTTTCGACCCAGTTCCGGGCGGCGCTGAGGTCGTTGCGCGCCCATGCGCTGGCGACGTCCTCGGAAACGCTGCGGCGCAGCTCGGTGTCGGCGATGGCGGTGTTCCACGCGGCGGTCTGCTCGGGATCGAGCTCGGTCAGATTGCGGGCGAGACGGCGGGATGCCTCGCCGCGGATGCCCTCGTCGGAAATGCCAGCGATCCAGTCCCGGGCGTAGTCGAAACCGTATTGCATCACGTAGGGCTCCATTTCGCGGATGGCGCGGTCGCGGGTGCGGCCTTCGAGTTGGGCGAGGAGGTCGCGGGCGAGTTCGGGGTTGGTGCTGGCGACGCCGCGGGCGACACCGAGCTGCCAGTTGTTGACCCCGCCCTCGTCTTCGGCGGAGAGCGCCCAGGAGAGGGCGGCCTGGGGATCTTTCGCCGCCCAGGTGGCCACGGCGGTTTCGCGCTCCCAATCCTGCGCGCCTTTTTCCTGGAGGAAGCCGAGCGCGCCGAGCGGATCGCGTTCGGCCCAGGCCTGGAGGATCAAGGAGCGTTCCGAGCCCTGGATGCCGGCCAGCGGGGAGTTGCGCATTTCTTCATAGACGCCGGCGAACTGGTCGGTGGGCAGACGATCGAGGAAGGCGAGCAGGCGCTGGGTGCGCTCCAGCCGATTGGTGGAGGACATGATCTGGGCGAGGTCGGCGTTGTCCGCCGTATGCGCGGCGGTCCGGCCTTCCTCGCGGCGCTGTCTCGCGCGTTCTTCCAGGGTGAGGGCGAGGCTGCCGCCGCGGCCCGCTGTGCGGGATGAGTCGGCGCCTGCGGAGCCGTTTCCTCCTTCGTCCGGGGAGCTGATCCGGCCGATCACCACGCCGGCACCGAGGGCGAGTACCAGTCCGCCGGCGCTGAGGGACCATCGGGGCAAGGAAAGGCGTTTCATGCGGAGTTTAAACGGGCTAAAGAGCTTCGCTTTTTCAAACACCATGGGCCGCCTGATAGTTTCGGTGGATTTTCCGGGTTCAGGCCGCGCACCTCTCGACGACTTCGAGCCCGCCGCCGCGCAGGTGGTGGAGCACGAAGCTCTCGCGGGTGGCTTCGCCTTTGCCGGAACCGCCGTATTCGACGGTGGCGGTCACGATGCCTGCCTTGCTGTCGATGCCGAGCACACGAAAGACGGGTTCGCGGCGCAGGCGCAGAAAGCAGAACAGCGGCACGTCGGGGTGGTTGGCATTCCACAGCCATTGGGCGGGGAAGAAATCCGGCACTTCCGCCAGGGCGGCAAAGACGGCGCGCACCCGGCGTTCCCCGTGGCGCGCGGCGAGGCGCGAGGCCATCTTGCGCGCAAGCAGGCCCTCCCACCAGGTGGCGAGCGGGTTTTCGCAGGCTTCGGCGACTTCCTCGATCAAGCCCCGGGCATGGAAGGCCATGGCCGCGTGCAGTTGCTCGCGGGTGATGAGGCCGGCCTCGAAGTCTTCGAAGAGTTGGGGCGGGGTGCGAAGCATCGGGGAAGTGAAAGTTCCAAGTGAAAAGTGCCAAGTTCCAATCGAGGCGCAGGTGAGCGGGATAGACGCGGATCTATCGGGAAAACTTGCGTCGATGCGAGACTGGGAACGCCGATTTCAATCTTGGCACGGCGGGGCGGGGGAACCATACTCCAGGCCAACAGGTGTTTCAAAGCGCACCCCTCCCCAAAGCAAATTCCTAGCAGTCATTCTCTCCAACGACGAGATGACATCGATCGGCCCCGTTGCGGAAGCATATGCTGTTAGCCCTCGCCTTCAGTCACCCACTTGCCACCCCGAGCCGGACAAAGCCGTGAAGCCCTCCGCTGCGTCAGCTACTAGAGGCTGCCCACTTCCATGACCGACTGCATCCGCTCTCGCAATCGGGCAGCAGTAGCCTTCCTGGCTTCGCTGGCCGTGTTCGTTCCGGCACTTGTAATCCCTCGATCCGGTGAAGACCTGACCGTCAGGACGACGATCCTGGTCCTGAGTCTCGCTGCCACGCTGATCAGTGCGGTGTGGCTGATCGTACGGTGGGACGAGGCCGGGCGGCTGATACGGCTCCGCTCCGGCGAGGGCATACTCGCGAGATGGACGATCGACCCCGCACGATGGAAGTGGTTCCGTCACCACAGCAACGAATGGGACAGTAGGGAGGGAGTGCGACCCAACGATGTCGATCTCGCACAGGATCCGGGCAATGCTGGCATCGAGATCGTGGTGACACGCGATGCCATCCTCATCGGGGAAGACTTCTTCCCGTTGGAGAAGGATGTCAGGATCACCGTCCGCGCCGACTGGATGGAGTTCTACCAGGTCATCCCGAAGCCCAACGGATCGGCATTCCACATGGTACTGCGCCTTCCTCTGGAGCCCGGCAAGGAGGGGCTCGCCTCCGAAGTCCGGCAGGCCTACCAGGACGCGCGTGGTACTGCGGGGGCGGGACGTCGCCAGATACTGCTCCTGGCAGCGGCGATCTTCGTCGGCCTGCCAGCGATCACCGTACTCGTCTGGCTCGTTGCGACGGCTACCGGCTGGGTGGAGTGAGCATGCGACATCCGACTACCTGAAGAGGAGTCTTGCATCAACCCCCTTTCTCCTTCCCCTCGCCCCGGCCAATAGGTGTTTCAAAGCGCACCAAAAAAAGCAAATTCCTAGCAGTCATCGACCGGAGCTTCGCGGAAGCCGCGGCGGCGAGGTTCGACGAGGATCTGGCGCGGTCCCGCAGGGTGACGCTGGAAGAGTGGAAAAGCCGGCCGCTGGCGATGAAAGCGGCGGATGCGGGGGCGCCGCTCCTCCGTTCACAGATCTGAGAGTCTGTTTAAAGTCCGGGAAGTATTGTCCTGGGCCAAGATGAAAATTCCCGTTCGGTTTCTCCCGGCCGCGACGAATACTCTGTGAAATCATGACGTCGCCGGATCACGAACTCCTGGAAAAATTCCGCACGGAGAGGCACGAGCCCTCGTTCACGGAGTTGGTGAATCGCCATCTCGGCCTGGTGTTCTCCGCCGCCATGCGGATCTCCTGCCAGCCTTCTCTCGCCGAAGAGGTTTCCCAGACCGTCTTCACCAAGCTCGCCCGCCTCCGCTCCCCGCTCAAGGGCGGCGTCACGCTGATCACTTGGCTCCACCAAACCACCCGTTCCGCCTCCATCGATCTCCTGCGCGCGGAAACCCGGCGCCGCAAACGAGAAGAAACCGCAGCCTCACTCGCCGCCATGTCGGAAACCACTGCCCATTGGGTGCAAATCGCGCCCGTGCTCGATGAAGTCATTGGGCGGCTCTCTCCGGACGAGCGCCATGCGGTGCTCTGCCGCTACTTCGAAGGACAATCCTACATGGAACTCGGCCGCTCGCTCGGTCTCTCCGAGGATGCCGCGCGGATGCGCGTGAACCGTGCCTTGGAGAAAATCCGTTCTCTTCTCCAGAAGCGCGGCATCACCACCACTGCTTCCGCTCTTGCACTGACACTTCCAGCTCAAGCCATGACGGCGATGCCATCCGGCCTTGCTGCCAGTGTCAGCGCCACCGCCCTCGCCGCATCCGCGGCTCCCCTTTCCATCACTACTATCGGAATCATCGCCATGACCAAGCAAACAACCACCATCGTAGCCGCCTCCGTCCTCTTCATCGCAGCCGCCGGCACTGCCGTCTTCATCGCCACCGGATCGGATCCATCCTCCAAAACCGTACAAACCACTTCCCACTCATCCGCCCCCGGGTCTGATAAATCCTCCGCCACAGGGGAAGGACCGTCCGACTCCCGTTTCCGCGTCCGCGACAGATCCGGAGACATCCAGAGATCCGCCGAAGAAGACAACCTCATTTCGCGCTATGGGGAATCCCGCGTGAAAATGGCCAAGCAAATCACGAACAAGCTGCTGATCGGATGTCTTGGTGAGGAGGGTCTTGCCGGAATGATGCCCTTGTTCCAGCAACTGACGAGAGAGGAAACCCTTTCCACGCTTTCCGAAGAACTGAAATTGACGGACGAACAAAAGCCGGAGGTGGAAGCCCTCATGGAAAAGGTCTGGAAGCAAGATCTCGAGCGAATGGCTGCCACGCTCGACGATCTGAAAGCCAACACCCTACAGATCGCCGAAGCCATGCTCGCGGGAGACGCCCTCAAGCGCGGCGAGATCTCGGAGCAGGAATATAAGGACATTCTCGGCAGTTTGAGCTCGGTTGCGAAGAGCCTCGATAGTATGGCGATGACAACCGATCCCGATGGGACGCTGGAGAACCTGATGGCGAATCCGGATTTTTCCAATGGAGTGCGACCTCTGCTGGATGCTTCCCAGCTCGCTCTTTTGGAGGATCTTCCGCACCAGCGGGCGGAGTCAGCCCCTGACGACGCTCTTGTAACCTTCTTTGACGAGGCAGAGAGTCTGGAGCGCATGGACGAGACAGTGACGGCCTTGGTTTCCACGATTGAGGGATTAAAGAGGGCTTTGGAGGGTGTGAAGGTTCTTGAAGGCTTTTGAATCCACTGGATTTGCTGCTGAAGAAACCGGGCATCCCGTCAAAGCGGGGGCGGCCAAAGGCAGCACCAGCGAGGATTCCAGGATCCGGCTGGTGCAGTAATGGCAGTCGTAGATGCAGCGGTTGGTCAGCAGGATTTTGAGCAGGGAAATGCAGCGCCCGTCCGGCGCATCAACCCCCTTTCTCCCTCCCTTCGGTCTGGCCAACAGGTGTTTCAGAGCGCACCCCCCCCAAAAAAAGCAAATTCCTAGCAGTCAGTCAGTTCGGTTTAGTTGATCGCCGCGGCGATGCGGTGGAAGGCTTCGGAAACCGGGTGTTCGGCGGGTGGAATCAAGGCGACAGGGGTGCCGGCGTCGCCGCGTTCGCAGGTTTGGGGGTCGATGGGGATCTGCCCGAGGAGCGGCACACCCAGGGTCTCCGCTTCCTTTGCCCCGCCGCCTTTGCCGAAGAGGAAATAGCGCTGGCCGTGGTCGCACTCGAACCAGGCCATGTTTTCGACCAGGCCGAGGATGGGGACGTTGACCTTGGCGAACATGGAGACCGCCTTGCGTGCGTCGATCAGCGCCATTTCCTGCGGGGTCGTCACGATCACCGCGCCATCGACGGCGACGGTCTGGACGATGGTGAGCTGGATGTCGCCCGTGCCCGGAGGGAGGTCGAGAATGAGGTAGTCGAGATCCCCCCAGGCGACCTGGCGGAGGAATTGCTGGGTGTAGCGCGTGGCCATCGGGCCGCGGACGATGACCGGCGAGCGGTCTTCGAGCAGGAAGCCCATCGACATCAGTTTCAGGCCGTGGGCTTCGATGGGGATGATCTCATCGTTCTCGTTGGCCATCGGCCGCTCATGGGTGCCGAAGGCGAGGGCGAGGGAGGGACCGTAGAGATCGCAGTCGCAGACGCCGACCCTGGCGCCGGCCTTGGACAGCGCGACGGCGAGATTCGCCGCGACGGTGGATTTTCCCACGCCGCCCTTGCCGGAGGCGACGGCGACGATGCGCTTCACGCCGGGGATGGACGATTTTCCGGTCACCGCTTCGGATGCCTGGCCGGGCGCGTCCTTGATGGAAATGTCCACTTTCACCGCGCCGATGTCCGGCAGCGTGTCGAGCACCGCATGGCAGTCTTTGAAGATCTGTTCGGGCACCTTCGCGTCCTTGGTCTGGATCTCGATGCGGACCAGCACGCCGCTGGCGTCGCATTGGATGTCCTTGACGAGACCGAAGGAAACGATGTCGCGGGAAAATCCGGGGTAACGGACCTGGCGGAGGGCTTCGCGGATGAAATCGGGTGACACGACGCGGGGATGGGAGCCCCGGGACCCGCGGCTGTCAACGGTCCTTCCCGGGCCGTGTATGAGTGGCGGTCATGATTTTCGCCGATTGGCGGTGGTTCTTTTCCCCCAACCGGCGCGACAGCGACTAACCGCGCGGCGATTGCCGGACGTGGCAAGGTGCGATGAAATTCCCGAACAAGCGTTCCCGCATCCGATCCGGCCCGGCCGGAATTCATTGGTTGTCCGCCGCGGTCTCGATTCTGGTCTGCGCCGGCGGCGTCGTTTCCGCCCTCGAGACCCGGTATGTCCGGTTCAAGCAACTGGAGCTTCGAGCCATCGGCACGACGATGATCCAGCTTTCGGAATTCGAATTCTACAATGGCGATGCGCTCGTTCCGGTGCCCGTCGAAGGGGTCACCAACCCGGGAGGGAACCACCTCAATGCCGTGCAGACTCCTGACAAGCTCGTCGATGGCCAGACCAGCACGAAGTGGCTCGACGCCAACGGCCGTCCGCTGATCTTCGACTTCGGTCAGACCGTCACGATCGACGGCTACCGCTTCGCCACGGCCAACGACGCCAACGGCCGAGATCCCGTGTCGTGGCGGATCGAAGTCAGTGAGACCGGCGGCGAGGATGACAGCGAATGGACGCCCGTGGACCAGCGGGTCCAGTACCCGACCACGACCGACCGCTTCACCTATTCGGAGAAATTTATCATTGCGGGGGATGCCGCACCTTTCATCCGCTCCTTCGAGATCACCGAAACGGTCGATGATGGCACCATCGCGATCTATCCCGCCCGCACGCATTACGCGATCAGCTCGAACGGTGAAGAGGTCGGGGTGTTTTTGGAAGTGGACAATGCGGCCAGCGTCACGATCACCCCGTCGATCGGCCAGACGGTGACGGATTTCGGCGTATTCTATTTTGTTCCTCCACCGAGCGAGACGACGGAATACACGCTTACCGCGACAAATGGGGCCTTTGGCGGCGCGTCGACGTCCAGGACCCTCACGATCCGTTCCTCGGGGAGCGGCTCGTCGAACCATCGCTACATCCGCTTCAAGACCACCAAGCTGCGCAGCGGCGCGGCGACGGGGAACATCCAGCTCGATGAATTCGAGTTCTTCAGCGAGGGCGTTGAGGTCGTCCCGGTGGCGGTGGAGAATCCCGGCGGCAGCAACGCCGTGACCGCGGGGGAAGGAGCGATCAACCTGATCAACGGCGACAGCGATCCGGTGGACGAGGAAACCGGCGCCGTGACGCGCCGCAAGTGGTACGACGCCGGCAACGCGCCGGTGATCTTCGACTTCGGCGAAGCTCCCGTGAGCGTCGACTCCTATGCGTTCACCACCGCCAACGATTTCAATTCCCGCGATCCCCTGCGCTGGACGCTGGAGGGCAGTGACGACGGAGTGACCTGGACGACGATCGAAGCCGTCGTTAGCCACGATTATCCGACGCCCACGGCCCGTTTCACGACAATTCCGCGAATCTATCTCGACAACATCGCGCCGCCGCTGCCTCCGACTTTGACGTACTTTTACGCGGTGCGCGCTCCCGAAATCTCGCCGTCGGCGGTGGAGTTCTTCTGGAGTGCGAGCAATGCCGAGACTCTGGAAATTTCTCCGGATTTCGGCCAGATCGAGGTGCTGGATCAATCGACGGGATCGGCGGTGTTCATTCCCACGGCCGGCGGAGTCTATACAATCACCGCGACTTCCCCGGGGGGCACGGAGAGCCGTTCGCTCACCATCGAACTGGTGGACAGCCCGCCGGAAGGGATCGATTACCCAGACTTTTCGCAGGCCGGCGAGGAGATCGCGTTGGTCGGGAGTTCTTTCATCGTCAATGACCACCCGCAGACTCCGCTGCCGGGGGATGCCTTCCGGTTGCGATTGACGCCGGACGTCGGCGGGCGGCTCGGCGCGGCTTGGCTGAAGGAGCGGGTTTCGCTGGGCGGCGGCTTCGACACGACCTTCGGCTTCCACCTCACCACGGCATTCCGCGGCTACGGCGCGGAGGGGCTTTCCTTCATTGTGCAGAACACTGTGGATGGCAGCGACCTCCTCCCGCCGAGCGAAAACGGACCGGGAAGCAACGCCCTGATCGTGAAGTTCTCCACGTGGGACAACAACTCGGAAGCACTCGTCGAAGCCCGGGTGAATGTCTACTCGGGCGATGCGACGACGCTGCTCGGCACGGCCGATCTGAGGGCTTTCCCGCTCAATCCGCCGCTGAATGCGACGGGCTTCGGCGCTTTGCTGAGCGGTCCCCCCGGGTCGGCTCCTTTCACCGCCCGGGTCGTGTACGTGCCGGGGGATCTCGATGTCTATGTCAACGGCGCGCTCGTGATCGACAGCCTGAATGTCACGCTCGGGGCGATCGGGGGGGTAGATGCCGGGGGGACCGCCACCGTCGGTTTCGCCGCGCGCAACGGGGGCTGGCACCACGCCAGCGACATCACGAGCTGGACGATGAGCGCCACGCCCGGTCCCGGCAACGCGCAGCCGCTGGTTCTCCTCGCCAATACGATCCTGCCTCAGACGGGTTTCGCCTCCTTCACCTGGGCTTCGACCGAGGGCAAGGAGTACCGGATCACCGCATCGACCGACCTGCTGAGCTGGCCGATCGTGCTCGCGGAGGATATTCCCGCGACGGGGACCGCGACCACCCGGGAAGTGACTTTCACCCCCGCACCGAAGCTGTTCTTCCGGGTCGAGGAGGAAGAGGCCGAATGAAGAATCGTTCCGGGGATGGGCGCCGCGGTGTCCATTCCCCCGCTCCGGGCGGAGCCGTTTTTCCCGTTTGCCGCGGCTTGGCGAATGGGCAAGCATCGGCCCGATGAACGCGAAAACATTCGCCGCCGGGGTGCTTGCGGCCGGTCTTTCCCTCCTCCCTTCCGCCTCCGCCGAAGAAAAGCCCCGCGATACCCGCCTCTACGAACTGCGCACCTACCACGCCGCGCCGGGCAAGCTCGATGCGCTGCTGACGCGCTTCCGCGATCACACCTGCGCGCTCTTTGCGAAGCACGGCATGACCCATGTCGGCTACTGGGTGCCGGTGGACAACAAGGACAACCTGCTCATCTACCTGCTGGCCTATCCCGACCGCGCCGCGCGCGATGCCTCGTGGAAGGGTTTCCTCGCCGATGAGGATTGGCGGAAAGCCCGTGACGCTTCCGAAACGGACGGCAAGCTGGTGGAAAAGATCGACGAGCTTTTCCTGACCTCCACCGATTTCTCGCCGGGCTTTCCCAGCGGCGCGCCCGGGGCGGGGGAGCGGCTTTTCGAATTGCGCACCTACGCCACGACGCCGGGGAAACTGCCCGCATTGCACAACCGTTTCCGCGAGCATACGCTCGGCCTCTTCGCCCGCCACGGCATCGCGAATGCGGGCTACTATCAGCCGGTCGCCGGGCAACCGGCAGCGGACGACACGCTGATCTATTTTCTCGTCCACCGGGACGCCGACGCCGCGGGAAAATCCTTCACCGCCTTCCGCGCCGATCCGGAGTGGATCGCCGCGAAGAAGGCCTCCGAAGATGCCGAAGGCGGTTCTCTGACCGTGCCGGATGGAGTGAAATCGCTCTTCCTCAAGCCGGTCGATTTTTCGCCGGTGAAGTGATGTGCGGCAGGGAGGAACCATGCCGCCAGCCGCTTCCTCCGTTCTTCCTCCGCCTCTGCCGCCCGCCGGGCGGGGACGGATGCCGGAACTCGATGTCGTCCGCGGCATCGCCATTCTCGGCATCCTCCTGCTGAATATCCGGAGCTTCGCGATGAATGACGGAGCCTATTGGCATCCCGCTCACTACGATCATTTCGATACCTGGCACGATCGCCTTGTCTGGCTGGTGGGTGAGGTGTTCTGGGCGGGCAAATTCTACGGGCTGCTTGCGTTGCTTTTCGGCGCGGGCATCCTGCTGATGGCGGAAAGGGAGGAAGCGGCTGGCCGGCCCGCCGCTTCCCGGCATTTCCGGCGGATGGCCGGCCTGTTGGTCATCGGGCTGCTCCACGCCTATCTCCTGTGGCCGGGAGACATTCTCTTCCACTATGCCATCTGCGGATGTCTTGCCTTTCTTTGCCGGAAATGGAGGCCCCGCGCACTGCTTGCGGTTGCCGCGGGCCTTCTGATCCTCATGAACATTTTCCACCTCGCGGCCGGCTACCTGGGGGAGATGATGGAAGAAACGACCGGTGATGATGCCTGGTATGCCTGGCATGCCGGGGTGGATGAGGAACTGGAAATCCTGCGCGGTCCGTGGCTTGGGCAGATGGAGTTCCGGGCTGCCTGGGCCTTGGACATGCAGACCGTCGGGCTTGTCGGCGGGGCATCGACCTTGAGCTTCATGTTCCTCGGGATGGCGTTGGCCAAAACCGGCTGGCTTGGAGGCTGGCGCGACCCCGCGACATGGCGGCGGATCGCCTTTGCCGGATGTGCGGCCGGCTGGCTCATCACGTTCGCGGGGCTCTGCTATTGGTGGCGAGCGGATTTCAACGTGGGGCTGGAATGGCATTGGATGAACGTCTGGACCGAAATGGGCGGCATCCTGACCACGCTGGCCTATCTCGCCGCAATCCAATGGTGGGTGCAAAGAGGAGGGGCATCCCGGCTGCGCTTCATGTTCGAATCGGTCGGGCGCACGGCGTTGAGCAACTATCTGCTGCAAACCCTAATCGCCACTTTCATCTTTTACGGGCAGGGATTCGCTCTCATCGGCCATGTCAACCGGGCGGAGCAACTCATCTTCGTGTTTCTGATCTGGGGCGTTCAAATCGCGCTTACGAGACTGTGGTTGAAATCCCACCGCCATGGTCCCGTCGAGCTGCTGCTGCGGAGATTTACGGAGAGGAGATCTCCGCGGGGTCGTTAGGGGCGTTTGCGTTCCGACATCCGCTTTTCGAGCCGTTGGATAACCTGGCGCTGCTCCTCCACAAGCTTGTGCGGGGAAACGATGACCTGCGCCCGCTGCAGAGCGATGTCGATGAGCTTGTCCGGTTGGCCGGCCAAGGATTCGAGCATCCTGCGGGTGAACGGCGGGTCGTTCATCGAACGCCATCAGAATCTAACAGAAATGAGAAAAAAGCTCGCCATGGCTCCGGTGGCGCGGCGGCATCGGGCATGCGCGACGACGGGGCTTTTCTCGAAATCCACGGGGCGAACGTGTGGCGCGGCGACACGCTGGCGCTGCGGGATTTTTCGCTGACGCTGCGGCATGGCGAAAGCGTCGCGATCCTCGGTCCGAACGGAGCGGGAAAGAGCACCCTGCTGAAACTGTTGACCGGCGAGGTCCGGCCCGAGGCGCGGCGGGAAACCGTATGCCGGCTTTTCGGCGAGGATTTATGGTCGCTGGAGGAGCTGCGGCACCGGGTCGGCATGGTGATGCCGGAGGATGTGGCGCGCTTCCACCCGGAGGAAACGGCGCGCGACGTGGTGCTTTCGTCGCTGCGCGGCGTCTTCGGCCGCACGCGGGGCATGCGTTTCAGCGCCAGGGAGCGCACGGCGGTGGAGCAGGCGATGGAGAGGCTTGGCGTGCTCGCCCTGGCGGAGCGGGATTTCGGAACGCTGTCATCCGGCGAGCGCCGGCGTTTTCTGATCGCCCGGGCGCTGGTCCACGACCCCGGCGTGCTGGTGCTCGACGAGCCCTCGACGGCGCTGGATTTCGCGGCATCGGTGGGGCTGATCTCCGCGCTGCGCGAACTGGTCTCGGCCGGGCACACGCTGGTGCTGGTGACGCATCATCCGGGAGAGATTCCGCCGGAGATCGGACGGGTGATCCTTCTGCGGCAGGGAAGGATTCTCGCCGATGGGCCGAAACGGCGCGTGCTGGCGGGACCGGCGCTGGCGGAGCTTTTCGGCGTGCCGCTGCATGTGGCATGGAGCCGCGGGTGGTGCGAGGTGCGCCCCGCGTGATTTCCGAGGACGCCGCCTATGTCGGCGAATGGAGCGAAGCGTCCGCCTTCTTCCGCTGGCATTACCAGAGCCTCACGATCCGGGAACCACTGGAGCTGCACAAATACCAGTCCTTCGAATACGAGCGGCGCGCCAACCATAGCTTCGTGGAGGGCACGCTCAACGACAAGCCAGCCAGCTACATGATCGACACCGGCGCGGACGGCTACCTTCCCTCGCCCTCTCGGTCACTACACAGATACGACAACGGTCTCTTGCCCTCAAATCATTGATCGTATAGAGTTGTGAACAACCTGTGAAATCAGGTGAATTACATGGGAGCCAGTCATACTTCCGGAGCCGTCTGTGGCGAGACGGTCCTTTCCACTGGGAAAAGCCGCCAAATATTATGAACAAGCTGGGAATTTTCCGTTAAAAGCCCTGTTTTCAGCTGATTCCTAGGCACTATTTTTCCAGCAAACATATGTTTACAGAGATCGTTTTGCAGAGGTACACGCGGAATGTGAATAAATTGGGAACAGATCCCGGGCAAGTTCGGTAAACTCTTGTATTCAAAAGAAAAAATTCAAGCGATCGAATGTTTGGAGAGGATTTGCACAAAGAGCGTTTGAAGAGAATAAGTTGGGAATAATTGTGGATATTTCGGCCTTGGGTTGTGAGCCCCATGCTAGCCAGCAGAGAGCTACTGCCGGCCATCGGAAAGCTGGAGCCGGAATCCGGAGCGCAGCAGGCGCAGCGGAGCATTCCAGCGGCCCGTCACCCCGGTTGCCTTCCTGTGGAAACGAGGCCTTTCATGAGCACTCACCCGACGACATCCAACGCTGGACCGCACGCCGCAAAGCCGCCGCGGTCAGGGGCATCATCAAGGGCAAAACCACCGCTGTCGAACCCGTGATCTGACCGTCGCCGAAGTGGAGTGTCCCATTGAGGCGCGGGGAGCGGACGTCTCAGGAGGGTCACACGCACACCGGGCATTCGCTGATTTTCTTGAAGAAGTCGTTGCCCTTGTCGTCGACGAGGATGAAGGCGGGGAAGTTCTCGACGCGGATTTTCCAGACGGCTTCCATGCCGAGTTCGGGGTATTCGACGACTTCCTGGCTCTTGATGTGCTCCTTGGCCAGCAGGGCGGCGGGACCGCCGGCGGAGCCGAGGTAGAAGCCGCCGTGTTTCCTGCAGGCTTCGGTGACTTGTTGCGAGCGGTTGCCCTTGGCGAGCATGACGAGCGAGCCGCCGTGGCTTTGGAAGAGATCGACATACCCGTCCATGCGCCCGGCGGTGGTCGGGCCAAAGGAGCCGGAAGGGTAACCGGCGGGCGTCTTGGCGGGGCCGGCGTAGTAGACGGGGTAGTCCTTGAGATAAGGGGGCAGATCGCCGGTTTCGTCGAGGCGCTCCTTGATTTTCGCGTGGGCGATGTCGCGGGCGACGATGATGGTTCCGCTGAGCGAGACGGCGGTGGTAACGGGGTATTTCGTCAGGGTGGCGAGGGTCTGCTCCATGCCTTGGTCGAGGTCGATGGGAATGCCCTGGAATTTCCAGCCACGGTATCTTTCCGGGATGAAGCGGCCGGGGTTCTTTTCGAGTTTTTCCAGGAAGATGCCGTCCTTGGTGATCTTCGCCTTTGCCTGGCGGTCGGCGGAACAGGAGACGCCGATGCCGACGGGGCAGGAAGCACCGTGGCGAGGGAGGCGGATGACGCGGGTATCGAGCGCGAAGTACTTGCCGCCGAACTGCGCGCCGATGCCGATGTGGCGGGCGGCTTCGAGGAGTTCCTTTTCGAGTTCGAGGTCGCGAAAGGCTCGGCCGTGCTCATTGCCGGAGGTCGGAAGTTCGTCGTAATAGCGGGTGGAGGCGAGCTTGACGGTTTTCAGACAGGTCTCGGCCGACGTGCCGCCGATGACGATGGCGAGGTGGTAGGGCGGGCAGGCGGCGGTGCCGAGAGAACGCATTTTCTCGATACAGAATTCCATGAGGCGCTTCGGATTCAGCAGGGCCTTGGTCTCCTGGTAGAGGAAGGTCTTGTTGGCCGAGCCGCCGCCCTTGCTGACGAAGAGGAATTTGTAGGTGTCGCCTTCGGTCGCATAGAGGTCGATCTGGGCGGGGAGGTTGGTTTTGGTGTTCGCCTCCTCGTACATCGTCAGCGGAGCGGTCTGGGAGTAGCGGAGGTTTTCTTCCTGATAGGTTTTGTGGATGCCTTGCGACAGCCATTCGGCGTCGTCGCAGCCGGTCCAGACCTGCTGGCCTTTTTTGCCGACGACGGTGGCGGTGCCTGTGTCCTGGCAGGCGGGCAGGATTCCCTGGGCGGCGATTTCGGCGTTTTTGAGAAGCATCAGGGCGACCATCCGGTCGTTTTCGGTAGCTTCAGGATCGTCGAGGATGGCGGCGATCTGGGCGAGATGGGAGGGGCGGAGGGTGAAATTGATCGCCTTCATCGCTTCGTTGGCGAGCAGGGCGAGGCCTTCGGGGGCGATTTTCAGGATGGGTTTACCTTCGAACCCGGAAAGAGAGATGTGTTCGGTGGTGAGGCATTCGTACTCGGTAGGATCGGGGCCGAGAGGAAAGGGGTCCTGATAGACGAAAGCGGACATGCGCGGCAGCTTAGGCGGGGGCTGCGGGGCGTCCAGTCCCGGACATGGACAAAAAAATCCCCGCCGGCGGGAAAAGCGGGCGGGGAGAGAAAAATCCGGCCGGATTCAACGGCGGCGGCGCAGAACCAAGCCGAGCCCGAAAAGTCCGAGCAGGGTGGTGGAAGGCTCGGGGATGGCGACCCAGACACGATTCTGGTAATCGTCACCGGCGTCGGCGTAGTAGTAACGGACATCGGTGGAGCCGGTGGCCGCATTCCAAGTGCCGAGGTTGATGGCTTCGAGCCAAGATTGGGCCAGCGCAACAGCATCGCTGCCGGCGGAGGTGGCGGTGGAATTTATGGAAAGAAGTCCGGAATGGAGGCTGTGACCGGAGTCGCCATCTTCGACGATTTCCCAGAAGGCAAGCTGGACGGCGGTGCCGTAGATGGCGGCATCTTCGTAGACGTCCTGGGCGAAGAAGAGAGGGACGGCGTTGGTCAGCAGGATGTGGAGCAACTCGGCCTTAGCGGCGCCCAGCGAATCGAAATTGTCGCTGACCAGGTAGTCGGGAGTTTCGATAGGGCCGACAAACAGCTCGGCGCAGATGTCCAAAGCAGTGATTTCCGTGTCGTCGTCGAGGGTGAGGATGGTTTTCCGCATGCCGAGCGGCGCGACGATATAGGGGTCGGAGCCGCCTTGCCCGGTGGCGTTGTTGAAGCTGACCTGACCTACCGCGTAGCCCTGGCTGGGGCTGTAAGTATTGGGGCCGTATGGAGGAGAATCGTCGTGGGTGAAATTCTGCGCGACACCAAGGCCGGAGGCGGCGATGCACGAAACCGCGGCGATGAGGGTGGATTTGCAGCTCATGGAATCTTGTTGGGTGGGGGAACCGGGGGGCGCCCCGAAAAGGCAGGCGGGTGGAATGAATTCCACTAACGACGAGAGATGTGCCGGGATTTCATTGGAAAGGCAAGAAATTATTCGGACATCATAATATTTCTCGCGAGCCGGAAATCCCTGGAAATCCGTGGATTGGGCCATCGGGAACAAGGATGATCACAGTCTGCCTTCGTCGGCGTCAATATAGTCCATGAAGGTGAGGATGTCGGTGCGGTCCTGAAGGCCGGATTCCGCTTTCCGTTGGGCGAGGCGTTCCGCGAGGTTGTCGCGGAAACCGCGGGTGTGCATGAAAACCGACCACCAAGCCCGCTCCACGTCGCTCCGGGAGACGCCGTGTTCGCGAGCCCAGGCGAGGGCTTCGGCGTCGGTTTTTCCCGAGAGGATGGCTTCGGCAAGCGCGGGGTAGTCCACGCCGAGGAACTGGCAGGTCCAGAGGTCCATGCCGGCGCCGAGATTCGCGTGATATTCCGGGGCGAGGCGGCCGGCGGCGCGCAGGCGGACTTTATGGCAGAGGCGGGGGAAGTAGACGATGCCCTCGATTTCGTCCCGGGGGCTGCGAGGGGTTTCGAAGGTGGCGCTCACGGCATGCATGGTGCCCGCGGGGTGCGGTGGTGGAAGGACGATTTTTCCGCCGGATTCGCGGGCCGGAGGTCGTGCGGCTACGGGAATGCCATTATGGAACCCTGATCATCAGCAACATTGTGGTGGGTTCGTCTGGGGGTGGTTTTGCATCCGGGGCTTATGCTTTCCGCAACGGGCTCCAGATCATTCGTCGTCAATGATCGGGACTCCGCAACTTTCGTCTCGCAAATGGGTTCCCCATCGCGGAAAACAGTCTCCGCTGTCATGAAGCACGACGATTTGGAAAAGGATCCCTTGTGGAGCCTGTTGCGCGAAAGCCCCGCTCACAGACCCGGGTGTCGTTTCGCCACGGATGTCGTCCGCGCCGCCCGGCTTTCGGCGCCTGCCAAGCCGTGGTGGAGCCGGGCGCTGATTCCACTTGGCGCCGGCGGTCTTCTGGCGGGGACGGCGGCGCTGGTCATGTTGGCGCTTTCGTTGTTTTCGGAAACCCCCGGCGGTTCGGAAGTCGCCGTGGTCGTACCGGCCCACGAGTCACTCTCCGACATCCAGGACGGTTTCGAGACCGAAGTGCTCATTGCCGTCGCCGATCATCTGGCCGATTACAGCGATGACGAACTCGTTTCGTTGATCGGTTTCTGAGGCCGAGGCGGGGTTTGCCGCGGGACGCCTGCGCCGTTCGCGAGGTTTGAATCCTGCGCTTGGCCATGCCAGCCTTCCGCCGTGATCTACCTCGACGCCAATGCGACCACCCCGCTGCTGCCGGAAGTGCTCGATGCGATGCTGCCTTGGCTGCGGGAGGGATTTCACAATCCGAACGCCAGCTATCGCGGAGCGAAGGAGGCGCGGAAGGCGATCGAGGAGGCGCGGGAAAAGGTCGCGGCGCTGATCGGCGCGGAGCCGGATGAGATCGTTTTCACGGGAGGAGGGACGGAGAGCACGAATGCCGCCTTGAAGTGGCTGGCGCGGCTGGTGGGGAGGAAGAGCGGGCGGGTGATTACCAGTGCGATCGAGCACAGTGCGGTGTTGAAGCCGTGCGAGACGTTCGGGCAGGTCGGGTATCCGCTCGTGCGGGTGGGTGTCGATGCGGGCGGGCGTCTGGATGTCGAGGCTTTCCGGGCGGCTTGCGAGGCGGCGAGGGAGGGTGGCGGTTTCGCGTCGATCATGTGGGCGAACAATGAGACGGGGGTGATTCAGCCGGTGGAAGAGGCTTGTGCGATCGCGAAGGAGAACGGGCTGGGGTTCCATACGGATGCGATTCAGGCGGTGGGAAAGATCGCGGTGGATGTGCGTGAAGCGCCGGTGGATTTTCTTTCGTTGTCGGCGCACAAGTTTCACGGGCCGAAGGGGGCGGGGGCGCTCTATATCCGGAGCGGTTGTCGTTTCGAGCCTTTGCTGCGCGGCGGCGGGCAGGAGAAGGACCGGCGCAGCGGGACGGAAAATACGGCGGGGATCGTAGGCCTGGGAAAGGCGGCGGAACTTGCCGCGGCGAGGCTTGCGACAGGGGAGCATCCGGGGGCGTTGAGGAATGCCTTCGAAGCAAAGGTGGTGGGGGAGGTGAGCGGGGTGACGGTGAATGGGGATCTGCTGCACCGGCTGCCGGGGACGAGTCATCTATCGTTCGCCGGGTGCGAGGCGGCGGGGTTGTTGATATTGTTGGATGAGATGGGGGTGGCGTGTTCGGCGGGGTCGGCTTGCATGACGGGGAAACAGCAGCCTTCGCATGTGCAGAAGGCGATGGGGTTTTCGGATGCGAAGGCGAAGAGCAGTTTGCGGTTTGGGTTTTCGTGTCTGAATACGATGGAGGAGGCTACGGCAGCGGCGGCGGCGGTGAAGAAGGCGGTGGAGAAATTGCGGCGGGTGCAGGGAGGAGGAATGGGGCCGGTGGTGGTTTATTCGCCTTGAGTCGTGGGTTTGAGATTGCTTTGGGCAGATGATGTAACCGCGAAAAACGCGAAATTTGGAAAGGCAGACAAAAACGTCTGGTCTTCGCTCTTCCAGATTTCGCGGAATTTCGCGTTTTTCGCGGTTAACTCTTTGCCCGAGATGGGAACCGGCGTGAATTGATCGCATGCCGAACGCTCTTGCGAACGAGACATCGCCCTACCTGCTTCAGCACGCGCATAATCCGGTGGATTGGGTGCCGTGGGGGGAGGAGGCTTTCGAGAGGGCGAGAGCGGGGGACAAGCTGGTGTTTCTGTCCGTCGGTTATTCGACCTGCCATTGGTGCCATGTGATGGAGCGGGAGAGTTTCGAGAACGAGGCGATCGCGGCGGTGATGAACGGGAATTTTGTCTGCGTGAAGGTGGACCGGGAGGAGAGGCCGGATGTCGATGCGTTGTACATGGCCTTTGTGCAGGCGACGACAGGGCAGGGCGGCTGGCCGATGAGCGTGTGGCTGACACCGGAGGGAAAGCCGGTGGTGGGCGGAACGTATTTTCCGCCGGAGGATCGCTACGGGCGGGCGGGGTTCCCGAGATTGTGCGCGGAGATCGGGCGCTTGTGGCGGGAGGACCGGGGGAGGATGGAGGAGAGCGCGGAGAAGGTGATGGCGCATTTGAGAAGGGAGGCGTCGCCGGATTCGGTGATGAACGGGTTGCCGCCGGGGAAGGTTTACGGGGATTTCATCGACCGCTGCGAGGGGATGTTCGATCCGGAATGGGGCGGGTGGGGCGGCGCGCCGAAGTTTCCGCGTCCGGCGGTGCCGCGGTTGTTGCTGAGGCTGGCGGAGCGGTTCGGCGGGGAGGAGAGGGAGGCTTGTTTGCAGATGGTGGAGCGGACGTTGCGGGGGATGGCGGCGGGGGGGATGCACGATCAGTTGGGCGGCGGGTTTCACCGGTATTCGGTGGATCGGTACTGGCATGTGCCGCATTACGAGAAGATGTTGTACGATCAGGGGCAGCTCGCTTCGTTGTATCTGGAGGCTTGGAAGGCGTGTGGAGAGGAGGGTTTCCGCGAGGTGGCGGAGGGGATTTTCGCTTATTTGCTGCGCGATCTGCGGGATGGCAGCGGGGCCTTTCATGCGGCGGAGGATGCGGACAGTCTGCCGTCGGAGGATGCGGGGGAGAAGAAGGAAGGGGCTTATTGGACGTGGGAGGCGGAGGAGATTTACCGGCGGCTCGATGCGCGGGCGGCGGCCTTGTTTTGCGCGGCCTTCGGGGTGACGGCGGAGGGGAATGCGCGGCCGGAGAGCGATCCGCACGGGGAGTTGGAGGGGCGGAATACGTTGTTCCGGGCGATGAGGGATGAAGCGCTGGCGGAGAGCTTCGATCTGCCGGTGGAGGAGGTCCGGGAGTCGTTGCGCGGGTTGATGGAGGTGCTGCTTGCGGCGAGGAGCGGCAGGCCCCTGCCACACCGGGACGATAAGATCGTGGCGGCGTGGAACGGGTTGGCGGTGGGGGCGCTGGCGCGGGGGGCGAGGTGGCTGGAGCGGGAGGATTTGTTGGAGGCGGCGCGGGGGGCGGCGGGGCTTTTGAGGGAGAGGTTGTGGGATGGGGAGGTGTTGTGGCGGAGCTTCCGGGAGCGGAGGGGGATGGTGCGGGGGTTCCCGGCGGACTATGCGTTTTTGGTGGAGGGGTTGATCGAGTTGCACGCGGCGGACGGGGATGCGGCGTGGCTGGAGTGGGCGGGGGAGTTGCAGGCCGCGCTCGACCGGGAGCATTGGGATGGGGAGCGGGCGGGCTATGTGCTGCGGCCGGAGTTGGCGGGGGAGACGCTGATGGTGCTGCGCGAGGATTACGATGGGGCGGAGCCGGCGGCGAATCATGTGGCGGCGCTGAATTTGCTCAAGCTGGCGGTGTTGCTGGATCGGCCGGAGTATGCGACGCGGGCGGAGTCGATCCTGCGGGCCGGGGCGAGGGTGGCGGCGGCGCAGCCTTTCGCGGTGCCGGTGTATCTGGAGGCGCTGGATTTGTTGGAGAGAGGGGTGGTGAAGGTCGAAGTGAGGGGGGAAGTGGAGGCGGGGTTGAGGAAGAGGATTTTGCGGAGCGATTTACCGCGGAGTGTGGTGGTGTGGAAGGAGGAAGGGGGAGATGTGGTGGTGTGCGAGGGGATGCGGTGCCTTACGTCGGTGAGTGATGAGGCGGGGTGGGAGAAGGTGATGGAGGGATTGGGTGGCGGATGAAATTCCGTCTCGATGGGAGGAGAATAATGCCCATCGCTGTGAAGTGGCGATGGCGTCGGTTTGATTTAACGTCAGAGGGAGGCACCGGCTTTAGCCGGTTGCCTCCACCGCTTTGTTAGCTCTAGGAATGTCGCTGTCGCTTGATTCGCTCGTTCTTAAGGTTTTCGAACGCTCGCTTCCATTGAATATAAACGATTTCGATATAATACTCCACCCAGTCCGTAAGATCTTCATCTTCTCGAAACCAAGCCTTTTGAGCGCGATATAATGCGTGGTAATATTGTTGTTTTTTCTCCTGGATGATATTGTCTAAAGAATAAAATCTGGCGAAATGATATCCCGATTTTTCTAATAAATATGTGCTTAGTAAGCGCGCCATTCGGCCATTGCCGTCTTCGAAAGGATGAACTGCTAAGAAGTCAACAATAAACTCAGCAATTAGTAAAAATGAACAGTGCTCAGCATGCTCTTGAGATTCTTTCCACTTTTTATTGAACTCAGAAACTATTGATTTTAAAAGGCGATCCGCCCTTCCGGGAGGAACTGTCTGTATGTGGTATCCGCCACCTTTAATTACGACAGCTTCTTTCTTTGTTCTTCCTGCTGTATCTGGATAGAGCCTGCTAAACATCTTCTTGTGAAGAGTGAGTATAAAATCGACCGATAGAATGGGATCTCGTTTTGCTTTGAGTGCGAAAATATAGGCCTGATACATCTCATCCCCAATTCTTCTGCGCTTTTTCCACTCTTCGGTCATCTCACCATCTTCTAGTGCTGTCTCCGCTGCGCCTTGAATTTCCGCCTCTCTAAGGTACACAGTTTCGCCTTCAATAGCATTGCTTGCTAATACTGATTGGACGATTGTTTCGATAGGAGATTCTCCAACTTGTGTCCAATCTGAGACATCCTCTTCATGTGCGAGGTCAGAGACAACAAATCGTGACTTAGCTAGTGCCTCAAGCTTCCCGAGAGTCCATGGCTTAATTTGATAACGCAGGCCCTTCAAAACGGGCGTATCGTTGGGCGGATCAATGAATGTCACAAAAGTATTGATCCCACCGTCTCGGAAGTTGAGTGCAGTGTGTACATTATCTGCCCTTTCGCTTTTAGGATTGTTATTTGGTGGCGGATTGTCAGTATTCATAATTTTGAGCTAACAGTAGGATTCGCTGGAATGAGAATTAGCCTAGACGGATAGTAAGGGCAATCATTTTTTGGATATTTCCCACAAAATCAATGACTTGAGTTCAAGCAAGACGGTTGATTTCTTGAAAGGGTTTTGGAATTTTTTGGGGGAGAGGTGACGGGTGGATATTTTAGTCAGACATCGGTGATGATCTTCGGTGGTTGACTTTTTTCAACTTTTGCTTTCGCGACGGCGGAGGTCGGGGCATGAAAGGTGGCGATGCTTCGGCGGGAGTTTTTGGGTTGGGATCGTCCGTTTCCCGAGTTGCTGGTGGATTGGCTGCTGGCGCGGGGGGAGGGGCTGCCGCGCTTGTTGGTGGTGGTGCCGACGGCGCAGGCGGGGCGGCGGTTGCGGGAGGCGCTGGCGGAGAGGGCGGGGGCTTTGTTGGCGCCGGGGGTGGTGACGCCGGAGTGGTTTTTCCGGTTGGAGGATGTGGAAGGGGTGGCTTCGCCGGTGGAGGAGCGGTTGGCATGGGTGGAGGTATTGCGGGAGTTGTCACCGCGCGAAGCGCCGGCTTTGTTTCCGGTGGAGCCGGTGGAGCGGTCGTTTTCGTGGGCGGCGGGGGTTGCGCGGGAGTTGGAGAGGGTGAGGAATGTGTTGGCGGAGGGGGGGAAAGGGTTTGCCGATGCGGCGGAGGCGAGTCCGGAGCGGGAGCGGTGGGCGGATTTGGTGGAGGTGGAGAGGCGGGTGCTGGAGCGTCTGAGGGGGTGGGGCTTGGAGGATGCGGTGGGGGCGAAGGTGAGGAGGGCTGCGGAGTTCCGTTTGCCGGCGGGGGTGGAGGAGGTGGTCGTCGCGGGGGTGCCGGACCCGGCGCCGCTGGCGTTGGTGGCCTGGAGGAATGTGGAGGTGAGAGTGCTGGTGCATGCGCCGGAGGGGGATGCTTTTGACGAGTGGGGGCGGCCTTTGCCGGGCGGGGTGTGGACGCGGCGGGGGGTGCCGGTGCCGGGGGAGAGGGTGCATTTGGTGGCGGGGCCGGCGGAGGCGGCGGCGAAGGTGGTGGCTTGCTGCGGAGGGTGTGCCAGCGATGAGGTGGCGGTGGGGCTTTGCGATGGGGCATTCGGGCCGGCGCTGGAGGCGGCGTTCGCGGAGGCGGGGTGGCCGGCGTGGAATCCGGAGGGGCGCATGGCGGGGAGGCCGATGTTGCTGCTGCTGGAGGCGTTCGCGGGGTTGGTGCGGCGCGGCGGGCGGTGGGAGGAGGCGGCCGCGATTTTGCGCAGTCCTTTGTTGGGGGAGGTGGTGGGGCGCAGGGGGATGTATGCGGCGATGAGGGTGCTGGATGGGTTGGAGGAGGTGCATTTGCCGGATGGTTTGGAGCGGGTGGTGGAGCTTTGCGAGTGGAGGAGGAAGGGGGCGGAGGAAGCGGATGAGGGGGTGGAGAAGTTGGCGGAGGTGCTGGGGTGGTGCGGGAGGTGGAGGGGTGGGTTTGGCGTGGGAAGGACGGGGGCGGCGTTGGGTGCG
>JBBCJF010000031.1:0-4813 GCA_037190465.1 Haloferula sp. | reverse complement strand
CCCAGGACGGCCGGCCGTTCGCGAAGGTGATCGACTTCGGCATCGCCAAGGCGACCGCGCAACAGCTCACCGACAAGACACTGTTCACGCTGCACGACCAGTTCATCGGCACGCCGCAGTACATGAGCCCGGAGCAGGCGAGCGGCAGCCTAGACATCGACACGCGCTCGGACGTCTACAGCCTGGGCGTGCTGCTTTACGAGTTGCTGACCGGCCGCCCTCCCTTCGACACGGAGAAGCTCAAGCGGGCGGCGTTGCACGAGATCGTGCGGATATTGCGGGAGGAGGAACCGCCCGCGCCGAGCACGCGGCTGCACACGCTGGGCGGCCTGCCGACGGCGCCCGCGGAGCTCCGGGCGCTGGCGGAATCGCGGTCGGTGGATCCGCGGGAGCTGGTCCGGCAGGTGCGGGGGGAGCTGGACTGGCTGGTGATGAAGGCTATGGAGAAGGACCGGGCGCGCCGGTACGCCTCGCCGGGGGAGCTGGCGGAGGACGTGGAGGGCTATCTTTCCGGCGGAGTGCTCAAGGCCGCGCCGCCGACGCTGCGCTACCGTGCGGGGAAGTTCATCCGCGCGCATCGTACCGGCGTGATCTTCGGGGCGGCTGCGCTGGGACTGCTGCTTCTCGCGATCACGGGAACCTCCGTCGGTTTGTTGCGGGAACGTGAGGCGAGGGCCGAGGCCGTGCACCATGCCGACGAAGCCGGCCGGGCCAGAATGACCGCGGACGAAAGCCGGAAAACGGCGGAGGCCCGGGCGGCCCAACTTGAGCGAGCGGCCTACAAGAGCACCCTGCAGGTCGCGGCGGGCGCGGTGGAATCAGGGGATACCAATGTGGCGCTGGAGGCCCTGGAATCCTGCCCGGAGCACCTGCGCGAGTGGGAATGGCGCTGGTTGATGGCGATGGCGGACTCCACCCTCTACTCCCATCCTTATCCGGCCGGTTCCCGCTGCATCTCGTCATCGCCCGACGGCGCCCATGCCGTTCTTTGGAGCGATGCGGATGAGAAAAGGGAAGTGCTTCTCTGGGACGCCTGCGAAGGCAGGACGCTCGCCACCGTGCGCGCGCCCGGCGGAGGAAGGATTCTCACGGCATCCGTCTCGAACCGGGGCAAGCGCGTGGCCCTGCTGGAAGAGGGGCCGGAAGAGCGGGAAAGCGAACGGACCGGCTCCGTCCATGTGTGGGATCGTGCGACCGGTGCCTTCGTCTGGAACCTGCAGTCGTCACCGGACTTCCGCATCATTTCCGGTACGGGGACCTACGGAAACATGGGCTTATTATTGGATGGTAATGCAACGAAGGTGCTCGTGCAGGGTTTGGTGCTCGATGAATCGGCGGTGAAACCGCGTCAGGAATCCGAGGTTCACACCAGAATCTATTCTCTAACGAAGGAGCAGGTTGTGGATCTTGAGGGGGTTCCCGTGTGTTATGCTCCTTCGTTCAGCGGATCGGGGGAGTTCCTGGTCGGATGGTGTAGCGGGCCGTGCCCCCATGAGAGCTGGGGAGTCTGGAGCCTCGAATCCGGCCGTTTTTTTATCAATGGATTTGGATTGGAGGGAGCGGGCGCTGAAGAAATCATTTCCAGTGCAGACTTAATCAAAGAGACCGGGCTGCATGGCAAGGATGTCGGAGTCCTGAGCCTGCCGTCCGGACGCAGGTCCATGTTGTTTTCCGAAGATTCGTATAACAACTCCGCATTCTACCTCGCCGGATTCGCGGCGGCATCCCGGATGCTGGTGACCTATTCCTCCTCCCGGATTTACCTCTCCGCCGTCGATCCGGACGCCGGCCTGGAAGAAGATGACCTTCCCGACTTTCCGGGTGAGAATTCCGTTCGTCTGTCCGGAGTGCGGGGCAAGATCGGGCGTGTGGCGGTGAATGAGGAACTCGGCCTCATCTTCGCTTATTCATCGACTCACGTAAGCGTCTTTCCTTTGTTGGCGCGGAGCGACGTGAACGTCTTGTCGTCTCTGCACGGAGAGGGGTGGATTGGAGGGGATATTGAGTGCGGGAACGATCTTCTAATCGAAAAGCCGCTTTTCTGGAGCATCGTCGCTCCGGACACAGGAGCCGCCATCGAAGTCATTCCCCGGCCAGCGCTCGAGGGAGATGTGCAATTTATCAGCCGGTCCGGACCGTGGATCGTGGCGGGAACGTCGGAGAAACTCATGGTCCGCGATGCCGGGCAGCCGGGAAAGGCGCTGTATGAGTTGAGCCGCAAGCACCCGACGGAAAAGTTCCAGGATGCTTGCATCGATCCTTCGGGAAGATTCCTCGCACTGCAATCAGCCGGCAGCGATTCTCGTATGAGCGGCATCGTGTTGACCCGATTGGACGCCGATCGTCCTTTGGGCGAAGTGACGAGGGGAGGAGTCCTTCGTCTGGTGGGTGCGAGCCGGACGCTCCTGTTTTTGACGGATGATGACCGCTTCAAAGCCTTCGGAATCGAAGATCTGAAGGGGCGCGAGACCGCCGCCCTCGCAGGGCATTCCGAATTCATCCTCGACAACGAAGGGAAGTTTCTGGCTTCGGTCCGGGGCAACCGGGTTTTCCTCCATGATGCGGACGACTTGACACCGCTCCGGCAATGGGCGCTTCCGCTCGAAGAGGTTCTTTCTTTGAGCTGGGCGGATGGGGCCGCAAAGCTGATCGCCGTGGGGGAGGACCGCGTGCTGGTCTGCGACGCGGAACGGGGCGAGGTGCTCTTCGCCACGATGCGACCGGGAGCGGGTCGGACCTCATACGCGACGTGGGGATCAAGCAATCCCCCCACTCCGCACAGGCAAGGCCGATGGGGAGAATTCTACGGAGCCCTGGGTAACGGAGACACGCCGGCCGCGGTATGGATCGACAAGCCGTTGCGGGAGCGATGGAAGGGCATGGTCGCCGCCAAAGGTGGCATTTCCGACCGGCAGCTCGCGGATTGGGCGGACCGGTGCGTGGAAGAGTTCCTTGCCACCGACAAGCCGTGGGGCGAGGCATGGCGGATGCCCTCGGTGCAAGGAAAGTCGGCGACTCATCTCATGGCATTCGGGGATGCCTTGGCAAAGCGTTACTACGAGTTCGATAATCAATGCGTTGATAAGGCGCGTGAGCTATTGAAATGGAAAGGAGATGGGGATGGGCCGTCTGGCGAAAAACATCCCGACCGGCCGCGGTCCTTGCTCGCGAGGATCTATCTTCAGGGTCACGCCGGAAAGGTGAACCCGCGTGAACTGAAGCAGGTATATCATGTCATCGATCCCGGAGGTATCGTGTCGGGAGATGATCCATTTGCCAACCCGTCTTCCAAGCCAGGTCTGGACCCCATCTGGGATCGTTTGTGGAAGCCGGAGACCGGCGAGGAGGCCAGAGCGGGAATCGAACGGATCCTGAGTGCCACGGAAGCGGATGCGGCCCATCTCCGCAGAGAGCCTGACATCGAGACCCAGGCGGTCATCGGTGCGGCCTGTTACCGGCTGGGCGACTACGAAAAGGCCCGGCGGGTGCTTCGCGAAATCCCCTGGGTGTCCGATCCAGATCTGGTAAGAAACTGGCCTCTTTTCACCGGCATCACCGCCTTCCTGAGCATGGCGGAGCACCGGCTCGGAAATCGGGACGCTGGCTTGCGGGAACTTCATAGGTGCCTTCACTATTGGCGGAGTCAGACAGAGTTCCACGATCCGCTGCAACGCGAGGCCGCCGCGCTGGCCGGGATGAATCCGGCATCCATCGAATCTCCAGTCGTCGAGCCGGAAGCCAGACGCATCGCCGCCGAAGCGCTGTCCCGGAAAATGGGGAGCGAGGTGAAGGTGGAGGGAACGATCGTCCGGGTGTCGCCCGGCGCTTCGGGGCATTCGGCCTTTCTCTATCTCGATTCATTGGAACGGGAGAAGGGACTCATGGCCTCGGTGAATCTCTTCCCCGGCGACCGGATGAGCGAACTCCTGGCGCTGGAAGGCCGGCGGGTGGAATTGAGCGGAAGGGTGGGGCTCCATACCGGCGAAATATGGCACGGCTACGGTCGTCTCAACGTGGAGATCCCGTCCGCCTCCGCCATCCGGTCGCTGGAGCCATAGTCCGGACGGACGAAGTTTCTTGAGCGCTTTTTCCCGTCGTCCGCGCATGAGCCACTGACATGAATCCTCTCCACACCGTCTTCCTCCACGCCCGGGAACTTTCAGATCCCGCCGAGCGTGCCGCCTACCTCGACCAGGCCTGCACCGGCGATGCCGATGTCCGCGCCCGGCTCGAGGCCCTGCTCGCCGACCAGACCGCCGCCGATGCCTATTTCGACGACTTCGAGACGCAGGAGAGCCCCGCCCCGCGGCCTTCGGTTCCCGTGGTTTCGACCGAAGTGATGCCGGAGCAGATCGGCTCCTATCGCATCCTGGAGAGCATCGGCCACGGCGGCATGGGCGATGTCTATCGCGCCGAGCAGCGCCAGCCGATCCGTCGCGAGGTCGCGCTGAAGGTCATCAAGCTGGGAATGGACACCCGGCAGGTCGTCGCCCGCTTCGAGGCCGAGCGGCAGGCTCTCGCGCTGATGGACCACCCGCACATCGCCCGCGTTTATGATGCCGGCGCGGACGAGCGGGGACGCCCGTATTTCGCGATGGAATACGTCAAGGGCGTTCCCGTGACGGAATACGCCGACCGGAACCGTCTCACGGTGAAGGACCGGCTGCAATTGTTCCGGCAGGTCTGCCAGGCCATCCAGCATGCGCATCAGAAGGGTGTCATCCACCGCGACATCAAGCCGGGCAATGTCCTGGTCAGCACCCAGGACGGCCGGCCGTTCGCGAAGGTGATCGACTTCGGCATCGCCAAGGCG
>JBBCJF010000030.1:0-2448 GCA_037190465.1 Haloferula sp. | reverse complement strand
ACTACACGTGGGACGGGGAGAACCGACTGGTGAAGATGACAACGGCGGAGGACGCTGAAGAGGGTGGAGCGCCGGAGGATGTGACGCTGAAGTTCGCATATGACTGGATGGGGCGGCGGATCGGCAGGACGGTGCAGACGGGTTCCGGCACCGAACACCTGAGCTTTGCCTACGATCACTGGAACCTGGTGGCGGAGTGGAGCAGCACGACATTGGGTGGTGCGCTGAGCTTGCAGCGGACGCACCTTTGGGGACCGGACATTGGCTCGAGCGGCAAGGCGGGCTTTGGACTGCCGCCGGACTACCAGGCGGCGGGGGGAGTGGGTGGTCTGATCGCGAGCACGATTCATCACGTGAGCCCGAAGGAGCATTTCCTGCCGAGCTATGACGCGAATGGGAACATCATTGCGTGGACCGCCAGGACAGGAAGCGGAGCGGGCACGGTGGAACTGGTGCAGCGGATGGACTACGATCCGTTCGGCAACGCGGTGATCGTGGAGAAATTCAACACAACGTCTCTCGTGAATCGGATCCCGGCATTCGGGTTTTCGACGAAGTACCAGGACAGGGAAAGCGGGCTCTACTATTACGGCTATCGGTATTACGATCCGATAACGGGGAGATGGCCATCAAGGGATCCGATTGAGGAGAATGGAGGGATAAATCTGTATGGATTCGGCCCGAACTCACCAATGAACGGATACGATGATCTGGGCCATTTTTGGTGGAATAATTCTACGACTACCCCTAGTGGCGCTGCTGTAGCGGCAGATATTTCAGCAATTGAGGCCGGAGGGCTCACTGCCGCGGAAATAGCTGCTGCTCGTGCGGCAGCACTAGCAGCAGCTGCTGCTGCGGAAGCGGCAGCGGAAGCTGCGCTCAGGCGTGAGTGTGACGAATTAGCCCAGGAGGTGAAAGATGCGAAAAACAATTCAGATCTTATAAGATGCAAATGCGACGATAGCGACCAGGTTTTGGCCCTTAAAATACTAGCATGGGAGGCACTCGCGGCAGCTCGATGGAATCAGAATCAAAAATGCTGGAAGTATTTGCTAACTCAAAAAGATATTGATGAGCACATCAAAAAGCAGCGGGAAGCTTACGATAATTACGTCAGATGCATAAAAATGCTGGCGGATAGATGAATAAAAAATGAGCCATGTAATGAAATGGGATAAATTTTCAGTCGTAGTGCGAGAATTTGGCTGCGAAAGTTTTTCATTCAAGTATCTTAGGCAAGTTGTTGATAGTGATTTCGACGATGAGGCTTTTGATGAAACTTCATCTTTTGTAGGTATTCATTGGACAGATGTTTCGCCTGATCTATTTAGAAAAAATTTCTCTGTGTTCTCATATTTTTCTGATTTTGCTTTCTTTCTTTATACTCCTGCACTGATTCGATGCTCGTTAGAAGATGCTGAGAAGTCTCATTTGGCAGTAGAGACTTTTCTCAACTGTTTAGGAGATAAAGAATCAAAACATATTCAAAATTTCTATGAAAGAAGATGGAGGCAATTTTCTATCATTCATTTGAATTTGCTGATTTCATGGCTTGCTGATTCTGGTGGTGATTTTTTGAGGTTCTTCGATCAAAGTGAAATTGAAAGATCGATAAGCCATCTAAATGAATTAGTTCGGCGAGCTCATGATGTTGAAAATCGTTGGCGGAGATTAGCCTCAGTCAGGGGTTTTATCAAAGGGATCCCAGAGGGGTCTTGAATTTTAAGTGAACTCCGCGTGCCAACCAATGGCATTGGCTGTGCCAACCCATTTGAAAAACGAAGCAGGAACGGCTTCTCGGCGAATGAACCTTCTTTGGCAGCGGACGATCAGGTGCTTTCCCGGACGTTTCCTTGGCAGCATGCCTCTCTCCGGTTCCATGTCCGATCCCCACGCGCCTTTTTCACGAGTGAAATCCGCCTACGTCATACTGAACACCCCAACGCCTTGCCCGCCTCGTGGCGCTGTCCCGGTCAACCATGGGGAACCTTGCGATGCCCTGACAGCTCCCGGAAAGAATTCGGTGAGGAATGCGACTCGCTCCATACGATGTAAATCCGAGAAGATCCCCTGATCCGCCCCATGTCAAAGAGAGCGCAACGATTCGAGCAATCCAGCGGTTGGACGAGCCGGCCCGGCACCGACACGGTGCAGGGAGTGAGCGTCAAATACGGCACCAACGTAATCCACACGCGTACCCATGCGATGGACCTGCTGGGCCGGACCGTGGGGGTGGTGAACAAGTCCGGGCCATCCGCCGGTTCGCTGGCGATGGTCGCCTCCGTCGGCCATGGCTACGATGCGGCCGGCCGTCGTTTGAACGCCCGCCGCGAGGACGGCACCTGGTGGGACTACAGCTACAACAGCCGCTCGGAGGTAACCGGAGCGGTGAAACGCACCATGGGAGGGTCCCCCCTTGAGCCCAGGCTTGTGCCTGGCCTGAGCTTC
>JBBCJF010000029.1:0-7702 GCA_037190465.1 Haloferula sp. | reverse complement strand
CCGGCGGATGGCCCGGACTTGTTCACCACCCCCACGGTCCGGCCCAGCAGGTCCATCGCATGGGTACGCGTGTGGATTACGTTGGTGCCGTATTTGACGCTCACTCCCTGCACCGTGTCGGTGCCGGGCAGGTAGGAGATGGCGGAGGTGATCACATTGCCGCTGCCGGGCGTATTCACCCCGACGAGCCGGCTGAGGGTATCGTACCCGTACGCTTGGCCGGATACGGCGCCGCCGTCCACCTTCACGTTGAAGCCGGTGGGCCGGCCGTAGGCATCCGGCGCGCTGTGCTCGATTGCGACTTTTTTCAACCAGCGGTGATCGGTGCTGCTGTAGATGGTGGAGATGGCTCCGCTGTGACGCTGATAGACAAGGGCCTGGGTATTGGTGTGCGGATCGGAGCCGCCCATGACCTCGGTCACCTGACGCGGGCGGCCGAAGCCGTCGAAGTCCGAGAACGTCACGTCGGGCGTGAGGTCCGAGTCGTTGGTGTAGGTGATGTTGGTCAAATCCCGGGTGACGGCATCATAGAGGTAGACGGTCACCACGCCGCGCGCCGAGGTGCGCTTGGAAATCTTCCCGTCCGGCGTGTATTCGTAGTCGTAGCCCTTGCCGGTGTTGCCCGCGTCGTCGTAGCGCTTCTTCCAAAGCAGGCCGGTGCCCTCCTGATAGGTCCAGCGGGTCAGCGCCGTCTGGGCACCGTAAGTGGTCATCGTCACCATGTCGCCGAAGTTATCGTAGCCGTACGTGCGGATATAGGCGCCGGAGCTGGAGACCTGCGTGACCTGACCACGGTTGTTGTAGGAGGTATTTTCCACGATGCCTTGCGGACGGGTTACGGTTTTGATTCTCCCCGCATTCGCCTGGTTCGGCAGGTAGTAGGCGTAGGTGGTCGCATTCCCCAGATGGTCGATGGTTTTCGTGAGCTGGAAGTTGGCGGCGTATTCGGAGCGGGTGGCGGCGTTGCGGTGATCGGTGGACTGGCTGACCCGACCGAGGCTGTCATAGGTATAAGTGGCCGGATGGCTGGCGCCCGCCTTCTGGACCGACTGGACGTAGCCGTTCACCTCGGTGGTCACACTGTCCTCCGTGGTGGTGGTGGCCGAATCGTCCTCGGTGACGACCACGGTGGCCGTCGCCGGCGTGACCGTCGTGGTAGTGGTCAGCGATCTGCCGGAGGGGTCGATGACCTGGGTGATCGTGCGGTAGCCGTCCGCGCCCACCTTGATGAAGCCGAGGGACTGACGGGTTTCGGTGATCAGCGGGTTGGCCCCCGTCGTCTCGGGATAGCGGTAGTCGAGCGTCTTGCGGTAGACGACATCCCCGCTCGTGATGTATGATGTCTCGCGCCTCGTGAGACGGTCGGGGAATTCCAGGATGGGATAATCGGGATATTCTCCTTCATCCAGATCCATGCCCGAGATTTGGAGCCCCCCGAGAACCACCGCATCCAGATCATTCTCCCCGGGGCTGTCCAGGAATGCTCTGAGCGTTTCGAAAAACATCCGGGTGGGCAAGGCCGTCACCAGATCCCCCTCATCATCCACTTCGGAGGTCTCCACCGCCAACGGCGTGTCCAATTCGATCGCCGGCACCGTGTCGATCAATTGGTATGTGTACGCTTCCCGGATGAAGCGGCCATTACCGGCGGGTGACGGTTTGAGCGTTTTGAGAAGCTTCCCATGCTTGTCGAAATACTGTGTCGTCCGGCGGGAGGTGTGGCCGCTGGACAAACCACTGCTACGCGTTTGAGAATAACCGGCAAACCCCTCCTGAATTTCGATGGAATGGAACTCCGCCACCCAGCCGCTGCCGGAACGCGATTTCAAGGACCCGTCGAGATGCCGGGTTTCGTTCCGGCCGACACTTCCGGGCAGCATGATCGAGAGGTTCCTGCCCCCGTTCGGGTAGGAGTAGGACGTCACCGCCCCGGTTTCGTCCTGGGTGGAGACGGTGCGGCCGAGCCCGTCCACGGTGGTCACCGACGATACCATGCCATTGATCCGGATGGTCGTGGTGAAACCGTTCCTCTCGTAGCTGGTGCGGATCGCCGGAACTCCCCCGCCCGCCGCCATCTCCGTCCAGAGCGGATTGCCCTCCGGATCGTACTTCGAGGTGGTCACCCGGCCGGTGGCGTCCTTTTCCACCACGGTCAGGGCGTCCGGCCGGTCGATGCGGCGGACTTCCACTCCATCGATCTCGGTGCGGTGGTAGCGGCCGTTCTGGTAAAAGAAATCCTCCAGTTTCGCCCGAGTGAACCCGGTGCCGGTGTGGTAGAGCGTTTCACGACTGATCAGCCCCGAGGGTCCGTGAATCGTGATCTCCCTCTCGCTCAGGTTCGCCACTTCCCTGAACTTGAAGAAATCCACCGTGGGGTTCTCGGTTTCATCATCCACGATCCCCGTGGTGCGGGTTGTCCTGATGTAATTCTCCACCGTTCTCTCGTACTGGTAATAGGTTGCGCGACCGCTGTCCTCGCGGTCCAGAATGGGCCTGCCGGCAAGCCAGGGGTCGGGAAACTCCGAATCGATATTGTAGGCATAGGAAATCCGCTTCCCTCTCGCTTCCAACGAAATCCCGTCGGGAATGGCATCCTCTTCCGTGTTGGTCACGGGCTTGGGAATGTCGCTCTTGAACTCACGTATCAGGATTCCCGCAGCGGAGGTCTGAATCCCCTGGAGCGTGTTGACATGCTCCGCGCTGACCGCCTCCGTCTGGTATCGCCGCACCCGCACCCGGGCGCTTGCCACGGTGAACCCGGCCGCCGGAGTGCAGGGAAGGGTGTCGATGTCCTCGTGGGACGGATTCAACAGCGTCTCCGAGGCGAAGGGCGAATATTCGATGCTCTCACCGCCAGCCAAGTACTGATAGGCCGACCAGCTCCCGTCCGGCCTGGAAACCCACCAGAGCTTGCCGGCATGCTCCGTATCCTCTTCGGCGTCATAGGGGTAGTATCGGTAAAAGGTCGCCAGCCCGCCGCTCCCTGACGAGGGATTGGGAAAGCGGGTTTCCGACGCCACCCGGTACACCATCACCGGATCCTCTTCCTCCTCCTCCGCTTCCACGAAGGTCGCGGTGAAAGTCTGCATGGTCTTGGACGTCAGGGCGCCTCCGCTGCTGAGTTTCGTTTCGACGCTGTAGTCATCACCGGGAGACGCCGGCGGCGCCAAAGTAGTCGTCTCTTTCCTCCCCCCCCGCGTCACCTCAAGTTCGCCCTCGCTTACGGCTTTGATCGTCTTCGAACTGACCACGCCATTGACAGATTGTTCGATCGTCACGCCGGAAGTCACCCAGTAAATTTTCCACCAGGAGACCGGCTGGCCCGCGAACGTGGTCGCCGCGCTCTCCGAATCGCTGCCGCGGACATACTCGCGCACGTAGGTGTTGGGCGCGGTCGCGAAAGTTTCGATGGTCGCCGGATTGCTCACATAACCCGTCACCCGGAACAGCCGCGTCGGGGTCTCCACATGTTTCTCCTGGGGATACGAAGCGTCGATCTTAAGATCGACGCCAAGCGCCCTGACCTCCTCAATTCCATTGTAGTGGACATGGATCGGCTTCGCCAGTTCGGGGGCTACCGGGCCGCTCCAAGTAAGAGCGCCCGCCGAACGAAATGGTGCGCTGCCGTCCGGGCCCAGGCCGATGGTCCCCATGGGGATGGTGATGCTGGCGCCTGCCGGGATCACTTCCCCTTCGTCGTCCACCGATGGAGGCTGCGCTTCCGCGGGAGGCTCATTGTCGGCGGGATTCGAGGGACTGTCCGGGCCGTCACCCTCACCGGAATCGTCGCTTGGGCTCTTGGTCAGGCGGAATCGGAATTTATCCGGTTTAAAGATGTCGTCCACTGCCGTGACATATAGAGGCCCCTTGCCGTTAAATCCCTCAGGTTGGTCCGAAGCCATCGCCTGATATTCACCGCCGCAGAACGAAACCTTTCCCGTCAGACAGGCGGTACTATGTTTCCGATCGAGCGTGAATTCGTATTCCTTCTCGGGTTCGAGTTCAACCTCGATCTGCCGGGCCGGCCCTTTGCCCGCTCCCTGTACTGTGAAGTCTAAAATATTTCCACTCAGCGTGATCTTCACCTTATTCCGGCAGCCGCCGCATTGAGCCAGGGCGGGATCCGTGAGCCAGACCGCCAAACCAAGCATCAGCACGGCTCGGGCAAGACTCCGTCCGTTCGAAACGAAATCGCGGAATATCGATTGGCTTGTCATCATCTCTCAAGGGGCTGGGATTAAATCGATCCGGGTGCTGGTCAGCGGCACGGGGGTTTCCTGGTCGGGCTCGCCGGCGATTGTGACCGTGGCCGCCCCCGCAGGCAGCCGGAACGGGGCCGAAGTGACGAGCCACCCACCTGCCGGGGAGACTGCTCCGCGCTTTTCAACCGTGGCTTCGGCGACTTCCCCGCCGTTCACCCGGATCAAAAGCCGCTTGCCTTCCACCTCCTCCGGGGATTCCACCACCATCCGGAGCCTCACCGACGGCGGCGATTCGGAATACAATTCCCAACCGCCGGTTTCCCGGTCATCGCGGAAGCCGGTGAGCCGGAGTTCCAGCGATGATGGCGTGCGGCCGAGAGCGGTGCGGGCATCCGCAAAGTACCCCCGGGCGAAATCGAGCCGGTACGTGCCGGAGGCGTCCGCGAGAATGGGACCCGGCCCCAATTCCGGAGGAGAAGGCAGGCGGACACGGATCACCTCGATCCCGCCGCCCGTCTCCACACCCTCCCCGAGATCGAGCTCCCATCTGCCCGGAATGCCGGAGACCCCGAGCTGGCGGCCGCTCGATATGATTTCGGCCGAGAGGGGCCGGGGCAATAGTCCGCCGAGCTTCAACTTCCCGGAGGTGTCCGAAAAGAGGTGCAGGAAGAGAGTGGAGCCCTCTTCTCCTTCGTTCTTCACCGTCGCCACCCCATTCCAGGAATGGCTCACGTAGGGGGATTTCGAGGTGCCGTAGATGGCTTCCCCGTATTTCGCCAGCCAGGCCCCGGTTTCTTCGAGGATCCGCCCGACTCCCTCCGGGATGCGGCCCCCGCCATCCAGCCCCGCGTTGAGCAGGTAGTTCCCGCCCATCGAGACCGTGGTGACAAGCTCGCGGATGATCGCAGTCGAGGAACCCCAGTTCACCCCGCCCTTCCGATACCCCCACGAGTCGCCGAGAGTGGTGCATTTCTCCCAGTCCATCGCGCCGTGCGTGTGACCGAGCACAAGCCCGTCGGTATAGATGTAGTCGCCCCCTCCGGAAAACCTCCATGGCATGATGGTCCGGGAGTCGACGGCCTGCTCGAACCCGGGCGCCAGCCACTCGGGAATCCCCGGTCCGGCATTCGCATGAAGAGCGAAAACCGGACCGTAGCGCGAGGTGAGTTCGCGAATCTGCGGCAGGGCCACCTGCCGCAGATAGGCGTCCCGGGATCCGGCCTGCGTGGGGTCCCAAGCCTTTCCGAGGGTATTGCCTCCCGGGTGGTACCAGTCGCGGTCAAGCGCGTAGCTGAACCCGAGCGGCATCCCCGCGGCGCGGCAGGCCTTGGAGAACTCACCCACCAGATCCCGCTTCGACGGCGACACGTCCACCGAATCGAAATCGGAGACCTGCGAGTCGAACAAAGCGAATCCGTCGTAGTGCTTCGCGGTGAGGATGATGTACCTGAAGCCGCATTTCCCGGCGAACTCCACCAACTCCTCCGCCTTGAAGCCGCTGGGATCGAACTCTTGCGCAACTTTCCTGTAGTCCGCCCGTGAGATCGCCGCGGTCCTCATGATCCACTCCGTATTGCCGGGATAGACCTTGCCGCCGTAGCTGCCACCGAGAACGGAGTAAGGCCCCCAATGGATGAACAGGCCGAAACGCTGTTTGCGCCAGTGGTCCATGCGGGAGGAAGCCTCCGCCGCACGGGCCGCCGAAGACGGCTCCGCCATGACCCGCTCCGCGGCGCCGGAGGGAAAGGCGAAAAACAGCGGCAAAGCGGCCGTGATCCAGTGTCGGGGGCGGGGAGTGTTCATGATTCGGCGGTTTCTGGGAGGCTTCAACGGGTCAGCGCCGGTCCGGGGTAAGGATTCTCAGGGTTCCCGAGATGGACGCAGCGGGGTGATCCGCATTGACCGGATCGAGCGGATACGGATCCTCGCCGTCCGGGATTCCGTCTCCATCCGTGTCTAGGAGCCATGGATCGGTGGGGTCAGTGCGGGGAACGAGCACCCCTTCTATGAGCTCCATGAGCTCCTCCAAGTTCGTCAGCCCGTCCCCGTCGTAGTCCTTTTCAGCATCGGTCGGATCGAGAGGCATAAGGCCCCACTGGATCTCAAGACCGTCCGGTATCCCGTCGCCATCCGTATCGGGTTCATCCGGATGGGTGCCATACAGGTATTCATCGGCATCTTTCAAGCCGTCTCCGTCGGTGTCGGAGAGGGCGTCCTTCGAGAGGCTGTCGGAGAAATAGAATTTCTCCCAGCTATCCGGCATTCCATCCGAATCGGAATCGTCATTGCTCAGCTTCAGCTTGGCCAGAAGAAGCGGAGAAGTCTGCACGGTCGTCGACCCGGTCCCAAGCCGGCCATCCGTGTGAGATCCCCAGGCATACAAAGCGCCTCCATGCTTCAAGGCAACCGAATGGACATTCCCCGCGGCCACTTCGACGACATCGACCAATCCGGTCGACGTATTGGCGGCGACAGGGGTCAGGCGTTGGGTCGCGCTTCCATCCCCGAGCCTGCCCGATCCATTCGCACCCCAACCCCAGGCGCGATGGCCCAGCGACTCGGCAATCGTGTGGCTGACGCCCGCGCTGATTCTCCGCGCGGCCGCCAGTCCGGTGAGGACACGGGTGGGCTGGAGCCGTTGCGTGGTATCGCCCAGACCCAGCTGTCCATCGCCGTTGTGGCCCCAGGTCCAGATCGAATCATCGTGCCCCAGGGCCGCGACATGGGCGCTCTTGACGGAAATGAACCAGAAGGAGGGCAATGTGCCGGCGACCTGGACAGGAGTGGTGCGCGGCGTCGTTGTCGATCCATCTCCCAACTGGCCGTTTCCATTAAGGCCCCAGGCCCAGATTTTTCCCGAATTGTCCAAAGCATACGAGCATTGGTTCCCTGCCGCGACTTGAATCACGGAACCCATTCCCGGTGGTTTGGTTACTTGCACCGGAACCTTGGACGATGTGGTGGAGCCGATGCCCAACTCCCCATTGGCGTTGCTGCCCCATGCCCACAATCCACCCGAGGCATCCGCCGCCACCGTGTGGGCATAGCCGCAGGCCACCGATATGACCGCGCTGGCGGAGCCCAGCTGAACAACACGGGGCTTGCTGTTGTAGGCTCCGGTGGTTCCGTCGCCGAGCTGCCCTTGATTGTTTCGCCCCCAGCACCACAGGCGGTCGTCCATGTCGATCGCCGCACTGTGGTTGCTCGCGGAGACCGCCTTGAAACGGCTGCCCGTGTACGGCCCGAGGATGATGTGGGTTGGCACGGTCCGATCGTCGGTCGTCTTGTCGCCGAGCTGGCCGTAGTTGTTCCTGCCCCAGCTCCAGAGCACGCCGTCCGCCGTGAGCGCCAGCGTGTGGTCGATGCCGACTTCGATCTTCCCCCTCGCTTCGGGGGGAAGAGGACTCGGATTGGATTGGCCCCATGCGATCTGCGCGAGAAAGAGCAGGGAAATGCCCGGAGTCGCCGCGGCGAGGAGGTTCTGGTGTGATCGAAGATGC
>JBBCJF010000028.1:0-204826 GCA_037190465.1 Haloferula sp. | reverse complement strand
GAGGCGGCGTTCGCGGAGGCGGGGTGGCCGGCGTGGAATCCGGAGGGGCGCATGGCGGGGAGGCCGATGTTGCTGCTGCTGGAGGCGTGCGCGGGGTTGGTGCGGCGCGGCGGGGCGGGAGGAGGCGGTAGTGGATTTATTGGGGTGGCTGGAGCTTTCGTATGCGGGAGGGAGGCGGGTGGTGTTGGCGGGCTTGCATGAGGGGGCGGTGCCGGATGGGAGGATTGATGATGTTTTTTTGCCGGATGGGGTGAGGCGGGGGCTGGGGTTGCGGGATGCGGACGGGAGGCATGCGCGGGATGCGTATTTGTTTCATGCGCTGGCGGCGTCGCGGGAGGTGGATGTGGTGGTGGCGAAGGTGGATGCGGTGGGCGAGCCGCGGCGGCCGTCGCGGTTGTTATTGGCGGCGGAGGGGGCGGAGTTGGCGGAGCGGGTAAAGGCGCTTGCGGGGAGTCCGCCGGGGGGGGCGGGGAGGCTGGCACCGTGGACGCGGGGGGAGTGGAGGCTGGAGTTGGGGGGGGCGGTGAGAAGGTATTTGGATGGGGAACGGTTGTTGAGTCCGTCGGCGATCCGGGATTATCTGCATTGCCCGTTCCGTTTTTATTTGAAGCGGGTTTTGGGGTGGGAGCGTTATGAGGCCGAGAAGTTGGAGATGGATGCGCTGGATTTCGGGAATTTGTGCCATGAGGCGTTGGAGGGGATGGGGAGGGATGCGGGGATGGTGGAGACGGTGGATGCGGTGGAGTTGCGCGATTTTTTGTGGGAGAGGTTGGATGGGTTTTTGGCTCGGTATGGGAGATTGTCGCTGCCGCTGATGGTGCAGCGGGAGGCGGCGCGGGCGAGGATGGAGCGGTTCGCGGAGTTGGAGGTGGAGCAGCGGTTGGGAGGGTGGCGCACGGTATATGTGGAGTTGAGGGTGGGAGAGGGGTTGCCGTGGTCGGTGGACGGTCAGGGGGTGTCGATGCAGATCGACCGGGTGGACCGGCATCCGGAGAAGGGGTGGCGGGTGTTGGATTACAAGACTTCGGCGAGGGCGGAGACGCCTCGGGCGGCGCATTTGCGGCGGGCTTCGGAGCGGCGGCGGAATTTCGGGCCGGTGATGGCCGGGGCGCGGGGGGCGGAGGAGGTCTGGAAGGGTGTGCAGGTGCCGTTGTATGCGGCGTTTGTGAGGGAGTGGCTGGGGTTGGAGGGGTTGCCGGCGATCGGGTATGTGAATTTGCCGGCGGCGTTGAATGATGTGGGTTTCGTGATGTGGGAGGATTTTTCGGAGGAGGCGATGGGGGTGGCGCTGGAGTGGGTGCGGGGGGTGGTCGCGGGGTTGCGGGAGGGGGTGCATTGGCCGCCGGTGGTGTTGGGCGGCAGGGAGGCGGGGTATGACGATTTCGCGGGGATCGCGCCGGACGGGTTGGAGGCGGCGGTGGGGGGGAAGTTGGTGGAGGAGTTGAGGGAGATTGCGGAGAGATGGGAAAGGGGGGGGGTATGGTAAGTTTGATGATTCGGGCTTCGGCGGGGTCGGGGAAGACGTTTCAGTTGTCGAACCGTTTTCTCGCGTTGCTGGCGGCGGGGGCGGAGCCGGGGGAGTTGATCGCGCTGACGTTCACGCGGAAGGCGGCGGGGGAGTTCGCGGACCGGATTTTGTGGCGCTTGGCGGAGGGGGCGATGGATGAGGAGAGGGCGGGGAGGCTGGCGGCGGAGCTGGCGGATACGCTGAGGGGGAATGCGGAGACGGGGATGCCGGGGCTTTTTGCGGGAGGGAGTGAAGTGAGATTGGATCTCGCGGTGTTCCGGAGCTTGTTGGAGGGGTTGGCGAGGGAGTTGCACCGGGTGTCGCTGGGGACGCTGGATAGTTTTTTTGTGCGGATCGCGAGGAGTTTTCCTTATGAGCTGGGGTTGGCGGAGTTCCGGTTGTTGGAGGAGGATGCGATGCGGGCGGAGCAGGCGCGGGTGTTGGGGAGGATTTTCCGCGAGGCGCCGGAGCGGCAGCGGAGGGCTTTTCTGGGGGCGTTCCGGTTGGCGACGCATGGGAGGGAGCATAATCGGTTGTACGATTTGTTGGATGAGTTCCTGGAGAGACATCATCAGCGTTATCTTTCGGCGCCGGAGCGGGAGCGATGGGGGAATCTGGATTTGATCTGGCCGGGGGGGTGTCCGTGGCCGGAAGTGGAGGATTTTGAGAGGGCGGCGGAGGATGTGGTGGGGTTGTTGGGGACGGTGGGTGTGGCGAAGAAGGCGCATGCGACGTGGGTGAAGGGGTGGGAGAGTGCGGCGAGGTGGTTTGCGGGTTATGCGCCGGGGGATGGGAAGGAGGCGCCGTCGGCGGTGGGGCGGACGCTGGGGTTGTTGGAGGAGCTGGCAGAGGGGGAGGCGACGGATGTTTTTTCGCGGATGGAGCATCGGATTTCAGGAGAGCTGGCGCAGGCGATGGTGCGGCTGGTGGGGGGGTATTTGCGGGCGGAGGTGGAGGCGCGGGCGACGCGCACGGCGGGGTTGTGGTCGTTGTTGTGGGCGTATGAGTCGTTTTATGAGGCGGAAGTGCGACGGCGGGGGAGTCTGGGGTTTGCGGATGTGACGCGGTTGTTGGCGAAGGGGGGGGGGACGGGGGATGGCCGGGCGCGGATGGAGTGGAGGCTGGATGCGCGCTATCGTCAGTGGTTGCTGGATGAGTTCCAGGATACGAGCCGCGAGCAGTGGGAGGTATTGGAGGGGTTGCTGGATGAGGCGGTGCTGGACCCGGAGGGGGAGCGCTCGTTGTTCGTGGTGGGGGATGCGAAGCAGGGGATTTATGGGTGGCGGGGAGGGGAGCCGCGTTTGTTCGACGATTTGTTAGCGAGGCCGGGGTGGGGGGAGAGGTTGCGGGAGTGGGGGATGGAGGTTTCGTGGCGTTCGGCGCAGGAGGTATTGGATCTGGTGAATCGGGTCTGCGATCCGGAGGTGATGCGGGGGCGTTTCCCGGATGCGGCGGTGGGGCGGTGGAAGTACGTCGCACATCGTAGCGGGCGAAGGGATGCGCGAGGGTATGCGGTGGTGGTGGATACGGGGGAGGATGAGGCGGAGGAGGATGTCGGCGGAGTGGAGGGGGCGCTGAGGGATTTGCTGGCGGAGGTGCGGCCGATGGAGAGGGGGCTGAGTTGTGCGGTGCTGGTGCGCTCGAATGCGAGGGCGCGGCGCCTGGTGGATTTTCTGCGGCAGGAGTTTCCGGGGATGCCGGTGGAGATGGATGCGGAGGTGGAGCTTGGGCAGGATAGTCCGGTGGGGGTGGCGGTGCTGGATTTATTCCGTTGGCTGGCGCATCCGGCGGACCGGATGGCGAGGGAGCATGTGATGGCTTCGCCGTTGGGACCGGTGGTGGGGGAGTTCGGGGAGGGCGCGCGCGCGCAGTGGCATGCTTGCCGGAGGCGGGTGTTGCAGTCGGGGATGGCGGGGTTGTTGCAGGAGGTGGCGGTGAGGTTGGGGGAGCGCGGGGTGTTGAATGCGTTTTTGGAGCAGAGATTGGCGGGGATTTTGCGGGGGGCGCTGGATTATGATGAGTCGGGGGGGAGGGATTTCGACGAGTGGGTAGGGAGGTTGGAGGTTCTGAAGCAGCGGGAGTATTCGGCGGAGGGGGCTTTGCAGGTGATGACGGTGCATAAGGCGAAAGGGTTGGAGTTCGATATGGTGGTGCTGCCGGATCTGGGGGGAGGGGCTTTCGACGATCCGTCGAAGGCGGGGATGCTGGAGTTCAGGGACGAAGGGGGGAGAATCGAGGGCTTGTTGCTGCCGCCGGGGAGGAATTTGTTAGAGGCGGATGCGGCGCTTGCGAGGAGGTTCGAGGCGTGGTCGGCGGATCAGTGTTACGAGCGGTTTTGCAATTTGTATGTGGGGCTGACGCGGGCGAGGTATGGGAGTTATGTGTTGTTGCCGAAGGCACCGGGGAATCTGTCATCGGGGAGGCGATACGATTTGTGGATCCGGTCGGCGGTGGGGGAGGCGGGAGGAGAGGTTGTGTGGAGCGGGAGAGGGCGCGTTGCGTTGTATGAGGAGGGGGATGCGGGGTGGTATGGGAAGGTGAGGGGGAGGGAGAGGATTGAG
Source organism: Haloferula sp. (assembly GCA_037190465.1). Classification (GTDB taxonomy): domain Bacteria; phylum Verrucomicrobiota; class Verrucomicrobiia; order Verrucomicrobiales; family Akkermansiaceae; genus Haloferula. Next base: position 200,758 of record JBBCJF010000028.1, on the reverse strand, counting down.
TCGTTTGGTGGGGAGGCGGCGGCGCTTGGGGCGGCGGTGGCGAGGAGGGTTCGTGCGACTCCTTCGGGGGAGAAGGAGGGTAAGGTCAGGGCGTCGGCGGAGGGGCTGGCGTTCGGCCGCGGGTTGCATTCGGCTTTCGAGAGGGTGGGGTGGGTCGATGAGGAGGGCATGCCGGCGTTGGAGGGAGAAGCCGGGAGGGTCGTTGCCGGGCTGTTGGAGGTGCGGGAGGTCCGCGAGGTGTTCGAGCGGAGGGGGCGGACGGTGGAGCTATTCCGCGAGCAGCCGGTGGAGGCGGTTTTCGAGGGGACATGGCTAAGCGGGGTGATCGACCGGCTGCATGTGGTCCGCGACGGGGAAGGAAAGGTCGCGATGCTTGAGGTGATCGATTTCAAGACGGATGCGGTGGAGAGCGTGGAGATTCTGGCCGGGCGCTATGCCGGGCAGATGGGGGCTTACCGGGAGGTTTTGGCGAAAGCTTTCGGAGGGGCGCCGGTGCGGTGTCTATTGTTGGCGGCGAGATTGGGGAGGTTGGTGGAGGTGGAGTAGCGGGCACGAAAAAGCCCGCCGCGGCCTGGGCCGCGGCGGGCGGGCGACTGGGGCTTTTACTCCTTGATGTCGATGGCGGCGTATTCGCCATCCTTGCGACGGTAGAGGATGGTCAGGCAGCCGCGGCGGGCGCTCTTGTAGAGCACGAAGGGACGGTCGGTGAGTTCGAGCTCCATGACGGCGTCCTCCTTGTACATCGTGCGGAGGCGGTAGTTTTCCGGATGGACGATGAAGGGCTCGGGGTCGTGCTCGGATTCCTCCGGGTGGTCGATGATGTCCTCGTTGAAGTAGGCTTCTTCGAGGTAGCGGATGGATTCGTTGCGATGGGGGCGTTTTTTCTTGAGGAGGCGCGTCTTGTGCTTGCGCATGCGGCGGGCGATTTTGTCGATCGTGTCGTCGATCGCGGCATACATGTCCTGCCCTTCGGTATGAGCTTCGATGGTGATGTGGTTGGCGCAGAAGAGGATGATTTCGGCGATGTGCCGGTTTTTCTGCACGTCAAGAATGGCTTTGGCTTCGATGATGCGCGGGTAGTCGAGGTGGAGCCCCTCGATTTTTTTATGGGCATAGTCCCGCAGCGAGTCGGTCACGGTTTCATGGCGGACGGTAACCGTGATGGGCAGGTTGATGTTTGCAGTTTGCATTTTTATTCTCCTTTTTTGGTTGGGTGAATGGATGGGGGTTCTATCCGCCCTATCCACCATGCAGGCTGGACTAAAACCGGCCGCTTTGCCACTCCGTTCTTGGGAAAATCGCGGCATTACTTGCGGGATGCCGGGGTGTGGGAGGTGCTTGGTATGTCGATTGTAACGACTTTAAAAGACGCTGATGGCGGCCGGGAGGCCGGAGATGCGGGCGACGGGGCTTTTCGCGCCGGCGGCGAGGAGGTCGGAGGCATCGTGATAGCCCCAGGAGACGGCGAGGAAAGGGATGCCGGCGCGGCGGGCGGTTTCGAGGTCCACGGTGGAGTCGCCGATGAAGAGGCATTCCGCGGGAGGCAGGGACCAGGAGGCAGCGATGGCGAGGGCGGCGGCAGGGTCGGGTTTGCGGGGAACGCCGTCCTTCTGGCCGCGGACGGGATCGAATGGGATGCCGGGGAAGAGGCGGGCGGCGATTTCGACGGTGAAGAGATGCGGTTTGTTGGACAGAACGGCGAGGCGGAAGCCAGCGGCTGCGAGTTCTTTCAGGATCCCGGGAATGCCGGGATAGGGATGGGTGCCGAGTGGCCAGGTGTCCTGGTAGTGGATTTTGAAGGCTGCTTCGATCCGGTGGGCGATGGTGTCCGGTTGCTCGGGGGGAAGCGCGCGGCGGGCGAGTTCGAGGGAGCCGTTGCCGATGAATCCCCGGACCCGCTCCAAGGGGTGGGGAGGCAGTCCTTCTTCCAGCAAACCGTGGTTCAGCGAGGCGGCGATGCCGGGGAGAGAATCGATCAAGGTGCCGTCGAGATCGAAGATCAGCCCGTGTGCCATGTAGCGCGGATCAAAGGAGGGCCGGGGGCGGGTGGCAAGCTCTCCTCGTCGTGACGGAGGTGTGTCGTTTCCGCCGAAACTTGGAACTTGGATGATGCTGACATTTCAGCTATCCGAAGCGCCGTGTCCGAGTCCTCCGATGTCTGGTTCTATGCGAAGGGCGCCGAGAAATTCGGGCCTTTCCCTCTTGCGCATCTCATCGCTTTGGCGAAGGAAGCCGGGCTGGATCCGCGGCTGGATCTCGTCTGGCGTCCCGGCATGGGGGATTGGCTGCCGGCCGGGGAGGTCGAGGGGATTTTCGAGAAACGCGCGCCCGAAGCGGTGGCCGAGCCTGCCGCCGCGGCGGCTTCCGCCGGTGGAGGGGTGTGGGCGGATGTGCCGGACTACGGCGATGCTGCCATGCCGCGGGCGAAGTATCCCGGCATGGGACGGTTCGGGTATTTTTTCGGGATGATGATCGGGCTGCCGTTGCTGGCGGTGGGTTTCGTTTTCGCGTTTCCCATGCTCAACGATCTGGTGGGACAGCCCTACGCCGGGTGGCTGCCGGTGGTGTTCATGGGATTGGTGGGTCTGTTGGCGCTGGGCATCGTGCTGGGGCGCCTGGGAAATCTCGGGATGAGCGGTTGGTGGCTGCTGGGGATGCTGGTGCCGATCCTGAATCTTTGGCTGGGCTATCGTCTGACGGCCTGCCCGCCGGGATATGCCGTGGCGAAGAAGATGGATGGAATTGGGATCGCGCTGGCCATTCTGTATTGGCTGGGTTTTCTGGTTTCCATGGCACTTGGGATTTACCTGGTGCTCGTAGGACTCGAGGAGTTCTTTAATTCCCCGGAGTGGAAAGAATTGCTCGAAGAAAGCCGCGCGGGCGAGAGCGATGGGTAACGCAATCCGGGGCTACGATTTCATGAAGGGAAATCGTCAGCGCAGGAGTTCTTCTAGGCGGGCCGGCATTTCACCGCCGAGCTGGACTTCGAATTCGGCTCCTTTTTTCAAGGCTTGGAGCGCGGCTTGTCTCGCTTCGCCGCCGGGCAGGCCGGCGACCCAGGAGATGGCGGCCTCGGAGTCACGGTCGAACCAGGCGCCGGCGATGGCTTGGGCGGCGCGCGGGGTGGCGAGGCCGGGACGGGCGGTGAATTCCACAGCAGCGGCTCCCGGATCCTGCCAGGCCCAGTGCTGGAAGGCGGTGCCGGCGGCATCTGCCCGGCGTTGTTCCGGCAGGGAGGCGAGCCAATCCAGGGTTCCCTGGATGTCCGTTTTCATCATGTCGCCGATGGCGGGGTAGATGAGCGAGGAAGGGAGTTCGATGGCATCGGGGTCGGCGAGGTGTCGGCGGAAGGAATCCGGGTCTCTCCCGAACCATTGCTTTCCCAAGGTGGAAGCGGGTCCGGGACCTCCTCTCGACGCCTCCGCTTCGCTGACCTGACCGAGCCACCATGCGATCGCGGCGGCGGGGTCCCGGGCGCTCCAGTGTTTGGCGAGTTCGGCCGCCGCGCGATGGCGCAGGTCGCCGGGAGGCAGATCCTCCACGGTTCGTCGGGCCAGTTCGGGATTCCGGGCTTGAAGTCTGGTGATGATCGTTGATGTGGCGGCGGCCAGCGTGCCGGAGGCAAGGTGTTCGTTCGCCCAAGCCAGTGCGGCAGCGGGGTCCTGGATCGCCATATTCTCGACCAGAACCGGGCCGGCGCGGGCGCGGGCGGAAGGGGTAGCCTCGTTCGTGAGCCAGTCGAGGGCGGAGGCGCGAACTTCAGGGGAACGATCCCTGAGAGCGGACATATTGAATTTCGTGAGAATGTCCTCTCTTTGGGGCGTGGGGAGCCGGTCCAGCCAGGCTTTTGCGGCGTTGAAATCCTGGCTGAGCCACTGCGGGGCGAACATGCCGATCAGGCGGATCTTGGCCCGTCCGTCGGGCAGGGAGAAAAGGAGTTCGGCTCCGCCTTTTTCCAATTTTGGGAGATGAACATCTTTGAGGAAGTTGCCGGCAAAGGCGGCGAGGAGTTCGAGATGTTCCCTGGCAAGGGAGGCTTCCGCGGCATCCGGGCTGGCGATTTTCGCCACCAGGGAGGCGGAGATTTTCCAATCGCGGTGGTCATGGGCGCGGAGTTTGGAGATGACCGCCTGCGGGTCTTTGGCGAACCAGATGGAGGCGACGAGCGAGAGCAACTCGGTTCTTTCGTGATCCTTCCATGGATGGCTCTCGATCCAGTTCCAGGTTCCTTCCGGATCCTTCTCCGCGTGAGATGGGAGAAGATCGAGGAGGTCGGGCAAGGGGAGTTTTTCCGCACCATGCAAAGTTCGCGAAAAGGCTTCCGGGCTGTTCGCGGAAATCCGCGCGGCGCGGTAGGCCAGGCCTCCGGACGGCGGGCGGGAGTCGGTTTTCGCTTCGGGAAGCGGCGGCGGAACCGCTGGCGGAGCGGCCGGCGAAGAGGAGGTGAAAAGGCGCCCCGCGACAAAGGCGAGCAGCGCGGCGAGGATGGGAAGCAGGAGTTTCATTCCGCGAAAAAGCTCTGGGTGAAGGCCGCCGCCTGTGCCGGGGAAAGGGTGGAAAGGTAGCCCTGAAGGGCGGCATGGGCGTCTTCGGGGGACTGCTTCGACCACGCTCTCAGCGCGGCGATGCGGGCTTCGGTTTGCAGGGCGGGGTCGCCGATGGCGGCGGCCCATGCCCAGCCGCCTTCGGGATCGCTGTCCCCCAGCCGGCGGACGAGCGGCAGGGTGGCGGCATCGCGTTCCGCGCCGGGTTCCCGGTCCATGAGCCATGTCGCGGCGGCGGCGGGGTCATGGTAGGCCCAGGTGTCGAAGGTTCCCGAATAGGCGGCCGTGCGGGCGGCGGGATCGACCAGCGAATCCGCCCAGGCGAGAGCTTCGGCAGGTGCGGATGCGGCCCAGGCGATGGAGGCGATTTCCGCGGCGCGGGTCAGCTCCGGCGAGGCGGGCAGATCCCGGAGAAGCGGGGCGAGGAGATCGGCCTGCGAACGGTCGATGGATCGGAACATCGCGCCTTCGCTGCCTGCCCGGGGCACGCCATAGCGGCTGATGAGGCTGGCCGCGATGCTCGCCCGGTCGTTCTCCGGCACGAGCGCGAGCCAGTAGGCCTGCGTCTGGGGATCGACATTGCTGCCGATGACGTCGCGGAATCCGCCGACGAGCATTTTTCGCCTCGTGCTATCGTCTTCGATGGCGGAAATGAAGGCGATCGCCTCTTGAGGATCGCCGGCGAACCATGCGGCGGCGATGCCTTGCAGCGCGGTTTCGCGGTGGTGCGCCGGCGGCTCGGCCAGGATCCCGCGCGCGGCATTTTCCAAGGTTTCCTGTGGCAGGCCGAACCAGATCCTGGGGAAGACATTGAGAGGGAGGTTCGAGTTGCGGCCTTTGGCCTGGCTGAGCAGGCGGTAGGCTTCGACCGGATCGAGACCGCCGCAGGAGAGGGCGGTGTTCATGAGACTCGTCATGCTTGAGATGCCGCCGAAGAAGTGGGTCGACGAGCCTTGCTTGACGTCCAGGATGAGTTGCAGCGCGGCGGCCGGATTGTCCTTTCCGATCCGGGCCAGGATTTTTGCGCCGACGGAGTCGCTGGCAGTATCCCCGATGACGTCAAGAATGGCGAATTCTCCCTGGAGCGAGGTGAGTTTTTTCCAGGCGGCCATCGGATCGGACGTGGCCCAGGTGTCGAGCACGGCGTGAAGAGTCCCGCGTCTGAGGTTTTCCGGCAGCCCGGCCGCCCAGTCGAAGGCCGCCGCCGGATCTTTTCCGGCGCGGTGCCGGGCGAGCAGGTGGAAGATCTGCCGGATGTCGGGAGGAATGCCGCCCTGCGGACGTTCGAGTTCCTGCAGACCCGCCATGGCGATTTCCTCCAGTTCGTCGGCGTGGCGCTCCGCGATCCGCAGCCAGGCGGGACTCTCGTCCGGCGTCGGCTTTTTCACGCGGCGGAACCAGTCCATGAAGAGCCCGGGATTTTCGTGAAGGAGCAGGGCGGTGACCGCGTGGCGGTCGGGGTCGCCCTCCGGTCCTTCCGGGATGGCGGCCCATGCGGCGGAGGAATCCAGCAGCGCCCATTCGAGGAAGATCCAGTGGCGCAATTGTCTGGCTTCATGCTCGTCCCGCTCTGCGGCCCAGGCGAGGCCGGCAGCGGGGTCGAGTTCCGCCCAGCGGGCGCAGACGAGCCGCAGGCGGTGCTGCTTTTCGCGGTTTTCCGGTTCCGTGAAGAGGTCGTCGGCGTGCTGGCGCAAGGCGGCGGAATCGGCCTCCGCCAGGACAGAGGCCTGCCGGGCGATCAGGGATACTTCCGGTTGCGGGAGAACGGCGGCGGGAAGATCCGGCTGCAAAGCGCTGCGATGGCCGAGCCAGGCCGCCGCGGGAACGAGGAGCCAAGGAAGAAAGCGTTTCATCCGGTCGGTCCGCAATTAGCGGCCGGGCGCGGATTTGTCAGGGGAAAACGGCGCTTTCCTGATTGAGAAAGGATTTCCGGCACAGCTCGGCGTATTTGCCGCCGCGGGCGAAGAGTTCGTCGTGGGTGCCCTGCTCAATCACGCGGCCTTTTTCGAGGACGTAGATCCTGTCGGCGTTGCGGATGGTGGAGAGGCGGTGGGCAATGACGAAGGCGGTGCGGTTTGCCATCAGATGATCGAGCGCGTCCTGGATCTGGCGCTCGGTCTCACTGTCCACCGAGGCAGTGGCTTCGTCGAGGAGCAGGATGGGGGCGTTCTTGAGCAGGGCGCGGGCGATGGAAAGGCGCTGCTTTTCGCCGCCGGAGAGCTTCACGCCGCGCTCGCCGACGTTGGTGTCGAGTTGTTGCGGCAGGGCGCGGACAAAGGCGTCAGCATGGGCGGCTTCCAGCGCGGCCCACATTTCGGCGTCGCCGGCGTCGCGCTTGGCAAGGGCGAGGTTTTCGCGCACGGTGCCGTTGAAGAGGAAAGGCTCCTGGGTCACGTAGCCGAGGCGTTCGCGCAGGGAATTTTTCGACAGAGTGGCGATGTCGATGCCGTCGATGGTGATCGCACCGCTGTCGCGTTCGTAGAAGCGGGTGAGCAGGGAAAGCACGGTGGATTTCCCCGCGCCGGTCGCGCCGACCAAGGCGATGGTCTGGCCGGGGCGCGCTTCCAGATCGACATCGTGCAGCGTCGGCTGGTCGCCATAGGCGAAGGAGACTCCGGAAAAGCGCACGTGGGCGTCGATTTTCTCCGGCAGCGAAGCGCCGTCGGTGGCGTGCGGCTCGTCTTCCGAGTCGAGAATTTCGAAAACCCGGTCGGCGGCGGCGCGGCCGGAGAGGATCATCTGGTTGAGGCCGTTGAGGCGGTCGATCGGCTCGTAGAAAAGCGACAACGAAAGGAAAAACGCCGTGAGTTCGCCGAGTTCCATCTGCCCCTGCATCGCGGCCCGGCCGCCGAAGGCGAGCACGGCGACGTAGCCGGTCATGCGGATGAAGGACATGCCCGGCGAGTAGATCGCCCACCATTTCATCATCCGCAGGGTGGCCCGGCGGAGCGCGTCGGAGTAGCGGTTGAAGCGCGCATGCTCGGCTTGCTCGGCGGCGTAGGCCTTGATCTGGCGGACGCCGGAAATGTTGTCGTGGAGGATCGCGTTGAGGTCGGAGGCGGCGTCCCGCTGGTTGCGGTAGCGGTCGCGGCCGCAGGTCGAATAAATCCACGCGCCCACTGCCAGCACGGGGACCGGCAGCGTCGCCCAGGTGGCAACCTCCGCATTCAGCCAGAAAAGGAAGATGCCCACCCCGATCACCTGCAGCGCGGCGACGAGCCCCTGCTCGATGCCGTCGATGAGCACGCGCTCCATGTTCGTCACGTCCTCCACCACCCGGGTCATCACGTCGCCGGTGCGGCGGGTGTCGAACCAGCGCAACGGCAGGCGCTGGATTTTCGCGTAGAGGTCGGAGCGGATGTCGTAGATGACCTTCTGCTCGAAGATGTTGTTGATGAAGATGCGGAGCGAATTCAGCCCTTCCCGGAGCAGGAAGGCGAGCAGCGTGAGGCCGATCCACAGGCCGAATTCGCCGTGCCGTGCCGGGTTTGGGATGATCGTATCGATCACATGTCGGGTGGCGTTCGGAAAGACGAAGACGGCCAGGGTCATGCCCACCGCGCAGAAAAGTTGCGCGGCCGCCAGGCCGGGGTAGTGTCGAAGATAGGAAAAAACGCGCGGAATCGAGTGCATCGGCGGCCAGAGGTTGTTGCGCTGTCCATCCTTTGTAAATCCACGTTCAACAATCGCGAAATTTGATGTTGCGGGGGCGGAGTCAGGCTCCCTAGCTTCCTCGCTAGAACAAGACCCAACCGTCACTACAAACCCCATGGCCAACGTTTTTGCCATTCTCACAGCCCTCGCGCTTGTTGCCGCAAGCTTCCTAGCCTACAAAAACAAGGAAGCCTATTCGAAGGAAATCGAAGACCGCAGGACGGCGGAATCCGATCTTGCTAAAAACCAGACCCGTCTTGCCACGTTGACCGAGGAGTTCAACGCCACGGAAGCCGAGCGAAAGGAAACCCAGGCGGCAGCCGATGAGCTGAAGGGCCAGGAAACCGCCGCCAAGAAGAAGAATCAGGATCTCACCACGCAGGAGGCCGAGAAAAAAGGCGAGGTTGAAAGAAACGCCAGCAGGATTTCCCAGATCGAGGAAAGGTTGAAGGAGATCGGCGAGATCGAGGAACTCGTCGGCATCATCAAGCGGACGATTGAGGAGACCGAGACACTCGGCGGGGAAATTGCCTCCGGCCAGGCGAAGCTCGCCGACCTGATGGCTGAAAGGTCCCGCACGGAAGCAGTCAAGAACGACTACCGCAGCCGCAACGAGAACTACACCGAGAGAAGATCCTACTTCTCCAGCACCCGCATCGCCGCCATCTACCCGACCTACGGTTTCGTGACCCTGCCGATCGGCAATGCGTCCGGCGTGGTTCCCGGTTCCCGTTTGGATGTCGTCCGCGATGGTGCGTCCATTGCCAAGCTGCGCGTGCGCACGGTCGAGTCCGGCCGCTCCGCGGCGGAGATCATCCCCGACTCGCTGGCCGAGGATGTCACGCTCATGGTAGGCGATCGGGTGGTTCCCTCCACCGACAGCGCCTCGAACTGAATCCCTTTTTCTCGGACCCCACGATCCATTTTCAAACCCGCATGAAGGCCATTCTATACGTCATCTCGCTCGCCATCACCGGCGCGGCCGTCTTCTTTTCCAACCAGAATCTCGGCAAGTTCAAGGAGCAGCAGGAGATCCGCAAGGACCTCACCGACCGCAGCCGCGCGGTGTCCAGGGAGGGCGACAAAAAACTCGAAGAGGTCACCAGCGAGAAGGAAACCCTGACCGCCGCGAAAAACGACAAGGCGACCTTGGAAGCCTCTCTCGAAAGCCTCAAGGCGGACGAAAGACAGCTTACCCGGGCAGTCGCCGAACTTGAGGGACAGCTTGAAAGTCAGAAGGAAAAGTTCGCGGAACTCGACAAGCTTCAGAAAGAGCTTGAAGGAGTGTTCCGCGATCTCCCCGGAGGCATCACCCTCGAAAACATTCCCAGCAAGGTGGAGGAACTCAAGACCGAGCTCGAGAATAAGAAACGGGAGCTCGCCGAGGTCGAGACCGGCATCGAGGCCGCCGAACGGGCCGTGGAAGGCAATCGCGCCGACATCGTCAGCCTGGCCGAGCGCGAGGCCAACCGCAACCGCCGCTTCCGTGCCAATGCCATGCAGTCCGTGGTCACCGCCGTGAACCACGATTACGGTTTCGTGGTGATCGGTGCCGGCAGCAACACGGGATTCACCCCGCAAACCAGGCTTCTCATCCAGCGCGGGGGCCGTCTCGTCGGCGAAGTGAAACCGTCATCCATCGAGCCCTCGCAAACCATCGCCGAAATCGACGAGGATACCCTCGCCCCCGGCGCACGCATCCAGCCGGGCGACACCGTGATTCTCGCGGTTCCGGCCTCGAACTGAGAGCGAAGCGGCTTTCGATTTTCCAAGCCTCCGTGGTTGCATGCCGCGGAGGCTTTCTTATGTTCGCCGCCATGCACAAGATCACCGTGGCCGTCCTGACTCTCGGCATTTTCCCCATGGCTTCCTGCAGTCTTCCGGAAAAGGAAAGGAAGCCTGTGCCGCCGCCGAGCGAGACGAGCACGATCCCGTGGAATGCGCCGATCGCCGGCCAGGGCGGCGGCCCGATGGGCGCGATGCCCAAGACGCCGCGACGGTAAAGGGTGTTGAGTGGGGAACGGTGCAGCCGTTTTTCTGCTTCAGCGGTGGTAAGGCTCCCCGCGGCGCAGCGTGGCGACGCGATAGAGCTGCTCCAGCAGAACGACGAGCGCCAGTTCGTGCTGCATGGTCAGCGCCGAGAGCGACCAGACCGCATCGCAACGGCGGCGGAGTTCCTCCGTGTGTCCATCGGAAGCGCCGATCAGGAAATGGATGGCCTTGATGTCTCCTCGCATTTCCAACGCGGCCAGGCGTTCCGTCCAGTCGGCGGTAGAGAGGTTTTCGCCGCGTTCGTCCATAGCGACGCGGTGCCCCCCCGACGATCTTTCCAGCAGCGCGGCGGAAACGGATGCGGAAGTGCCCGCTTTCAAATATTCCAGCTCGTAGTTGCCGTAGCGGCCGAGTCGTTTGAGATACTCCTCCACGCCGGTTTTGGCATAGGCCAGGGAGGGTTTGCCGGCGGCGAGAATGCGGATGCGCACGAAAAGAATCATCCGGTGCCGGCCCCGCCGGGGTCAATCCCAAGGGGGGGATTTCCCATTCCATCCGAAGGGATCTCTTCCATGCCACAAGTCCCAAGGCTCCGACACCTCCACCGAGACCACTTCGGGCCGTGAGGAAAGCCATGTCGTCACGCGGGCAAGCGACCCGGGATCGATGCTTTGATGGCCGCGCGACGGTTCCAGAACGCCGCTCCATCCCTGCGGAGCAGAACCGCCGCCGCTGAAGAAAAGATTCTCCGCTTCCACGGCATCAATGATGAAGTCGTCGAGCAATGCATCGAAGCGATCCTCTGTCAGATCCGGCGCGCATCTTACCCGGAGGCTGACGCCGAAGACGGCGAACTCTCCGAGATGCTTCTTTTTCCGCAACCGCTTCTTCATCACCCAGGTCTCCAGTTTGTTCCGGTCATCGCTGGCTTACCGGCAGGTTGCCGGTGAGCGCGGCGACCACGGTTTTGTGCGCGGTGTCGATCTCATCGGTTTTCAATGTCCGGTCGGGGGCGCGGTAGTGCATGCGATAGGCGATGGACTTGCGGTCGGCGGCGAGTTTTTGGCCGCTTGCATCGCGGAAAACGTCAAAACACTCGAAGCCGGTCAGCAGGGGTTCTTTCACTTTTGCCAGCACGCGCTCGATTTCGGCGTTCGCCAGCGAAGCCGGGGCTTCTAGAGCGAGGTCGCGCGAGGAACCGGGGAACTGCGGCAGGTCGGCGATGTCGTTCTTTCCGGCGATGAATTTGCGGAGCTTCGGCAGATCGAGTTCGGCGACGAAGATGGGGCCGTCGATGTCCAATTCACGCTGCCGCGAGGGGAGGAGCATCGCGAAGGTTCCGAGGTTTTGCCCGTCCGCCTGGATGTCGCAGGCCAGCGCGAAACCCTCGCGCGTGCGGGGTGCGAATTGCAGAACGGCGGTCGGCACAAGCGCGGCGATGACCGCTTTCAAGTCGTAGAGATCGGCTGCGGCTTCCGGGTGCGCCCAGCTCAGGGGTAGCGCGGGACCGGAGAGCAGGATGCCGAGCACGTCGGCTTCGAGGTCCTTCGCCTTGCCGCCGCCGGCGTTGCGGAAGACGCGGCCGATTTCAAAGAAGCGCAGAGCTTTGTTGCCTTGACGGACGTTGCGTTCCGCCGAGGCGACGAGCCCCGGGATCAGGCTCGGGCGCATCACGGCGTGGTCTTCGCTGAGCGGCAGACTCACGCGGATGGTGTCGCCGGGCAACAGCGGCTTGAGCGGCAGGGCGTCGGCGAGTTCGGCGTCGGCGATCAGTTTGATCGTCTGGCACTCGTGGAAGCCGAGACCGGCGAGGCGTTCGCGCAGCCGCATGTCGCTATCGTAAGCGGCGTCGACCACGCTCGATGGTACGAAGGTTCCGAGCAGACGCGACGGCACGGCATCAAGGCCCTTCACGCGGACGATTTCCTCGACGAGATCGATGTGGCGCTGCAAGTCGGCGCGGAACGAAGGAACGGTCCAGGTGCCGTCCGCATTCGCTGAAAGCCCGAGGCGGGTGAGGGTGGTTGCGGCCTCGTCGCTGGAAATGCTGCCGCCGGTGAGCTGGTCGAGCCGGGCAAGGTCGAGCGGGACCGGCTTGGTGAGGACGGGAGCATCGCCGGCCTTCATTGTGACCGCTTCGGCGCTGCCGCCGGCGGTTTCGAGGATGAGCTTCACTGCCAGCGCGGAGGCGGTGAGCACGCCGTCCGGATTCACGCCGCGCTCGAAGCGGTAGGAGGAATCCGAGGAAAGCGCCGTGCGCCGGGAGGTGCGGCGGATGCGCGAGGGGGTGAAGTACGCCGATTCCAGTAGAATGTCGGCGGTCGTTTCCGTGACGCCGCTGTCCCCGCCGCCCATCACGCCGCCGAGGGCGAGGGCCTTGCCGGATTCGTCGGAGATCACGCAGTCCTCCGCGAGCAGCGGATAGGTCTGGCCGTCGAGCGCGAGGAATTCCTCGCCGTCCCGTGCGCTGCGGATGACCAGCGAGCCGGTGACTTTGGCGGCGTCGAAGGCGTGCAGGGGCTGGCCGGTTTCGTGCAGCACGAAGTTGGTGATATCGACGACGTTGTTGATGGGGCGCAGGCCGATGGATTCGAGCCGTTCCTTCAGCCAGGCCGGGCTTTCGGCGATCTTCACGCCGGAAATGCGGACGGCGGTGTAGAAGGGGCATGCTTCCGGCGCTTCGATCTTCACGCCTTCGTTGGTGAATCGGTCGCGCACCGGGATTTCCAGCGGGGCAAGCGGGACTTCCAGCAGCGTCGCGATTTCGCGGGCCATGCCATAGTGGCTGAGCAGATCGGGACGGTTCGGCGTGACTTCGACTTCGAGCAGCACGTCGTTGTCGAAGAGCTCCTTCACGGGCTTGCCGATGGGGGAGTCGGCAGGGAGGATCATCAGGCCGTCTACGATGTCGGTCAGGCCGATTTCGCTGGCGGAGCAGAGCATGCCTTTCGATTCCACGCCGCGCATCTTCGCCTCGCCGATGGTGAAGCCGCCGGGCAGCGCCGCGCCGGGCAGGGCGCAGGGAACCTTGTCGCCGACTTTACAGTTTGGCGCACCGCAGACGATCTGCCGTAAAGAACCCTCGCCGGCATCGACCTGCGTGATCTTCAGTTTGTCGGCGTTCGGGTGTTGGACGGCTTCCTTGATCTGGGCGACGACGATTTTATCGGAGGATATTCCCGTTACTTCGATGCCTTCGACTTCGACGCCGGCGAAGGTGAGCAGGCGATCCAGCTCGTCGGGTGATTTGCCCTTGAGGTCCACATGGGTCGCGAGCCAGTTCAGTGAGACATTCATGATGGTGGGTGGTTTTCAATGTGGTCCGCACAGTCCTCTGTGCGGCGGCGGGGCCGGTGCATCGGGCAATCCGCACAGGGGATTGCCCCAGGAAATTGGATGTTAAAGTGTGGGGCCATCTGCGGCTTCGCCTCCGGTTGTGCGGACCACTTTTCAGGCGAATTGTTTGAGAAACCGCGCGTCGTTCTCGATCAGAAGGCGGATGTCCTTGATGCCCCAACGGATCATCGCCAGCCGGTCGAGGCCCATACCGAAGGCGAAACCGGTGACTTTTCCCGGATCGTAGGCGTTGTCCTTGCGCGAAGCGTTGACGGCTTCGAACACGGCGGGATCGACCATGCCGCAGCCGGCGACTTCGATCCAGCGCGGGGCCTGCCCCTTGACGTGGAGCTTCACATCGATCTCGAAGCTCGGCTCGGTGAAGGGGAAGAAATGCGGGCGGAAGCGAACCTCGGTTGCGGGGCCGAAGAGTTCGTGGAAGAAGTATTCCAGCGTGCCTTTCAGATCGCCGAGAGAGACATCGGCATCGATGTAGAGACCTTCGAGCTGGTTGAAGACGGAAAGGTGCGTCGAGTCGATCTCGTCGCGGCGGTAGGCGGAGCCGGGAGCGATGATGCGCACCGGCGGCGGCTGGCTTTCCATGGTGCGAATCTGCACGGTGGAGGTGTGGGTGCGCAGCAGCTTGCCGGAGTCGAAGTAGAAGGTATCTTTCTCGTTGCGGGCCGGGTGGTCGGCGGGGGTGTTGAGGGCGTCGAAGCAGTGGAACTCATCCTCGATCTCCGGTCCTTCGGCGAGGGCGAAGCCCATGCGGCGCAGGATGGAGATGGCCTGATGGCGGAGGATTGTCAGCGGGTGAAGCGACCCATGGTGCAGGGCGCGGGCGGGCAGGGTGGCGTCGATGCCTTCCAGCGCCTTTTGGTCCGCGGCATCCTGCAGGACTTGTTGTTTCTCCTCCAGCGCAGCGGTAATCGCGTTGCGGGCGGTATTCAGCAGCGCGCCGACGCTCGCTTTCTCCTCTTTCGGCACGTCGCGCATGCCGGCGGAGACTTCGGTAAGCGTGCCCTTTTTGCCGAGAATGGCCACGCGGGCTTCTTCGAGCGCGCGGGCATCGCCGGCGGCTGCGATCCGGGCGAGGGCCTCGGCCTGAATGGCTTCGATCTGATCCTTCATGGAGAAAAGCGGGGCGCAGGGATTAGCCTCTTGGGGGAGGGGAGTCAAAGGCTTGTCCCCGCGACGGTGGAAAATCCGCCAGTCCGGGGTTGCCATTTGCCGCCGTCCGACTAAGGAAGTCGCCCCGGCGCGGCCCGCCGGCTCCGAACCGCATCACACTCAAAGGCATGAAGGACCTCACCAAATACCGCAACATCGGCATTTTCGCTCACGTGGATGCGGGGAAAACGACCACCACCGAGCGCATTCTCAAACTCACCGGCAAGATCCACAAACTCGGCGAGGTGCACGACGGCGAATCCACCATGGATTTCATGGAGCAGGAAGCCGAGCGCGGCATCACCATTCAGTCCGCCGCAACTTCGTGTTTCTGGAAGGGCCATCAGTTCAACGTCATCGACACCCCCGGCCACGTCGACTTCACCATTGAGGTGTACCGCTCGCTGAAGGTCCTCGACGGCGGCATCGGCGTCTTCTGCGGCTCCGGCGGCGTCGAGCCCCAGTCCGAAACCAACTGGCGCTACGCCAACGATTCGGAGGTCTCCCGCCTCATCTACGTCAACAAGCTCGACCGTATCGGCGCCGACTTTTATCGCGTCGTCGAGCAGGTCAAAACGATCCTCGGCGCCAAGCCGCTCGTCATGGTGCTGCCCATCGGCACCGAGGGCGATTTCGTCGGCGTGGTCGATCTGCTCACCCGCCAGTCCTACGTCTGGGACGATTCCGGCCAGCCTGAAAACTACACCGTCGGCGAAATCCCCGCCGACATGGTAGACAAGGTCGAGCAGTACCGCGCCGAACTCATCGAAACCGCCGTCGAGCAGGACGACGAGCTGATGGAGAAATACCTCGAAGGCGAGGAACCGACCATCGACCAGCTCAAGTCCTGTATCCGCAAGGGCACCATCAACCTCTCCTTCTTCCCCACCTACTGCGGCTCCTCCTTCAAGAACAAGGGCATGCAGCTCATCCTCGACGCCGTCGTGGACTACCTGCCCTGCCCGACCGACGTGAAGCCGCAGCCCGAAGTCGATCCGGAAGGCAACGAAACCGGCGAATTCGCCATCGTCGATCCGAAGCGCCCGCTGCGCGCGCTCGCCTTCAAGATCATGGACGACCGCTTCGGCGCCCTGACTTTCACCCGCATCTACTCCGGCACCATCAAGAAGGGCGACGTGGTGCTCAACACCTTCACCGGCAAGACCGAACGCATCGGCCGCATGGTGGAAATGCACGCCAACGACCGCGCCGAAATAGAATCCGCCCAGGCTGGCGACATCATCGCCATCGTCGGTCTCAAGAACGTCCAGACCGGCCACACTCTGGCCGACGAAAACAATCCGGCCACCCTCGAACCGATGGTCTTCCCCGACCCGGTCATCTCGCTGGCTGTCGCGCCCAAGGACAAGGCCAACGCCGAAAAACTCGGCGTCGCCATCGGCAAGATGGTCCAGGAAGACCCCTCTTTCCGCGTCGAAACCGACGAGGAAACCGGCGAAACCATTCTCAAGGGCATGGGCGAGCTTCACCTCGACATCAAAGTCGACATCCTCAAGCGCACCCACAAGGTCGAGGTCATCGTCGGCGCCCCGCAGGTCGCCTACCGCGAAACCATCACCAAAGCCGTCACCGACAGCTACACTCACAAGAAGCAGTCCGGCGGCTCCGGCCAGTTCGCGAAGATCGACTACAGCATCGAGCCGCTCGAACCCGGCTCCGGCTTCGTCTTCGAATCCTCCGTGGTCGGCGGCAACGTGCCGAAGGAATTCATCCCGGCCGTCGAAAAAGGCTTCAAGACCTCGATCCACAAGGGCCCGCTGGCCGGCTACCCCTGCCTCGACTTCAAGGTCACGCTCACCGACGGCGGCTTCCACGCGGTGGACTCCTCCTCCATCGCTTTCGAAATCGCGGCCAAGGCCGCCTACCGCCAGACCATGCCGAAGGCCGCCCCTCAGATTCTCGAACCGATCATGAAAGTGGACGTCTTCGTGCCCGAGGCGAACGTCGGCGACACCATCGGCGACCTCAACCGCCGCCGCGGCATGATCAAGGACCAGATGGCTACCCCGACCGGCGTGCGCATCAAGGCCGAGGCTCCGCTGGCCGAAATGTTCGGCTACATCGGCGACCTCCGCACCATGACCTCCGGCCGCGGCCAGTTCTCGATGGAATTCAGCCACTACTTCGCCGCACCGAAAAACGTCGCCGACAAGGTCATCGCCGACGCGAAGGCCCGCGAAGAGGCGAAGAACAAATAAGCGCTTTCCGTCTCATGAAGACCCCGCTGTCCGCATGGATGGCGGGGTTTTGTTTTTATTGGCAGGGACCTCCCCGTCTCTTGGGCCATCAGGGATCGAGCATGAGGAGTGTGCGCTCGCCGTTGGGCCATTCCATCAGCGCGATGGGTTTGCCTTCCAGCAGGGAGAAAAGCTGCGCGTCATTTATATGCTCGATCATGAGAGGCGGGGGCGACGGAGGCGGCGTGGAGACCGCGAGGGGCTGGTTTTTCGAGGAGGGAGGAAGAACAAATCCCATCGCTGCCACAATCGCTGCGCTCGTGACGATTGCCCGAGCGCGGATGCGTTGCCTGCGGGCCTGCTTTGCCCATCCGATGACGGTGCCGCGGTCGGGTCCGCATTGTTCGCCCGCCGGCGGAATTATTTCATCCAGCAGAGGTCGCAGATCGTTGTCATGTGCATTCATGATTTCATCGATTGGAGATGTTTGGCGATGAGTTCGCGCAGTCGCAGGCGCAATCGCGCGAGGCGCCCTTCGACGGCGCGTTCGGAGAGAGCATGGCGGACGGCGATAGTCGCGAGCGATTCTCCGGCAAAGTACCGCCCATGAATCAGTTCCCGTTCTTCAGGGGCAAGCTGGAGCAAGGCCTGCTCCAGAGCCGTGAGCAATCCGTCGGTTCGATTCTCGGCCACGGAACGAAAGGGCTGGTGCCGCCATTCCATGAAGCGATCCAGAACCCGCCGGTAGCGGCCGGTAGCGCGCCGCAGGTCGGCCGCCGCATGGCGGGCCGCGCAGGCGATCCAGTTCCAGAGCGCCGCCTCGTCGCGGACCACCCGAATATGTCTGACCATTCGCAGCCATACCGCTTGCGCGATGTCGGCGGCCAACGCTGCGTCGCCAGCCGCCAAAGCGAAGCAGTAGCGGCTGATACGGTGGCTCCATTGATCGTATAGCCAGGCGAAAGCCGCTCCATCGCCGCGTTTGAGCGCCTTGGTGAGTTGTTCCGCATCCTCAAATGCAAAGGTTTTCGCCGCCGGCACGTGATCCATGAGGGTGCAGGTTGAGGCGACTGAAACCGCTGTTGATCCAGAGGACATGACCCCTACCGATGGCCAGGATTAACGCTTCTGAACATCGATATTCGATGCTTCGTTCTCCCGCAAAGCGGTGAGGATCTGCTGAATGATGTCGTGTTGCATTGGGGTGGCATTGACGATGAGAGTCCTGGTATCATGGTGAAATGATATTTCTGGTATTTTCGGTGACTTTTCGGGCATCTCGAAGACTTTCACGATCAACTCAAACATCGCCCTATACTTTTCCTCCACTTCTTTCGGTTCGCCGCGGAGCACCGGCCCAACGGCGTAAACGCGGACGGTGTTGCTTTCATGCTCCCGATGTCCCCCACCTCCACCTCTGGCGCCGGGCAGCGGCTGGAGGCTTGGGGTGGGACGGCCGGCGGCGACAGGAGAGCCCGTAGATTCCTCCTGTAGCATCAGACTGGCCGGCCCATCATGACGACCTGCCGCGAAAGCTGGAGCCGCCACCACGCGATAACCGATAATCGCAGATTCCGATTCTTGGCCCGGTGAGTAAATTTTCTCCAGCGAGCATCCTGCCGCACTGGCGATCAGCGTCAGCGCTTGGATGGGCGTGACATTCCTCAGGCGGAGGGGCGCGGCCACGAATGCATCCCTCACATCGGGATGGAAGACGATATTGGGAATGGTCCAGTCGTCGTTCCCATGGACTTTCTTCAGTTCGGGGAGGCACTTTTCAAACTGTTCGATGACCTCGGTCACCCGTCCCGCTGAAAGCAGCAGGGAACCATCTGCGTCCATCTCCACCCTTGGCGATGATGCTTCCAGTGTCGGAAGGTCGGTCTGCGCCTGCGCAGGGTTGGAAAAGAGGATGCCGGGAAAAAGAGCAAGGGCTGCGAATAACGGTCTCATGGCGATAGCGGTAGGATGGTTGTCACAGAGTATCACGACAGGATGCCGCCCAACCCACGCACTATTTTCATTTATGGGATCATAGGGCGGAAAACGGCTTCTGTAGCCCTTGGCTTTGGGTTTCGCCCTGCCGCGACGAGCCGGGTGAAGGCGATCCAGGGTACGCCCTTTTCTCTTGCCCCGACTGCGGCGCGGGCTTGCACTGTGCGGGTGAGCGGATGGCCGCGAAAATTTCCCTTGGTTCTCCTGCTGGCTGTGGCGGCCTTGTTTTCCCCCGCCCTCGCCCAGCAGCGGACTGCGCGGGTGGCCCTTGCGGACGGTTTTGACTACCCCGTCGGCAAGCCCAATGCCGCCGGCTACTACAAGGCCCGCGGACTGCGCCTGCGCCCGCCGGTCCATTTCGGCGAGGACTGGAATGGCCGCGGCGGTGGCGACACCGACCTAGGCGACCCGGTTTACAGCATCGGCGACGGCGTCGTGACCTTCGCCTACGACGTGCGCCAGGGTTGGGGCAACGTCGTGATCATCCGCCACGCCTACCGAGATCCATCCACCGGCCAGGTCCGGTTCTGCGATTCGCTCTACGGCCATCTCCGCGATATGATGGTCCGCACCGGCCAGATCGTGAAACGCGGCCAGCAGGTCGGCACCATCGGCAACAACCGGGGAATGTACAACGCCCATCTCCATTTCGAGATCCGCCACAACATTTACATCGGCATGCACCGCGAGAGCGTGGAGCGCGACATGACGAACTGGGCCGACCCCACCGTCTTCATCGAGCGCTACCGCCGCCTGAACCGCGACTGGGGCAAGGCCGCCATGCCCCTCGGCACCTACAAGGAGTACCAAGGCTTCAAAGGGCTCTGAACCATGTCCCGCCGCCGCTCCACGGGCCGCTGGCAGGTCGTCGCCCTGCTCGCCGTCGCCCTCATCCTCTGGGCTCTCGATCTCGCCCAAAAAAATCGCGCCGCCGCGGAAACATCCAACGGCTACGAACGCTTCGACGCCTGCGAACTCGTCGAACACCGGCAGAACGACGGCGACAGCTTCCGCATCCGCCTGCCCGGCGGGCGCATGGAGGAATTCCGCCTCTACTTCGTCGATGCTCCCGAAAGCGAATTCCGCGACTACGGTCGCGGCCGGACCAACCGCGACCGCATCGCCGACCAGGCCCGCGACCTCGGGCTGACGCCGGAGCAGGCCGTCGAAATCGGCCGCCGCGCCAAGAAACATAGCCTCGGGCTGTTGAAAAGCGGCTCCTTCACTCTTTATACCACTTGGGACGATCCTTTCGGCGACCGGCGTTTCCACGCCTTCCTCATCATGCCGGACGGGGGCTGCCTGCACGAAAGCCTGGTCCGCGAAGGATTGGTTCGCATCCATACCAAAGGCGCCGGCCTGCCCGACGGCACCGGCGTCTCCGCCCAAATGCGGAAGCTCCGCGACCTCGAAAAAGAAGCCCGCCGCCAGCGAAAGGGCGCATGGGGGATCGCCGCGCCCGCCCGGAAGTAAAACAAGGCCGGGATCTCTCCGGTCGCGATGAACATAAATTATTGAATATAAGTCCTTATTAAAGAAAGCGAAGATGGACAAACGGCGGGAGAATGCGCTAGAAAAAAGAGTTCACATCCCCAACCCTTATGAGAATCCCCGCTCTTTGTGCGGCGGCGTGTTTGTTCGCTGCGGCTTCGTCACAGGCTCAGACACCTGTTTACACGCTTCCCGGGTACACCGGGGGCGAGTTTGTTTTCATGCGCATCCAGCAGGGCCGCGAGTATGCCGATTCCGCCCATCTCGCCGGCACCGACCGGGTGCTCCAGGATGCGACGCTCGCCGTCTATTCCGACATCGCCCGCACCGCGACGGTCACGCTGTCCTTCTATGCCGCCGTTCCCGCCGACTTTAACTTCCCGCCCGGTACGCCAATCGGCCAGCCGGGTGTGACCCCAGGAGCGCTCGCCGCTTTCAAGCCGGCCGACACGCCGCTCTGGACGTCCGGCCCGGTCGTCTTCAATTTTCTGGATGACGGACCGGACAACCGGCGTCTCAACGAACTCGTCTTCGCCGACATCGGCCTGCTCGCGCCCGACGACCTCTTCTGGTCGGTGAAATTCGAGGACATCTCCGGCTACACCAACGAGGGTCCCTTCGGCCCGAAACTCGAAAACGCCGCCGATCTCGGTCCTGCCGGCGCGGAAACCGATCCCAGCCGCTTCTATGCACGCGGTCCCGGTGACGATCCATGGTTGCCCAGTTGGATGAATATCACCGCGCCGCCCACCAGCACCCTTTCGCTGAAACTCACCGCCGCGCCCATTCCTGAGCCGGCCGTCGCGATTCTCTCCGCCATCGGCGTCTTCGGCTGGATCGCCCGCCGCCGTCGCGCTTGACTCGCGGCGCGTGAAAGACACCCCGCTCGAAGCCCCCGCCGGCGCCTACCTGCCGCTCGACTACGCTTGGCAGCTCCACGCGCTCTACTTCTGCCGCTACGGCGCAGAGAAAAAACGCGTCGTCTTCCTCGGCATGAATCCCGGAAGTTGCATTCACCTTTTGCAGCATTGAGCTAACCACCTTGAATCCAGCTACTCTCGCGTTTCCCTCGAATCCAAAAACGCAGGGTGAGCACATCCGGAGGCGAAGGATCGAACTCGGGTGGACGCAAAAGAGGGCCGCAGCCGAACTCGGCATCGCCGAGGAAACGCTCTGCGATTGGGAGCTCGGGAAGATGGAGCCGAAGCTCACTAAACTGGTTCGAATCGCCCGATTCCGCGGCTACGAGCCGAGTGTCGAGCAGTTCGATGCGCCGGGCTTGATCGCGAGTATTCAGCGTGCGAGCGGGCTGACGCTTGGCGGCTTGGCGCGTGAAATCGGAGCGTCGCCGGACACGCTGGCCAATCTGAGGAAAGGCCGCTACCAACCGTCCCGGAAAACCTATCTGAAGCTCCGCACCTTCGCCGACACCCTCGACACCTTGATCGAACCATGCCCTCCGGTCCCATCGCCAAAAAACTCATCAAGGCCGCGAAAAATCTCCGCGACGAGGTCGACGTCCTCACCTTCGCCGACCCTGTGACTCACGTCTACAACCCGCTCCGCTACGCATGGGACGCGCACCGCAAGTACCTTGAGCGCTACGGAGACACTCCCAAGCGAGTCATATTCCTGGGGATGAACCCAGGGCCCTGGGGGATGGCGCAGGTCGGTATCCCCTTCGGCGAGGTTGCGGCCGTCCGCGACTGGATGGGAATCGAGGCGCCCGTCGGCAAGCCTGCGCGCGAACACCCGAAGCGCCCCGTCCAGGGATTCGCGTGCACCCGCTCGGAGGTCAGCGGCCGGAGGCTATGGGGCCTCTTCGCCGAGCGCTTCGGCAGCGCCCGGGAGTTTTTCGCAGACCACCTCGTCCTCAATTACTGTCCCCTCGTCTTTATGGAGGAGAGCGGCCGGAACCTGACGCCGGACAAACTTTTCGCCTCAGAACAATTGGCCCTCGAACGAATCTGCGACCGACACCTTGCCGAGGTTCTTAGGCATCTCCAACCGGAGTGGGCCATCGGAGTTGGCAAGTATGCGGAAGGCTGCCTCAACCGGGTAGCCCCGGTGGGCACTCGAATCGGTTCGATCCTCCACCCTTCTCCGGCGTCTCCCGCCGCCAACCGCGATTGGCCCGGCCAGGCGCTCCAGCAACTCAAGACGCTCGGCGTCTGGATGTAAGGAACGTGTCCCCAAGTGCATAGTTTGAAGGCTTGAGTGAAAAGTCGTAGGTGCCGTAGCCAATCGGGCTTCCAACATCTACCAATTCACAGAGCGGACTGTTCCGCCGTGAACTCTTTAAAATCCCCGCGTCTTCTGGTGGGCCTACGGCAGCTCGCCGGGCGTAGTGGCGCGCGGCTGGTGGTCATGACTCTTCCTCTCATCGTTCCCGGAGCGGCCTGCGGCTCAGGCTCTCTGCCGATCTGTCCCTGCATGATTGGGACAAACGCCCCGGCGTCGCTCAATCGGAGTTCCGCTTCTGGGGGCGCCACAGCTCTGACGGGAAAATTGGCAAAACCATCGAAGGATATGGCAGTACGGCAAAGGTGGTTTTTCCTCGATAACAAAATCATTTTAGAAAGCGAAAGAAGCGAAATTGTAAGAGGTTTCGACGCCTTATTTTCCGTCAGAAAATTTTGGGACGCCAATTTTCCAATGGACGGCTATAAAGAATTTCGTTAGTTTCCAGTAAATAATAATTCAATTGTTCGACTAAAAGAATACACCATCAATGGCATCCGAAATGACATGGCGAAAAGCCATCAACAAGGTTCTAGCTTCCTCCGCGACAGCTCTCCACTACAATGAGATTACTGAGCACATCATTTCTGAAGGATACAGAAAGAGTCTCGGGGCGACTCCTGCCGCTACGGTCAATGCTCAAATTTCCACATCAATCAAGCATGATGGAGACTCATCACCATACATTCGAGTGGCCAAGGGAACATTTGCGCTTCGGGGCGGTTCTCATGTATCAGCCACTCCTCCAAAGCTCACGCCGGAAGTAACTGAATCCGAAGAATCCGAAGAGCAGTATGACATAGTCACCTCATTCGGCATGTTTTGGCGCAAGGACGCCGTTGAGTGGGTGGCCACTCCGAAGCTTCTCGGGATGCAGCAGATTGGGGCTACGCCAGTAGATTTCAACAAGCAGCTTGGAATTTACCTGCTTTATGACGGTCGAGAGGTGATTTATGTCGGCAGGACAACTGATAGGCCACTTGGCCGAAGACTTTTTGAGCACACTTTAGATCGGATGTCTGCTCGTTGGGATCGCTTCTCGTGGTTTGGGCTTCTGCCGGTTACTGAGTCAGGTCAACTTGGTAAACTCCCCGACTCTTACGTAGCAGCGAAGATTATCCCAGCACTGGAGGCGATTTTGATCGAAGCACTTGAACCACGCCAAAATCGCAAACGAGGCGATGATCTTGCTGCGGTTGAATACTTACAGAAGGTTGATCCAGAGATCGAGAAGAAGAAGGTAAAGGCAACTCTTGATGCAGCACTCAACAAGCTATAAACACAAAGTCGAACAAGCGGATGCAGGCAACCGGCGTTCCGCCGGTGCCTGATCCTTGACGTTCGCCCAAACCCAATCGCTCACATAGGTAGCACACCATGAGAAGCACAAGTCATCACGATGAACAAATTGCAAAGATCGCCTTCGCCTCTGTATATCCTCACTATCTTGAAAAAATTGAGAAGAAGGGACGAACCAGAGACGAACTGCATCAGGTGATAGAGTGGCTGACAGGTTTCAATGAGAAGAAGCTAAAGGAACACATTGAGAAAAAGGCGACGTTTGAGCAATTCTTCAAACATGCGAAATTGAACCCCAATGCGCACCTTATTACGGGCGTCATCTGCGGCTATCGGGTGGAAGAAATCGAAAATCCGCTGACGCAGCAGGCCAGATACCTTGACAAGCTCGTGGACGAACTGGCGAAAGGGCGAAAGATGGAGAAAATATTGCGTGCAGGGTAGAGCGAACTTCAGCCCCGCGAGATTCTACTGCGCCCACTTCCGTCACATGAGCAACCACCCGCGAACAAAGGCGAACAAGGCGGCGCAGCCAACCGCTGGGGCCGCTTTGTTTTCCATGCTTTCCGTAACTCCAACCCGCCATCTGCGATCGACGCTCGCCCCCGCCCCAGCGGTCGGCTGACCTTGATCGTTCGGCTCAAAAAATACCAAGTTCATGAAAATTTTGTCACATATCGCACTATTGATGGTCGCTTTGGCGTCTGCCCTGCCTGGCCAGAACCCCGCTTCAGAGATCAAGCCAATCGAGGGGATTTCAAAAGTCGCGCAGTTCTTTCGTGAGTATCGATATTTGAGTGAGTTCGATCAACCGGTCGTCCAAGGTGGCTCCAGCCATTGGAGTTTCCATGGGTGCTCGATGGATAAGGGGGCGCGGATTCGATACGATGACCCTGCACTTCTGGCTACGTATATAGCCCGCTTACGAGATCGACTTGAAGAGATGATCAAGGAGGCGGACGGCGAGTTCTCCGTAGGTTCGTGCTCGGGTGGGAATGAGCAACCTTTTCGGTTGGTCGCTCGCTATCGAATTGGAGATCGTTCGGGTTTCATTAGGTTGGCGAACACCGACGTCGATTTGCAGCATCGCGCCACCGAAGGCGATTTCTCGCTGATTCTCTGGGAGATTCCGGTCACCGAAGTGCCAGCCAACCCAGCAAAAGCCGAACAAGGCGGTGCAGGCAACCCGGCGAAGCCGGGTGCCTGACCTCTAACGTTCGGCAAAATAAATCCATGAGAGTAATCCTTTGCATCCTTGTGCTGGCATGTTCGCTAAATGCATCAGAAGTCGAAGAGGCCGTCGCACGGTTCTATTCTGATCGAGCACTGGATGTCCGCACCACAGACGACCACAGAACCGTCCAAAGTTTTCTTGTTTCCCTAACTCCCAGCTTCCGATCAACCATCACGAATGCCCAGCGAACAGTCGAAGCTTGGCGATCCGCTGCCAAGATGCATCCGGAATTCTTTAAGGACTTGAAGCCACCTCCCAATGAAGGAACTCTATTTACAAGTGTTTATGAAGGCGGTGAGTTTACCAAAATCGTTTCGACTCAGATCTCCGCGGATAGAGCTTACGTCACAGTATCTATTTGTGGCAAACCGCTATTCTCAGATCAGACTTGGACCGATATAATAATCCTTCATCGAATTGAATCGGTTTGGTTGATTGACGACATCCTTTCCGGGGCTGAATCCGGTCAACCAACCAGTATTCGTGCGAATCTCAACTACCCAGAACCACCGAAGCCGAACAAGGCGGTGGAGGCAACCCGCTAAAGCGGGTGCCTCACCTTTGATGTTCGGCAGAAGAATTCACACCCACTCACATGATCCGTCCAAGAGTATTCATTAGCCACAGCTCGAAAGATAAACCGTTTGTTGAGACACTTGTTGAGCAACTAGAAGAATTGGGAGTCGAAACTTGGTTTGACGCTGTCCAGCTTCAACCGGGTGATTCAATAGTTCGGGGAATACAAGACGGCCTTTCTGACTCCGATTATTTAGTAGTGGTTATTTCCAAAAACTCTATATCATCCAAGTGGGTTCAGGCGGAGATGAGCGCTGCTTTTATGCGTGAGATTGAGGGTAAAGGAACGCGACTACTTCCTATTCGTATTGACGACACTGAACTGCCTCCACTAATTGGTGATCGGATATATATAGATTTTCGCAACAGCTTTATGGATGGGCTGCGCAAGCTCGCGGACCGTTTGTTGATTGAAAGTTCTGAGGTAAAGATTTCAAGAAGATATGGTCCCGATTTGGGATTAAAGCATGGCATTATTGAAGTTCACTGTAAGGGCACTCTGGAAGGCTGTAAATCACAGCTATCTAATTTCAGTCTTGGCGACATAGAAAATCTGATTTTCCACAAACTCTCTTTGGACGACTTGCGTCGTATTTGTTTTCGTGTTTTGGAGCAGAGCCTTCAAGATTACGGAATCAATGGATCAAAAGCCATTTTGACCACTGAATTTCTTTGCGCGATAAAGAGGGAGGATATGACCAGTCGTTTAATCGAAGTATTATGTCAGTAATTTTCAGAAAAACTTTGCAATTAACAACAAATGCCGAACAAGCGGATGCAGGCAACCGGGCAAAGCCCGGTGCCTGATCCTTGATGTTCGGCAGAAATAGCACCATGAACCAATATATTCACGTCTCTTTTGCTGTTGTCCTGATTCTTGCTGTTGGGTGGACCACGCTTTTTTCGTTTAGTAACACGCCTGGAATTCGTGGATACCGCAATCTCGGAATTCTGGTATCCTATATCTCGGTGCTCGCATTTTTGTTTGTCGCCGGATGGAGAGCGACTTTAACGACGTGGGTAGTGTTTGGAATTCTTGGCGGTGCGATATATGTCTGCTGGAAAATTCTTCAATGGTTGCGGAGTCCTGCTGGAGAGCCGAAACCGGCAATCAGCCTGTCGCGACTTTTTCACGGCCTGTTCGTGTGGCCTATTATGGTTCCGGAAGCAGTTGAGTATTCATTGGCAGAATTGGGGATTTTGAAGGCTCCGCTGCCTGCCCCACCCCAAACCGATACTAAGCAAGATAGTTGAACGGACATCCCCTATGAAACCTCAAAAGCCGAACACTGCGGGTGGCTGTAGGTGACCTTGGACGTTCGGCAGAAGAAGCAAGTGCATCGTTCTCATTCAGCCATGATTAAGTTAACCAAGAGAAGTATTGGAGTTGCCTTCCTTATACTTTCCGGTTTATTCGTTGCGGTGCTTTTTTACGACGGCGACTCTGATACTGGCACCAGAGATGCGCCGGCGGGTTCGGCCGCCCGAGGATTTAGGGGTTCACCATCGGATTGGGAGGAACAAAACAAAATCAATTCGATTCGTTCAAAGATACGAAACTCGGAAGATTCCGACTCCGAGGTTTCCCTCGAAGATTTAAAGAAACGAATGGAAATTTTCTTCCAGGAGCAGGAAGCCCGTCGCTGCCGTACGTTGGCAGAATACGACCATGATGGTGCCAATATTTATATCGTTGCGGTTGATCCACCCGATATAGAGACGATTAAATGGACGCGCAAAATGATTGCTTCGCTCGCCGAGAGCTGCAAAAAAGGAGACTTACAGGCATTCGATGATCATGTCCAGAACCTGATATCCACATACGACCCATTCGGCACCTTGGGGAAGAAGGCGTTCTATATAAGCATATCCGAAAACAGCGGGAAGCAAGAGATGTCTGGATTTGTTTTTCCTGTTGATACATTCGACGGCCTGTCGAGGTCGTTGGATCCAAACAGTGGTGAACGATTCGTGATGAAGCACGCGAAAGGCTATCTAAATTCCGACTCCGGAACACTCCACAGATTCCGGGCCATCATCCGATGAAATTCAGCGACAAAGCCGAACAAGTCGGTGGAGGCAAGCGGCTTGTACAGTGATCGTATTCGGCTGACAGTAGAGACGTTCTGGCGCGGGTGAGATTATCAGGCGGCAGAGAGGTTGGCGAGAGTGTTCTGAGGGGTGACGGGGCGGCCTTCGAGGAAGGCTTGGAAGGGAGTTCTGAGGCGAGTTCGAGCAAGCTGAGCTTGCGCCGTGCGACTTTGCTTTCAGCGGTCATGTCGAGGATCAGGTTCGGTTTTTGGTGGTACGAAACCTTTACCAGAACAACGTGGCCGCTGTCTGCTTCAGCGGCTTCCAACTTTCAGGTGAATACTGTCACTGCACAGGCGGACGAATCCCCCTCATCTTCGGACACCCCGGCCCCCCGAAGCGAAGCCCGTCGGAACGACGACCCGCACCGAGCGCCGCTATGGCACTCCCTGCCCGCCGGCGTCCGCAAGGAAGTGAATTAATTCATCGAGGAAGGCGGCCGTTGAGGAAGTCTGCTAACTGTGGACTGCGGCAGCCTGCTCTGTCCGTTGCCCGCATCTCGCCGGACACGATGTTCTTCAGCGCCGGAGGGGCAACGGAAATTAGACGGGGTGAAGCGTAGCGAAACCCCCGGAAACTGCGCATCAGTGATGCTGTCCCGGAGGGCCGGCGGAAGGGCGGTTCGGACCGGAAGGCTACGATACCATCACTGGTACGTCGAAGCCTTCCCGCTGCCCCTCCGGGGCGGGATTTCTTTTTTCGGCATCTTCCGGCGGCTTGCGCCACCAGCTTATTTCCGCTGCGCCTCCGGCGCGTGAGCAATGTGGGTAGGGGAAAGACCAGAACGGCGCAGCCGTTTTGCTACTACTGAGATCGTAGAAACTTTTCGATGGCTGCAGTCACGGGATCGCCCGGCTTGCCGCAGTCCGCATTGATCGTGGCGTGGCTCTTGCCGGGAATGGCGGCGATTTCCGCCCGCCCGCCCTTTTCCCGCAGCGCCTCTGCCAGCAGGCGCGCCTGCCGCGCCGCATCCCGCCTCTGGGAGACGTAAAGGATCAGGAAGGGTGGCGGCTTTGCCGTCACGCGATGCACCGGCGAGGCATCGCGCTGCTTCGCCGGATCGTCTGTGAAAGCCTGCCGGTACATCGACTGCAGGACCGACCCTTCGCGCAGCAGCGGATACTGCCGCGGGATGTCGTAGCCCGCGCCATCCAGCAGCACCGCGCCGCGGATCGACGCGGGATCGGCCCCGGCGGCTTTCAGGCGGGGCGCATCCACCGCAGCCAGCGCCGCGAGATGCGCGCCGGCCGAGTGGCCCAGCAGATACAGGCGCTCCGGATCGCCGCCGTGCTTCGATACGTGCTTTTGCACCCAGGCGACCGCCCTGCAAACATCCTCGACATGGGCGGGATGCTCCACCGCGGGCGACAGGCGGTAGTTGACCGAGGCGACGAGATAGCCGCTGTCGAGCAGCCACCGGACCTTCGCTCTGGCGAAATTCGCGTTCGCCTTGTCCCCCGCCTGCCACCCGCCGCCGTGGATGAGGATGAAGACAGGCCGCGGCTGTTCCGGCGTTTTCTCCGGCAGATGAAGATCGAGTTTCTGCCGCGGGTGGCCATCCTTCCCCGCATAGGAAAGATCGTGTAGCACCTTCGCCTGGCCGGCCAGCGCCAGCGCGAACCACAGTAGAAGCATCGTCTTCACGGGTGGAAAAACCCGCAGAATTCCCAACGGTCGCGCGCTTGTCGATGAGGCATCTTTTCGTTAGACAGGCCACATGGAAACGAAGCGACCGACCTTCATTCCGAAATCTTGGAACCTGCCGGAGTCCATCCGCAGACGCCTCGGCGACGCCGCCGGCCGGCAGCGCCTGATGGACGAGGAAGGCCACCTGCTCCTCATCCTCCACCAGCCGCCGGAACCCGAGGACAATGAAATCCGCAAGCCCGCGCTCTTCTGGAGCAACCCCGCCGGCGAGTGGAAAAGCTACCCTGAAGGCGGCGGCTTGGCCGCTCTCGACGCCCACCTCGAAGCCTACCGCAGGAATATCCACGCCCTCGACAGCGCCGTGGAAAGCGCCTCGACCCCGCGCCAGTATTTCGGCGTGATGAAGCGTGTCACCCCGCTGCTCCGCGCCACCCGGAACCTGCTCGCCGTCCTGCAGGAAGCCCGCGAAAAGCGTCCCGACGAGCGCCGCTTCATCAATTTCCGCGACCGCGCCGTCGACCTGGAGCGCGCCATCGATCTTGTCGCCGGCGATGCGAAGGCGGGCATGGAATTCTCCCTCGCCGAAAACACCGAGGAGCAATCCCGCTTCGCCCACGAGGCCGCGGTCGAGGCCCGCAAGCTCAACCGCCTCGCCGCCTTCTTTTTCCCGCTCGCCACGCTTGCAGCGGTCTTCGGCATCAATCCTCCCTCCGAAGTTCTCGCCTCGCCCGGCGCCTGGCTGGTCGTTGCCCTCGGCGTGATCGCCGGGCTCATCGTCCGCTCGATCCCCGCCGGGAAATAACCCACGCCCGCGCA
This sequence comes from Haloferula sp., assembly GCA_037190465.1. Classification (GTDB taxonomy): domain Bacteria; phylum Verrucomicrobiota; class Verrucomicrobiia; order Verrucomicrobiales; family Akkermansiaceae; genus Haloferula. Next base: position 170,474 of record JBBCJF010000028.1, on the reverse strand, counting down.
AAAAACACCGTGATCAGCAGCGCCACCGCAGGCAACTGCCACATCAGCGCCGCACGGAATGCCTCTTCGCCCGCCGTCTCGCGCATCCGCGCCAGCAGCAGCGAAAAGCCCAGCGAAAAGACCCCGTAGCCGAGATTGAAGGCCAGCCCGCGCACGCTCAACAGCGTCGCCCGCTGTGAAGACTCCGCCACCGCGTGCAAGTGGCGGCTGACCGTGAAGCCCACCAGACCCAGCAACGACATCAGCAGCATCGCCGGCAGCAGGCCGAACCACCGCCACGCGGGCGCGACGCACGCCAGCGCCAGCACCGCGATACCTGCGCAGATCGTCAGCGTGGCCAGCGTCGAAAAGCGGGCGTTCAGACGCTGCGCGATCCCCGGCACGAACCATCCGATCACTCCCACCGCCGAGCCGATCAGACCGAAGGCCCACTCGGGATAACCGATCAGCCGATAATACTCGCTGTTCACCGTCGCGAAATTCCGCGCCACCGCGTCGATCAACAGCCCGCCGACGATCACCACCGCGATGCTCCGCGTCGTGAATGCCTGCCGTGCCGTGCGCAGCGTCACCCGGAAGGCCGAAACGCAGCGCTCGCCCGGCCTGCCGTGACTGTGCGCCGTCTCCTCGAAGCGCAACGCGATCCCCAGGCAAAGCAGCCCCTGCACGAAGACCACCGCCACCGGCAGCCGGTGGGCGATTTCCGATGGAATCTCCGGCGAGCCCGGCAGGAAGCGCAGCCAGCGCGGATCGTAGAGCAGCGCGCCCAGCGACATCGCGACCAGGAACCCCGCCGCCCGCCAGCGCATCGCCGTGGCCAGCACCTCGTCCCATGCCTGCTTCCGGTTTTCTTCCGGCAGCGCTTCGTAGGCGATCGCTTCGTCCGCGCCGCTAGCCGCCGCTTCCGAAGTCCCCGAAAGCAGCCGGTTCAGGATGCAGAACGCGAAAAGCAGCGTGCCGCCATCCTTCGGCGCCAGGAGCAGGATCGTCATTTCCATCACCATCAGGGCGGCGGAAAAGACGAGCAGCTTCTTGCGCCCCAGCGTGTCCGCCAGCGCGCCCGAGGGCACCTCCAGCACGAAAATCGCCAGCGCCCAGACGAGATTGAGAAAGACGAAGCGCTCCAGCGTCAGCCCCAGATCGGTGAAAAACACCGCCAGCACCGGGTAGTAGGCCCGCGCGTTGTAGAGCGTGGTGAAAAGCACGTACAGCCGCGGATTCCGATGGGCGAAAGGCCCGCTGCGGCGGAAAAGCGACGGCACGGGCAAAGCTGTGGGCTATCGCACCCGCCGGAGCAAAGAGGAATTTACACACCCTTGACGGACGCGCGCCCGGCTCCGGGCTAGAAGGCGGATGTGATGAAAACGAATATCCTTATCTACGCCATCGCCGCAACGCTCCCCCTTGCCGCGAAAACCCCGCCGCCGCCCACCGACGCGCCGGCCGACAAAGTCCAGATCGCCCTGCTGCTCGACACCTCGAACAGCATGGACGGCCTGATCGACCAGGCGAAGACCCAGCTCTGGAAAGTGGTCAATACCTTCACCGAAGCCCGCCGCGACGGTCGCGCGCCCTTCGTCGAAGTCGCGCTCTACGAATACGGCAACAACAGCCTCCACATCGGCAACCACTGGATCCGCCAGGTGGAGCCCTTCACCCGCGATCTCGACGAAGTGAGCCGCGAGCTTTTCGCTCTGCGGACCAATGGCGGCGACGAGTACTGCGGCGCCGTCATCCAGCGCGCTCTCGGCGACCTGTCCTGGGACCCTTCGCCGAAAACCTACAAGACCATCTTCATCGCCGGCAACGAACCCTTCACCCAGGGCCCGGTCGATGCCCGCCAGGCCTGCCGCGATGCGATGGCCAAAGGCATCGTCGTCAACACCATCCACTGCGGCGGCCGCGACGAAGGCGTGTCCGGCTCCTGGCACGACGGCGCCGCGCTCGCCGGCGGCAAATACCTCTCCATCAACCAGGACAAGGCCGTCGTTCACATCGATGCTCCGCAGGACAGGGAGATCGCGGCGCTCGGCATCGAGCTGAACAAAACCTACCTGGGCTACGGCAAGCAGTGGCGCGCCGCGGCGATGAACCAGTGCGAAGCCGACAAGGACGCCGCCGCCAATGCGAAGAGCGGTGCGGCCGTCCAGCGGGCCGTGACCAAGGCCAGCGCCAACTACTACAACGGCGGCTGGGATCTCGTCGATGCCTGCAAGGAGGGCAAAGTGAAAGCTGCCGAAGTGGCGGCTGAGGATCTGCCCGACGACATGAAGTCCATGACCCCCGCCGAACGCGAAGCGCACGTCGCGAAGGTCGCCGGTCAGCGCGCCGCCCTTCAGACGAAAATCCAGGAGCTCAACCGCCAGCGCGAAGCCTTCGTGGCGGAGGAAATGAAAAAGCAGGCCGCCCAAAGCGGCGAAAAGACCCTCGACCAGGCGATCGTCGAAACCGTCAAGGGTCAGGCCGTCGCCTGCGGCTACGTCTTCGCGGAATGACGCGGCCGCTCCGTGTCTTGCCCCCTTCCATGTGTTCCGTGTATTCCTTGGTTCACTTCCCATGTCCGAAACCACCATCCTCGTGATCGAAGACGACCCCGCCATCCGCCGCGGGGTCGTCGATGCGCTGGAGTACGGGGGCTATCGTACCTTGGAGGCCGGCGAGGGCGACGCCGGTCTCGATCTCGCATTGAAGGCGAACTACCGCCTGCTGCTGCTCGACCTCGTGCTCCCCGGCCGCGACGGCTTCTCGATCCTCGGCGAGCTGAAAAGCAAGCGCCCCGGCCAGGCGGTCATCATCCTCTCCGCCCGCGGCGAGGAGAACGACCGCGTGCGCGGCCTGCGCCTCGGCGCGGACGACTACGTGATGAAGCCCTTCAGCGTGCGGGAACTGCTCGCCCGCGTGGAAGCCGTGCTGCGCCGTACCTGCGAACGTCCTGCCCCGGCCGACGAGCACCCGATCCCCGGCGGGCGCGTCGATCTCGCCACCGGCCGGGTCGATTTCGACGACGGCGACGACGCCGCGCTTTCCGAGCGCGAGACCGGCCTGCTGCGCTACCTGCTCGACGCCGCGGGGCGGGTCGTTTCCCGCGAGGAGATCCTGCGCCACGTCTGGGGACTCGATCCCGACCGCACCGAGACGCGCACCCTCGACATGCACATCATGCACCTCCGCTCGAAACTCCGCGACCGTGATCAGGAAATGCTCGTGACCGTGCGCGGAAAAGGGTGGAGATTCCACCGCGGCCCATGAACCTGCGCGGCAACATCGCCTGGCTCGTCCACGGTCTTTTCATCGTCTGCGCCGTGCTGATCCTCGGCGCGATGACGGCGCTGACCCGCGGGGTCATCGCGACCGAGAGGGAAAAGGCGCGCGCCGAAGCGAAGGCGGAGGAGCAGGAGCGGATGCGCCTCGCCCTCTGGCGCATGGACGCCGCCGCCGCCGCCTGGATCGCCGACGAGGCCCAACGTCCCGTGATGGCGGAAGCGCCGAAGGACAGCGGCAAGCAGGAAGTGAAGCTGCGCTTCGATGCGCGGGAGGATGGCGCTTTGCTGGCCGACGATCCCGATCGCGTGCCTCTCCTGCTGCGAACCCTCGGATTGTCTCCGGGAGACAGTGCTTTCCCCATGCTCTGCACCGGCATGCCGGAGATTCCCGGTGCCTGGTCCAGCCCGCAGCCCGTATCGGAAAAGGCGGAAATCGAGCAAAAAGCGCTCCAGCCTCGCGCCAGTCCGGTATACCAGAAGATCGCGAACGAGGCGGAGTATGGAAACCGCGGCAGGGCGGTAAAGGGGGCTCTCGACCAGAGCCTCCGGCAATTCGAGACCAATGTCGCCTTCAGCGGCGATCCCGGCGGCTGGAGTCTCGTCCGCGCCAGTCTGCCCCGTCCGGCCCGGATCGGCGCGGAGCTTTTCCTGCTGAGGCATCTCCAGTGGAAACGGCTGGACAGTTCGTCGCTGCGTTCGGTCCAGGGCGCGTGGATCGACGAAGCGGCACTGAAGGACCTGCTGTTGGCGGAGGTCGCCGATCTCTTTCCCCGCGCTCTGCTGGTGCCGGACGATGCCGCCGCGCGGGCCGACGGGCTTTCGCTCGCGGCTTTCCCCTGGCGGCTGGCACCGGCGGCTTCAGCCCCCGTGATGCCGCCGCTGCCGAGGACGGCGATCCTGCCGCTCGCTTTGGGCTGGATCGCGGCGATCCTCGCGCTGGCCGCCGCCTGGCTGCTGGTCGGGGGCCTGCTGCGTCTCAGCGATCGGCGCGCGTCTTTCGTTTCGGCGGTGACCCACGAGTTGAGGACACCGCTGACGACCTTTCAGCTTTATTCGGAGATGCTTGAGACAGGCGCGGTGAAAGAGGAGCGCCGCGGCGATTATTTCCGCACACTGCGCGGCGAGGCCGAGAGGCTTTCGCATCTGGTGGAAAACGTGCTGGCCTTCTCGCGCATTGAACGGGGCAGCGCGCGCTCGGCACCGGGCAACCATGTCGCCGGGGAATTGATCCGGCCGATGGGCGCACGCTTCATGGAGCGACTTCGCGAAGCGGGCTTGCGGCTCGCGGTGGATTGGGATTGCCCGGAGTGGAGCGAGCGTGTCCGGGCCGATCCTGCCGCGGTCGAGCATGTGCTTTTCAACCTCATCGACAATGCCGCGAAGTACGCCGCGACATCATCGCCGCCGGAAGTCCGCCTCGGTGCGGTGCGGGATGGTTCCGCGCTCGAAATCCGCGTGACCGATCACGGCCCGGGCATTGCGAAGGGCGAGCAGCGGCGTATCTTCCGCGCCTTTCACAAATCCGCCGTCGCCGCCGCGGAAAGTCGGCCCGGGGTGGGGCTGGGCCTGGCGCTTTCCCGCCGCCTCGCCCGCGCCGGCGGGGGTGATCTGGTATTGCGGACAACGGACTGCGGCGCCTGCTTCGCGCTGCGGCTGCCCGTGCAATCCCGGAGGCTCGCTGGAGAGGATAAGTAGTCCCGGCTTCAGCCGAATCGAATCGCCCGAAAAGCGCCGCTTCACCGGAAAAGTCGTTGTCGTTCATGCCCGGTCCGGCTGAAGCCGGGGACTGCATGCCAATCATCCGCGCTGACGATGCCAGATCGAGAGATCGGGGTGGAGCAGCGTGTCGAGCGGGCGCTCCGCGAGATCGAAGGTCCCTAGCAGATACTCCAGCAAAACCAGCGAGGCCACGGCATCGTAGAGCGCGTCGTGCCAACGCCCGCCGGGGACCATGCCGGCGATTTCGCGGTGCAGCCCGTGGTGTTCGCAGATTTCCGACAGGGAATGCCCGGGAAGATGCGGCCAGGCGGCGCGCGAAAGCAGCAGGGTATCGACCCAGGGGCCGAATCCATGGCCGGGAAAGGCGCGGAGGAAGCGCCTTTCCGTGCCCTTGCCATGGGCGACGACCACCGTGCCGCCGAGGCGGGATTTCAACTCCGGCCAGAGCGAGAGCAGGGGCGGCGCCCCGGCCAGATCTTCGTCGCGGATGCCGTGAACCTTGCGGGCGGACCAGGCGATCGGCGTGTCTGTGGCCAGGTAGGAGACGAAACGCCCGCCATGTCCCTCCCGTGGCGACCACAAGGCGAGGCCGACCTGCACGGCGACATCCGTCCGCCCGCGCGCGGCGCCGGCCGATTCGAAGTCGATGGCGGTGAAGCGGCAGTCGCGGATCAGCACGGGCGGAAGCCAACACCGCCGCGGCATCCGGCGCGACACGGAATTTTTCCCCCTGGGAGCGTGGAGCCCCTGCTCCGCAGAAGCAAAGAGACGGCTGGTTTTGACAGTGCGGTCCGGGCGAGCTGCGGACTCTTCCTTTCATTCTGCGGAGCAGGGGCTCCGCGCTCCCGGACAATGGCTTGCCATTGGGAGCGATGTCGGGAAAGGTCCCGCGTCCCGCGCATGCCGGAACGCCGCACACCACTCTGGCTCTGGCCGAATCTCCTCAGCCTCGACGCGCCGGTCGTCGCCGTGGCCTGGCTCTACATGTTCCAGAAGATCTGGCTGATGGTCCTCCCCTGGGGCTACTATGCCGCGCTGGGTCTCGTGGTCTGGGGGATCTATCTCACCGACCGGATCGCCGATCTGAAAATGTTGCCTCCGGGCGACCCGCGACTCGGTTCCCGGCACCGGTTCATTCAGCGATGCGGGCGCTGGCCGGGCATCGTGGCGGCCATGGCCCTGCTCGGGGCGCTGCTGGTGGCCGGCGGGCATATTCCCCAGGGGCCGCTGGTCGATTACGGGCGGGTGGTGTTGCCGATGGTGGGGATTTTCTTCTGCCTGACGGTTTTTTCGATGCAGGACCGGGAAATCCCCCACCTGCGGAACCTTGTCGCCGGGCTCGCCTTCTCCTACGGCACGGCGATGGGCGCCCATATGTGGGTCGTCAAGCCGGGCATCATCGACCTGGTCTACCCGCACTTCAATCTGCTGGTCGCTCCGGAGATGTTGGTGTTCGCCCTGCTGTGCTCCATCAACATCACCGCGATCCATTTCTGGGAACAGGCCGCCGCCGGGGGTGAAAGCGAAGACGGATGGAACGATCTCGCGATCGTCCTCCCGCTGGCCGTTCTCGGCGCGGCGTGCATCGGTTTTGCCGCCAAGTCCGAAGAGGTCATCAGCCGCCCGTTCTACTATGCGGTGCTGATTTCCGCCGCGCTGCTTTACGCGATCAATCGGATTCGCACGCGCTGCTCCATCGACGCGCTTCGTGTTCTGGCGGATGCGGCGATGCTGGCGCCATTGCCCATTTTCTGGGCGCTTTCCGGTTCCTGATCCGCGCTTGCGGCGGGTCGGGGCTCTCACTAGCCTGCCCCTTCCATGTCCAAGGCACTCGACATCAAACGTCCCGCTTTTCTGATCCTCGGCGCGCCGGGGGCGGGGAAGGGCACCCAGGGAAAGATCCTCGGCTCCATCCCGCGCTTCTTTCATTGCGCCTGCGGGGATGTCTTCCGTTCGCTGGATACCCGCACGGCGCTCGGCCAGAAATTCATCCATTATTCGAGCCGGGGCGAACTGGTGCCGGACGAGTTGACGATCGAGTTGTGGAAAGCCCAGGTGGACAATTGGAGCGACTCGCACATGTACAAGCCGGACATCGACTTCCTGGTGCTCGACGGGATTCCCCGCAATGTCGCGCAGGCCGAGATGATCGGCAGGTATCTGGACATCCATCAGGTCTTCCATCTTTCCTGCCCGGACCGCGCTGAACTCGCCCGGCGCATGCGCAAGCGGGCCTTGAAGGACAACCGGCTCGACGATGCCTCCGACCGGGTGATCCAGCAGCGCATCGCCACCTACGAGGGGGAGACGAAGCCGATCCTCGAATATTACTCGGAGCGCCTGGTCACCGACATCGACGCCACCCATCCGCCGGTGAAAGTGCTGCACGACATCATCGCCAAGATCGTCTCCCTTGACGTGTACAAGGAGGCGGCCAAGCAAGTCTTCTGATGTCGCAGGCCCGCGTGATTTTCTTCGGCAGCGGCGAGATCGCCGTGCCCGCTTTCCGCCGCCTGATCGGGCAGGGGCCGGAGCCGGTCGCGCTGGTGACCCAGCCGGACCGGCCGGCCGGCCGCCACCGCGTGCCCGCGCCGCCGCCGATCAAGCGGATCGCCGTGGAGGCGGGCATTCCGGTGCTCCAGCCGGAAAGCGTCCGCGCACCGGAAAGCCTCGCCGCGCTGGAAGCGCTGGAGCCCGATCTGATGGTGGTGATGGCTTACGGGCAGATCCTGCCCAAGCGCCTGCTGCGGATTCCGCGGCTGGCCTGCATCAATCTCCATGCCTCGCTGCTGCCGCGGTACCGCGGGGCGGCCTGCATCCAGGCGGCCATCGACGCGGGCGACCGCGAGACGGGGATCACCGTGATGCACGTCGCGCCGAAGCTGGATGCCGGGGACATCGTTCTTTCGCGCTCCACGCCGATTCTCCCGACCGACACCGGCGGCTCGCTGCACGACCGGCTGGCGGAGGTTGCGGCGGAGGCTCTGGCCGAGGCGCTGCCCGGCCTGCTGGCAGGGAGCGCCCCGCGGTTTCCACAGGACGATGCGGCGGCGAGCTATGTGCCGAAGCTGGAGCGCGAGGATGGCAAGATCGACTGGACCCGGCCGGCCCGCGACATCGAAAGACGGGTCCGCGCCTACGATCCGTGGCCGGGTACGTGGTGCTGGCTGGGGGACGGAGAGGCGGCGAAGCGCTTGAAGATTTTCCCCGGCGGCATTTCGGCGGAGAGCTCCGGGCCGCCGGGAGAAGCGACCCTGGGACCGGACGGCTCGGTCCGCATCGCCTGCGGAGAAGGGAGCTTCCTGCCGGCCGAGGTGCAGGTCGATGGAAGCCGCCGGATGTCCGCGGCGGAGTGGGCGCGGGGTTTGCGGACGGATGGGGGGCTGCGCCTCCGCTGAATTTTGTCCCTCGCGCTGCGGAAGGTTTCGTCGCAGACTCCGGCCATGAAAACGCTCGCCGTGTTTTTTTGCGCCGCCGTGCTGCCGCTTTCGGCCACCACGATTTCCGTGGTGCCCATCCATGAGCCGCTGAGCATGCACGGCACGGATGTCGACGATGCGGTGGCGGACACCGGCGAAGTGCTCCAGGCGACCATCGCCAGCCGGCCGATGGCGCTGACCGGCGCTTTCCCCGAGGTGCTGGTGGAGGCGATCCGCACCCCTCACAAATTCCCGACGAACAACCCGAACTACAAAGTGGAGGAGGTGAATCTCCTCGTGCTCTGCGATGTCGGCATTGCGGCGGAGATGAGCGAAGAAGGGCTCAAGATTTCGCTCAATGTCGCCCGGTTGAACATCCCGGAGGAAGTCGATCTCACCGCACGGCAGGTGCTCCGCCTCGCGCTGGGAGCCGTGCGCAGGACCTTGGAGGAATATCAGCGCCCCCAGACCGACCCGCTGCGGGTGGTGGTGTCGATCGACGGCGTGGACGACAGCACCGCCTCACTGCGCGATCTGGCGGTGACCTTCACGTTGGGCGGGGGGTGATGAATGTTTTGTCCAACACGCCCTCGCATGGTGGTTTCACGGCTCATTTTTGCTATGCCGTCAATCTTCGGTCACGAGTGACAATTCGCCATCGTCCTCCCGAAGCAGGAGATAAATCCTGCCGGTGCCATCCACCAGGTGAATACCGGTGCCGTTCAGATTCGTCCTCTTCCAGACGCTTTCACCAGGAGCCAATCGGTGGATTGAGGGGGAGTAAAAGACCGATAATACGCCATTGGAGTCATAGTGCACCGAAGACGCTTGTTCTCCCCTTCGGAAGCTTCCCGAAAAACTGGCGCTTGACCACGTTGCGCCCCCATCGGTCGAGCGATTGGCGCTGGCCCAGTTCGGACCGTTCGTCAAGGCGAGGAGACTTCCATCCGCTCCCCGGCGAGGTTGGATTTGTCCCGGATTGTCGATATCGGCGATCGTTCCGGTTGCGAGATTGACCCGATAGCTTCCGCCGGACTGCGCCAGCGCGATGCCGTCCGGTCGAAAAACCAGACCGCTTTCTCTCGCGTTTGATGCCTTTTGGGTGGAGATTTTCCGGTGTTCCCAATTGGTGGGGCTGGCGGCTGATGCCGATGCGAGATAGGAGCCATCCGCGTTGCTGTAGACCACGCCCATGGTTCCCTGTGGCGAAAAGGCGAATTTCGGGAAAGCCCAGTGAGGAGAGGAAATATCGGAACAGATGATATGCCGGCTCCACACGGAGGCTCCCGATGGCTTCCATAGGCAAATCAGTTCGCCGCTCGCTGTGTCCATACACACGATGTACGGGATGCCTCCCGGCGCTGCCTGAAACGTCACGTCATGGTATCCCGAGTTGTCCCACCAACCCGGAGTATCTTCGAGGCCCGTTCCGGAAATCTTTTCCATAGGCGACAACGACCCGTCGGCCAGAATCTCACCGTAGCGAAGTTCGTTCTTGGTCCGGTTCTGGAAAACGAAGGCGACTCGTCCGTCCGGCAGGAGATCCATGGAAAAATCCCCGAACCAATCGCCGCCGGTATCCACGCTGCGGAAAGTCCATGGAAACACGGAAAGGCGGTAGTACTCGGCTGGTGGCGAGTATTCGTTCAGTTGACGGATTTCGATGCCCCCGCCGCGTTCTTTAAAAGGGGCATTCCAGTGGGGAGCCCAGGTTTTTAGATCGGGACTGTGCTCGACGATATAGCGCCGTTTCGGATCGAAGTCGAAATGCAGGCGGACCATGCGGATTTCGTCGATACGCGTCTCGATGGGGGAAGGCGGTGGCGGCGTGTCGGCCGACAAAGATGCAAGCGGCAGCAACAAAACGAATAGACGTTTCATCTGGAGGAAAGATCTATGGTCATCAGCATCATGTGACAGGCCTGATGAACGATTGAAGATTTATTCAGTATCTTCGACGACGATGCGGGGGAAGACGGGCTTGGGCTTGCCGGTTTCGTGGCCGTCGGGGACGAGTCCCCATTTCAGGTCGCCGAGTTTCAGGTCGAGCAGGCTGTCGAGGCGGAGTTGGGCGGCGATGCGGGCGGCAGGCTCGGGGAGGGCGGGGGAGAGCAACACCGCGCAGTGGGCGAGGCTTTCGACCAGGTGGGAGAGCACGGTTTCAAGTCGCGCCTTGTTCGCGGGGTCCTTGGCGAGCTCCCAGGGCTTGTTGCGCTCGGTATAGGCGTTGCAGGCGGTGACGTGGCGGTTGATGGCCTTGAGCCCTTCGGCGGTGTCGAAGACGTCCATGGCGGCGCGGTAGTCTTCGAGCACGGTTTCCAGCGAGGCGCGCAGGTCGAGGTCGTCGTCGTTCGTTTCCCCGCCGGTATGGACGGTACCGCCGCTGTAACGCGCGGTCATGTTCAGCGCGCGGTTGCAGAGGTTGCCGAGTTCGTTGGCGAGTTCCTGATTATAGAGCATGACCAGGCGTTCGAGATCGAAGTCGGCGTCCCTGCCGGTGACGATGTCGCGGACGAGGTAGTAGCGCAGGGCATCGACGCCGAACTTGTCGGCGAGCTCGTCGGGGTCGACGACGTTGCCGAGGGACTTGGACATTTTCTCGCCGCGGAAGTTCCACCAGCCGTGGACGAGGATTTCGGGGATCTGCCCGTCGGCGAAGCCCATGGCGTGGAGCATGCAGGGCCAGTAAATGCCGTGGGCGGGGACGAGGATGTCCTTGCCGATGATGTGGACGGCGCGGTGGTCGGGGTCCTTGGCGCGGGGCCAGAGCTTCTCGAAGCCGGGAAGGTCGGAGCCCTCCCGCGCGCCGTAGCCGGCGAAGGAGATGTAGTTGATGAGGGCGTCGAACCAGACGTAGGTGACGAAGTCGGGATCGAAAGGAAACTCGATGCCCCAGCGCAGGCGCTCCTTGGGGCGGGAGATGCAGAGATCGAGTTCGCCGGAGTTGGCGAGGGCGCCAAGGAGTTCGTTGCGGCGGAAGCCGGGGATGACGAAGTCCGGATTACCGGAGACATAGTTTTTCAGCCATTCGGCGTGGTCGCTGAGGCGGAAGAACCAGTTTTCCTCCTCCAGCTCGACGACTTCGCCCCACTCGGCGCCGAATTCTCCGGCATCGTTGCGGTCCCGGTCGGTGAGGAACTGTTCCTGGCGGATGGAGTAGTGACCTTTGTAGGATTTTTTGTAGAGCTGGCCGCGGGCCTTGAGGTCTTCGAGGATGGCCCGGACGCAGGCCTTGTGGCGTTCGTCGGTGGTGTCGGCCCAGCCGTCGTAGGCGACGCCGAGTTTTTTCCAGAGGTCGAGAAAGAGCTTCGTCTTCTTCTTGGCAAAGGTCGCGGGATGGATGCCTTCCTTTTCCGCGGTCTGCTGGACTTTCTGGCCGTGTTGATCGACGCCGGTGAGGAAGTAAACCTCGTCGCCGCGCAGGCGCCGGTAGCGGGCGATCACGTCGGCGAGCACCTTTTCATAGGCGTGCCCGATGTGCGGCGCGCCGTTGGTGTAGTCGATGGCGGTGGTGAGGTAGAACATGGGAAAAGATGGAAGCGGCGCGGCTCCGGGAGGATGCTCGAAGGCGGAAGCCCAGGTCGCAAGACATTCCACCCGGAGAAGCGGAGAAGGTAGCGATCCCGGAAAGGAGGCTCCGGATGGCCGGCGCGTGACAGGGGAGCTTGACGCTTGCAACCGCGAGGATGCAGAATCTAGCGTCCGGTGTGCGTTTACGGGTTTTGGTTTTATGCTTGATGTCGGTTGTGTCCCATGCGGCCGCACAGGTGTCGAACGATGCATACGCGAATCCGTCGTGGATCGGAACGGTATCCAGCGGCCATGTGTTGGAGGGCAGTTATGAGGACGCCGGAATCGAGGAGGGAGAGAAAAGGTTGTACGGTGAGGAAAGGCGGCGGGGTGGCGATGTGAAGCAGTCGGTGTGGTTCACTTTTTCTGTCCCCTCGGATGGGATGTGGAGGGTCACCTGTGGTTATCCATCGGACTGGGCTCCGGTGTCGGTATCCCATGCGATGGTGTTGGACGACGTTCCGCTGGCGGAGGCGGAACCGTTTTTCTCCACCGATGCTGCTAGGAGGGCGGGCATCTGCGGACTGCGGGCCGGGCGCGTTTACCGCCTTGGTTTGCGGAGCGGGTCGGTGGAGCGCTCGTTTTATGAAGTGAGGTTCGAGCGATTGCCCGCGCCGCCGAACGATGCGGTCGGGAATGCCGAGGTGGTCGAAGGGCTTTCTTTGGTCATCCGTCCCACGGGAGCGACGTTGGAGGAGGGGGAGGTGCCGGGGGCGCAGGGCGAGGTGATCGGATCGGTCTGGGTGAAATGGAAGGCTCCGGCGGCGGGCATGTGGCTGCTCCGCACGCCGGCCGGTTGGAGTGAGGAGGGGGTGATCTGGCCTTTTTCCCCTGCGGCGCTGTTTCCCGGTCCTGTGTTGCGGAGTATATCCCAGCCGGCCGGGCTGCCGTGGAATCATCCGGATTTGCTCCGCGGCTTTTCGATTTTCGCAGCCCCGGAGGTTTCGCAGCCGATGGCCGTGGCGGGGCAGGGATCGCAGTGGATTCTTTTCGACGCGGAAGAGAATCAGGAATTCTGGATCGCCGGCTACGAACGCTGGTACGGTGCGGGGCAGATCGCGCTGGAGTTTGAGCGGGCGTCACCCCATGACCTGCGGGAAAACGCCACGGAGCTGGGAAGCGCTTCAGCGGTCCAGACACGGGGGCACTTTCTCGGTGCGTCGGTGAGCGGAGAGGAATCCCTGCCCGCTGCCATCGCGGCCACGAGAACGGTATGGAAAAATTGGTCGGCGAGGATGTCCGGTCCGGTGCATCTCAGGATCCAAGGGGAGGGAAGCGGTGGGCTGCCCGCCGTGGCCGTGCAGGTTTTCCGCGGTGAGGAGCTTGTCGGCGGGGCGGTCGATGGAAGCGGCGGCAGGGAGTGGCGCTTCGATGCCGGGGCGGGGGAAAGCTACGATTTTCGGCTGTCGGCGGCCGGGGAGAGTCCGGTGGGTTACGAGTTCTGGTTGTTGGCGGGCGAGGCCGCGGACGACTTCGAAGCCGCGGTGCCGCTGGATCACGAGGCGCTGGTATCGACGGTGGGGGCTACCTTGCAAGCGGGCGAGCCGGCGGCGGAGGAGGGCGAGGGGAGTGTATGGCTGGCATGGCATTCGGATCGCAGGCAGGTGGTGTCGGTTTCCCTGCAATCCCTCCAGGCTCTCGGGCATTGGCACGGCACCGCCGCGCGAATGGAGATTTATGAGGGAGAGGAGCTGCCTTCGCTCAGGCAGGCTTGTTTCCCGGAAGGTTCCGTCAGTGCGGTGTTTGTCGCGGAGGCGGACCGGGATTACCGCATCCGCGTTCTGGCGACGGAAGCGGAGGACGGCGTGGCGAGGGTAAGGATCGGGACGGCAGACACCGGAAGCTCCGTGGAGGAACTGCTGATGGAGGCGGGCGCGACGCTTGTCACGGCTGTGGGTGACCGCGACGAAGCGGCCGGCCTACTGGTGGAGCAGGCGCATGCGGCGGCGCCGGAAGATCCGCGGGTGTTGCTGGCTTCCGCTTATCTGGAGTTGAAGGCCGCGGCGCGGACCGTTCCCGGCAGGATTCTGGCGGCGCGCTTGATCCCGAATTTTTCGAATCTGCTGCCGGTGGGCTTCGTCGCATCGGCGGAGGCGGGTCCGGAGGGCGGGGTTCCGCCGGGGCTTTCACTGGAGGAGTTTTTCGTGCGATTCGATGAGGAAACCTGGCCCCACCTTGCCACAGCGCTTCACCGGTTGAACGCGATTCCCGCTTCGTCGCCGAGTTATATTCATTCGACGCTGCCGGTGTATCCGAGAGGCAGGGGAGGGCCGGCGGGGGTCATCACCGATGCGCACGACCGGAGGGTCATCGCCGCGATGATTCTGGCGTTGAGGGGTGGGATCGAATATCTCGCGTCGCTGGACGGCTCCGTGCCGGCGGCGGATTTTTTCGGCTGGCTGTGCGATGGCGAGCCGTCGCTGGAGAGTTTGCTGGGAAGCCATCCGCGATTTTTGGAGTTCGGCGCAGAGGATCGCCGCTTTGCCGCATGGCTGTGGTTCATGGCGGCCGCGACGGAAGGGGACCGGGTGGAGGCCTCGTTTGTCGCGCCGTCATTTTTCAGCTCGGATCACTCGTTGTTCCGGGCCACGGATCATTATCGTCTGCTGTCGTGGCTCCGGTGGGCGCGAAGCGCCGCCGGTCCGGTCGAAACCGGGTGGACAGGGCGGGTGGATCTTTCCCGCTGGTTGTTCGGTTCCACCGCTCCGCGGGAGTTGTTGCCCGAGGTAAGGGGCAACCGCCTGCGCGCGTATACGACCGGGGATGTGAGTTTCGCGGGTTTGTTACCGAATGCCACCCATGCCTTGCTGCACGAGGCATGGGCGAGCCGGAAATGGCTGGCGGATCAGGAAACATTGCAGGAATGGCTGGAGCGGCATTTTCCCGGCGCGTCTCCCTATCCTGACGAGGATACCGATGGCGACGGCGCCGATCTTTTGCACGAGTACGCTTTCGGGTTGTCTCCGCATACGCCGGGGGAGGGGAAATATCGTCCGGATTTCCGCAGGGTTGCCATGCCGGACGGCGCCTGGCGAAGCGAGCTGGGTTTCCGGCGCCGGATCGCCCATGGCGGGGGGCACTATCGCGTCAGCAGATCGACGAATCTCGTCGACTGGGAGTTTCTCAATCTCCCCCAGCATGCCGAAGCGGATGATTTGCCGGGCTTCGAGCGCCTGGTCCTTGTGATTCCGGACGACCCGCTGGCGCCGCCGAGGGCGTTTTTCAAAGTCCACTACACTCCCGCGTCCTCGGGTGGGTCGATCGGTGTGAGCATCGGTTATTGAAAGCGGCGGGCGTTTATTCCCGGATGACCTTACCGCCGAGGGAGAGGATGCGGGCGTTGGCCTTGGCGGCTTCGGCTTCGGCGATCTGGCCGTCGCGGACATACATCTGGGAAAGGGCGGTCCAGGCGAGGAGATCGTTCGGGCGCAGGGTGGTGGCCTGCAGGCCGCAGCCGATGGCTTCCTTGACTTCGCCGAGCTTGAGCAGGCACATGCCGAGGGCGTGCCAGCCGTCGAAGAAGTCCGGATCGAGCGCGACGCAGCGGCGGTAGAGGGCGACGGCTTCTTCGAGTTCGCCGAGGGCGAGGGCGCCGCTGGCTTCGTCGAAGAGGGTGTCGCGTTCGGAGCCGGGCATCAGCGGCGGGGGTATTCGATGCGGGCGGCGGCGAGGCGTTCGTCGAGCCAGGCGGCGAAGGCGAGGCGCTGCTGGTTGGAAGACTGGGCGGTAATGGTGCCGTCGATGCGGGCGGGACGGTTCTCGTCCTTCACGATTTCGCGCTTTTCGACGAAAACGAGCAGGGCGGCATCCGGGCGGATGACGGGATCGGCCAGGGCGCCGGGATCGACGAAGGCGGCGGTCTGGAAAATCACGGTGGCATCCGGCAGATCTTCCGGGCGGTCGTAGGCGGAAAGAGGGCCGTGGGAGGTGACCTCCAGTTCCTGCTCCTTGGCGGCTTCGGCGAAGGCTTTGCCGGCGGCGAGGGCTTCGCGGATTTTCGCGGCTTTTTCCTCGGCGTCCTTTTTCAGGTTTTCGGCGCCTTTTTCGGCGATGTAGTCGATGCGGACCTCTTCCTTGGCTTCCTCAAAGGTTTTCGGGCGGGGCTCTTCGGCTTCGTCGAGGCGGACGATGAGCCATTGGTTTTCGCCGACGGGGAGGGCTTCGGTGAAGCGGCTGAGGGGATCGGAGCTTTCGCTGAGCTGGAAGAGGTAATCGGCCACGGAGCGCTGGTCGGAGGAGGAGCGCAGCGTGAGATTGAGATCCGCGGGCATTTCGGCGCGGGGGAAGGTTTCGGAGGTTTTGACTTCCCAGCCGTTTTCGGCGGCGGCCTTGTCGAAGTCCTTGCCCTCGCTGTTGCGGATCTCGTCGAGGAAGGTGTCCACCAGTCCGGCGAGTTCGTTGTTGAGGCGGCGCTTTTCATCGGCGAGCGAGGCTTCGGCGGCGGCCTTCTTTTCCTCGGCGGCTTTCTTTTCCTCTTCAGTGGCGGTATCGGGTAGAGGGGCGTCTTCCACCTTGGTCCCGGGAATGGCCGGGCTGGCGAGAACCCAGGAGACTTTGATCCGTTTGTCAGTGAGGTATTTGTCCTTGGCGGTTTCCCAGGCTTCGGTGAGTTCTTCGTCAGTCGGTTGCAGCGCTTCTTCGTAGGCGGTGCGGTCGAGTTTGGCGACCTGGACGGTGACTTTCTGGTCGTTGCCGATGACGGATTCTTCGGCGAAGCGGCGGTTGAGGGCGAGGCCGCCGCCGATGACGCGGGTCAGGGTGCGCAGGGCGATGCTGTCGCGGACGAGATCGAGCAGGTCTTCTTCCCGCAGGCCCATGCGGCCGAGTCCGCGGGTGACGATGGTGTTGTAGTTCTGCTGGCTGTAGGCGCCGTCTTCACCCTGGAAGGCGGGCATGGTTTTCAGCAGGGCAATCACGGCGTCGTTGTCGGGGTGGACGCCGAATTCCTCGCGGGCTTTGCGGAGGTTGACCCGGTTGACGAAGAAGCGTTCGTCGGCCTCTCTTTCGTTCGCACCGCCGAAGCCGCCGAGGGTGGAGACGATGTCGTAAAGGCCGAGCTGCATGGCGAGATTGCGCGAGGAGGGGCCGAGTTTGTGGAATTCGCTGCTGCGGTAGCCGCGGCCGTCCACCAGGATTTCCACGGGGTCGTTGACGTTGCCTCCTCTGCCAAGGCCGCCGCCGCCGTCGATCGTGAAAATGAGGCCGGCCAGAAGGAGGGCGATCACGAAAATGATCAGACCGGTGTATCTGCGGAAGTTTTCGATCATGCGAAAAAAGAGGGTCTCTGCCCGCGGGCGCGGAAGTAAAGGGAGCG
Source organism: Haloferula sp. (assembly GCA_037190465.1). Taxonomy (GTDB): domain Bacteria; phylum Verrucomicrobiota; class Verrucomicrobiia; order Verrucomicrobiales; family Akkermansiaceae; genus Haloferula. The sequence continues at coordinate 153,189 of JBBCJF010000028.1, read as the reverse complement.
GGCCGATGGGCTTCAACCCTTATTCGCGGGGGAAGAGGCCGGAGAGCGGGAACCAGAGACCGGAGGTCGGGAGGAAAAGAGGCGGGAGGGATCAAAAAGAGAACCGCCGGGGAGCACCCACTCCCCGGCGGTCAAGTTCATCAGCCCCGGTTGCCCGCGAAACGCGGAAGTCACCGAAGCTGACAACTGCTGTTCACCCTTACATGAAAACTGCACATGCGCGCGGTTTTCAGGGAGTCTGACCGGTGGCAGGGCGGCTCGTTCAAAGTTTTTGGAATTTGCTGCGGGGAAGTCTTCAAGGAGCGTCCGTTGAGGCTTGCCCGATGGGGCGGCGGCGGGCATCGCTCGCGGCGTGACAGGACGCGAGATCCGGGAAGCGCTCGATGAGGCGGGGGTGACTCCGAGCCGTCAGCTCGGGCAGAATTTCCTCACCGACCCGAACATGGCGCGCTGGATCGTCGATCAGCTCGAAGCCGGGCCGGAGGAGACGGTGGTGGAGGTGGGGCCGGGGACGGGGGCCTTGAGCGGGCTGCTGGCCGGGCGGGTGCGCCGGCTGGTGCTGGTGGAGTACGACGCGCGGCTCGCGGTCTGGTTGAAGGAGCGGTTCGCCGGGGAGGCGTCGGTGGAGGTGCATCATGCGGATGGGGCTCGTTTCGACATCCGGCCGCTGTTCAAACACGGGCCGGTGAAGTTTCTCGGCAATCTGCCCTATTCGTCGGGCGGGGCGATTTTGCGGAATTTCCTGTCGCGGCCGAATCCCATCCAGCGAGCGGTGATCATGTTGCAGAAGGAGGTGATCGACCGGCTGGCGGCGGCGCCGCGGACGAAGGATTATGGGGTGCTGACGCTGCGCATTCAGAGCGAATGGCGGGTGAGGCCGCTGCGCACGGTGCCGCCGGAGGCTTTTCATCCGCGGCCGCGGATCGACTCATCGGTGGCGGTACTGGAGCCGCGGGGGACGGAGTTGGAGGCCTTCGACGCGCGGCGTTTCGACGAGCTGCTGCGCCGGGGGTTCGCACAGCGGCGCAAGCAGATGGGACGGCAGATGCCGGTGGAACGGCGGTGGGAGGAGGTGGCCGCATCGCTCGGCGTGCCGGTGACGGCGCGGGCGGAGGAGCTTTCGCTGGAGCAGTGGGTGGCGCTGGCGCGGGCCTACGACGATCATCCCTTGCGCGATGTGCCGCAGCGGGGTGAGGAGGTTTTCGACGTGGTGGACGAAGGGGACGAGGTGGTCGGGCAGGCGACGCGGAGCGAGGTGCACGAGAAGGGATGGTTGCACCGGGCGGTGCATGTTTTCGTGGTGAACCGGCGCGGGGAGCTGCTGTTGCAGAAGCGTTCGCGCTTCAAGGACATGCACCCGGGGATGTGGGATTCCAGCGCGGCGGGGCATCTGGATGCGGGGGAGGGGTATGCGCCGGCGGCGGCGCGGGAGTTGGAGGAGGAACTGGGCATCCGCGGGGTGGAGACGGAGGAGGTTGCGGCGATCCGGCCGTCAAGGGCGACGGGGTGGGAGCATGTGCGGCTTTTCATGGCGCGCTGGGACGGGACGCCGCGCTTTCCATGTTCAGAGGTGGAAAGCACGCTCTGGATGCCGCCGGACGAGGTGGATGCGTGGATCGCGGCGCGGCCGGGGGATTTCGCCGGGGGTTTTCTGGAGTGCTGGAAAGCGGCGCGGGGGAAGGATTGATAGCGAATCCGGAAAATCAGGATTTTTTAAAAATCAGCTTGTTGTTGCGTGCCGATTTCGCTAGCGGAGGGCGCATTTTGAAAATGTTTCCCCCTCCTCATGAGAACTTCATCGCACGATTGCAGGGCTTGTCGTCCGCGGGGCATGACCCTGCTTGAACTCACGGTGGTCATCTTGGTTCTGCTCGGGTTGGTCGTCATCCTGTTCATCGGTGCTCAAGCATGGCGGCACGGTTCGGATCGGGCGCTATGCATCGTGAATCTGCGGCATGTCCAGCAGGGGATGCGCGGATGGGCCAATCAGCACGAGTATGAACCCGGGATGACCGTTGCGGGCCTGGCGGATTTCATCATCGGACCGGGTTTGGTTGTCGAAGAGGAGCCGGTGTGTCCCGGCGGGGGAGAATACAGCACGCCGGGGGGGGATGTGATTCCGGAGATCGGCACCTTGTATCTGAATTGTTCCCTGGGCGCTTCCTGGCGGCATGTACCGGCGTCCCACGACGATTGGTGATGCCTTCGGCGGATTTCCCGGGTTGCAGAACAGGCCACTCCGCGGGATGCTGCGGCCGTTTTCCGATGAATCCGGCGGCGCAACGCGATCAGTTTCGGCTTTGGCTTGCCGCCTTTGCCGTGTCGCTGGCGGTCAATTTCATCGCGTTGGTCGCTCTCGGGTTGTGGATGGTGCATTCCATCGTCCGGGTGGTGCCGTTTGCCACCGAAGCGCCGCCGCCGGGTGAGGTGGTGACGATCCTGCCGGTGGAGGCCGAGCCTGCGGAAGCGGCTCTGGCGGTCGAAACAGCGGCGGAAGAAGCGCCTGCCGGAGAGAAGCCTTTTGTCCGGACCAGTCCGGATCAGGAATCCGCGCCGCCGGAGCGGGCGTCTTTCATGGGCGAGCGCAGCACCCGTGCCGCCAGCGATGCGCCGCCGGTGGCCGATGCTCCCGATCTGCCGAGCCAGCAGGGACGCGAGCCGGACTACCCGGGGCAGATCGAGACGACGGAGAGCGTTTATCAGGACGGCGACCTGAGCCACAACACCCCGGCGACGCCGGACATGGCGGAGGCTGAGCCTGCGCCGCCGGCTCCTCCCGACGATGTCGTGGAGGAAGTCCAGGCCGAAGCGCTTGCGGAACCGTTGTTGGAACCCGCGCCCGCGGAGGCCCGCGAGCGGCTGGCGGAAGGCCCGATGCCCGTGGACCGGCCGGTGAAGGCAGAGGAGAGGGAAGAGCAACCCAAGCCCGCCCCCGAGCGGCAGTCCGCCGAAGAGCGGCGCCAAGAGGAACGGGAGATCGCGGAGCAGGCGCCCAAGCCGAAGTCCCCGCAAAGTCCCGGCTTTTCCGGCAATCAGCAGAAGACCCGTCTGCAGGGTTCCATTTCCCGCCGCGGACGCTCGGCGCTGGATGTCGATGAATCCCTGCTCGGCCGCTACCACGCCGCGCTCAGCCGGGCGGTGGAAAGGGAGTGGCAGCTCAACTGCATGCGCAACCGCGACTATATCGTCCCGGGCATGTTGAGGGTCCGCTTCGTGCTGGATGCCGACGGCAAGGTCCGCTCGGTCGGTTTCGTCGAAGAATTCGGCGTGGGGAGCATCCAGAAAGGATTCACCCTGAACAGTATCCGCGACGCCGACATTCCCGCGATGCCGGCTGAACTGAAAAAACAGTTGGACGGCGAACCGCTGGAACTCATTTACAACTTCATCTTCTGAGCCCGACCGACCCCTATGTCGAATTTCTGCCTCTCCCTTCTCGCCGCCGCCGATTCGAGCCCGTTGAAATCCGTCTGGAAGTTTTTCAGCGACGGCGGTGTGGTCATGATCCTGCTGGCGATTTGCTCGCTCGTGCTCCTCGCGGCGATCTTTTTCAAGGTGTTCACGCTGCGGCGCGAACTGGTGATTCCGCCGGATCTGGAGCGGAAGGTGAACGACTTCGAAGCCCATGCCCGTACGCTGGAGATGGAGCAAACCCTGCGCGAGTTCGAGGAAGGCTGCAGCACGCTGGCTCGGCTCTGTGCGGTGGCCGTGCGGCATCGGGGCGAGACGCGCGCCGAGATCACCGAGGCGGTGCAGACCGCCTCGCGGGAGGAGATGGTTCACTTGTATTCGGGGATGACGGCGATTGACGTGAGCGCCGGTCTTGCGCCGCTGCTCGGGCTGCTCGGCATGGCGGGCGGGCTGGTGGTAATGTTCGGCGGGCTGGGAGAGAATCCCGACACGACCATGATTTCCCGGGGCATCAGCGAGGCGCTGAACACCACCGTCTTCGGCCTCGGCATCGCCGTGCCGGCCATCGTCGCCCACGCCGTTTTCCAGCGCCGCATCGACAAATTCTCCGCCCGTCTGGAGAACCTGCTGGCGAAGCTCGCTCGCTTTTGCGAGGGCGCCCCCCTCACGGCCTCCCGGCCTTCTCCCGCGAAAAACTGAACGATCATGCGCTTCGAGCATCCTGTCCGCAAAGTCCGGGGGGTTCCGGTGGTCCCGATGATCGACCTGCTGTTCGTCATCCTCATCTTCATGGTGGTCACGACCACTTTCAAAAAACCCCGGGCCGTCCTGAATCTCGAACTGCCCACCGTCCGCGAAGTGCCTGGTGATACGGTTGCGGACGCCCGCTCGGTGCTCGCCATCGACAAGGCGGGGAACATCACCCTGGACACGCTGCCCGTGCCGGGCGCGAATCTGCTCGAAGCCTACCTGCGGGCCTACGTGAAGGAAAATCCCGGCCGCAAGCTGGAGCTGGAGGCCGACCGGGAGCTGCCGCTGGAGAAACTGCTGATGGTGTGGGACGCGTTGACCCGCGCCGGCATCCCGGTTAAGGATGTGCCCGCCCGCATCCGCCTGCCGCAGGAAGCGGGCGATTGATCCCGATGATCCTGCCCATTGTCCAATACGGCCACCCGGTGCTCCGTGAGCGCTGCCAGCCGGTCGAGAAAACCGACGACAAGCTCCACGAGCTGGTCGCCTCCATGCTGGAAACCATGTACGACGCCAGCGGAGTGGGCCTCGCCGCGCCCCAGATCGGCGTGCCGATCCGCCTGGCGGTGATCGACGTTTCGCACGATCCGAAATGCGTTTCCTTCCTCCGGGTGAATGGAGAGGACGCGCCGCTCGAGTCGATCATGCCGCTCGTTTTCATCAATCCGGAGCTGGAATTCACCGGGCCGCGCGAAAGCGATACCGAGGGCTGCCTGAGCATCCGCGACCTGCGGGCCGAGGTGTCGCGGCCCGAGTCGGTGAAAGCGACCTTGCCGCAACTGGATGGGACCACTCTCGTCATCGAAACGGACGGGCTGCTGGCGCGGGCCTTGCAGCATGAGACGGATCATCTCAACGGCGTCCTTTTCATCGACCGCGTGTCTCCGGCCACCAAGGTCAGCCTCAAGCGGAAGCTGCGGCGGCTTGCCGCGGAGGGGATTTGAATGCCGGCCCGCATGGAAAAATCCCGCTGCTTCAAAAAGCTCCGATCTCTCGTTTCAGCGAAAACTGATAGGAAGTCGCAAAAAATGCCGATTTGTCGACTCGACGGATGCTGATGACTTAGATATGGTAAACGTCAACGTCGTCGGAACACCACCCAACCCTCCACCCAAGATGAGCAACAATCGAGGCATTTTCGAACCCCAGGAGGGCTTTGCGCCCGTTCCTCCGAGCAAGAGTCCTTTCGCGATCGCGGATGATGCGCCGACCAGCCCCTTCGCGGTGGTGGCGGAGCCGGAGTCGCCCTTCGCTTCGCTGAGGGACGATCATCCCGCGCGCCTGACACCGGAGCCGGGGCGTCCCGCGAAGCTGCCGGAGCGGCGGCCCGAAGTGCCGATGGAAGCCCGATCCCCTTTCAGCCAGGAAGCCGCGCCCTCGGCTTTCGGCGCCTCGCCTTTTGACAGCCCTGTTCCCGCCTCGCCCTTTGGCGGCGTGGAAAAAGCCGCGGCTCCTTCCTCTCCTTTCGCCGCCGCGGCCCAGGAACCGCCGCCCGTGCCCGTGGTAGACCCTGCTCCCGCGGCGACTGCCGTGACCTCGGGAGCTGTCGCGGCGGCACCCGCCCCGGCCAGCTCGGCTCCGGTGGAAACGCCCGCGCCTTCCCCCGCTCCTCCGGCGCGTGCCGTGGCTCCCGCTCCGGCGATCGTGGAGTCCGAGGAATCCGATTCCCGCTCGATCCGCCAGCTTGAGCTTCGCGCGATCTTCGGCGTGGACCGCGAACTCGGGGCGGAGGAAATGCTTCAGCGCTCCCGCCAGCTTCCCGGCATCCGCCACGTCGCCCGGGTGCCCGCCCAGGATACCGGCGCGGTCGAGGCATTGAAGCGTCTGATTCCCGCGCTCGGCTTCCCCGCCGGTCAGGTGAAACTTTATGCCGGCAGCGCTCCGATCGAGTTCATCCGGGAAGGCAGCGTGATGCTCGCGGTGCAGAACGACGGCAGCTTCGCCCCTGGCGTGAAGGAGACGCTGATCATCGTCGCCCGCGAACTCGGTCGCTTGTGACCCCCCGGCCATGACGGCGCACCCGGACGGCCGCGAAGTCGCGGTGAAAATCGCCGTGGCCGGTGCCGCGGATACGGGCAAGCTGTCCATTCTCCGGGCCATTGCCGCCCGTCACGGCTATGCCACGGTGCGCGAGCATCCCGTGGGACCGGCGCGGGTGCACCGCGTCGAATGGACGGAGCCGGAACATCTCGCGGATGGCCGCCGGCTGACGGTTTCCGTGCATTCGCTGACCGGCAGGGTGGACTATAATGCCGCGGAGGAATTGCTGCTTCGCGGAGCCGATGGGGTGGTGTTCGTCGTGGATGTCGATCCGCAGCGTTTCCGGGAGTCGTGGGACAGTTTGCTCAGGCTCGACCGGAACATCCGCCTCAATGGCTACGATCTCCGCTCTGTCGCGCTCACCCTCCAATATCATCGGGTGGACCGGCATCCGGGTTTCGATCCCGTGGAGCTGGATGCGCGGCTTGGCGTGCCGCCAGGGCTGATCCCGCGCTTCGTGAGCACGGAAGGCGAACCGGACGGGGAGGGAAAGGCTTTCGATGCGGTGCTGGCGAAGGTGCGGGCGGGGATTGGGTGAGACGAACGTCGAACGCCGAATATCGAATAGAACAGTCGGGCTCACCGTTTGCCAGAGGGGCCGAGGTAGCGGCGGGCGATGGCGAGGTTGTCGAAATCGACGATGTTCACGGAATTCTTCGTCCAGCGTTCAGTGACGTAGGTTTCGAGAGTGAGGGCGTTGGCTTTCAACGCCGGGGATTTCCGCCAGGCGATGCCGGTCCAGTGGCCCTGCAGCACACCGTCGATCCAGAAGGCTTGCTCGCCGTCCGCCTTGCCGGGGGTGTTGTGCTTGAGCATGAACTCGACGCAGATCCAGTGCCCGCGTGGGATGATCGGCGCGGTAGGGACGCAGAAGGAATTGCCCCAATATTTGCCGTCGCCGGATGCCGTCATGTCCGGCCAGTAACTATAGAAATTCCAGCGGCCGGGCGGGGGCCATTGCCCGTGGTTTCCCCAGGGTTCGATCGCCGTGGAGAAGCGTTCGTCGCCCTGCGGCTTGAGGCCCGCGCCGCCGAAGCCGCTCCATTTGTCTTTTCCGTTCAAACCCTTGTTGGCGCGCAGGGTGACGAAGTGGTGAACGTAGTCGCAATCTTCGTGAAAGCGGGTGTAGAAGCGGATGAAGACGGTATCGGCGGGCTCGAACCAGCGGGTGAGTCCGCCGCCGGTGTCGCGGCCGAGATGGGATTCGACGCGCAGGCAGCGTTTTCCCAGCGGGGCGGTGGGGCCGGGATCGGCGAAGGAAAGCACCTTGTCGCCTTCATTGCGGATGTCGTCCCATTTTTCGCCGAAAGGGCCGGATTCGAAATCGTCGGCAAAGATCACATCGGCGTGTTCCGCGAGACCCCTGTCGGCGGGGAAGTCCGCGGCGAGCCCGGAGCCGGACGGCAGCGAACTTTCGGCCGCAAGGTTCGCCTTGCCCTCGGGATCGCCGCCGGCGAGGGCGAACAGCGGGAAGAGGACCAGGATGGATAGGATTGAAATGCCGGAGGGCTTGGAACCGGAATCTTCGAACATCCCATCCATCCTATCCATCCCGGTCCCGAAAACCATTCCTGTTTTCCCCGGTCAAACCCGCGGGGCGAGCGATCAAGGAATGGATTCCCAACGAAGACCCCGGTCTGGACTGGTTCAACCGGCCCCGGCCTCGGATCCCTTCGACCAGCGTCCCGCATGGCGCGCGCCGGAAGTCCCGCTCGGCGACGGGCACGTCTTGATCCTCGACCCCTGATTCAAGCGGGGAAGGGGAGAAGAGGGGAACGGGCGGCTCGCCCGTTGGCTACAGAAAACACCCGCTGCCGAAGAAGACCCTTGGCACGGCGGGGCGGAGAGTCATACTCTCGCCCAATGGATTCAAGCCATGAAAAGCCATATTTCCCGATTTTCGCCGCCGGACTGTGCCTGAAGCGGGTCTTCTCCTCTCGTCGCGTGCGGGTGAGAGCCTCCCTCTTCCCCCCGCAACCCCTTTCTCCCTCTCCTCGTTCCGGCCAACAGGTGTTTCAAGGCGCGCCCCCCAAAGTAGATTTCTAGCAGTCAGTCAGCTACCTCCGTGGCTGATCTTTGACGTTGATATGGCTATTTGTTTGTCAACAGGGAAACGGATCTTCGTTCTGGAACTCATGGTTTGAGATCAGTTTTTCAGATTTGGAATGAATCGGGGCGGACCGGGGTGGCATCCATCGGGGTGGGCGGGATTCCCGCAGGCTGTGTTTGCTGATATCCGCGGACTGCCTGTCCTCCGTAGCTTTAGCGAAGGACGGGGTTACCGCATCTTTTCTGTCCACCGTGGCCGAAGGTCCTCTCTCGGGCCGGATGCTACTACGCCGTTCATCGTAGATAATCCCTAACGTCACCGGGTGCCTGGCCTTGCCGCCGCCTCCCCGGCCCGCCGCGATTCATGGTGCTGGTTTCATCGGATGCTTTCTTTGTTCCTGGTGCCAACGGAGATTTTTCTTTTCCAAAAGCCCCCCCCAAGGAACGCCGGGGGTTTTGGAAAAGGAAAAGCGTAGTGGTGTCTAACGGACGATGGGGTTGGCGGGCAGGATCCTGACGTGCAGCTCCCACAGGAAGGCGCACAGCTCGCGGGCGATGGCGGCGGTCACTTTGTTTTCATGCAGGCCGCGGGCGCGCAGGCGGCGGTAGCGTTTGCACAGCCGGTTCTGGACGCGCCAGGAGAGTTCGCGGATCGCGCGGGGGATGCCTTCCTGCCGTTTGCTGAGTTCCTTGCTGACTTTTTCCGGCAGCCGGTAGGCTTTGGCGGATTCGATGAGCATCCAGCGGACATGCGCGTTGCCGCATTTGGTGATGGAGCCCTGCCGCCGGGTGCCGCCGCTGCTGTGTTCGCCGGGGACCAGGCCGAGGTAGCCCATGAGCTGGCGCGGGTGCTCGAAGCGCCGCAGGTCGCCCAGCTCCGAGGCGACGATCATGCCGCCGATCATTTGGAAGCCTTTCAGCGCCATGGTGGCGGCGACCTCGGCCTTGCGCTGCCAGGTGTCGAGTTGTTCCTCCATGTGCTTCTCCAGGCGGGCGATGCGTTCGTGGACGAAGTCGACGGCCTGCAAATATTCCTCCAACACGATCTTTTGGACGGGGCAGGCGAGTTCGAGTTCGCGCAGGTAGCGCAGGTGGGCGGCGGTCCAGTTGCTCTTGCCGGTGTAGCGGTGGCCGTTGCGCAGGAGGAAGGCGTCGAGGCGTTGCTTGGCGCGGCGCAGATCGTCCACGGCGTCGGTGCGGGCGCGGCAGAGGTCGCGGATCGCCTCGTCGGTGGCGTCGGGGATGTGGATGGCCTTGATTTCGCCGGCGCGGTGGAGGCGGGCGAGTTTGAGCGCATCGCGTGTGTCGGTCTTGATGCGTTCGCCCGCACGTTGGGGGATGAGCGAGGGCGCGACGACGGTGACTTCCAGGCCGAGCTGCATCAGCCGCCGGGCGAGGACGAAACCGGTGGGGCCGGCTTCGTAGCAGACCTTGAGCGACTGAAACTCCGCTCCGATGCGTGTGGCGAGCTTGCGCAGGGTGCGTTCGACCGAAAGGTTGGAGGAGGCGCAAGCGCCGTAATATTCGAGGCTGCCGTCGCAACCGGCGCAAGCGATGGAGGTGTTTTTGGCGTGCACGTCGAGGCCGATGTGGTAGGTGTGTTTCATGGTGTTGTCGTCCGTTCGATGTTCGATTGGCAGCGCCGGTCTCCATGCCGGTGACTGCGTTGCGGCTCTGTTCCCGTCACAAGGATTAGCCCGCGTGAAAGGGAACGGCGGCAACACCGCTTCCTTTCCTTCCCTCCCTCAATCCGCCTGCGACTCGCACTCGGCACAGCCATAAAGTCTAGCCGTTGCTACGTTTCTCCGCAGTCACAAAATCCAATAACCACGTAGTCACAACTACACGCATGAAACTCGCAGCTCCCGAAACCACCAGCACCGAATACACGGGCCACGGACTCTCGTTCCTCTGGCTCGAAATCACCCAAAAATGCAACCTCACCTGCCAGCACTGCTACGCAGGTTCGAGCCCATCCCGCCCGCTCAGCCATGGGATGGAAACTCATGACTGGATTCGCGTCATCTCCGAGGCCAGTGCTCTCGACTGCCGCGCCATTCAATTCATCGGCGGCGAACCGACTCTCTGCCCGGACTTGCCCCAACTCATTCAGCACGCACGCCGAAGCGGATTCGAGATGGTCGAGGTTTTCACCAACGCAACGGCTCTCACCGATTCGCGCCTTCAACTCTTCCGCAACGAACGCGTGAATGTAGCTTGTTCCTTTTATTCCGACGACGAGGCTGTTCACGACCGCATCACCCAACAGCGTGGCAGCTTCGCTCGGACGCGCACCGGCATCGCCAAGGCTCTCGAGTATGGAATCGACCTTCGCGTAGGTATCATCGAGATGGACCTCAACCATGGCCATCACGACCGCGCCGCCTCGCTGCTTCGCAGCATGGGCGTTACTCGTATCAGCGGCGATCGCATTCGCGCAGTTGGCCGCGGCACGACCGCCGAGGCCCCCAAAATGCCGGAATACGGCGACATCTGCGGGCGATGCTGGCAAGGCAAGCTTTGCGTTACCGACTCAGGCGATACTTACCCGTGCATCATGGCTCGCAAAACCCGCGTCGGGAACGTCATCAAGGACAGTCTCGCTGAGATTCTGAAGAGTCGTTCCCTCTCGACCTTCCGGGACGATGTTCGCGACACATTCAAGCGTTTCGAGGTGACCAACTGCGGCCCCGATTGCACCCCGCGTGATTACTGCGGCCCTGTGGATGGTTGCAATCCTAAGACGCCGTGTTACCCCGCAGATATTTGCTATCCAACGGCCCATTGTGTCCCTGGAACCTAAACCGTAACGGCAAACAACCCCCTTTCTCCCCTCTCCTCGTCCCGGTCAACAGGTGTTTCAAGGCGCGCCCCCAAAAGCAGATTCCTAGCAGCCCCCCTCCCGGCTGGAGCCGGGGAAAGACATTGATGAAATCGCGACTTGGGGAGCGTTTTCATAAGAGTCAGTTAGTTGATATTGTGACGAGAGCGAAGTATCTGGCCTATTCACGATTGAAAATGGCAGCTTATTTAAGCAATACACTTTTAGCTTCTGGCTTACTTTCCACCTCCGTGCACCTCGAAGAGCTGCAATTGAAGCGTCACTGCCACCATAAGATTGAATGGGATCACACCAAGTGTATCCGAGACTGGCCGAGATAGACAATCGGCACAATTGATACCCACATAGAGATTGTTTCCTTCGAGGCGCGGAAGAACCTCACTTTGAAATGCACTCCATGAAATCTCCACTGGCGAGAAATCCTCAAATTCTGACCCGATTTTTGATATGCTGGACCAATATGGCGCAACCAGTCTTCCTGATTGTGTGTATAACTCGGGAGGTCCCAAAGGGTCAATAACCTCAATGTGTTTGAAAGTAAGGCGCTCCCGAAACGAGGACAATGTTCGTCGGTCGTCCGAATCGTCCCTTACGGTGTATAAGGCACTTTGAGCAGCAACCTCTTGAGCGAAGTGCATCAGCTGTTCATTTGTTTCAGATACGCCTGCGGAGATTTTGCGCTCTAAAGCCAGCCGAACTTCATTTGGATTGAACAGTTGGCTGTCGTCGAACGGCTTCGAGCAATTTACGCCTACAAGGACGTTGTTACGTTCGAGGCGCGGAAGCACTTCCGTGAGAAATTCATTCCACGAAACTTCCCGTGTGAACCAGCCGGCATACTTGGGATCAACTGAGAAAGAGTTGGACCAATATGGTTCCGCACATTTGCCTGTTTCTGTTATGTATGTCGGAGTTTCCTCAAAGAAGTCGTCGTAGACAGTGCAGATGGTCCCCCGAACAGCAACCTGCTGAGCAAAGGTCTGTAAAAGGTTGTCGGTTGAATCGGGCATTTTCTCTGTTTAGGGGACGCAGGAAGGCGCTGACCGTCGTTTTCGCGCCAACTCGGCATACCACAGTTTCTGCGGCGGTCAACCCCCTTTCTCCCTCCTCTCGTCCCGCCAACAGGTGTTTCAAGGCGCACCCCCCAAAACAGATTCCTAGCAGTCAATCAGTTAGTAGTCAGAAGTTGGGGTGCCAGATGGTCTTCGCTTCTACGAAGTCGCGGATGGCGTAGGGGGAGTCGTGGCTTTCGGAGAACCAGTCGGTCTCGGGTGCGTGGAGTTTCACGCGCTTGACGCTTTCTGCCGCGCCTTGCTGGAGGGCGGTGGCTTCGTCCTGCGTCGCGACGGCGGCGAGGGCGCGGAGGTGTTCGTGGGTGGCGAAGGTGGGGAGCAGGTCCTTGCGCTCACCGGTGAGAAGATTGACCACGCCGCCGGGGAGGTCGCTGACGGCGAGCATTTCGCCGAGCAGGATGGAGGGGTAGGGCGCGGAGTAAGAGGCAAGGGCGACGACGCTGTTGCCGGAGACGATGGAGGGGAGGATGAGGGTGAGCAGGGCGAGCAGCGGGGCTTCCTCCGGCGCGAGGATGCCGACGATGCCCATGGGCTCGGTGACGGTGAAGTTGAAGTGCGGGCTGGCGACGGGGTTCACGGAGCCGAGGACCTGCTCGTATTTGTCGGCCCAGCCGGCGAAGTGAACGATGCGGTCGATGGCGGCGCGGACTTCGGCTTCGGGGGAGGCTTCGTCACCGGCGGGACGCCGGCGCTCCCTGAGGGATGCCGCCATTTCGGCGGCGCGGGCTTCGAGCATTTCGGCGAGGCGGTAGAGGATCTGGGCTCGGTTGTAGGGGGTGCGCTTCGCCCAGCCCGCGCCGGCCTTGGCGGCGGCTTCGACGGCGTTGCGGAGGTCTTTCTTCGTGCAACGCGGGATGTTGGCGAGGAATTCGCCGGAGCTACTTCGAATCTCGTACACGCGGCCGGACTCGGAGCGGATGAAGGAGCCGCCGACATAGCACTTCGGGGTTTTGGTGATGGGCAGGGTCATGGGTCGGATGGGATGGATCGGTCCTATGAGACGGTTCATTCGAGGTTCGCGTAATCGAGCAGCCCATGCCTGCCGCCTTCGCGGCCGAAGCCGGATTGTTTGTAGCCGCCGAAGGGGCTGCTGGGGTCGAATTTGTTGTAGGTGTTCGCCCAGACGACGCCGGCCTTGAGGGCGACGGCCATTTTTAGGATGCGGGAGCCCTTGTCGGTCCAGACGCCGGCGCTGAGACCGTAGGGGGTGTTGTTGGCTTTTTCGATGGCTTCCTCGGGGGTGCGGAAGGTGAGGATGGAGAGGACGGGGCCGAAGATTTCCTCGCGGGAGACGCGGTGGCTCTGGGTGACGTTGGTGAAGAGGCTGGGCGGGAAGTACCACCCCTTGGCGGGGAGTTTGCAGGCGGGTTGATGGAGCTCCGCGCCTTCCTTCATGCCGCTGGCGACATGGTCTTTGATTTTGGCGAGTTGTTCGGCGGAGTTGATGGCGCCGATGTCGGTGTTCTTGTCGAGGGGGTCGCCGACGCGAAGAACCTGCATGCGGCGCTTGAGTTTGGCGATGACTTGGTCGGCGACGCTTTCCTGGACGAGCAGGCGGGAGCCGGCGCAGCAGACGTGGCCTTGGTTGAAGAAGATGCCGTTGACGATGCCCTCGACGGCCTGGTCGAGCGGGGCGTCTTCGAAGACGACGTTGGCGGCCTTGCCGCCGAGTTCGAGAGTGAGCTTCTTGCCACTGCCGGCGAGGGTGCGCTGGATGAGCTTGCCGACTTCGGTGGAGCCGGTGAAGGCAATCTTGGCGGCGGCGGGGTGATTGACCACGGCGGCGCCGGTGTCGCCCGCGCCGGTGACGATGTTGACGACGCCGGGGGGAAGATCGGCTTGCTGGAGAATCGTAGCGAATTTGAGAGCGGTGATGGAGGTGGTTTCAGCAGGCTTGAGGACGACAGTGTTGCCGGTGGCGAGGGCGGGGGCGATTTTCCACGCGAGCATGAGGAGGGGAAAATTCCAGGGGATGACCTGGCCGACGACGCCGAGGGGTCGCAGGGTGCGGCCGGGGGCGGCGTAGTGGAGCTTGTCGGCCCAGCCGGCGTGGTAGAAGAAGTGCGCGGCGGCCATAGGCAGGTCGAAGTCGCGCGATTCCTTGATGGGTTTGCCGCCGTCGAGGGTTTCGGCGACGGCGAATTCGCGGGCGCGGTCCTGGAGCAGGCGGGCGATGCGGAAGAGATACTTGCCGCGCTCTTTGCCGGGGAGTTTCGACCAGGCAGGGAAGGCTTTCGCGGCGGCGGCGTAGGCGGCATCGACGTCGGCGGCGTTGGCGAGAGGGATTTCGGAGAGTTTTTCGCCGTTGCGGGGGGCGATGGAGTCGAAGTGTTTCTTCGATTTCGGCGCGGTGAATTTCCCGTCGATGAAGAGGCCGTAGCGCTTGTCGATGAAAGGTTCGGCAGACTCCGGGGCGGGGTCGTATTCCCAGAGATCGCCGAAGAGGAGTTCGCGGGCGGGGTTGGTTTTCGGTTTGGCGGGCATGGGATTTAAGTGCCGAGTGATCGGTGATCAGTGGAAAGGCATTCAGCCGGCGCGGTTGAGTTCTTCGATGTCGGCAAGGTCCTGGAGGCGTCCAGCGGTTTGTTTGGCGGCGATGAGGTCGGCTTTGCCGAGGAAGTGCACGGGGAACTCGTCGGTTTCCCCGGTGGAGCGGGTTTTCCATGCCGCGTCGAAATCGGATGGGCCGGGCAGGGAGGTGAGAAAGTCGATCTGGCAGGGGGAGACGCCTACGACATATTGCAAGCCTTCGTGGGCGAAGTCTTCGCGGGTGACTTCGATCAGTGGCAGGCCGAAACGGGCGAAGGCGCGCGCCACCCGCCAGGAGTTTTCTTCCGAGGGCTTGATCCAGAGGTCGATGTCCTTGGTGTAGCGGGGCTGTGTGTAGTGGATCACGGCATAGGCTCCCACAATCAGGTATTCAACGTTCTCTTCGGCGAAGATGCGTAACAGATCTTTGAAGTCGGAGTTCATCGGGGTTCATTTTCTTCATGCCGACCCAATAGTCGTAGACGAGTTCCCAGGCGGCGGTCAGCCTCGCGGCACATCCCGCATCCTGCCATTGACGGATGCGGTAGGCGCGGGCTTCGTCGAAGGAGGAGAGTTTCGCCTGGGGCCAGTGCGAGCGGTCTTTGGTTGGGGTTTCCATGGGATCAATAGCCTGAGCTGTCTTCGCTGAAGGTGTAGGGGGCCTGGTAGGCGCCGGTGCGCTGGGTTTCGAGCTGGCGGAGAAGGTCGTTGAGCAGGGCGGAGGCGCCGAAGCGGTAGCGGGCGTTGTTCAGCCAGGCGTCGCCGAGGGTTTCCTTGACGGCGATGAGGAACTGGATGGCCTGTTTGGCGGTGCGGATGCCGCCGGCAGGTTTCATGGCGATTTCGACGCCGGTGGCGAGGTAGTGGTCGCGGATGGCTTCGAGCATGACCTGGTTGTTGCCGAGAGTGGCATTGGCGGAGGTCTTGCCGGTGCTGGTCTTGATGAAGTCGCCCGGCCGCAGCACGCGCATGGCGAGGAGGGAGGCGGCGCGAATGCGGTCGTAAGTTTCGAGTTCGCTGGTTTCGAGGATGACCTTGAGGGTGGCGTCGCCGCAGGCTTCGAGGACCTGGGCGATCTCGTCCTGGACGAGGGCGATCTCGCCGGCGAGGAAGGCGCCGCGGTTGATGACCATGTCGATCTCGTCGGCGCCGTCGGCGACGGCCTGGCGGACTTCGGCGAGGCGGGTCTTCAATGGGGCCTGGCCGGAGGGGAAGGCGGTGGCGACGCTGGCGATTTTGACGCCGCTGCCTTTCACGTGCCTGGCCGCGTGCTTCACCATCGAAGGGTAGACGCAGACGGCGGCGACGCGGGGGATGTCGCCCTCGTGGGGGTGGAGGGCTTTGCGGCAGAGGGAGGCGACCTTGCCCGGGGTGTCCTTGCCTTCGAGGGTGGTCAGGTCGACCATCGAGACGGCGAGTTTGAGGGCGAAGACCTTGGAGTTTTTTTTGATCGAGCGGGTGGTGTATTTGGCGACGCGTTCCTCGATGCCGACGGCATCGACGGGGCCGGTTTCATTGAGGAGGCGGCGGAGGGCCGGGGCGGTCATCGTCGGAGAGGATGGCGGATCCGGGGCGGGGCGACAATGGGAAAGGGCAGCGTGATGTTGCTATGGAAAGAAATATGCGGGAAAATCGGCAAACGACGCTTTGCGATCCGGAAAGAGCGGGGCAATGATGCCGGGATGAAAACGATAAGGGGGGAAATTTCGATGACGGCCGATCCGGTTGCATGGTTGAAGCAGCGGAGAGAGTTGGGGTCGCTGGTGCTGGGAGCGGCTTGCGGATGCGACGTTTCGCGCCTGGGGGTGGAGGTCTGCGAATACGTCAACCATCGGGTTTCCGCGGAGCGGGAGCCGTGGTTGTGTTTCGGCTCGGAGGATATCCGGAGGCTGGCGTGCGACGCGTACTGGCGCGAGGCGATTTTCGCCGCGGCGCCGGAGGCGGAGGCCGGCCACGGCTGCGATGGGGAGAAGGTGGCGCGGGGAATCGCGATGCTCGGCGGGGCGGTATTGTCCGGGCAGACGTGTTTCGATGCCACGCGAGGGATGGAGAGAGTGTTCCGGGTGGTGATCGGCCGGCGCGGCTGTCCTTGCGGGAACGATTCGGCACTGCGTCTCGATCCGCGGCGCTGCGGCAACGAGTGTCTGGTCCAGGCGATCGGGAATCGTTTTCTGGAGTGCAACCGGACGATCGTTTTGACGCCGGTATCCCGCCGGCGCTCCTTGAGTCAGGCGGTGCCGGGCTGAGCGCCCGGAGGGGGCAGGATTTCGGCGAGTTCGAAGTCGATGATGCAGAAACGACCGGCCCGCTGATCGTAGGTGATGTTGCGGGCTTCGGCGTCGAGGTGGCGCACGCCGTAGTCGCGCTCGAGGTCGGCGAAGAGCTGGTCGGCGCGTTCCTTGCTGATGGAGGTGGCGAGCTGGCCGCAGTTGGTGGAGACGAAGTAAAGCTCGTCGGGGTATTCCTCCAGCAGGCGGGGGACGTAGGGGCAGCCGCGTTCTTCAAGGGTTTTCAGGACGGCGACTTCGTTGGCGTAGCGTTTGTCGGCGTCGGTGCCACGGAAGCGCTTGTGGACGCGGCCCATCCAGTCGAGGCGGACGTGGGCGCGGATGCCGTCTTTGAGTTCTCTCATGGGGAGGGGAAAGTCGGGGCGTGGGGGAGATTGTCAAAGGCCGAGAACGGCGCGGGCGACGGTGAAATAGATGACCATGCCGGAGACATCGACGATGGCGGCGATGGCGGGGGCGGAGACCACGGCGGGGTCGAGCTTGGCGGCGCGGGCGCCGAGCGGCAGCAGGGAGCCGAGGAAGGTGGCGGAGGTGACCTGGGCGGTGAGGGCGACGGCGACGGTCAGGGCGACCCGGCCGAGGGTGAGTCCATCGGGAAGGTCGGGGCGGAAGCCGGGGAGGATGAAGAGGGCGAAGGCGGCCATGCAGGAGCCGAGCAGGCCGCCGAGGAAGAAGCCGGTGCGCAGTTCCTTCCAGGCGACTCGCCAGGCGGAGCCGGGCTCGATTTCGCCGAGCGACATGGCGCGGATGACCATGGTGGAGGCCTGGCCGCCGGTATTCCCGCCGGCGGCGACGACCATGGGGAGGAAGAGGGCGAGGAGGAAGACTTCGCTGAGCACCGTGCCGAAGCGCATCATGACGTAGCCGGAGAGGATGGAGACGAAGGCCAGGCCGGTGAGCCAGCCGGCGCGGCGGCGAAACTGGCTGGCGATGGTGGTGTTGAGGTAGGTTTCCTCGGATTGCGTGCCGCCGATGCCGGCGATTTTCTCGATGTCCTCAGTGCTTTCTTCCTGGAGGATTTCCATGGCGTCGTCGTGGGTGATGATGCCGAGCAGGTGCTCGAATTCATCGACGACGGGCAGGGCGATGAGGTCGTACTTGAGGAGCATGTTCGCCGCTTCTTCCTGGTCGGCGGTGGCGAGGACGCGCTCGGGGCCGATTTCGCGCATGATGTCGCGCACGGGGGTGTCCCAGGTGTTGAAGGCGAGGTCGCGGAAGCGCAGCTTGCCGATCAGGCGGCCCTTGTTATCGACGACGAAGATGCGGCTCAGAGTCTCGGTGGATTCCTGGCTGCGGCGGAGCATGTCGATGGCCTGCTTGACGGTCTGGCTGTCGAAAACCCGGCCGATGCGGGTGGTCATGCGGCCGCCGGCGGTGTCGTGGTCGTATTTGAGGAGCGAGCGGGTGAGTTCCTCGTCCTCGGGGCCGAGGAGGCCGAGGAAGCGCAGGCGGGCTTCTTCGCCGACATCCTGGAGGATGTCCACGCGGTCGTCATCGGAGAGTTCGTGGAAGAGGACTTTCAGCTCGGAGGGGCTGAAGGCTTCGAGCGCGGTTTCGATCGCCGGGCCGGGCAGCTCGACGATCATGTCGGCGGCGAGCTCGGGGCCGATGGTTTTGAGGAAGAAGCGATGCTTTTCCGGGTCGAGCTGCTGGTAGGCCTGGGCGAGGTCGGCGTAGTGGGTTTCCTCGGCCAGGGCGCGGACGGCGCTTTGGTCCTCCGCCTCGACCGCCCGGATGAGGTCGTCGAGGGGAAGGGTGACTTCTTCGTCCGGCATGGCGGGAGCTTATGGGGGGAAGCCGGAGCGCGGAAGCCGGAAGTCAGAGGGCTTTTCGTTCCGCGTTCCGGTTTTCGAGTTCCGCGTTGACCATGAGCGGCCTGCCGACGAAGGTCCGCGCTCCATGTTCATCGATCATATCCGCGTGTACGCCGAGGCCGGCGACGGCGGGAACGGCTGCGTTTCGTTCCGCCGGGAGAAATTCGTACCCCGCGGCGGGCCGGATGGCGGCGACGGAGGGAAGGGCGGGGATGTGATTCTGGTGGTCGATCCCTCGACGGACAATCTGCGGCAATTTCACTACGATCCCAAGCTGATCGCGAAACGGGGGGATCATGGCGCGGGCGCGCGCAAGACGGGGAGGAGCGGCAAGGCATTCGTCGCGAAGGTGCCGCCGGGGACGGTGGTATACCGGAGCAACGCGGCGACGGTGCAGGAGGCGGTGGAGTTCGAGCGCGGCGGGGAGGGGATCGATCTGGAGCCGGTGGCCGATCTGGTGGAGTACGGGCAGGAGTTCGTGCTGTGCAAGGGCGGCAAGGGCGGGCTGGGGAATTCGAATTTCGCCACGCCGACGCATCGTGCTCCGACGGAGGCGACGCCCGGCGAGGAGGGGGAGTCGGGGGTGTTCTATCTGGAGTTGCGCCGGATCGCGGATGCGGGGCTGGTGGGTTTCCCGAACGCGGGGAAATCGACGCTGCTCGGCAAGCTGTCCCACGCGCATCCGAAGGTGGCGGCGTATCCCTTCACCACGCTCCAGCCCTCGGTGGGGGTGGTGGAGTTCGATGGGTTCCGGCGATGCACGGTGGCGGACATTCCGGGTTTGATCGAGGGGGCGCACGAAAACCGCGGATTGGGGCACGAATTCCTGCGGCATATCACGCGCTGCCGGGTGCTGCTTTTCGTGCTCGATATGGCGGGCAGCGAGGGGCGCGATCCGATTTCCGACCTGGAGATTTTGAGAAAGGAGATCCGCGAGTACGACGAGGAATTGGCGCGCTTCCCGTGGATCGTAGTGGCGAACAAGATGGACATGGACGGCGCGGAGGAGAGGCTGAGGGCGTTCGAGCAGCGTTTCCCGAAGGTGAGGGTCATTCCGATCTCCGCCGAGCTGGAGGAGGGGCTCGACGCGCTGAAGCTGTTCCTCAATGACGAAGTCGGATACCGAGTCTGAGTTGGTTTTCGTATACGGAACGCTGCGCCGCGGGGCGTCGAACGCGTTCCGGATGGAGGGGGCGGAGTTTGTGGCGTGCGGTGAGATTGCCGGGATGCTGTTCCGCGTTTCCTGGTATCCCGGCTTGGTTCTGGGGCCGGACGCCGGGCGGGTGGCAGGAGATCTGTTCCGGCTGAGTCCGGCGAAGCTCCGTGAACTCGACGAGTATGAAGGGTTGGCGGCAGATGAAGTGGAGGGGAGCGAATATCGCCGCGTCAGAACGGCGGTGCTCGCTTTAGATGGCTCGGGACGTTCATGGGAGGCGTGGGTGTGGGAGTGGACCGGGCCCGTCGATCGGGACAAAATCATCGCTTCCGGAGACTGGATGGATGTGGAGCGTCCGAGGCAGGCTCCGTGGTTCACCGTGATCGCAGGGATGTGTTTGCTGGCTTTTCCGGTTTGTTTGTTCATGGCGGTGGATATGGGCAGCCATCGATCCCTGATGGAAAGTTTGATGGCGGGGATGGCCAATCTGGGTGCGGTTCTTGCGCCCTTTGCCGCCATGTTCGCGGTTTATTTGGCCGGCGGGAGGCGGGAGAGAGGGAAGGGAATCCGGGCGATGATTTTTGCCTGCGCTTTCGCCGCCGGGATTCTCAACATAGCTGGAGCGATCCTGTGGTTCATGAATGCGGGGTCGTGAACGGGGACATTCCGTGTCGCGCGGGCGTGGAAAAATGGTTCCCGCCTGGATTCGCAGGCTTGGTTTGGCAGAGGAAGAAGGGTAACGTTCGCGCGGCTCCGCAGAACGCTCCCTCCCGACCGAATGATTCCTCCCCGTTCCATACTTGTGGTCCACCCCTGGATGGGCCGCGGAGGTTCGGAAGCGACCACGCTGTGGACCCTGCAGGCTCTGCAGGGAGCATGCGAACGGCTCGCCTTCGCCACTTCCTCCACACCCGATTGGGATGAACTCAACGCCGCCTACGGCAGCCGGGTGGCCCCGGACCGGATCGAAACGATCCGCACGCCGCATCTGCCCTTCATCGACGGCCCGGAGAGATTCGCCCGACTGCACCGCCGCCACTTCGAGCGCAGTTGCCGCCGGCTCGCCCCCAAGTTCGATCTCTGCGTGAGCGCCTACAACCCGATCGACTTCGGCCGGCCGTCGATCCAGTTGATCGGCGACTTCAGCTTCAGCGAAGAGATGCGCAAACGACTCTATGTTCAAGGGAAAGAGCGCTTCCTCCACCGCAAGAGCCTGGTGCGCAGGCTGTATCTCAAAGCCGCCGATTTCGCCGGCGCGCCGGAACGCCCGCTGCGTGGGCGCGGCGATCTCGTGCTGGCCAACTCCCACTGGAGCGCCGCGCAACTGGAACGGTATTTCAACTTGCCCGGCGCGCCGGTGATCTACCCGCCGGTATCGCTGCCGTGCGGGACCGGCGCGGAAGAGCGCGATCCTTTGGGCTTCGTGTGCCTGGGACGGATCGCGCCCGAAAAGGAGATCGAGCGTATCGTCCGTATTCTGGAAAAAGTCCGCGATCGCGGCCATCCCGCGACACTGCATGTCATCGGTCATCTCGATGGGTCCGCATACAGCCGCCGCATCGGCGAAATGCTCCGGGCGCGCGAATCGTGGATCGTCCGCGAAGGCTTCCTTGGCATGGAGGCCAAGCAGCGCGTGCTCGCGGGCCAGTCCTTTGCCCTGCACGCCTGCCGCATCGAGGCTTTCGGCATCGCCGTGGCTGAGATGGCTTCGATGGGCTGCATCCCCTTCGTCCCCTCCACCGGCGGGGCCGGCGAAATCGTGCCGCTGCCCGAATTGCAGTTCGGCGGCGACGAGGAAGCGGTGGAGAAAATCATCCGTTTGCTGAAATCTCCGTCCGAAGCCGAAGCGATCCGCGCCCGTTTGCCGGAGGAAGTGCGCCGTTTCGGTCCCGAAATCTTCATGGAAGAGCTGCGCGATTTTGTGATACGGTTCCATGATGCAAGGGGCGGGCACCACGCGGATGCTCAGAAGGGTCCTTCATCGCTTGGTTGAGCCGGCCTTCTATCGCCGCCGGTTTCGGCAGGGTTGGAACCGCCTCATCCATCCTTCGCAGGAAGATCCGGCGCGGCAACTCCAGCCCTGCCTCGGCGGGATCGATCTCGTGATCTGCCACGGTGGCAACGGGAAATGCTGGCACCCCGGGCATGCGCTTGTCCACGCGGCTGCGGGCCTGGCGGTGGGCGGGATCCGGCACGGTCCTCCCGTGTGGATGACCTTTCAGGCGAGGCGGCGGAGGCACCCGCCCCCGCGTAGTGAACCGGGGCGATCCCGCCTTCCCCGAACTGGATATGTCCCGGCATGAAGACAGGCGTCTCAGGGCGCCGGAATGCCACCGCACCCAATAGGCGTATTTCGGCAATTACGCCGGTAGCACCCACCGCGATTTCATCCGCCTCGCTTCGGTCGAAAGTTACGCCCTGCAACGCTCCGGCAGGCCGGAAACCCGCGAAAGCGGCCGGGGGAAGGAAAAGCGGAGCGGCGTAGAGGCACGGCTGCGCCATTCCGGGTCGGGCGGTTGTCATGGAAAGATCCGTCGATCAGGGCGTCTCCGCAGCACCGTGGGATGGCCTTCACAAAGAATCCCGGACGGGTTTCCGGGGAAGCGCTACGGGGAAAGCGGTTGAAACTTGTGAGACCAAGGTCCGGCATGGTAAGGAGGAGGAGTGGAGTTCATCGCGGTCCGCAAGTCGCCATTGCGCCAACTGTGTCTCCCCGGTTCCGGAAATCGGGAGAGCGGATGAATTCAAGGACCGATCGTTTCCGACAATCATGATGAGACCGGGGAAATTGTTGCATTTGTTGGCTCTCGTTTTGTTTGCCTTGTATCTCGGTTGGCTGGCGATGGCACCGTCGCATGAGCGGGAGCGCTCCGGGCGGGCGGCAGCCGGGGAAGCTTTTCCCCGTCCGGCAAGCGCCTTGGAAGCCTGGGCGATGCGTTCGCCGGAGCATGGGAACCGGAACGCCTGGATCGAGGAAGGCGTGCGCCTCGCCCGGGAGCGGCGCGAAGCGCTGGCCGATCTCGCGCGGCGCGATCCGTCCCGCGCATTGGCCCATGTCATGAGCCTGCGCGAACTCGCCGCTTTGCCGGAACCGGTGCGCGACGCCTGCGAGGCGCCGTGGAGCGCCATCGGCAGTCTGGATCTTCAATGGAGCGCGACGGAGATGGACGATGGTTCGATCGATTGCCGCCATCGGCATGTGGTCCATGCGAAAGGAGAATCGTGGCTCGCGTTTTCGCCGGAATGGCTGGCACCCCAGGCTCCGCGCCTGAATCTGCCGATGCTGGGATATCTGTTGGGCGATGTCCTGCTCGTCCATCCCGAATCCGCATGGCCTCTGGCCGGGGACGAGGTGGCATCCGCGGAGCTTTGGTTCCCGCGAAGCGGCGGCACGGACCCGCTGACCGGCGCGGTTCCGGAGCAGCCCGTCCACGCGGTCGTCGGCGGAAGGATTCATGCGTTCGAAAGCCGGGATTCCATCCG
The DNA here is from genome assembly GCA_037190465.1 of Haloferula sp. Taxonomy (GTDB): domain Bacteria; phylum Verrucomicrobiota; class Verrucomicrobiia; order Verrucomicrobiales; family Akkermansiaceae; genus Haloferula. The sequence goes on along the minus strand of JBBCJF010000028.1, from coordinate 129,754 downwards.
CATGATGGACCAGGCCATCGCCGCCGCGGATCGTGAAGCGACGCAGGGAAAGCGCCGGGAACTGAATCACGGGTTGGCCTTCCTTGCCGGAGATACGGGAGGGGATTTTCCGTCGCCGGTGGAGCCCTCGCCCTTCATGAGCGATGAGATCAACGTGCTTTTCATCCGGGTGGATTTTTCCGACTTCCCCGGCGCTCCGATCGGTCATGGAGACTTGAGCGCGACGCTGGACACCGTGGCGTCATACGTGGACCGGTATTCATATGGCGCGGCATCACTCGTCCACACGGTGACGGCTTTCCACTATCGCATGCCCTCCACCGGGGCGAGCTATGCCGTCGCGGGGAACGACAGCGGCCTGCTTGCGGATGCGAGAGCTCTCGCGCAGGCGGATGGGTATCAACTGTCCGACTACCAGGTGGTCGCGGTTTACTTTCCCAGCCTCGGCGGGGTGGAGGGGAGCCAGATCACCTATGGGGGGCTGGCTTCCATCGGCGGCGGCAATCATTGGATCAACGGCTCCAACAACGTGAACATCATCCTGCATGAATTCGGCCATAATTATGGTCTGTATCACGCGAACTACTGGCATCCCGCCCGACAGCTCGGAGGGCAATACGGCGGTCCCGCATCAGGCAGCCTGGAATACGGCGATCTCTTCGACAATATGGGCGGCTCGCCCGCTGCAACCGGGCATTTCAATCCCTACACGCTCCATCGGCTGGAGTGGCTGCCATCTTCCAAAGTGGTCACGCCCGCCGTCAGCGGCACGTGGCGGATTCACCGCTTCGATTCCCCCGGGGCGCTGTCCAACGGAACCCTGGCGCTCAGGGTCCCGATGGGGGGAGATGTGTTCTATTGGGTGGGCCACCGGAAGTTGTTTACATCCGGCACCTACAATCTCTCGAACGCGGCTTATGTCGTGGCGGAGGGGCTATACGAGAACCGCTCGAACCTGATCGACATGACGCCGGGATCGGGCGCGACCGCGAGTCTCGACCGCAATGATGCGGGCCTGCCGGTGGGCGGGGAGTATCGCGAGGCGGGGATCCGGCTCGAAACACTGGCCAGCGGCGGCACGGCGCCCAACGAATGGATCGATGTGCGGGTCACTTTCGATCCGAAGATCGGATTCGCGACGCCGTTCATGGGAGTGGATGAGCAGGCGGGCATGGCGTTTGTCACCCTGCGGCGCTCTTTCGATTCCACGGACGAGATTTCCGTGGACTACGCCACGGTGGACGGCACGGCCACCGCGGGCAGCGATTATCATCCCGTATCCGGGACGATCACCTGGGCCGCGGGCGACATGGCGGATAAAACCATTTCGGTGGCCATCGTCCCGGACGCCATCGACGAAGGAGCGGAAAGTTTCACGGTGGAACTGAGCAACCTCTCCGCCGGAATGTTCGAATCCGGCATCGGGAGCGCCGAGATCAGCATTCTCGATCCCGGCCGCCGTTTCATTCAGTTCACCCCGGGTTTCTTCGACACTCCGGTGGAGGATCTGATCGCCCTGCCGGATGGAGGAGCGATCATCGGCGGGACGATTGGCTCCGGAATCGGAAGTCATTCCCGTATCCGGCACATCGCCCGTCTGAACTCCGACGGTTCCGTGGACACCGGCTTCCTGACAGGGAGCGGCTTCAACGGTCCGGTGCGGGCGCTTGCGCGCCAGAGCGGCGGCAAGATTCTCGTGGGAGGGGATAATTTCACGGAATACGACGGCGCGCTCTGCAATCGTCTGGTCCGGCTGAATGCGGACGGCAAGCTCGACACCGCTTTCCAGGCCGCCCTCGGAACGGGGCCGAACGGGGCCGTCCTGTCGATCGCCGTCGAAGCGGACGGAAGCATTCTGGTCGGCGGAGCTTTCACCGGCTTCAGCGGACATACCGTAAAGAGAATGATCCGGCTGGCTCCCGGTGGGACGCCGCAGCCTCTGAACCTGGACGATTCGCTCAGCGCAACCCGGATCGAGGCCATTCTCCCTCAGAGCGACGGGAAGATCATGATTGCGGGATTGTTTTTCTATAACATCTCCGGCAGCCTTCGCTATGGCGTGGCCCGCCTGAATGCTGACGGCTCGCGCGACGGCAGCTTCGATCCCACGGACGGGGCCCACTTCGATACTTTCGGCCTGGTGGCAACGGTCGGGGACATTGTCAGGGACTCCCAGGGCAGGTATGTGATCGGCGGCAATTTCAACCGTTACAACAACCAGCCCGCGCCAAGAATCGCGCGCGTTCTGGCCGATGGGGCATTCGACCCATCGTTCGTTCCTCCGGCATACGGCGCCGCCACGATCAACTCGCTGCTGATCCAGGCGAGCGGGAAAATTGTCGTGGGCGCCGGTTCCACCATGGCGGGCGTGGAGGCGATGTACCTGACCCGTTTGAACCCCGACGGCAGCCTGGATGCGACATTCGACCCCGAAGGCCCTCCCAGCCGCCCGGGCGTCAGAGTGGTGCGGGAAGATGCGGAGGGAGCCCTCTGGGTCGGCGGTCATTTTCTCAACTACGGCGGTGCGGCGTCCAGGCCGGTCGTCAGAGTCGCCGGCGGCGTCGGCGTGTACGAGCGCTGGGCGACGGGCTGGTTCTCCCACGAGCAGTTCGTCGCGGGCGGCGCGGGGGCGGGAGCCGATCCGGACGGCGACGGTTTCGACAATCTGACGGAAATGGCGATGGGCGGGCATCCGCTCGTTTTCACGGCCGGGCAGGGGCTCCAGGCCAATGCCGGACCGGGCGAGGTGGTGGAGCGTCAGGGCGGCAGGTTTCTTCAGTTGAGTCTCGAAAAGTCCGACAGCGGCGGCCAGTTATGGTATGGCGCGCAATTCAGCGACGATCTCCAGTCATGGCTTCCGCTCCATCCGGTGCCGGGCGGAAACGTCATCTACGAGGTCATCGAGGACGCCGCCGGGCGCATCGTTGTGAGGGATAGAACGCCGGTGGGCGATGCGCCCCGGCGTTTCGGCCGGATCGTCGTGCGCCGGCCCGAGTGAACCGCGACCGGGGGGATGGAGCATGCACCCGGCTTGCGAACGGATTGCCTGGCTCTGCCGGGCGATATTTGGGCTGTCAGCACGAAACATGACAGATACCGGAGCTGGCTCCAGCGCTTTGTTCTGCCTCATTCATCTAAGTGATCTCGTATCTCCAAGCCCTGCTTCCTGAAGCTCATAAAACCAATAGCAATCATCCAAATCTGCAAACGCATCATCCGAAATGCGAATCTGGATCATCGCTTGTCGATGGTGTGCTTGACCTGATCCCAGTCGAGGAGCTTGGCCTCACCGTTTTCGACACGCCGCCGCCGTTCATCAAGGATGTCCTTATGCGATTGAGGCGCTTCAAAGCGGTCAACGTGGGCGCCTCTGAAAATACGACCGCTCTTGGTCCGAAGAACACTAAATATGGAATGCTTATCAGTAACATACCGTTCCTTCGCCAAAATGCGAGCTTCCAGAATAATATCTGTATTAATATTATACAGAACATTGAGTCCTCCTACGCCTGACCGGGGGTGCGGCTCCGACTGTGGGTTGAGGTTGTCATGGTCATGACGGCTTGAACTGGGGGCGCGTCAGGCGTTAGGAGGGACGTCTTGTTCTCCGTTGTCTCGGTAGCTGCGCAGGTGCCGTTCCAAATAATGACGTGGAACTCGGGAAAGTATGGCGAAGAGCCCGGAACACGCTGGAAGCAACAGGACCAGAGACCACACACAACCCGCGATCGCCTCTCGGATCGTAACGACGACCACGGCGACAACTGCCGAGGAGGGCAATCCTCCCAAGAGGGCCATCATCGGCATCGAAGCGATTCGACAGAACTCCCCACAATCGACCCGGCTCAGAAGTTCAAGCGAATTACCTGACAGGAATCGAAGATTGAGCGAAGCTTGGGCTTCTCGGTTTCCCGCTCTGGCTGCCCAAAGGCCAAAGTGCACCAAAACACCGACTCCTAGCAGCACGGGGAACGCGATCAAGGGATTTGAGAAGTGGGAGCTCATGCCATGCGTCTTTTCTTTCTCCGGAGAACGTCAAGGATCAGGCACCGGCGGAACGCCGGTTGCCTGCACCCGTTTGTTAGCCCTTGGTTGGCGGTTCGGTGAGGGGATCATTGTTGCGATGGTAACTCTAGAAAAGACTTCGTAGAGTCCATGTCAAATAAATCAGGAAGCTTCTCAACCTTGGAGAAGGCCGATGGCAAAGGAAGGGCTTTGGTGAGATAAGGCATCAATTGCGAATCGTCCAAAACACGCAAATCACCTTTGGAGTCCGACCAAGTCTTACACAGTGTGCATACACTGACAAACCCCGTCTGCCGTCCGTCGGCCATTTGAACGATGACGTATGCTGGCGCGTGTCCGCAAAATGGGACATTGTCTGACGTGGTCAAAGCCGTTGCCAAAAGTTCTTTGAGTTTCGCAGACTCTTCGTGGCTCAAATAAACTGAACCCATCACATCAGATTGCTTGCCTTCCCATCCAACAGGAAACGTGTCCTTGGTTTTCGTGATCAAGCGCGGATCGACCATCACAATGCGATAAAATGCCGACTTAGGAAGATCGGCCTTCTCGCTCGCATTAGCTGCGGTGGCAAGTGCAGTTCCAGTGGCGGAGACGATGAAATGACGTCGATTCATGGGGCGCTCGTCGTTTTTGGGCTAACGTCAAGGATCAGGCACCGGGCGAAGCCCGGTTGCCTGCATCCGCTTGTTTTGCCTTGGTGGTTACCTTTAAGGCGGAGAAGCAGAAAGGGCGAAATTCAGGCGCGTCTGCGGCGGGCGAGGAGTCCTGCTACTCCGGCCAAACCAAGTAGGGCGGCGGAAGGCTCGGGGATGGGATACACCGTTCCGGAGCCGGAAGTGACCGACCAGCCCGAGAGAAGATTGTCGTTCTCGTCGTAAACATTGATGCCCACCAGAGTGACGGTGCTCATGAAATTGGCACTGCCAGCATAGTTCTCGCCATCCACCACATTATCATACACGCCCGACAAGGCGAACTGACTGTTGACCCAGACGAACTTCTCGATCGGCAAGCCGTGCTGGGGAATGTCGAACATCTCCGTCGCCCAGGTCTGGCCGATGTAGGTTGGAAACTCCGATCCTGTGCTGTTGAGGGTGATGGATTGCGTTTGCCCTCCGAAACTCACGCCAAGCTCGTGGCTGGCATTCGTCCCCGTGAAACTCCCGGTGATGTGATAGAGAAAATTCGTCTTTTTGGCCATGCCAAACCCGGTGGCATAGTCCAGCGTTTCGTGAAAGGCGGCGTATGCCTGGACGGCGTAGAAGCCCGGAATCCCATCCGCACTATTAAAATTTCCCTCGTCATCGAAAACAAGATTGTCGGGATCGTAGTAGGCATTCGTGACACTGCCGGAAGCCGAGGTGCGAAGCTGCCCGAAAGTCACCGAGGCGGACGCATCGCCCGAAAAGGTGATGGGGCCATTCTGGTGGGAAGTGCCGTAGGTATATGTTTCGCCCGCCGTCACGAGGGCTCCGTCAGAGGGGTTGAAAGAGCCGGCAGCGTGTTGTCCGTCGCCGGCGTTGGCGACCCAAATATCGGCCGCTGCCTCAAGCGAAATGGCGGCTTGGGCTTCGGATAGAGAAGCGGAGGTGAATGCCAACAGCGCGGCTGCCAGCACGATGGAGGGATGGGTTGTAGTTTTCATGGTTTTGACGTTTGATGTGAAAAGTGTGTGGCACGGTTTTCTTTGGCAGAACGTCAAGGATCAGGCACCGGCGGGAGAGGACTCCGCCTCGGAAACAACGTGCTTCCGCCGGTTGCCTGCATCCGCTTGTTCGGCTTGTTGTTTTCAAGGGGCATACACGATGTCCTCCAACGAAGGGTCAGCGAATGCATCTGCGTTGCTTACGTGCCCGTCAAACTGACCGACCTTGTTGATAAAGTTCCCATTACGAAATACAATTTGCAATCCGTGCTCATGCTCCCAAGCGCATCCGCACTCTAAAGAAATGTAGATTCTGTCGTCACCATTGCCGCGCCGCGAGACGACTGCATCGGTCCCGAAATCGACAAAATCCCAAACCCGTTCGACGCTTGGGATCTCTGGAGGGTCGCCCCACCCAGAATTCCTGATGTCCGTGTAGTAGGCGTAGGCGTGAATGCTGGCATCGGTCAGAACTTGTGGGCTCATCGTGATGAAGCGAAGCATAGCATCGCGGAAATCCGAGGGTTCCGCGTCGCCTTCGTAGCCATCGAGCATGAAGCGACACTCGACTCCGAGAGCTGGCACATTGATGTAGTCCCGCCCCTCGGTTAATCCGTAGTCGCCTACCTCAAAGGTTCCAATTCCGTCAATTGCGATCATCTTAGATTCTTGCCGAACGTTCAAGGTCAGCCGACCGCTGGGGCGGGGGCGCGCGTCGATCGCGGATGGTGGGTTGGAGTTACGGGAAGCATGGAAACCACGACGGCCCCAGCGGTTGGCTGCACCGCCTTGTTCGCCCCTTGTTTGGCGGTCCAATGTTGAATGAGTTCACGCCAAGGCTGAAGCCATGATCTGTCCTCGTCATCTTCATCAATGTTCCAGCCACGGGCATGAAACCAATAGAACACCTTGAGTCGTTCCTCTCGCATTCTCATCCGTTGCGTGTCCGAAAGTGAGGCATCGAAGGCTTCTGAGTTCGCAAGTCGGTGGTATCGCTCTGTCTGAGCCTGCTTGTCTGAGAGTGGTGTTGTCACACGGTAAGCCAAATGAATGAGGGAAGGGCCAGCCCGTGCAACCAGCAGAAGAATCGCACCAATCCAGACACATCGTGCTACCGTGGATTTAGGAATCAGCTTCATCGAGCGTGGCTACGTGGTTGGGCGAACGTCAAGGGTCAGGCACCGGGCTTTGCCCGGTTGCCTGCACCCGCTTGTTCTGCCTTGTTGTTCGCAGGCGCGTGCAGTGAATCTTAATACTTTTTCCAGCATTCAAATCTTCAAAACGTCCTTGGGCATAACCGCCGTCGAGCACGTTATTCTTGAAGGCTCTTCGCCCTGAATACACGTTAATGAAAAAGTGATAATTTTTGTCACTTAGTCGCGAATAAGCCTCAGAAGAAATCGTTGCACTGTCGATCTTGAGCGTTCCGGGATTCTCTAATTCAAATTCATGGGATCCAAGGACTACATCTCGCATCGGCGCTGTCTTCACACCTGGCAGTGGAGTTCCATCTCCGTCAAAGTAGATCACTCCCTTGATCGATTCTCCTGCCTGATTCAGCTTCTCTTTCGTTAATTCGTCGAGCGTGATCGTGATCGAAAACTCGGGCACAATGATAAAGCCTCCATCATGGCCGTCCGCAGAACCAACTTTCTGATCGCATCCCGCGACCAGTGCTGCTGCAAAAATCATGCTTGAGGTAAGGGATTTCATTTCTTGGCAGAACGTCAAAGGTGAGGCACCGGCTTTAGCCGGTTGCCTCCACCGCCTTGTTGGGCTTCTTCGATTACTTTTATGAGCCACGATTCGTATCTAGCAAGCCGTGTCAGGACCGAATCGACGTCAATGATCTGATCGTCTTCCCCAAGCCAAACTTGCCGAGGCACGACAACAACAGTCATGTAGGTTCCATTACCGAATCTGCCCGGGCGTTGTAGTCCCATGTCAGGTTGCGCTGCTGACATCAGTAGGTTGTGGAATCGCTCTCTCACATCTCTGCGAGAATCATAAACCTCTCCAACCTTGAAGCAAAGATTGCCCTGTTCGATCTGCATATAAGGGCAAACTCCATCGTGATCGAACCAATTCAGAACGAGATTCCAAAAGCCTCCTGCGGGATTGTTCACGTAACCCCAATTCACGACTGTCCTTTGCTGCTCCAAAGCTTGGTAAAGTCCCTTCCAATCATTGCCATCCCAGTCAGACACCTTCTTCTGGTTAAAGCTTGATTCGAGTCTTTCGAGTTCCTGCAAGCGATCTCTAAAATCCATGTAAATGTCACTCTGAACCTCATGAGCATTGAGCACGTCCAACAGTCGCTTGCGGTTCAGAACCGCAAAACCCTGTCTCTCGACATTCTCAAGATTCAGTGCCGAATCACTGTGAGTCTTGATGTAAACGCAAACCAATTTGCATCCTCGCTCTTGACACCACTTCTCACCTGTCGCGCGGTAGCGCGACAACTGATCGGAGTGTTGTCCCGTGCCTACCTTGTCTTCAATAATGACCAAATATGAGTTATTCACCTCGGCCCAAACATCAATGTTCTCCCACTGCCGACCGGCCTCGACCCGCTCAATGGTATCTGGAACTTCGGACTGAAGTGAAATTAACTCTCTGAGAAAAGACTCACCGACCGCCTGCAATTCTGTGTTGAATGCACGGCAGCGCGGATCAGCCCATTGAAGCAGCCAAGCGATGAATGCGTCTTGACTTAGCTCCTTTGTGGCAAGGGAGAATAGATTCGGCTTCATGTCACTACTTGCCCCTCCGTCCCTGCTCCTTGCAATTCCGATCATAAGTAACAATCCAACTGCCCTCAAGAACCGTAAAGGTCCGGCCTGAAGCCGATCTGACCGACTTATTCGATGATCCCATTCTCTTGATCTCCTTGCAATTCTCGTCGTAAGTGACGATCCAGCTTCCTTCGAGAACCACGAAAAAGTCGCTGGCGACTCCTGCAACCTCTTTGTTGGAGGCTCCCATACGCTTGATTTCTTTCCCGCGGTCGTCGAAGACGACGATCCAGCTTCCTTGATTGCTTACATCTGATATTGGCATGTTCGTTTTTGTTTTGGTCGGTGTGTGGTTATTGGTTTTTTGCCTAACAGTGTTTATTCTCCCGCGTTGATCTGGATATCTAACAAATTGATCATGGGGAAAATTTTTTTGATTCTTTCCAGAAGCCGCTGATCGTCAATCATGAAGTTTGAAGTGATCAGGGGATTCCCGGGATCAGGATTGCTACGGGATTCCAAACTGTTGATTGGAATGAGGAATTTGGATACAAGCGGTTCGTAGAACCTGATTTTTTGGAACTTAAAGATTTCTTCAGTTGCGAAGGTTGCGGTTTTTTTGCGGGAGCTTGGACGAACTCTTCTGCATAGATGCCGGCGAGAATGAGGAGCCCACTGGATGGAATGATGGGATAGGGAGGAATCGCAGGCAGTTTCGGGGAAGGTTCGGTGGTGAATTGCGGGACGGCGCTGTGTTTGTTCGGCGCCCCCGGATCGGGAAAAAATTCCATCACCTCGGAGAGACAATATAGGAGATTCCTTTCCACCAGACCGGGGCGCGGAAGCTTCACGTCAAACAGATAGCGGCCATTCGGCTGCCTGGGTGCCTGGGTAATGCGGGTCAGCGGGAGGTCATCGGAGTGCCGACTTTGGCGTAGAGCTCGGTTTGTTTCGAGGACCATTCGAGGAGGTCGTCGGCAAGCGTCACCGCACCGGGCTCGAAGAGAGTGATGGTGGAGGAGCCGCCGAAGGCGAAGTAGCCTTTTTCGTCGCCTTTCTTCACGGGCTTGCCGGGGGTGAAGGTCTGGCGGATGGAGCCGACGCAGGTTGCGCCGATTTCCAGGAGCAGGATGGTGCCGAGGTCTTCGGTCTGGAGGCGGGTGATGGTGCGTCTGTTCTCCCACAAGTACGACAAACGACGTCGCAGGGCGATGGGGGAGACGGAGTAGAGCGAACCGTCGATGAGCTTCGTTTCTCCGGGAGTGCCGGCGGCGGGAAAGTGGAAGCGGTGGTAATCGACCGGGCAGAGGCGGGAGAGGACGAGCGGGCCATCGGCGTAGCGGGCGGCAAGCGAGTCGTCGGCGAGGAGTCTGCCGAGGTCGAATTTCTGGCCTTTGACGAAGACGCCTTCGATGGCGCCGGCGTTCTGAAAGCCGAGGTGGCGGCCATCGGCGGGAAAGACGGCGGCGCTGCCGGCGATGGGGCGGGCTTCGGGTTTCAGCCTGCGGTAGAAGAATTCGTTGAAGCTGCCGTAGGTGTCCGGCGGGTCGGCGAATTCGGAGGCGTCGAGACCGTAGGCGGCGATGAAGGGAGCGATTTTCGCCCGGGTGGCGGGGGCGTCCATTCGTTTGCCGTACCAGCGGGAGAAGGCGGCGCGGCTGACGAGGACATGGAGGGGAAGGGCGCCGAGAGGGTTGTTGTAGGTGAAGTGCAGGAAGGCTTCGCCGTAAACCTGCTCGGTTTCGAGGCGGCGGGTGTGGCGGTTGTAGTAGCGGATGTCGTTCATGCGGGGAAGAAGAGCGGCCCGAAGACCGTTCCGCAAGGACACGGAGCGGAGGGCAGGAGTGTCCCCGCTCCTTGCCGCGGCGGTTGACGGCGTGAACTTTCTCCCGGATTGCGTGCAGCCTGGCTCGCCGCCAGGACTTCGACGATGATGGCAGCTATTCGCCGCCGGTGGCTTTTTCATCCTTTCCCCGCTCCTCGCCCTCGCGGGAGGAAACCCCGTGACCGCCGAAGGGGTCGGATGTCCCATCATCAGGGCGGCCATGCAACTTGACCGCGGCCTTCCCGGCTTCCGCAGCCGGGCGCTCCTGCAGGAAAAGCCTCCCATAGGCGTTCTCGTCCTCGAAGACAGGCAGCCCGATTTCGCGGCAGAACCCCTTCAGCTTTTGCAGATCGATGATCTCCGCAACGCCCTCCCCGGGCACTGCGGACCAATCATCGCAAGAGAAACAGATGTCGATCCATGCAACGGGTTTCCAGTCCCGGTCGTAGAAAACGAAGGCGTGGTGAGGATCGTAGCACTCCACTTCCCCATCCTCATCGGACTCCGTGGCGACCAATGTCCGCAATGTCTCTATCTGGGGCGGACTGAGCCGCACCGTTGTTGCCTGGATGATCCCCTTGTGAAGCGTCCGGTCCTTGAACACGATGGAAAATCCACGCTCATCCCGGGTATAGTCGTAGCAATACGCCGCGACATGGGCGAACTCCACGCCCGGCCAGGGCTCCGCGGGGTCCTTTGCCGGCAGATCGCCTCCGAAAAGGGCCAGGCAACACAAAAACCGCGCTTTCACTGATTCCCTTGTAGGGCGTCAATCGGGAAAATCAAGCGGGTCGGATGTTTGGCAGTCCCCTCCCTTCACCACGGCATCGGAAAGGCCCGGTTGAAGGCGAAAACCCTCTCCCGGATCTCGTGCAGCTTCGCCTCGTCGCCGATGGCGGCCAGTGCTTCGGCGATGAAGTCGGCGACCTGCTCGACATCGCTTTCCTTCATCCCGCGCGTGGTCACCGCCGGCGTGCCGATGCGGATGCCGCTGGGCTTCATCGGTGTGCCGGTGTCGAAGGGAATCGAGTTCTTGTTCACGGTGATGCCGGCTTCGTCGAGCGCGTGCGAGGCGTCGGCGCCGTTGAGACCCTTGGGCCGCAGATCAACCATCATCACATGGTTGTCGGTGCCGCCGGAGACGATGCGGAAGCCGTGGTCCGTCAGCCGCGCGGCGAGCGCCCGCGCGTTTTTCACGATCTGCTCCTGATAGTCCCTGAATTCCGGCCTCAATGCCTCGCCGAAGCAGACCGCCTTCGCGGCGATCACGTGCATCAGCGGCCCGCCCTGGATGCCGGGGAAGACCTGCGCGTCGATCTTTTTGGCCAATTCCTCCTTGCACAGGATGATCCCGCCGCGCGGCCCGCGCAGCGATTTGTGGGTGGTGGAGGTGACGAAATCGGCGTGCGGAACCGGGTTCGGATGCACCCCGGCGGCGACCAGGCCGGCGATGTGCGCCATGTCGACGAAAAGATACGCGCCGACCTCGCGGGCGATCTTCGCCATGCGCTCGAAGTCGATCACGCGGGAGTAGGCGCTCGCGCCGCAGGTGATGAGCGCAGGCTTCGTTTCGCGGGCCATTTCGGCGAGCTTGTCATAGTCGATCCGCTCGTCGTCCGGGCTCACGCCGTAGTGGGTCACCTGGTAGAATTTGCCGGAGAAGTTCGCCTTGTGCCCGTGGGTCAGGTGACCGCCGTGCGAGAGGTCCATGGTCAGGATCTTGTCACCGGGCTTGAGCACGGAGAAATAGACGGCGGTATTCGCCTGGGAGCCGGAGTGCGGTTGCACGTTGGCGTGCTCCGCACCGAAGAGCTTTTTGGCGCGATCGATGGCCAGTTGTTCGACGACATCGACGTTTTCGCAGCCGCCGTACCAGCGCCTGCCGGGGTAGCCCTCGGCGTACTTGTTCGTCAGCACCGAACCCTGGGCCTCCATCACCGCGGGCGAGGCGAAATTCTCCGAGGCGATCAGCTCGATGTTGTTCCGCTGGCGTCTTTCCTCGGCGGCGATCGCGGCGTAGAGTTCCGGATCGTTTTCCGCGATGCGGGAGCCGGAAGCCTTGCAGACCCGGCGTTCGTGGCGGCCGCCTTCGAAATCGGCGGACAGGAAGGCATCGACCATCGCGGTGGCGGTCGCGGTGTCGAGCGCTTTGCCGCCGAGGCAGAGGACATTGGCGTCGTTGTGCTGCCGCGTGGTGATCGTCTCCTCGACCGTGCGGACGTTCGCCGCACGGACGTGGCGGTGGCGGTTCGCCGCGATGCAGACGCCGACGCCGGAAGTGCAGCAGAGGATGCCGAAGTCCTGCGTGCCGTCGGAAACGGCGCGGCCGACCAGATTGGCGAAGTCCGGATAATCGACCGATTCCGTGCCGTGCGTGCCGAAGTCCGTGACCTCATGGCCGGCGGCCTGCAAGTGGGCGGCGAGGGCGTCTTTCAGTTCAACTCCGCCGTGGTCGGCGCCGAGGGCGATTCGCAGGGACTTCCGGTTCATGATGGTCGCTTGGGCGGGAGGGGAATGAACGCGGAGGCTTTAAGTTCCAAGTGAAAAGTGCCAGGTGACAGGCAGGGGCGGAACCCGTCCGCTTGCCGGTCCCTCTTTCTTCGTTAGAATCCGCCTCCATGTGTCGGAATATCCGGATATCCGCCGTCGTTGCCGCGCTGGCCGTCGCCGCCTGTGCCGGTCCGCCGAATCTGCACCGCGTCGATGAGAAAGTCTGGCGCTCCGGACAGCCGACGCGGCACGACGCCCGGCGTCTGAAAAAAGAAGGGATCCGCGAAGTTCTATCCCTGCGGCGCTGGCATGCGGACCACGACCTCTCCGGAGCTTTCGGGATCCATCACGTCCGGATGCAGGCCCATGCGATCAACGACGAGGAAATGGCGCGGGCTCTGTCGATCCTTGTCCGGTCGGACCAGCCGATCCTGATCCATTGCTGGCACGGCTCCGACCGCACCGGCGCGCTCGTCGCCCTTTACCGCATGGTCGTCCAAAACTGGCCGAGGGAGAAAGCCATCGAAGAACTCATGGATCCCGTTTTCGGCCATCACGCGGAAACGTTTCCAAACGTCAGGCGATATCTGGAAACCGTGGACATCGATGCCATGCGGCGGCGGGTCGCGGAGGCTTCGCGAGGTTTCAGGTGAACGAAGGCGGCCGGCCGATCGTCATCCGGATTCCGTCCGCCGCGGCAGGGCGATTCTCATTGACAGTCCCGAGGCGAAAGATCCGTTTATCGTCAGGTTGAAATCCGCCTCCTCCATACTTCCCGTCGTCGCGCTGGCGGCCGGAGGGATCTGGATCGCCGGCCAGCGTCATTCCATCGCCGACCTGGAACGGCAAAACGCCCTGCTGAGAAATCATCTCACGGGCGGCGGAAGCATCGTTTCGGATCAGCCGCACCGCCCGGCCCTGACGGCCCTGGACCGGAAGCCGGTCGACTGGGAGGAAGTCGCCGTACAATTGGGCGGAGGAGGCCAAGGCTACCTGAGCACCACGCACCGCCTGGAGGAAAGGCTGCTTGCCATGAGCGTCGACGAACTGATCGCCGCGCTGGACGAAATCGCGAAAGCGGACCTGCCCGGCCCGGTCCGCGATCGGCTGGAGAAAAAGCTCGCCGGCCTTCTCATGACGAAAGATCCCGAGCTGGGCCTGACCCGTTTCCTCCATCGCCACAAAGACGACTGGAGCTGGTTTCTGGCACACCATTTGGCGCAGTGGACGGAGAAGAGCCCGGATGAGGCGGCGGAGTGGTTCATCCAACGGATCGCCGCGGGATCGTTCGACAGCAAGGGGCTCGGCGGCGGCATTGACGTGCCGAGAGAGATGGTTTCCAGCTCCGTTTACACTCTGCTCCCGTCCGCTCCCGACGTGGCGGGCCGGGTCCTTTCCGCACTGCCGGAAGCCCAGCGGCTGGATTCCCTCTCTTCTTTGAGGATGAACGAAGTCAAAGGAAGCGCCGAAAGCCAGGCCGCCTGGGCGCAACTGGCCCGGAAGCATCTTTCCGATGACGACCACCTGAAAGCCATCGCCTGGCCTACGTTGAACTGGAGCGACGGCGACGGCGCGCCCATGAAAATCGATGAAGTCACCGCCTACATGGAGCGGATCGCCGCCACTCCGGAGGAGATCGCCGCCTGCATCATGGAGGCGGCCGGGCGGCGGAGCCTCGATCCCTGGAACCATTCCGCCACACCGGATGGAGATATCGAAACGCTGCGCGCCTGGGTTTCCAATCATTCGCCGGATCTGGTGGATGCCGCGACGGTCAAGGCCATCGCTCACCTGGACGCGCCTTATCCCGATCTGGCGGAGATCGCCTTTCGACACCATCAGGCTTCCGGCAACGACGATTTCCTGATCGCGCTTCTGGAGCGTGCCGAGGCCATGGAAAACAAGGAGCTGGCGCAATCCATCGCCGCGGCGCTTGCCGACCAAACGCGGCGCGGCGAGTTCATGGAGAAGTTCGAATGAAGATTTCCACACCGGTCAAAATCCCGCTCGCCATCGTTTTGGTGTTCGCGGTCTGCGGATGGTGGAATCACCGGCGGCTGGAAGCGCTCAGGACGGAGCAGGCGGAATTGGCCGGACAGGCCGCGGCCCGGGGCATCCACTTCGACCCCGCACATCCGCAGCTTCCCCCGCGGCGGACGAAATCCGAACGCGGGGACCGCACGGCCGATGCCAGGCTCGCGGCCGCGGAATTGATCGCATACGCCGAAGAAATGACGGCCTTGGGAAACGGGCAATATTCGCCCGATCCGGCGACCCGGCGCCGCATGGCGGATCAGATGGACCGCATCATGGCGCTGGATGGCAGGCAACTGAAGATCCTGATCGACGAACTCAGCGCCGACTGGAGCGCCGATGATACGACGCGGGGGGATCTCATTCATTTCGCCATCGGATTGCTGCTGAAGGACCGGCCGCAGGACGCGCTCGCCATCCTCACCGATTCCTCCGAAATGCTGGAGCTGGCCAGACGGAAGTCCGCGGGGCTGACTAAGAACGGGATTTTCGGATCGCTCCGGAACTGGGCGGATCTCGATCCGGAGGCCGCGCTGAACTGGTTCCGGGAGAACGGCGGAAAACTCGGTCCTTTTTCGGGATCGGCCAAGGCCGCCCTGGTCTTCAGCGCCGCGGGGCGGAATCCGGCGTCCGCCGCCGATCTGATCCACAAGTTGGGCGATACGCCGGACAATCTCATTCCCGGTTTGGTGGGCGCGTTTGGATATATGAGTCCGGAATTCAAAACCCCGGAACACCGGCTGTCTCTCCTCGCTTTGATCCGGGAATGCCAGGCGGGCGCCGCGGGCCGGAATCCCGAGGATCCGGCGCTCACCGCCGGACTTCGGGAACTGCTGTTCGGAATGCATGGCGATCGTCGCGATTTCGATTTCTCGGCCGCCTGGATGGATGCGAACCTCACGCCCGGCCAAATCGAGGCGATGATGCAGGGTATCGCCCATCGCGTGAGGGAGGAAGACCGCGGACGCTGGATCGAGTGGATCGGAGAAAAGCTGCCGGCGGCCAAGGCCCGTCACGAGATCCGGGATCTTTCCGCGAACTGGACGCGGCAGGATCCCCGGGGAGTCGCCTCCTGGCTGGCCTCCGTCCCCGAAGGTCCGGGCAAAGAGATGGCGATCCGGGGTTATGCGGAGACCCTGGCCGCTCATGACCCGCGGAGCGCCGCCCGGTGGGCGGTGACTCTGCCGCCCGGTTCCGAGCGGGAAGCGACGCTTGTCAGAATCCACCAAGACTGGCCGAAGGATCAACCGGCCGAAGCCGCGGCGGCCGCGGCATTCGCGGGGGAACATGGGATCGAGTGAGCCGGCGCCGCCCGGCGCCCGGACAAGCCGCGATTTCCGCGTCGGATCATGCGCCCCTCCCGTCGCCTTCGCAAATTCGCCGGAATCCCGCGCAAAAACCGGAAAGACATCAGGACGGGGCACCTTACCCTTCGGCCATGCGCCTGTCCCCGCTGCTTGCCCTGTTCCTCGCCTGCTCCCTTCCCGCCCCGGCGCTGAACGTCGTCTTCATCCTCGCCGACGACCTCGGCTACGGCGAGCTCGGCTGCTTCGGCCAGAAAAAGATCCGCACCCCGCACCTCGACCGGCTGGCCGCGGAGGGCATGCGGCTCACCCAGCACTACTCCGGCGCTCCCGTCTGCGCGCCTTCCCGCTGCACGCTGATGACCGGCAAGCACACCGGCCGCGCCGAAATCCGCGGCAACCGGCAGGCGAAACTCTCCTTCCCCGAATTCGACGAAGGCCAGCACCCGATCTCCGCCGAAGCGCTCACCCTCGCCACCGTCTTCCGCAAAGCCGGCTACGCCACCGGCGCCATCGGCAAGTGGGGCCTCGGCCCCGTGGGCTCCACCGGCGATCCTAACAGGCACGGCTTCGACCTGTTCTTCGGCTACAACTGCCAGGCCGTCGCCCACTCCTATTTCCCCCGCTTCCTCTGGCGGAACGACCGGCGGATCGAAATCAATCCCGAGCCGATCCCCGGCCACGCCCGGCAGCCCGAAGGGGAAGTCACCATGGAACGATGGCAGGGGAAAACCTACGCCCCCGCCCTCATGGTGGAGGAAGCCGGGCGCTTCATCGACACCCACAAAACGAAACCCTTCTTCCTCTACCTCGCCTTCATCGAGCCCCACGTCGCCATGCAGCCGCCGCCGGCGAGCGTGGAGGAATACCCCGCCGAATGGGATCGGCGCATCTATCGCGGCGAAGCCGGCTACCTGCCCCACCCCCGCCCCCGCGCCGCCTACGCCGCGATGATCAGCGATCTCGACCGCCATGTCGGCGCCGTGCGCGCCGCGCTCGAAAAAGCCGGTGTGCTCGACGAAACGCTGATCGTCTTCACCAGCGACAACGGGACCACCCACGAAAGACCCGGCTCCGGCTTCGGTGTCGGCGGCACCGATGCGGAATTCTTCGACAGCACCGCCGGCCTGCGCGGCCGGAAAGGCTCCCTTTTCGAAGGCGGCCTCCGCGTCCCCGCCATCGTCCGCCTGCCCGGCAAAGTGAAGGCCGGCGCCAGCGACGACACCCCCGGCTACTTCCCCGACTGGTTCCCCACCCTCTGCGCCGCCGCCGGTCTCGAAACGCCCGCCGGCCTCGACGGCCTCGACCTCTGGCCGCTGCTCACCGGCGCCGGCGGAGCCGAACGCAGCAATCCGATGCTCTGGGTCTTCCCCGAATACGGCGGCCAGCTCGCGGTGCGGCTCGGCGATTTCAAAGTCATCCGCCGGGATCTCGGCAAGCCGGGACCCTGGCAGGTCTTCGACATCGCCAACGACCGCGCCGAAACCAGCGACCTCTCGGCCGAAAGGCCCGAACTCATCCGGCAGGCGGTCGAATTCCTGAAACGCGAAGCTCCTCCCAATCCCGTCTTCCCCGTCGAAATCCCGGACGCCGGTTCCTGAGCGCATCCTTCCCGTGTTCCGCGGGAAATCCAATCAACCCGGCTGTCAGATCCCCCGGCCCGCTCCGGTATCGTTTTTTCCACCCGCCGTCATGATCGCACGCCTGCTTGCCCCGTTCCTCGCCGCCGCATCCGCCTTCGGCGCCATCGAAACGACCCGTTTCGTCATTCCCGTCTTCAACGACGGCACCGAATCGGCCGTCGCCGAGTTCAGCTTCGCCACCGACCGCCCGCGCGTGGTGAAAAGCGTCACGCTCTCCGGCGAGGGCACGACCGATCCGGCGGACATCGCGGAAGTCGGCGTGCTCCACATCCGCCGCGCCGGCGATCGCTGGCTGGCGAAAACGACCTCCTTCCAGCCCGCGATGACGCTTGCGGTCGAAGGCGGCATGGAGTTCCCGGCGGGCAACCACCGCTGCCGCCTGATCGTGCGAACCCGCCCCGGCGCCGATCCGCTCCACCGCATCGGCCTGCGGGTCGGGCGCATCGAATTCACGGAAGACGAAGCCCTGCACGCGGAGCGTCCCGCGGATTTCCAACCCTCGCGCCTGGCCCATCGCATCCACCGGCGCGGCGAGCACGGCTGCGACACCTTCCGCATCCCCGGCCTCGCCCGCGCGGGGGACGGCTCTCTGCTCGCCGTCTATGACATGCGCTACAACAGTTCCAGGGACCTTCAGGAGCACATCGACATCGGCCTCTCCCGCTCGACCGACGGCGGCCGCACCTGGTCCGCGCCGCGGCCGATCATGGACATGGGCGAGTACGGCGGCAGACCCCAGAACGAAAACGGCGTCTCCGACCCCAACATCCTCGTCGATGCCCGGACCGGCGCCATTTTCGTCTCCGCGGTGTGGGTCCACGGCCGGCCCGGCACCCATCAGTGGCAGGGCCGCGGCTCCGAGCCCGGTTTCGCCATCGGCGAAACCGGCCAGTTCGTGGTCGTGCGTTCGGACGACCACGGAGTCACCTGGAGCGGGCCGGAAAATTGGACGGAACGGCTCAAACGTCCCGAATGGTGGCTTTTCGCCCCCGCGCCGGGCAACGGCATCACGCTGCGCGACGGCACGCTCGTGATTCCCTCCCAGGGGCGCGACGAAAACGGCCACCCCTTTTCCAACATCATCTCCAGCAGGGACCGCGGCAGGACCTGGACCGTCTCCGCCCCAGCGCGCGGCGACACCACCGAATCCGCCGTCGCGGAACTGGACGACGGCACGCTGCTGCTCTCCATGCGCGACAACCGCAACCGCACCGAAAAAGGCGGGCGCAACGGCCGCGCCGTGTCGGTCACCCGCGATCTCGGCAAAACCTGGCAGATCCACCCCGCCGACCGCGGCGCGCTGCCCGAGCCGGTCTGCATGGCCAGCCTGATCTCCCACCGCCTGCCCGACGGCCGCACCGTGCTCCTCTTCTCCAACCCGCACGACAAGCACCAGCGCCGCAACATCACCATCCAGGCCAGCTTCGACAACGGCGCGACCTGGCCGCACCGGCTCCTCCTCGATGACGGCGCGGGCTTCGGCTACTCGTCGCTGGCGATGGTGGACGACGAGACCGTCGGCATCCTCTACGAATCCTCCGTTGCCGACATGATTTTCCAGAAGATCCCGCTCGCCGACATCATCGGCCGGTGAGCTCTCCCAGGGAGAGGCGGGACGCCGGGTCTGCGGAGACCGTTCAGCCGATCGCTCCGCCGCCGTCGAGGACCAGCACCGGCCGCTGGTCCGCGTCGCTGCGGTCGAGATCGACGAGGAGGCGCAGCGACCAGTCGTTGAGGTCGCCGGGATCGACGAGGACCTGTTCGCAGGTCCAGCGGCGGGGCGCCGCTTCGGAAAGGTGCGTGTGCTTCGCGGCCCGGGCCTCAGGATCGAGGCGGACGCGCTCACGGGTGGCGAAGTAGTCGTCGAGCAGAGCTTCGATCCGGCCGCGGGTCCAGGGTTCGCCGTGAGGATCCTGCGCTTCGATTTGCTCGAGGATGGCCGCGCTGTCCTCCGCGGAGAAGGCTTTGACGAGGGTGAAGACGGCGTTGCGCAGCGCGCGGGTGAAGGCGGGGCGGTTGCGGGTGAAGGGGACGGCGCGGCGCTCGGCGGCGGGTTTTTCCTCTTCCGGCACGTAGTCCGGGTTGCGCAGCTTTTCCCATTCGTCGAGCAGGCTGGAATCGACGGTGCGCAGGATGTCCTCGAAGTAGGCTTCCGCATCGGCGAGTTCCTCCGTCTTCATCGCGGGCGGCACGGTCTGGGAGAGCACTTTGTAAACCTCGGAAAGGTGGCGCAGGAGCACGGCTTCGCTGCGTTCGAGACCGTAGGTTTTCACGTAGTCCTCGAAGCTCTGCCAGTGCTCGAACATCTCTCGGGCGATGGATTTCGGCCGCACGGAGGCTTCCTTCATCCACGGGCGGGCGGCGACGAAAGTATTATAGGTATCGTAGATGAAATCCCTGCCGGGCTTGGGCCATTCGACTTCCTCGAGGCGCTCCATGCGCTCCTCGTAGGCGACGCCCTCGTCCTTGAGGCGGGCGAGCAGTTCGCCTTTCAGGAGATCGACCTGGCGGCGCAGGATGACGGCGGGGTCCTCCAGAATGGACTCGATCAGCGAAAGGACATTGAGCGCATAGTCTGGCGACTCGCGGTCGAGCTGCGGGATGGCGTCGATGAGGTAGAGACCGAGCGCCTGGTTCATGGAGAAGTCCTCCTGCAAGTCCATGTGCAGCTCGACTTTCGCGGGGCCGCGGCGCTCGCCCCGGGGGATGATGCGCAGGATGCCGCCCCCGACGAGACCCCGGAAGAGCTGGAAGGCGCGGCGCTTGAGGGCTTTCTTTTTTGCCGGGGGTTCGTGGCTGTCGTCGATGATCCGGCGCAGGGCGCGGCAGCCGTCTTCGTCGCGGCGGCCGAGGACGTTGAGCAGCATCGAGTGGTGGACCTGGAGGCTGGAGACGAGCTTTTCCGGCGGCGAATCGATCAGGCGGCGGAAGCTCTTTTCGTCCCAGTGGACGAAGCCGGTTTCGGGCGGCTTGCGTTTGACGAAGCCCTTTTTGCCGGACTTGGCGGCCTTTCTTTCGAGGCGGAGGTTTTCGATGACGTGCTCGGGCGCCTGGCAGACGACATAGCCGATGTCGTCGAAGCCGCGGCGGCCGGCGCGGCCGCAGATCTGCCTGAAGTCGCGGACGGCGAGGGTTTTCGTACTGCTCCCGTCGTACTTGAAAAGCTGGGTGAAGAGGACGGTGCGGATCGGCACGTTGACGCCGACGCCGAGGGTGTCGGTGCCGCAGATCACCTTGAGCAGGCCGCGCTGGGCGAGCTTTTCGACGAGGATGCGGTATTTCGGCAGCAGGCCGGCGTGGTGGATGCCGATGCCATGGCGCAGCAGCCTGGCGATTTCCTTGCCGTAGGGGCTGCGGAAGTTCGCATCGTGCAGGATTTCGGCGATGCCCTGCTTCTCCTCCCTGGTGCAGAAGTTGGAGCTGAGGAGATTCTGCGCGGTGTGGGCGCAGGCGAGCTGGGTGAAGTGGACGAGGTAGACGGGGGCCCTGCCCGCATCGACGAGTTCTGCGGCTTTCTCCTCCAGCGGAGTTTCGCTGTATTCGTATTCGAGCGGCACGGGGCGCTGCTCGGATTTGACGAGCGAAGTGGGGGCGCCGGTGAGCCGGGTCAGGGCTTCCTCGAAGAAGGAGGTCTCGCCGAGGGTGGCGGACATGAGGAGGAAGCGGGCCTGCGGCAGCGTGAGCAGCGGGATCTGCCAGGCGAAGCCGCGGGCGGCGTCGGAGTAGTAGTGGAATTCGTCCATGATCACGTCGTCCACCCGGGCGCGTCCGCCTTCGCGCAGGGCGAGGTTGGCGAGGATCTCGGCGGTGCAGCAGATCACGGGCGCGGCGGGATTCACGGTGGCGTCGCCGGTGATCATGCCGACCCTTTCGGGGCCGAAGACGCGGCAGAGGGAGAGGAATTTCTCGTTGGCCAGCGCCTTGATCGGGACGGTGTAGTAGGAGCGGCGGCCGAGGCAGATGGCGCGGAACTGGAGCGCCAGGGCGACCAGCGATTTGCCCGAGCCGGTCGGGGTGTTGAGGATGACGTTGCGGCCCTCGTAGAGATCGAGGATGGCCTGCTCCTGATGATCGTAGGGGTCCACGCCGCTCTCGATCAGGTAGTCGAGGAAGACGCTCAGGATCGCATCGCCGGACGAGGGATCGGCGGGCAGGGAGGGATCGAGGACGGGCATGCGGCGCGGCGGACGATGGGGGATGCCGCGGTGGAGGGGAAGTCATTGGAGCGCGGGCCGCCGCCCGAATTTCGTGCGGAAATTTTTCCTTGCCATCTCCCCGGTGACCTGACTTGTCTCCCGCTTATGAAGGCGCGTCTCCACACAGACGTGTGGCCGCGCCTTCATCACATCACTAGCTTTTGCGACAAACAAAAGCTCCTGGGCCAATCCCGAAACCGCGAATTTCACCGGTCCTCGAAAAAGAAAGAGCTGTCGCGCCGAATCGGCGCGGCTTGCCGTGTCTTTTTCGAGAGGCGCTTCGCGGTGCCTGGGATTGGGGCGCGTTCAAGTCCGCGCTCCTTGCTTTTTCAGGCAAGGCCCGGGGGCCGGAGTTTCGAGCCGAAGCCCCATCCCATCGGCAACCGCCCCATTTTCCTGATGAAACTCCTCTTCCCCGCCTCACCCGTCGTCCGGCGGCATGGACTCCGGATTTTTCTCGGCCCGGCCCACCAAGGGCCCGAGCGGCATGTCGAGAGCCCGCGAAATGCGCAGCAGAGACGCCAGCGTCGGCTGGGCCTTGCCCAGTTCGATATAGCGGAAACCGCTCTGGCTGAGACCGGAGCGCTTGGCCAGGGCGTTTTGGGAAATGCCCCGCCGCTGTCGCTCCGCCACCAGCGCGGCGACCACCTCCGAAACCACCTCCTCTGGAAGAAAACCCGGCAAACCGGCAATTATTGGCGCTTGACCGGGGCGCCGGGGTATAACTATTTATAGTTAATCGAGAGCCCTTCCCCAATTCTACACCGCCCCCAAATCCAACCCCAACCATGAAATCCCCCATGAAGCTCCTCCATCTCCTCATCGTCCCGCTTCTCATCGCCTCCCTCCTCCTCCCCTGCGGCCAACTCCACGCCCAGGACATCAACCCCGAATACCGGCTCGAAAACGTCACCGCCACCGACGGCTCCGTCCAGCAATCTCTCGTCTTCCGGTCCATCGCGGGTGTCGTCCATACCGTGCAGGTATCCGACAATCTCACGGATTGGAATCCTTACACCATCACGGGCGCGGGCGATGGCGGCGAGGTCTACGGCCTCGGCGGCGAAATCGTCGTCCCCCTGCGTCAGTTCACCCCGCCCCCACCTCCGCCTCCCGGCGGCGGCGGTGATCCTCCGCCCCCGGGCGGCCCCGCCGTCGTCGCCAGCCTCGTTCTCCGCCACGCCACCGGCGGCGGCACCCTCGCCTCATGGCGATCCTTCGACCACGGCGCCGGCATCACCGTCCATCTGGAGGACGATCTCCATGAGGATTGGGAAAGCACGCCCCTCTTCTGGAACCGCTACGGCAACTACCACCTCTTCATCTGGCAGCCCGGCACCGCCGCCGCCGCTCCCCCGCAGGAAGCGCCGCTCCTTTCCCCCGCCGACGAGGATTTCCTCGCACTCCTCCAAGACCGCTTCGACGACATCAACGCGCAGGTCGCCGCCGCCACCGCCGCCGCGCGCAATGCCCCGCCGCCCGCACCACCGGCTCCAGGCAATCGTCGATTTTTCCGCATCCACAGCGATTTTACTGTCGATTCCGACAATGATGGCATCTTCGACTGGATCGAGTTCGCCATGATGGCCGATCCGCAGCACCCGGACCATCTCCTGGGAGACGCATTCAACGCAGATGTCAATCAGGATGGTGTCCCCGATGGAGATCAGACCGACTTCGATCGGGACGGGACCGTCAACAGCGCCGACAGTGCGGTGGACGATGATACCGTATCCGCGCCGATCGCGGGCGATTTCCGCTATGCCTTCTTCCCCATCGCCAATGCGGAACCCTTCGAGAACGCCGTCAAGGCGATGCAGATCAACGACCGGGGGACGGTTCTCTTTCCCAACGGCGCCTGGAGCGGCGGAAAGTGGCTGGAACTGACCCATGAAACCGACACGCTCGACTCCTGCCGCGGCCTGGGCATCAACGATGGCGACGAAATCGTCGGCTGGGGGAATCATCTCTTCCAGGAAGGGCCTGAAGTAAAAGGCATGGTGGTCGTCCACTGGCCCGAGCTTTCCGCGGATCCGGTCACGGTGAGTTCGGACAACCACTATGCCACCCCCTTTCAGGAGATGGTCCTGGGCCATTTGGCGCCCGGTCCCATCCTGTCGGCGGACGGGAACATGATCGCCGTCGCCTCGGAGCTCGAAACGGGAGGCGGCGGCAATCCGGTCCTGATACCGCGGGAGCGGGCGATGTGGACCCTGCCGGGGCAGGGCCGCACGCCCGGCCGGAAGGGCGTGGCAGAGGGCATGTTCCACGCGCATTCCGAGGACATCCACTGGGGCTACAGCCCTGCGACCGGACGGGGCGAGGTGGTCGCGCCCGGCGTCGAAAGGGAGCTGCCCGCCGTGCCGGTCAACCTGGTCCTGAATGACAGCGGCGAGCTCCAGGCGTTCTTCCGCAACCGCGACGCGAGGGTCTCCCGGGAGGGAGGCTGGAAAATGTCCACCACTCTCGGAGACGCCCTCGACATCGCCGGCGACGGCACGGCCATCGCGGCCAGCGGCAGGCACGGCGTGATGCCCGTGCTGATGAACGGCCGCTGGCGCCCGGCCACGCGGACCACCCCCGGTCTGCCCGGTGCCTGGCAGGATGGGGCGGCCACGCTGGTGGACACCACCCCGGGCGGCTGGATTCTGGCCAGGCGAGGCGTCGGCAATCAGCCCGATCACGCGGCGATGCTGCCGCTGAAAATGGAAGGCCGCCTGGAACAGAACGAACAGATCCTCACCGAAGCCGTGGGTGTGGATGCCTTTTCCATCGGCAGCAGCAATCCGGGGGAGGCCGTCGCCGAGCGCATCTGGATCATGGCCCCCTCCGGCGGGGGGCAGACGACCGTGCGGCTCAAGGCGCCGATCCATCCCGATTGCAGGCTTGAAATCAGCGGCCAGGGGTTGAGATTCAACGGCAATGCCACTTCCGCCGAAGTGCAGGCCCGGGAAACCTTCTTCACGGTGAAAGCCGAAGATCACATCGCGAGCGGCACGGAGATCCCGCTGGTGCTCAAGCTCAAGCGCGACGGGGAGGAGATCGCCTCGCTGAGCACGCCCGTGGCGGCGAAGGTGATGAAACGCCGGACCATCCGGGTGAAGGTATGGCACATCCGTTCGGACACCGGCGAACTGCCCCAATTCCGGCCCGACGAGGAGACTCTGGAAAAGTACCTGAACGACCGGTACGAGCATCAGATCAATGCGGTCTTCAAATGTTCCAATGAGGCGCGCGGGCCGCTCGGCTTCAACACCAACGACGCTACGACATTGGGCATGCTGGCCGGACAATACACCCCGCAGGCCCATTATCTGGAGACGATCGGCACGGAGCAGCATGGTGGATTCAGGGGCGAAATGGATGCGATCACCTCCGCCGCTTACATATCGGACTTCAACATCAACCTCTACCTGGTGGGCGGTGTGATCGGCATCGTGCCGACCGCATGGAATGCCCAGGAAGGAAAAGTGGAACAGCTTGAGGCGGCAGGCATCGCGGATCGCGGCTCTCGCCGCTGCTGGGTGGCGGCCGGTGTCACGAATGACGTGAACGATCCGGAAAAGCTCGACACGGTGGCGCATGAAATCGGACATATCATCTTCGGCGACGGGCACCCTGATGCGGGTGTGGCCAGGGATCTCTTGGGGAGGCCCACGCCGGGCCCGCTGACCATCCAAGACACGGGGAGGGCTCCCCTGCCTGGGACGGTCATGCCGAAACGACTCATGTGCAGCGGCTTGCTGCGCAGGAAGGACGGCTCGTCGAGGATGATCGTGAAAGGGGAGTGGGATGCGGCGGTAGAGTGGTTTCAGCAGGAAATTGGTGGAGGGAGGATGCCCCGATGAGAATACAACTGATAGTAATACTGGCAGTTCAGATGCTTTGCCTGCTAGGAAGTGCTTCAGAATGGAATGCTTGGGTTGAGAGCTTCGTTGCTGAAATCGAAGCTATGCCAGAGGATCCTTCACCAAAGGACGTCGCACTTCTTGCGACGCTTGGATACCCTGACCCTGAAGTTTTGAAACCCGAGACCCAAGTCGTCAGGGAAATGGCCAAGGAACGTCTCCGGCAAATACCGGATTTCCCTCAAAAAATGGTGCAATACATCGACGACGAGAAAGCGAAGGAGAAATCGGGCAGTCTCGACTCAACCCATTCCGATATTCGTCGACTTAACGCTTTTCAGACGATGGGGCGCATCCCTCACCTCGGCGTGGTGAAAGTATTGGGAGAGTATCTCTTCGATTGGGATGGAGATCAAAGGCATCTCCCTTTCGGTCAACGCCGGATTCCCGGACTAAAGCCGAACGGATATTATGCGATGGAAGCCTTGGGCCAGTTGATCGAAAAACCGCCGGTCCAGAAACGTAGCGAGACCTATTGGCAGAGTTATTTGTACGATGACGATACCATGTGGCAACTCTGGTACGAACAGGTGAGGGCCGGCACCCGTACCTTCCGCTTCAAGGGCGATCCGCAGGAATACAGCCTCGCCGGCCCGGCGGACCGGGCGAGAGAGCCCGCGACCACCCGCCCGGCGAAGCCGCTGACGGACGCGGACACCGCCATGGAGAAGGAAACCGGCTCCGGTTTTTCCTGGCCTGTCCTCCTCGCCGCGCTTGCGGTCTGCGGCGCGGGAGCATGGTTCGCCCTGCGAGGCAACCGATCCGGTCCAGCCGCCGAATAGCAACAGAACCCCACGCGTATGAAGTCAGGCATTCCGGATATCCCCCGCCTGGGGGCGGGAGAAAACCCGCAAAGACGGCGCGGCGGCATGGTCATGGATTCTCCGTGGGCATCTGCGGCAAGCCGCGCGTGCTCGCTCGCCGATGCCATCGCCAGTGCGATGGGTAGATCGAACGAGGGACCTTCCTTCTTCAGATCGGCGGGAGCCAGATTCACGGTCTTGGTTCCGTCGGCAAGGCGCAGAGCCGACACGCTGATGGCCGAGATCACCCGCTGCGAAGACTCCCGCACGGCGGCATCGGGCAGACCGACCACGACCACCATCGGCTTCTCCGAACCGCGGACATTGACCTCCACTTCGACTTCCATGGCATCGACACCCCGGAGGGCCGCGGAATAGAGCTTGGTAATCATGTGAACACTTCAACACTGAAGAGGCGGAACGAAGCTGGCAAGCGGGAATCCGGCCCGGTACCCATCCTCCATCTCATACGGCTGAGGCACCTGACAGGGCGACGAACAGGTGGGGAGGGTAGGGATGCTTGGGAGAATTCCCGGTGGGTTCGAGGTCGAGGGAAATCAATGATTCGGACGGCTACATGATGATCCGTTCTGCTCTCTCCCCAACCTTGACAATCGCCCCCCGAATGGCTTGTTGGAACGTAGCGATGGCGACCGAAACCGTCACTTTCGAAGAACTCGACCGTGAGCATCGCGAGGAACGCATCCGCGATGCCGGGCGGTTGCGTACCGGCGAGATCACCCCGGAAGCTCTCCAGGAGGAAAATTCTTTCCTGCCCCTAAACGCCAAAGTCACCTTCGATTTGGTCGCCTACGTCAAAAAAGCCTATCCGGTGGGAGAGTGATGTTCCGAATATTTAAAGGTGAGCCGCCAGCTTGTTCGGCATTATTGTATAATCTTCCGTTCAAATTCACGCCAGCTACCAAATACCATTTCATAGAATCGGCTGTCGATAATACAGTTTCGATCAATTTCGCGCTTTGTCGGTAGGCGTCCGAGTCGACGTTCGATTTTTCGGTATTGGTAAATGAGAATTCGGGCGATATTCTGTCTCGTTGCGAACCTGGGATTATTAGTTTGCGTCCCGAAAACGTCGATAACGCGCTCGTCGAACTCGACCATGCATCCTCTCGGTAGATTCAGGATGTCCTTGGCAGCACGTCCGCCAGTCGTTTCGCTAGGCGCATCGCCGTGTTCGTAGGGTTCAAGGCCTAGGTTTTCGACGACGGTGTAGGCATTTTGGAAATTTCCGATGAAATCTATGATAATACAGTGATCCTTGCCGACAAATCGGCGTAGCCCACGTCCTAGCTGCTGAAAGAAAACACGTTTTGACTCTGTGGGACGAAAGAAAAGCAAACACTCAACAAAAGGTAAATCGACTCCTTCATTAAATACATCAACCACGCACAGTATCTTGATATCACCATGCCTCAATTGATCACGGAGTATCGTGCGTTCATGGTGAGGAGTAGTCGCAATATATATTCGAGCTTCAATGCCAGCATTGATGAAGCTTTGAGCGACCCTTTCTGCGTGAGCGTGAGAACAGCAAAATGCGATAGTTGGCTTCCCATCAGCCTTCTCGGTCCACTTAGCGATAATCGCTGCGTCCCTCTCTGGAATGATCAGCGCTCGTTCGAGATCGGTGATGTCATAGCGATTTTCGTTGTGACGAATATTCGAATAGTCGATATCATCAAAACAACCAAAATAGTGATAGGGACAAAGGACTCCGAACTCAATACCCTCGCGCAGTTCTGTAACTGACGATCGCGTTGTTGTTGCAGAGTTCGAGCACATCCTGTTGATCCCCTCGAAACGGCGTCGCGGTCAACCCAAGCAAGAATGTTGGCCAAAGTACATCAACTGTTCGACGATAACTACTTGCAGCGGCATGATGGAACTCATCAACGATTAAGTAATCAACCTGTTTACCAGCAAAAATACCCAAGTTTCTAGATATTGATTGAATAGTGATCAAATTGATCTTTTTTAGCGAATCATGAGTGGGTTTCTCTTGGAAGCGAACGACTTCCTCACGGGAAAATTCGGTTAAGAACTCGTTCTCCGCCGACTCAAGAATTTCGTGCGAATGAGCAACGTAGATGCAGAGATCAGGATTAACTCGGGAGACATCCAAAACTGCAACACGAGTCTTACCCGAAGCGGTAGGTAAGATCACTGCTCCAGAGGTCTGCCCAAGCTCATGAGTTGCACGCAGCTCAGCTAAAGCCGCCTGTTGAAGAATGTTGGATGTTCGGTTCGCCGGGTCGTAGCCGCATCGACAACGACTTCCCCTAATTTTCGTGCCATCTCGGGGACAAATGTATCCGAATGCGATGAACAGCCGGGCAAGATCATGACAATCTAGAATGCAGTAGCCTTTAGCTACCCGTTCCGCAGTAGAAATAAACTGCTCCTTGGCTTCATCAAGAACATTGCCCGATGCCGCGAAAAAGGCGTAATCTAAACCTTCAATTCGTTCGAGGCGGAATATCTGATGGCCTACATGATGTGGTCGAACGGTAGGGAATGAACGCCCCTTCAGAATGAAGGCAGCAATTCCTTCACGGCCGCGAACAGAAACCTTATGAGTCAGGATGTCGACAACTTCGGAGGGACCATGAGGAGTATTGTTAGTGTCGAACAGAATGGCCTGAATCCAGGATTCCATCTCATCCTCTTCATGTAATTGCCGGACGGTCTCTAAGGCGTCATTGCTAACGTCCCCAGGACGAATGCCGCGCACTAAGGTAAAGTTATCGACGGCGAGTAGATTAAAGATGGGTATTCTTTTTTCCGAGACGAGAATTAGACAGTGGCTGAACGCCGGTTACCTGTATTCGCTTACTTCGCCTTACTGGTTGCTAGAATGGGATTTCATCAGACGCTTCCTCAGTTGGCTTCTTCAGTAGAAACTTGTCTTCGTTTTGCTCGATCCACTCCCAGGCACTGGTGGTCAGAGCGAGCGCCGGATACGGCTCCCCGTTGTAATCCTCGGCTTGCTTTACCTCGGCAAAACCCTTGTCAGTGAGGCGCTTTATACCAAGCGAAAAAGCGATCGGAGTAAACCCTGCCCGTTCCACATCGTTCTTCAACGAATAAACTGCAGTGATTTCTCCCGGGAGAGAAACACTCCCAGCTGCAGCCGCAATTACCGCAAGTTCAGGTTGTGACAGGCCTTCGACCAGCGCAATGCTCGTTGCACTCGTGACTGCCGCCAACGCCTCTGATTTCTTGAGAATTGCTTCGATTCTGGTAGAAATATTCTCCTTTAATGCAGTGAAATCTTGCACCGACTGTACTTTGTAGCGGGTCACAGTGCGGTGTTGAATGTCGAATGGGTAACGGGGCTCGGTCCGCTCATCAGAACAGATCATCACTACTGGGCGGCGGAGCGCATAAGCGAAGCCAAGCTCATACCAGACATTCGGGTTGTCGCATGTGATGTCGGCTAAAACGATAGAGCTTTCACGGATTCCCTCTTCGATCGCGTCGATTGGCACCTCGACAGAAGGATCATAATCGACGCGATATGCTTCCAGTCCGCATGAGCTAATTGCTAGCTTGTAAACGTCGTGAAATCGCTTTGTGAAACGTTCATCGAAGGGTTGAATAACGAAGCAACGTGACATAAGAATCTTTTTTAATCGGACGGCAAAGATTAGGCACTGGAGGAACGCCGGTTGCCCGTATCCACGCACTGTTGGTTTGATTATTGAGTCAGTTCATCACCTGGATCGGGCGGGCATGAAGGAACAAGATCGAGAATTCGTTCGAACTCCTTCAAATCGGCTCGCTCCGCTCGCTGCCTCAAATAATCGACGGTATTCAGTGCCGCGAGCTTCTCGGCGGCTGCGGAAATGAGAAATTGGTTCATCGAATATCCGTCTTTCGTGGCCAATTCTTTGATGGCACGATGGAGCGATTCGGGAACACGGATGGACATGGTAGCCATAGTCGTCAAATCATGGTTAAGGTTTGAGCAGGGGTGATGGTGCGGATGCCAAGTGTCTCGGAGCCTCGAAAATCCTTGAGATTCCGGGTGATGATGAATGGAGCTCCCGCTGCCAGCGCAAGTTCCAGCACGAGATCGTCATCAGGATCGGGAAGAAACGGTCTCCACGTGTAGAAAATCTTCTGGTGCCTGGAGAGGCGGCATAAACCGTCGATGATCTTGACAATCTGCTCCGGTTGCAGCGCAGGAACGAGTCCGGGCCGTAAAGCCACTTCTTCATACTCAATGGCGAGTGCCACCGAAAGAGCCAAGCGAACCTTCCCGGCGAGAACAGCCCGCAAAACACGATGACTCGCTCCGTCTTTGGAGCGGAGGGCCGAAACCAGGACGCATGTATCAAGAACTGCATACACCTTGCGAGGTATTGTCGGCGATACCAAGGAATCGGCAAGGATATTTTCGACAAACGGTGTTCATTCTCACACGTGAGGCTGAGGGTCTAAATATGCACTCATGCTGCCGGTCTCCGCAAAAATCTTCCGTGTGGTTGCGGGCATCCGTACCCCTGCCCGTGGAACCCGGCGCCCTCCACGAGATAAACATCGAAACGGTTCAGGTGACCATCAAGCCGGTGCTTCCCAAGGCGCGGACCGGAGACGGGAATGTCACGGAGATCGAATTCCAGTGGGTGAATGGCGATGATGCGCCCAATGGCAGTTCCTACCGCTATCATGCGGATGAGACCGGCAAGCTCGTGCTGCCCCATGTGAGTCCCGGCGATTATTGGTTGAGGGTCCGGCATCCCGGAACCGAGCTGATGCCCATGACCCGGGTAACGGTGGACAGGAAGCGCCGCCTGCTGGAGCCGAAGCTGAAACCGGGCTCCACCCTGGTGGTTCCCGTGGCCTGGCCCGGCGGCGAGATGCCCAAGGAACTTCCCGGCGACCTCGCCCGGATGTTTGCCTGGAGCGGCGATAAAAGGTCCGTCTACTTGCAATGGTTCGAATTGCGCCGGCAAGGGGAGAAGTTCAAGGCATTCGGCCCGATTCCTGAAACGGCCCGGGGCCGTTTTCCCCGATCCGCCGTTTTTGCGAATCTCCCTCCCGGCAAATACGAAATTCACGTGCCGGCACAGACGTGGGAAGCGGAGGATGGCGATCCGGGATATTCGATCCGTCACACGTTTGTCGAAGCGACGATCGGCGAGGACAGTCCCGCTTTTATCGAAGCCCCCGAACTCCGGATCGATTTTTCCTCCCTGTAGGCTCGCCTTGTCGTGCGGAAATATCCACCTCGCGCGACCGAAGTCGGCGGAGGAGAAAAAGCAACGGGCTCTGATTCCTCATGCCCCATCCTCCTCGCCGCCCCGGCGGTCTGCGGCGCGGAGGGGAGCTCGTGCTGAAATCCCCCCGCTCCCGTCCCGGGTGAAGCGCTTTCGTTTGTCCGTCCGAATTTGTTTGAACGAATCCCGGGATTCGCGGCGTTATCTCCCGGTTGGTCAACGATTTGCCATGAAACCCGCACTGAAAATCGCCGCGCTGTTCGCGCTTGCCGTCCCGGCTTTCGCCGACGACGAAGCATCCGTACCCGATGTCTCGCTGAGCCAGGTCCGCTGGGCCGAGGTCGTGAATGACGTGGAATTCGACAAGGACGCCCTGGGAGGCAAGGTCGTGGTCGTCGAACAGTGGGGGGTGAACTGCCCGCCCTGCATCGCCAGCCTGCCCGACATGGCGCGGCTGGCCAAGCGCTACGATGACAAGGGGCTCGTGGTGGTGGGTCTGGAGCGCCAGCAAAGCTCCAAGGAAGCGATCCTCAAGGTGATCAAATCCGCCCGCGTCTCCTTTCCGGTGATGGCCGGCGGCCATGTGCCGGTGCCCGGCAACACCATCCCGAATGTCGCGGTCTTCGGCGCCGACGGCAAGCTGGTCTGGCACGGGCACCCGGGTCACAAGGAATTCGACAAAGCCGTGAAGGACGCCCTCAAGGCGGTGGCGAAGAAGTAGGATCCCGTTTTTCTCCGGATGCCGCCCCGCGCAGACGGGGCGGCATTTGTTTTTCCCGCCCGGACCGGGAGCAGGTTTCCTCCAATGGGAGCCTCCCCGGATGGACGCGGCAGGGCGGCCTCATGCAGGAAATTGGAACCGCGAATCGACGCCAATGAACGCGAATGGAATGAAAAAGGGTTGTCAGCGGAGCACCCAACCACCGTTTGATTGGAGGATTTCCTGATTCCATCAATGGGCGTCCATTCGCGTCGATTCGCGGTTTTTTGGGAGTCAAATGCGATTGCCCTGAGGCGGACGCGACGTTTCCCGTTGACTCTCCGAAATTTTTCGGATTGATGCGTGGTCGCCATGAATGCCACCCCCCGGCTCGTCACGGTCGCCCTGTCGTTGACCGTCATCGCTTCCTCTCCGGCTCAAACGATCGTTCCCGATATCGTCGTCAACCGGAATACCGATCCTTCGGGAAGTACCTGGTCCATCGTGCCCTTCATCCGTGTCGAGGATGTGGCGGCGCATTTCTTCTCCACCGCGTCCGACGACTCCCAGGTCGTCGCCATCGAAGCTCCCAATGGCTTTGCCGGCGGCCGCTCGGATGCCGGCTCGTATGCGGCCCAGTTTCCGAGTTTCGCGGAACTGGAGTCCGAGGCGACTTCGGCGCCCTGGACGCTGGTGCTGGACCCCGACGGTTCGCCGCAGACGTTCGAGTTCGATCTTTCGTTTCCCGATCTGGACGAGAGCATGTTCTCCGAGGTGTTGCTGATCCAGCCCGGCAACCTGAACGACGTCCCCGCCGACTCGCCGGAATTCTCGTGGACAGGCGCTCCGGACGGCGCGGGATGGATCAACTTCATCCTCCAGCGGGAGGATTGGGAGATCGTCGTCTACGAGTGGCTTGACGTTTCGACCACGTCCTACGCCTACGCCTCCACACTCGATCCCGGCAACTACCGGCTGACCATCCGCTATGTGACTCCGCTCACGAGTGACCATATCTCGCTGAGCGAACCGGTCGAGCAGGACGGAACGGCGACGCTCCCCGGCGCGACCGGCTATAGCTGGTCGCCTGTGGTTTCCGCCTGGTCCGAGGGCTCCTATCTCTTCACGGTGGTTCCGGAGCCGTCCTCCCTGCTGTTGTGCAGCCTCGGCCTGGCGGGGCTCTGCGTGCGCAGGCGCTGAGCGGGAGAACGAATGAACTGCCGCTTCGCCACATCGGATGATGCCGCCTTGCTCGGCGAGTTGAATCATCAGCTCATTCAGGACGAGGGGCATCGGAATCCGATGTCGATGCCCGCACTGGCGGATCGGATGCGGAAGTGGATCGCAGCGGATTATCGTGCCGTTCTTTTTGAGCGGGATTCCGAGGTCGTCGCCTATGCGCTGTATCGGGACGGAGAAGAATCGGTGCATCTGCGCCAGTTTTTCGTGCGGCGCGCCTTTCGCCGGGCGGGTGTCGGCAGGCAGTGCATGGGGATCCTGTTTGACGAGATCTGGCCGCAGGACAGGCGCATCACCGTTGATGTGCTCAGCCGGAATCCCGGCGGCATTTCATTCTGGAGGTCCGTCGGATTTTCCGACTACTGCCTGACCTTGGAGATCGATCCGGATCTCAAAACATCGGGGCGGGGAACGGTGTAGCCGGCGTCCGGCGGGGCGTGGCCGGTCCCGGGCGGGTCTCAAAAAGCGATGCCGATGGCGAAGTGCCAGGTGCCGGAAGGTTCGCCGGGGTCTTGGGTGAGATTGTGGCCGTATTCGAGGCGGATGGGACCGATGGGCAGGTCGAGGCGCAGACCGAGGCCGACGGCGATTTCCGGCGAGCCGAAGTCGAGCACGGAGTCGTCGGAAAGATGGCCGGCATCGACGAAGCCGACGGCCTTCACCGGGCCGAAGAGGGAGCGGACGTATTCGGCATTCGCGACCCAGTAGGCTTCGCCGCCGAGCGGGTCGTCGTTCAGGGCCTTCGGTCCCATTTCGCGGAAGGGGAAGGAGCGGACGGTGTCGGGGCCGCCGGAGAAGAGGCGGAGATCGATGGGGAATTTGTCGGGGCCGCTGGAGGGCACGAGCATGCCGGTGCGGAAGCCGAGGTTGACCTGGGCCTTGCGCCCGGCGGGGATGTAGCCGGCGGCGTGGGTTTCGAGCTTCACATAGCTCGACGACAGGTCGCCGGCGACGAAGCCGCCTTCGAGCAGGGCGTTGAGGTGGTAGCCGCTGACGGGGGTGACGGGGCTGTCGCGGCGGTCGTAGGCGAGTTCGGCGCGGAGGAACTGGTGGATGTAAACGGTTTCGCCGAGCTGGGCGCTGGGGATGCCGGTGCTGCCGGTATTGACCAGCGAGGTGCCGAGGGTGAGCGAGGCGTCGAAGTGCTTGCCGAAGTCGCGGGAGAATTCGGCGGAGAGGCCGGTTTCGAATTTGTCGTAGCCCTCGTGGGAGCGGGTGACGGAGAAGAGGCGCAGGCCGAGGTAGGTGTCGCTGTCGAAGAGCCAGGGGTCGGAGAGGCGGACTTCGCCGAGCATGCCGCGGGAGGTGAATTCGGCGCCGGCGCTGAAGTTCCAGAGGCGGCCGTAGAGGTTGCGGTCGTGGTATTTGAGGCCGAAGATCGCGCCTTCGTAGCTGCCGGCGCCGATGTAGGTGGAGGCGCCGCGGGCGCGGCCCTCGGTGACGTGCAGGGTGGCGTCGAGCATGCCGTCCTCGTCGGTGGCGGTTTCGAGCCGGATGGAGGAGAAGGCGCCGGTCGCGAGGAGTTTGCGGAGCTGGGAGTCGAATTCCTCGGCATCGAACCAGTCGCCCTGGAGATGTTCGAAGCGGGCGGTGATGCGTTCTTCGCGGGTTTTTTCGAGGCCGACGATGTGGAGTTCGCTGAAGCGCTGGCGGGTGCCGATGACGATGATGAAGCGCGGGGTGAGGGTGGCGTCGCCGAGGATGCGGTTCATTTTAAAGGACTCCAGCGGATAGCCGCCGCGGCGGAAGAGACTTTCGATTTCGGCGCGCAGACGGGTGAGACGGTCGGTATTGGCGATGCGGCCGACATGGGGCGCGGCGGCGGCCTGGAGATCGGGGAGGAGTTGGGGCGGGGCGCCGTCGAAGCGGGGCGCGCCGAGGCGGTGGCGGGCGCCGGGCTCGATGTGGATGTCGAAGGCGATTTCGCCGTCGCCGGAGGGCTCGCGGCGATCCTTTACGACGGCCTTGGCGCGCCAGTAGCCGCGGGAGCGGAAGTCGGCTTCGAGCAGGGCGAGACCCTCGGCGATGTCGCTTTCGCGGAAGGGCGGGTCCTGGCTGCGGGCGAGCACGCGTTCCTGCCCGGGGAGTTTGAAGAGGCGGGAAAGACGGAGTTCGTCTTCCTCGGGGAAACCGGGGACCTTGACTTCGCCGATGCTCAGGCGGCGGCCTTCGTTGACACGGAGGCGGATGGCGTTATCGGAGATGGTCCAGTCCACCGCGGGACGCTGGAAGCCCTGGCGGCGCAGGAGGTTTTCCAGCAGGAAGGCGGCGTCGCCGGCGCGGGCGGGAGTGGGCGGGCGCTCGCGGACGTATTCGAGGCGGTCGCCGAGGAGGTCGAGAGCTTCGCCTTCGGAGAGGGTGCGCAGGCCCTCGATGCGGATTTCGGCGGAAAAAGACACAAGACTGGAAGACGCAAGACACAAGAGAAGTAAGAGACTCCGCCAGCTTCCGGTCTTGCGTCTTGGGTCTTGAAGTCTTGCGTCTCTCTTCATTTGAACCGGATGACGAAGGCAAGCAGCGTCCGGGTGTGGCTTTGTTTGTCGATCGAGCCGCTGAGGAACCAG
Organism: Haloferula sp.; assembly: GCA_037190465.1. Taxonomy (GTDB): domain Bacteria; phylum Verrucomicrobiota; class Verrucomicrobiia; order Verrucomicrobiales; family Akkermansiaceae; genus Haloferula. Next base: position 93,399 of record JBBCJF010000028.1, on the reverse strand, counting down.
CGGTCGTGGAGTTCGATGGTGGCGGAGTTCAGGCGGCGGCCGGTGAGCGGGTCGTCCTCGCCGATGCGCAGGTCGACGCGGTTGAGGATGGAAACCAGTTCGGCGACCTGCTCGCCGAAGGGCAGGCGGCCGCGGCGCCATTCTTCGACGAGAAGCTGGGCGGCCCTGAGCGTGGCGGCCTGCCCGTCTTCCAGGCCGTCGGAGGTGGTGCCGGTGGCGAGCAGGGTCATGATTTCGCTTTCCGGCAGCGGAGGGTCGGAGGTGAGGGCGGTGCGCGGGGCGTTGACGGGGCCGTAGAACCAGACGTTGACGTCGTAGCGGCCGATGGTGGAGGTGCCGCGGATGTTGAGTTCGGGGTTGAGGCCGTTTTCCGGGGTGAAGACGGCGCGGCCGTCGCGGACGCGCAGAGTGCTGAAGGGCAGGCGGGCGGTGACTTCGCGGATGGTGGCGGTCCCCGATGGCCGGATGTCGCCGAGGGTGCCGCCGATGCGGAGGTCGGCGATGGCGGAGCCTTCGGCGAGATTGCCGCGGATGAGCAGGGGGTCGCGGGTGCGGACGCGGACGTCGAGCGCCCAGTCGGCGAAGGGCTCGGGCAGATCGCCGGCTTTTTCGTCGGGATCGATGGAGGGCAGGCTGGGCCGCGAGGGGGCGGTGAAGGGCATGCGCACGGGGATGATCTCGAAGTCGCGGTAAAAGAGGCTGTCCACGATGTCGACGGTGCCGGACAGCCGGGCCTCCTGGAGCGAACCGCGCACGGCGAGGGCGGCGTCGGCACGGATGATCATGGATTCATCGCGCCAGAGGGGGAGGGAGGCGCCGTTGAGGGTGAAGTCGAGGGTGGGGTTGGCGCTGTCGGCGAGACCGGCCCGGCCGCTGGCCCGCAGAGTGCCGCCGGCGCTTTCGAGGGAGAGGTTTTCGAGAGAAACGGTGTCGCCGCTCATGCGGACGAGGGCGGCGGCGTTGCGGACGGGCGGGATTTTGTCGTCGTCCATCGAGAAGGCGCCGCCGGAGAGGCGCAGCTCGCCGGAGAGGTCGGGTTTGCCGAGGGTGCCGGAGGCGGAGACGAAACCTTCGAGGGCACCGGCGAACTGGGCGGTGTTGGGGAGGAATTCGCGGAAGGTGGCGAGCTCGAGGCGCGGGATGTTGGCGCGGGCTTCGAAGGTTTCCTCGAGCGCGGAGCCGGGGTTTTCGGCCCAGACGCCGGGTTTGAAGGGCATCTTGCCGGAGAGGGTGACGGGTGGGTACGATGCGGGCCGTATTTGGCCGGACAGGGTGAGTTCGTCGCCCGCGCCGTCGAGGGAGAGTTCGGCGTCGGTGACCGGGACGTTGGGCTGGTCGGGGAGTTGGATGCCACGGAGCGCGGCCTCGAGGTCGATTTTCGGTTCGGCGGGGGTTCCGGTGACGATCAGGTGGACGCGGCCGCTGCCGCCGGAGAGCGGGGATTTCCGTTCCGGCAGCCAGGCGGCGAGGCGGGTGTGATCGATCCATTCGGATTCGAGGAAGACGCTGATCGGTTCGGTCTGAGCGAGGAAGTCGCGCAGGCCGCCGGTTTTTTCCGGGATGGGGATTTCGGCCCGGCCGCCGACGAGGCGGGTTTCGCCATCGAGCCACTCGATGCGGGGGATTTTGAGGAGGCGCTCGGCGAGGGCGGCTTCGGCGTGGATGGTCTGGCCTTCGGTGATGGCGGTGAGTTGTTCGAGCGCGACGTTTTGCGGCCAGGCGTAGCTGCCCTTGGTGCGGACGATGAGTGGAGAGGTATCGGGACGAACCCATTCGAAGGAAGAGATGTCGAAGCTGCCGCGGTGAGGTTCGGCGGCGAAGGCCCCGCTGCCCTGCCAGGCGGCGCTGGCGGTCATGCCGGCGGGAAGTTCGACGCCCGCGGCGGCGGCCCAGGGGGCGAGGGTTTCGGGGCGGAAGAGGTCGAGGGCGGCTTCGGCTTCGTAGGTTTTTGCCGTGAGGTCGAGCGCGTAGGCGGCACGCAGGCCCGCGGTGTCGAGCGTGCCGGAGAGTTTGCCGTCGGGCGTCCATTTCGCCTCGCCGGCGAGGGAGGCGGGAGGAGCTTCCTCAGGGGAAAGACGCCAGCGGGCGTCGACGGAGCGGATGCCGTCCGCGCCGGAATCGGCCTTGGCGTCGAGGGTCAGCGATGAAGCGGGCAAGGACGGGGCCTCGACGGGGGCGAAGGCGAGCTTTTCCCTGAGCACGGCGAAGATCGGGGAGAGGCGGGGGACGGAGACCGTGGCGTCCGCCTCGAAATCGGTCCACGCCCCGGCGGCGAGGTCGCGCCAGCGGAGATCGGCGCGGCCGGAGGCTTCGCCATCGAGAGCGGCGAGCGACCAGTCCACGCGGGCGGTGCCGCCGTCTTTCTGGACAGCGAGCCGCAAGGTTTCGGCGTTCCATTCTTCGTAACGCAGGGAGCTGACCGTGGTCTGTACGGAGGCGGTCCAGCGGTCCGGGGATTGGTCGAAGCCTTCGATCCGCGCTTCGAGGCTGTCGATGGTGGCTTCGGTAGGGAGGCTGAGCGCCAGGTTCTTCGCCGCTTCGTGGATGGGGAGGGGCCCGGCCTCCATACGGAGGGTGGCGGAGGAAAGGCCGCCGGCGAGCGCGAGACGGGAATCCTCGATCCGCAGCGTGGCTTCCGCCGCCAATTCGCCGCCGGGCGGGAGCGCGACGCGGACATCGGAGACTCCGAGCCGCGGGGTGATGTCGAAGCGGTCGAGCGTGAGCGTCTCGTCCGTCCAGCGGAGAAGCGCCTCCTGAGCGGGGAGTTCATGGCCCGGCCCCACGGCCAGAGTGCCGAGCGCCAGCCGGAAATCGTCGCTGCCGGGTGCATGGGAAAAATGGCTGGTGTCCAGATTGACCAGGGTTTCCTCGCCGTGGACGAGCTGGAAGGTCAGGTCCGCGGCCTGGAGGTCCATCGGCACGACCAGCGAGCGGATTTTCCGCAGCGTCTCGGCCAGTGTCTGCGGGTCGAAGGGCTGGCCGGTTTTTTCCTTGGCGGGTTTTTCCGGAGCGGCGGCGAGGTCGATCACCGCGTCGATCCGGTCGATTTTCAGCCCGTCGAGCTGGCCGCGCGCGGCGCGGCGGATTTCGTAAAGCGGACCGGCCGAGCCGATTTCCAGCTTGCGGATGATGCCGCCGGAGAGGGAAAGCCCCTCGATCCGGATGCCGCCGAGCAGGGTGCCCTTGAGTTCGAAATCGCCTTCGAGCTGCGCCTTGCCCAGCGCGTGGCGCAGGCCGATGCCGCCCAGCCAGCGCCAGCCGGGGCCATTCAGCCACGCCAGCAGGCAGGCGAGGAGAAGCAATGCCACCAGCAGCTTCCGGCCGCGGCGGCGACGTTTTTGCGGTTCCGGGGCGTTCTCTTCGCTGCTCATCGGCATTCGCTGCCGCTACTTGTCGTCTCTCGACAGCCCCCGGTCAACGAAAGGGCGCATCGGATGCTTTTCTTTGCACCGCATCGTCCATACCTCGTGCCTACCCTTGGAAGAATGATGTCAGCTTGTCCCGCGGCTGCTTGACGAAGGGGGAGGGGCTTGACCAAGGTGCGCACGCCGGGCCGTGCATGATGCCGGTCCGGCGATGGAACAGATTTCAAAAAAGGCCCGAAAATCCGTGTTCTCCAACGAAGACTACTTGGCCGACCTGCTTGTCGAAGCGGGCGCGGTGACACCCGACAAACTCGAACAAGCCCGGCGCTCGGGGGGCTCCGTGATCGAGAAGCTGCTCGCCGAGACCGACCTGAGCGACGATACCGTCTGCGCCGTGCTCGCTTCGAATGCGGGCATCGAGGCGATCGACCTGGCCGCCATGTCGCTTACGGCAGAGGTTGTCGGCGCGATCCCCGATGACATCGCCCGCCGCTACAAGGCCGTCCCGGTCGCCGACGACGGCATCTATCTCACCGTCGCGGTCGCCGACCCCTTCGACTTCGAGACGATGGACAGCCTGCCGCACATACTCGGGCGGGAAGTGAACTTCGTCTGCGCCCCGGCCAGCGCCGTGCAGCTTTTCCTCAAGCAATTCTACGGTGCCGAGGACAGCTCCTCGATGAATGTCACCGGCGGCCACGAGGTCGAGGGCTCCGACAGCGACGCGCCGATCATCAGGCTCGTCCAGGGCCTGCTGTCCGAAGCGATGAAAATGCGCTGTTCGGACATCCACATCGAGCCGCTCGAAACCTCCGTCCGCATCCGCTACCGCATCGACGGCAAGCTCATCGAGGTCGCCAACCACCCGAAAAAGCTCCTGCCCGCCATCATCGCCCGCCTCAAGGTGATGAGCGGCACCATGTCCATCGCGGAAAAACGCCTGCCGCAGGACGGCCGCATTCAGGTCAAGATGGGCGACAAGGAAGTCGACCTCCGCGTTTCCTCCGTCCCCTCGAACCACGGCGAGTCGATCGTCATGCGTATCCTCGACAAGTCGGCCCTCGTGCTCGGCCTGCCGGAACTCGGCTTCTTCTCCGACGACCAGGCGACCTTCGAGAAACTCATCGGCCTGCCGGACGGCATCCTGCTCGTGACCGGCCCCACCGGCTCGGGCAAGACCACCACGCTCTACGCCTGTCTCAACGTCATCAACAAGCCGGACAAAAAGATCATCACCGTGGAAGATCCGGTCGAATACGAAATGCCGGGCATCAACCAGGTCATGGTCAAGACCGACATCGGCATGACCTTCGCCGCCGCGCTGCGCGCCATGCTGCGCCAGGCGCCGAACATCATCATGATCGGGGAAATCCGTGATGCGGAAACGGCGAACATCGCCATCAACGCCTCGCTCACCGGCCACCTGGTGTTCTCCACCCTCCACACCAACGACGCGCCCTCCGCCGTCGCCCGTCTCGCCGACATCGGCATCAAGCGCTTCCTCATCGCCTCCGCTGTGCGAGCCGTGCTCGCCCAGCGTCTCGTCCGCAAGCTCTGCCCGGTCTGCAAGACCCCCGTCGAGCTGGAGGACAAGGAGCTCCGTGCGCTGCGCCTCGACGCCAGCCGCACCACCGAAGCCACCGTCATGGGCCCCGTCGGCTGCGACAAGTGCCGCGCCAACGGCTTCCGCGGCCGCATGGGCATCTTCGAACTCTTCACCATCGACGACGAGGTGCGCCACATGATCAACGAAAACCTCACCACCGGCCAGCTCCGCCGCCGCGCCCGCGAGCTGGGCATGCGCTCCCTGCGCGACGACGGCATCCGCAAGGTTCTCGCCGGCCTCACCTCCGCCCAGGAAGTCATCCACGTCACCATGTCCGACTTCGATTGACCGCAGCGCCGGCCTCGCGAATTTCCCATACCAAGCCTTTCGTTTCCAAAACCCCGATCCATGGACAACAACCAGATCGTCGAACTTTTCATCAGCCGCGGGCTCATCGACCACTCGCTGGGCCAGGACATCCTCGCCGAAGTCGAGAACAGCGGCAAGGAAGCCTCCGAAATCCTCGCCGATTTCCAGGTCATCCACCACCGCGATGACGTCTGGCCCGTCGTCGCCTCCGAACTCGGCGCGCAACTGGTCGATCTCCGCGACTGGACCCCGCCGGAACAGCTTCTCGCCCTGGTCCCCGCCGGTCTCGCCCGCCTCCACGGCGCGCTGCCCGTCAATTTCGACAGCGAGGGCCTGCACATCGCGCTCGTCGATCCGATGAACCCGCAGGCGCTCGAAGATCTGCGCTTCGCCCTCGGCCGCGAAGTCGTCCTCGCCGTCGCCCCGGACTACGTCGTCGAGCAAAAGATCAACGAATGCTACGGCGGCGAAGGCAAGGCGATGGAGGAAATCCTCAGCCAGCTCGAACTCTCCAGCACCCAGACGCTCAACGCCGCCGAGCTCGAGGCCGAGGCGAACTCCGCGCCCATCATCCGCTACGTCGACCTCGTCCTCTATCAGGCGATCAAGGAAAAGGCCTCCGACATCCACTTCGAGCCTTTCGAAAAGGACTTCAAGATCCGCTACCGGGTCGACGGCGCGCTTTACGAAATGGCGCCGCCGCCGGTCCACCTCGCCCTGCCGATCCTTTCCCGCGTCAAGGTGATGTCGAACATGAACATCGCCGAGCGCCGCATCCCGCAGGACGGCCGCATCGTCAAGCAGGTCGGCGAGCGCCAGGTGGACATGCGCGTCTCCACCCTGCCCACCCAGTACGGCGAATCCGTGGTGCTCCGCGTGCTCGACCGCTCCTCGGTCAATCTCTCGCTTGAAAATCTCGCCCTGCCGGGTCACATCTACGAGTACATCTGCGACACCATCGAGAAGCCCAACGGCATCTTCATCGTTACCGGCCCCACCGGCGCGGGTAAAACCACGACCCTCTACGCCGCCCTGCGCCGCATCAACACCATCGACGCCAAGCTTCTCACCGCCGAGGATCCGGTCGAATACGACATCGAGGGCATCATCCAGATCCCCATCAACGAGGGTATCGGCCTCGACTTCCCGCGCGTGCTGCGCGCCTTCCTCCGCCAGGACCCCGACCGTATCATGGTCGGCGAGATGCGCGACAAGGACACCGCCCAGATCGCCATTCAGGCATCCCTCACCGGGCACCTTGTGCTCTCCACCCTGCACACCAACGACGCCCCCGGCGCGGTCACCCGTCTGGTGGACATGGGCTGCGAACCCTTCCTCGTCGCCGCTTCGCTGGAAGGCGTGCTCGCCCAGCGCCTCGTCCGCACCATCTGCAAGGACTGCAAGGCCCCGTACGAGCCGAGCGAAACCATTCTCAACCAGCTCGGCGTCGCCGCCCACGAACTCGGCGACAAGGATTTCTTCACCGGGCGGGGCTGCAATACCTGCGGCCAGAGCGGCTACAAGGGCCGCCGCGGCCTCTACGAGCTGCTCGACATCTCCGACCCCGTCCGCGAACTCATCACTGACCGCGCCCCCACCGTCGTCATCAAGCAAAAGGCGATGGAACTCGGCATGCAGACCCTCCGCGAGGATGGCCTGCGCAACATCTACCTCGGCCACACCACCATCGAGGAAGTCCTGAAATACACCTGACCGTGCCGTGATTTTCGAGTGGCCAGCCGCCCGGTTGCCACGCTACATCTTCCAAAACGATCTAAAAAAACAACCCCATGCCTCAGTTCCAGTTCACCGCCGCCGACGCCAAAGGCGAGCAAATGTCCGGTACCGTCGATGCCGCCAGCGAAGCCGACGCCATCCAGCAGCTCCGCTCCCAGGGCTACTACCCGCTCCAGGTCGTGGAAGCCGGCAAGGGCAAGGTCGCCGCGCCCAAGAAAGGCGCCGCCAAGAAAGGCAAAGCCGCGCCCAAGGGCAAAAAAGGCAAAGCCACCACCGGCGGCCGCATCAAGCCGAAGGTCCTCATGATCTTCACCCGGCAGCTCGCCACCCTGATCGACTCCGGCCTGCCCCTGCTGCGCGGCCTCACCGTCCTCGCCAAGCAGGAGCCCAATCCGATGCTCCGCGGCACCATCAGCGCGCTGGCCGACTCCGTCCAATCCGGCTCCACCTTCTCCGAGGCGCTCGCCCAGCACCCGAAGATCTTCAACAAGCTCTACGTCAACATGGTCAAGGCCGGCGAGCTTGGCGGTGTGCTCGAAGTCGTCCTCGTCCGCCTCGCCGAGTACCAGGAAAAGGCCCACAAGCTGAAGAACAAGATCGTCTCCGCCATGGTCTACCCGGTGATCGTCATGTTCATCGCGGTCGCCATCCTCGTCTTCCTCATGCTCTTCATCGTGCCCAAGTTCGAACTGATGTTCGCGGAAATGGGTCAGGACGCCGAGCTGCCGATGATCTCCCAGGCCGTCTTCGGCGTGTCGAAGTTCTTCCTGAGCGCCTCCGTCGGTCCGATTCCGAACGTCGTCTGGGTCTTCCTCGTCTTTGGTCTCTTCGCCTTCCTCTTCAACGTGTGGGGCAAGACCAAGGGCGGCCGCGTCGTGATCGACAAGGCCAAGCTCAAGATGCCGATCTTCGGCGACATCCAGCGCAAGAGCGCCATCGCCCGCTTCTCCCGCACCCTCGGCACCCTGGTCACTTCCGGCGTGCCCATCCTGCAGGCGCTCAACATCACCCGCGACACCGCCGGCAACGTCGTCGTCTCCAACGCCATCGAAAAGGTCCACGAAGCCGTCAAGGAAGGGGAATCCATCGTCACCCCGATGCAGGCCTCCAACATCTTCCCCAACATGGTTATCTCCATGGTGGACGTCGGCGAAGAAACCGGCCAGCTCCCGGAAATGCTGCTGAAAGTCGCCGATGTCTATGACGACGAAGTCGACAACGCGGTCACTGCGCTGACCTCCATCCTCGAGCCGATCATGATCGTCATCCTCGCGCTCGTCGTCGGTGCGGTCGTGTTTGCGCTTTTCCTTCCGCTGATCAAAATTATCTCCGAAATGGGCAACCAGTGACCGGCCGCCGGGGCGGCCCCGGTTTCCGGACACCGCCCCATCGAACCACCACTCGCATCGAACCCATGAAAACCAACCGTTTCCGCCGCGCCGCCGCGGGTTTCAGCCTGATGGAACTCGTCGTGGTCGTCGCCCTGATCGTAGCGCTCGCCGCCCTGACCATGGGGGGGCTGTCCTTCATGGAGCAGAAGAAGGCCCGCAGCACCGCCGCCCTGCAGATCAAGCTTCTGGAGAATGCCCTGCAGGACTACCATTCCGACAACCGCAGCTTCCCTTCGAATCCCAATTCGGAAGGACTGAACGGCTCCGAGGAACTCTTCAAAGCCCTTTACCAGGACCCCTTCGACGCCGACACCAAGGTCTACCTTGCCGAGCTCGACCCCGACACCCATGGAGAGGGCAAGGGCGGCCAGGCATGGGTCCGCAAAAGTTCCGTCTCCGCCGAGATCGTCGATCCTTGGGGCAATCCCTACCGCTACCGCTCCGGCGACAGCCCGGGCGCGATCAATCCGGACTTCGATCTCTGGTCGATGGGCAAAGACGGCCGGACCAACGCCGATCCGAAGCACGCCGACTGCCTCGACGACATCCGCAATTTCTGATAGAGTCCGCTCATCGGGGGAGAGCTCCCTGCATTCTTCCCCACCCGCGGGATTTCCGCTCGACGCCGCCCCCGCCGCCGGTCTTTTTACCCGCAAATGAGCGAAGACGCGCCCGAACCCGTGGCCGGAGACACTCCGGAGGCCAAGCCAGTCCGCAAACGCCCCGCCCGCCGGGTGGCCAAGCCCGCGGCGGCGGCCCCAAAAAGCGGAGACACCGCTCCGCCGCCCGCATCGGAAAACGACGCTCCCTCTCCGGTGGAATCCATCGCGGAAAACGGCTCCCCCGATCCAATCGCCGTGATCGTCGAGCCGCCCGCCGCGGAAGTTTTCCCGTCCTCCAAGAAGCGGCGCCGCAAAAAGAAAAAGCACAGCCAGCAGGCCCATCCGCACAATCCTCCGCCCGCCGCGGAAGCCGCCGACGAAGGGTCCCCGCCCATCGAGATCCACACCCCGGCCATGCACGCCGCACCCCGGCCCAGGCTCGACGCCGGCCAGGTCGCGAAAAAGGCCTGGAAGATCTTCCTCGCCGAAGTGGGAGAGGAAGGTCTCGCTCTGATCAACGACCAGGACGCCCGCGAAATTTCCCGCCGCAGCTTCCGCCTCGCCGAGATTTTCCTCGAAGAAGAAGCCCGCCGCGGCCGCTGAGACCGCCCCCTTGAGAACGCGGGGACCTCCGAGCCCGCCGAAACGGCTTGGTATATCCGCCGTCCGCCCTTTCCCTTCCTTCGTGACCGCCCGCGAAGCCGCTGTCTCCCTTGCCCTCCGCCTGAAACAAGCGGGTCACACCGCCTACTTCGCCGGCGGCTGTGTGCGCGACCGCCTGCTCGGCAAGGAACCGAAGGATTACGACATCGCCACCTCCGCCACTCCGCAGGAAGTCCTCATCCTCTTCCCCGGCTCGAACGAAGTCGGCGCGCACTTCGGCGTCATCATCGCCAAAACCGGCGGCCATCACGTCGAAATCGCCACCTTCCGTACCGACGGCTCCTACAAGGACGGCCGGCGGCCGGAATCCGTCGCCTTCTCCACCCCGGAGGAAGACGCCCGCCGCCGCGACTTCACCGTCAACGGCCTCTTCGAAGACCCCGAAAGCGGCGAAATCATCGACTACGTCGGCGGCCGGGCCGACCTCGATGTCGGCATCCTGCGCGCGATCGGCGATCCCGCCGCCCGCTTCGCCGAAGACGCCCTGCGCCTGCTCCGCGCCGTGCGCTTCGCCGCCGTGCTCGGCTACGAAATCGAAAGCGGCACCTGGGCGGCCATCCGCGAAAACGCCCGCCAGCTCGCCCGCATCTCGCCCGAGCGCATCCGCGAGGAATTCTCCAGAATCATCACCTCCCCCCGCCGCGCCCTCGGCCTCGACCTCCTCGTCCGCTCCGGCCTGATCGAGCACTTCCTCCCCGAAGTCCTCGCCCTCATCGGCTGCGAACAGCCGCCCGAGTGGCACCCGGAAGGCGACGTCTACACCCACACCCGCATCATGCTCGAAATGCTGCCGGACGATGCTTCCCTGGAACTTTGCCTCGCCGTCCTCCTCCACGACATCGCCAAGCCCCCCACCCGCACGTTGGATGGCGAACGCATCCGCTTCAACGGCCACGACGCCCTCGGCGCCACCATGGCGGAAGCAATCCTGCGCCGGCTGAGATACCCCAACCACGTCATCGAAGACGTCTCCTTCATGGTCTCGCGCCACATGCAGTTCATGAACGTGCAGAACATGCGCACCGCGAAGCTCAAGCGCTTCATGGCCGCGCCCACCTTCCCGCAGGAACTCGAACTCCACCGCGTCGATTGCGGCTCGTCGAACGGTTTCACCGACAACCTCGAATTCCTCATCGCCAGGGGCGAACAATTCGCCGCCGAACCGCTCATCCCCCCGCCGCTCGTCACCGGCCGCGACCTCATCGCCCTCGGCCTCCAGCCCGGCCCCCATTTCAAGCAACTCCTCGACGCCGTGCAGATCGAGCAACTCGAAGGCCGCCTCGCCGACCGCGACGAAGCGCTCGAATGGCTCAAGGAACGCTTCTCAGCCTGACCCTCCCCACTCCACCGGACAGTCGCCGATCCCTTTCATCCGCCCTTGCCAATCGTCCCGGCATCAGGTTGTTCACAGCTTTTCACTGCTTGTTCTCCTCTTTTACCCGGCCTGCCCCCACATTGTTCACAAGAACAGTTTTTCTCGACACCGTGGGTTCGAATCCTTCATCCTCCCCCGTCCCGACATGCCCGAACTCGTTTTCAAAGGAAAGGTCCACGTGGCCAATCACCATCTCGTGGTGCCCTTCCACGAGATGGTGGCCGTGAAGGCCAAAGGACTGGCGAAAACCGCCAGCCTCCACGATAACCTTCTCCTCCACGGCGACAACCTGCTTGCCCTGAAGGCCTTGCTGCCGACCCACGCGGGCAAAATCAAATGCGTCTGCATCGATCCCCCATACAACACCGGAAACGAGGGCTGGGCTTACAACGATAAGGTCAATTCCCCGCTCATGAAGGAGTGGCTCGCCAAAACCATCGACCGCGACGACGCCACCCGCCACGACAAATGGTGCTGCATGATGCTCCCGCGGCTCAAACTCCTGCGCGAACTGATGTCAGAGGACGGCGCGATCTTCGTCTGCATCGACGACAACGAAGTCCACCATCTGCGCTGCCTCATGGACGAAGTGTTCGGGGAGGAGAATTTCGTGGCAAATGTTGTTTGGCAAAAGATGTATAGCCCGGCGAACGATGCGAAGGGCGTTGATGCCATGCACGATTTCATTCTGGTCTATTCAAAATCAGGCGCGTTCAAAAGAAATCTTCTTCCCCGGACAGAAAAGCAAGACGCCGCGTATAAGAACCTCGACGATGACCCCCGAGGGCCGTGGAAAGCAGCGGATGCGACAAGAGCTGAGCATCGTGATTACGCGTTCTTTCCCATAAAGACTCCGGCCGGAAATGAGGTATGGCCAGCGGAAGGAAGAAGCTGGATATTCACCTTGGAAGAACTACCGAATCTGTTGGCGGATAATCGCCTATGGTTTGGAAAAAATGGCGACAGCAAGCCATCGAAGAAGTTGTTTCTCAATGAAGTGAAAGCGGGAACTGTTCCTGTGACATGGTGGGCTCACGAAGAATGTGGGCATAATGACGAAGCGAAGAAAGAGGCCAAAGAAGTTTTGAACGAGGGAATACCCTTCGGTACTCCTAAACCGACCCGTCTCATCCAGCGCATCCTCCAGATTGCGACGGACAAAGATTCCATCATTTTGGACAGCTTTGCCGGCAGCGGGACGACGGGGCATGCGGTCTTGAAGCAGAATGCGCAAGATGGCGGTACGCGACGTTTCGTCCTCATTGAATGCGAGGACTACGCGGACACGACCACCGCCGAGCGCCTGCGCCGCTGCATCAAGGGCGTGCCGACCGCCAGGGACGAAAAATTGAAGAAGGGCTATGGCGGCTCCTTCTCCTTCTTCAAACTCGGCGAAGCCGTCGCGCTCCAAACCATCCTCGAATCGAAGGACCTGCCGAGCTACGAAACGCTGGCCGCCTACGTTTTCTTCACCGGCACCGGCGAGGAGTTCGACCCCTCCGCGATCGACCGTAAAACGGGCTTGATCGGGCGTTCGAAGGCATACGACGTCTATCTCCTCTACACCCCGGAAATCGAGGCGCTGAAGGAACTCGCGCTGGATCTCCAGACCGTCCGGAATTTGCCGAAAGCGAAGGGCAAGGACCGCAAACGGCTGATTTATGCGCCCACCCGTTTCATGGACGACGGATTGCTCCACCGGAACGGCATCGTTTTTGCCCAGCTTCCCTACGAAATCTACGAACGCGTGGAAAAAGCCACCAAATGAAGCCGAAGGATTACCAGATCCGCACCCTCGAGACCGTCCGCGCCTGGCTGGACGCGCTTTCGGAGATGCGCGGCAAGGCCGCCAAACTGGCAGAGGTGGATGCCGATCTCGCCGCCAATTTCCATTTCCCTGAAGCGGCATGGAAGCGGGTGGGCGAGGGGCCCTACCGGGAGCGTTTCACCGGCAACGGCGACCCACTGCCCAGCGCTTGCATCAAAATCCCCACCGGCGGCGGCAAGACCTACCTCGCCACCCGCGTCATCGACCTGGCCAATACGATCTACTTGCGCTGCCAGAGCGGGCTGGTGCTGTGGATCGTACCCAGCACCCAGATTTACAATCAGACCCTGGCCGCGCTGCGCGACCGCGCCCATCCCTACCGCCAGCAACTCGACATAGCCTCCGCCAACCGCACTCTCATTCTCGAAAAATCCCGCAAATTCCGCCCGGACGACGTGGCGGAAAATCTCTGCGTGCTGCTGCTCATGCTGCCCAGCGCCAACCGCGAGACCAAGGAAACGCTGCGCATGTTCCGCGACAGCGGCGGCTACGAACGCTTTTTCCCCCGCGATGGCGACCACCAGGCGCATGCGGAACTTTTGAAGCGGGTGCCGAATCTCGACACTTTCGGCGAAGAGGCCGGCGGGCTGTGGAAGCGGCAGATCAAGACCTCGCTCGGCAACACCCTGCGGCTGCTCCGCCCGCTCGTGATCCTCGACGAAGGCCACAAGGGGTACTCGAAAAACGCGCTCGCCACGATCGAAGGCTTCAATCCCAGCCTGCTGTTCGAGTTCACCGCTACCCCGCCCGAACAGGCGAACGTGCTGGTGAACGTGCCCGGCCGCGAACTGGAGAAGGAGGGCATGATCAAACTGGATCTCCACCTCATGAACCGCGGCGAGGCGGATTGGAAGGGCACCCTGCTCGCCGCCGTGAAACACCGGGAGATGTTGGAAGAACAAGCCGCCGCCCACGAAGCGGAAAGCGGCATGCACATCCGCCCGATCTGTCTGATCCAGGTGGAGCGCACCGGAAAAGACCAGCGCAAGGCGGGCGTCATCCACGCCGACGACGCCCGCGACTATCTGCTGAAGATGGACGGCATCCGCCCGGAGCACATCGCCATCAAGTCCAGCCAGAAGGATGAACTGAAGGAAATCGACGACACCGGGGGCCTACTGGCGCGGAACTGCGGAATCCGCTACATCATCACCAAACAGGCGCTGCAGGAGGGTTGGGACTGCTCCTTCGCTTACGTGCTCGCCGTGCTGACGAACCCGGGATCGAGAACCGCCCTGACCCAGCTCGTCGGCCGCGTGCTGCGCCAGCCCTACGCGCTCAAGACGCACAACCGCTGGTTGGACGAAAGCTACGTCTTCTGCTTCCAGCGCCGGGGCAGGGATCTGCTGGACGAGGTCCGCGGCGGTTTCGGGGTGGAAGGATTGGGAGACCTTTCGGCGCGCATCGTCATGGGAAGCAGCGAGGGCAAAAAGAACGGCCCTGAAATTCAGGTCTCATCCCGCGAGTCGCTTCGCAAAAAAGCCTCCTCGTTCATCCTTCCCGCCTTCATGATCGACGACCCGGTGGACGGCTGGCGTCCGGTGCATTACGAAGCGGATCTGCTTTCCCGCGTGCCGTGGAAGGACGTGGATGTCTCGCCGCTTTTCGATCTCCCTCTTTCTTCCGTAGGGGATCAGGACGTCTCGATGCGGATCGGGCTCGATGCCGGCATCCTCACCGAAGACGATGAATGGAAGGCGGAGCGAATGGACGCCAGCGGCCGGCTGGACGTGACCTTCGCGGCCAGCCACGTGCTCGACGTAATGCCGAATCCGTGGCGCGGCGCGGAGGCGGCGAGGAAGGTCTTCGACGCGCTGGGCGCGAACCACGACATGCGGACGCTCACGGACAACTATGTCTTCATTCTCGAAAAACTTCACCAGCAACTCGAAACGGAGCGCGACCGGCTGGCCGAAGCCACCTTCCGCGAGTTGCTGGAAAAGGGGACGATGCGTTTCGTCGTGGTCGGCGACCATTTCGATTTCGCCCAGCTGCCGGAGACCGAACCATGGAAGACAGGCGACCGCCGGGCCACGCGCGAGGATGCGGGTCAATTCCTGCTGAGCCTCTTCGACCAGATGCCGGAAGGAGACTTCAACGACTACGAGATCCAGGTGGCCACCTTTTTGGACAAGCAGGAACAACTCCTCTACTTTTGGCACCGGAACGCTTCGAAGCGGGGTTACCACGTCCAGGGCTGGAAGCGGAACCGGATATACGCTGACTTCATCGCCGCCGGGAAACCGGCGCCGGACGCGGAGAAGGGTTTCGACCGTCTCTTCGTCCTCGAAACCAAGGGTCTTCACCTCCGCAACGCGGATACGGCCTACAAGCGAAACGTCTTCGCACTCTGCAACGAGCATGCCCACGGCGAAAACTGGGCGGACTTCGCGCCAGCCATGAAAAACACGCGGGTGCGTTTCGACGTTGTGTTCGAGGACGAATGGCAGGAAAAGCTGAACCTGCTTCTGAGCGGCGGTTGACCGGCTCCCTCTGACACGATCCGCCGCCTTTCCCGCAAATTCCGCGTGGCCGGAACCCCCTCCCGCATCTAGCTTTCGCCTCATGCAAACCGTCCCCGTCGAGCACAACGACCCGGTCAACGCGCAGATCCTGGCCGTCTCCGAAGACCTCGTCGCCGGCTTCCAGCGCCGGCCATTCCACGTCATCGCCGAACAAAGCGGCGTCGATCTCCCCGTCGTGCTCGAACGCATCCGCGCCATGCTCGAAGCCGGCATCATCCGCCGCGTCCGCCAGACCCTGCTCTCCACCAAGCTCGCCCACGGCGCGCTCGTCGCCTGGCGGGTTCCCGAAGAAAAGCTCAACGCCGCCTTCGACTTCATGGCGCAGGAAGACCCCTTCTCCGGCCATGTCGTGATCCGCTCCACCGACACCGAAGTCTCCGGCTCCGGCTATCGGCTCTGGACCACCCTCAAGGTCCCCGTCGGCGAATCGCTCGACGAGCACGCCACCGTCCTCAAGCGCCTTACCGGCGCGGAGGAATACCTGCTCATGCCCGCCAACGGCGTCTTCGCCCTCGGCGTCGGCCATGTCCGCCGCCGCTCGCTGGAGCCCGGCGCCAAGGCCGACGAGCCCGCCGTGATGATGACCACCGCCACCGTGGAACTCACCCCGGAGGAATGGGAAGTGCTGCTTGCCCTCAAGGAAGAACTCACTCCCGAAGAAATCCGCGAGAACCCCTGGGACGCCCGCGCCGAAAAGGCCGGCGTCACCCTGGAGCGCTTCTGCGAAGTCGCCGAAACGCTGAACCGCAAGAAAGTCATCGGTCGCTTCTCCACTTTCCTCGAACACGTCAAACCCTCCGCCGCCGGCGAGCGCGTCACCCGCTTCAACGGCCTTTTCCACTGGGCCGTGCCCAAGGGCCGCGAAATCGAAGCCGGCGGCGAAGTCGGCCGCCACTACTGCATGACCCACTGCTACTGGCGCGAAGGCGGCCCGCAGTTCGGCAGCGTCAACGTCATGGGCGTGGTCCACGGCACCGAAAAATCCCGCGTGCTGGAGCACAAGGCCGCCATCGACCGCCATCTCGAATCCGTGGGCATCCCCGTCTCCTACACCAACGTCTTCTGGGGCGGCCGCTCCGAGATCAAGCCCTCCGAAATCTCCCCCCGCGTCTATCGCGAGTGGCACCGCAAAATGAACGACGCATCAGCCTAAGCCCCCGGCGATCCGGTCGAGAAACTCCCCGATCTCGCGGGCATAGCGTTCCGGATCTCCCTCCCGGAGGTGATAGTGCGTGCCCCCGTGGATGGGCACGAACCGATAGTTGCCGCCGCGGGCGCTGTTGCGGATCCGCTCGGCGTGTGCGAAGGGAATCACCTCGTCGCTGTCGCCGTGAAGATGAAGCAACGGCACGGCGATGGATTGCACGGCACGCTCCGGCGAGATGTCCCCGGGGACGAAAGAGGCCACTTTCCCCGCGCGCGCCAGGGCGATGGCGACGGGGGCATCGAACCGCAGTCCGGTGACGCTGGCCGTCCGTTCGCGCGCGATGTCCGGCAGGGAGGCGAAGGTGCTCTCGACGATGCCGAAGCCGAAACGCGGGTCGATGGCCATGGTCTGAATCGCGACCGCGCCGCCATAGGACGTGCCCCACAGGCCGATGGGGATGCCGGGGAACTCCGGCCCGACCGCATCGAGCAGGTGCGAGAGATCGTGCCTTTCCAACGCTCCATAGGTGGCGAATTCACCGCCGCTGTCGCCGTGGGCGCGGAGATCGATGGCGATGCCGGCGATGCCCCGCCCGGCGAGGAAACGGATCGTCCCCGCCTGGGAGGCCTTCGAGTCCGCGATGCCGTGAAGCACGAACACCACGGCCTTTGGCTCGGTTCCCGGCCGGGCGATCCAGGCATGGATGGCGGTGCCGTCGGGGAGAGTGAAGGTGGCTGCGGCAATGCCGTCGGGCACGGGGACTCCCTGACCGCTGCGCGGCGGCTGGAGGATGGCCCGGGGTGCGATATGACCGGCAATGACCGCCGCCACGATGCCCGCGCCGAGCAATGCGGCTGCGAGGAACTTCAGTAAGCGGCGCCTTTTGGGGCGACGTGCAGGGTCGGGCCGGGCGTTCATATCACCGGGGACCTAAACTACACTGTGACCATGGGTTTGCAAAGCCCCCGCCGGGCGTGTCCCGCTTTTCCTTGCCGCATTTTGACAATCCTGCGATCACAACTTGCAAGGCGCCGGAGATGGGCTTTCGTGGCGTGTTGATCCCAAAAAACGACCGTCATGATACCGAAAGCATTCCAGGATGACCGCGCCGTCAACTTGCTGACCCGCGTCCGCGAAGACATTTCCCATCTCCGCCAGGACCTGGGGAATCTTGTCAATCACACCACCCGCCAGACCTTGCCGCGGGGCGCGCGCGAATTGGCCGATAATGCCCGCCTGCAACTCGAACAGGGTCGGAGGTATGCCGTGAAGCGCTTCCGCCGTCTCGGCAGAAACGGACATCCTTCGCCCGAGACCGTCGGTTTGCTCGGCGGGGCGATCCTCGTTGGAGTGATCGCGGCGGGCGTCTGGCTGTTCCTGCGCGGTTCCCAGCACCCTATTTCCGAAAACGAGGAGGAGGAGGATGGGGTCGATCCCGGGAATGGTTCCTGACTTTCCCGCGGCGATGAAAACGCGTATTCCCGCACCCGATACGCTCGCCGCCTATGAGCGGGCGGCGGAGGAAATCGGCGAACTGCGCCGCAAGGGCATCCCTTGCCACCTGGAGGAGCACGGCGATCCGGGCGGGCACTGCATCGATGTGATCCGTGACGATGGGGTGGAGCGGGACAAGCCGCAGGGGAGAACGCAGGATGGGTTTTCAGGCGACAAGTGAGCCGGGCGAGTGGAATCGTGGCCGGAGGGCGGATGCTCCAGCCACGCAATCACGCTCCTCCGCGCGCCATCCGCTCCCGCTTCCCCCTGACCTACCGGGGCATTGACGCTCCGGGGCCGCCGTGCACAATTCCGCCGCCCGGCGGCCTGAAATGTGCTGACGGACACCCCGCATTAACCAATCATGACCACCATCGCCATCAACGGATTCGGACGCATCGGCCGCCTCGTCTTCCGCGCCCTCGTCGAGCAGGGCCATCTGGGAACGACTTTCAACGTCGTCGCCGTCGGCGACATCGTCCCGGCCGACAACCTCGCCTACCTGCTGAAGTACGATTCCACGCAGGGGAAATTCAACGGCACGGTCAGTTCCAAGAAGTCCTCTCCGGATGTCGCGGAAGACGACGTGCTGGTGGTCAACGGCCACGACATCAAGGTTGTCAGCGCCCGCACGCCGGACGGCCTGCCGTGGAAGGAACTCGGCGTCGAAGTCGTGATCGAGTCCACCGGTCTCTTCACCGAGGCGGAAAAGGCCAAGGGCCACCTCGCCGCGGGAGCGAAAAAAGTCATCATTTCCGCCCCGGCCAAGGGCGAGGACGGCACCTTCGTCCAGGGCGTCAACGACGATCTCTACGATCCCGCCACGCACCACATCATTTCCAACGCGAGCTGCACCACGAACTGCCTCGCGCCGATCGTGCACGTCTTGCTCAAGGAGGGCTTCGGCATCGTGGAGGGGCTGATGACCACCATCCATTCCTACACCGCCACGCAGAAGACCGTGGACGGCCCCTCGAAGAAGGACTGGAAGGGCGGGCGCAGCGCCGCGATTAACATCATCCCTTCGAGCACCGGCGCCGCCAAGGCCACCGCGCTCGTCATCCCGGAGGTCAAGGGCAAGCTCACTGGCATGTCCTTCCGCGTGCCGACCCCGACCGTTTCGGTCGTGGACCTGACCGTGAAAACCGTCAAGGAAACCTCGCTCGACGAGATCAAGGCGGCGTTGAAGAAGGCTTCCGAAACTTATCTGAAGGGCATCCTCGGCTATACCGACGAGGAAGTGGCTTCCACCGACTTCATTCACGACAGTCACTCGTCGATCTTCGACGCAGGCTCGTCGATCGAGCTGAACTCGACCTTCTTCAAGCTGGTGAGCTGGTATGACAACGAGTGGGGCTATTCCAACCGCGTGGTTGACCTCCTTACCGATGTGGTGAAGAAGGGCCTCTGATTTCCATTCGAAGATTCCCGCGCCCGGCTCCGGTTTTATTCCGGAGCCGGGCTTTTTATTCGAAAGGGCCTTCTTTGCCCGATTCCCGGCCCGAAAACATTCTGGCGCGATCGGGAGACCGGCGCGTAGAGTGGCATGGTGAAATGGCCGTCCATGGGTTTGCGCGGGAAGTTCCTCGTCGCGCTGGTCATTGTCTCGATGCTGCCCCTAGCCGTCGGCCTGGTGGTCCTGCAGACCGCCGGGTTCCGCCACCTCCTCGCAACGCAGGGCGACAAGCACCGGGCGGAGGCGCGAACCCTGGCGCGTTCGCTCGACCACGCCGTGGAATCCCAGGCCGGTCATCTGCGCAGTTGGCTCGCTGCGGATGCCTCCGTCGAGCATGCGGCGGCCGGGGCCAACCATGGCGATGACACCGCCGGAGGGCGGCCCGCCGCGATTCAGGCGATCGAGGAGGCCTGGCCCGGACTGCCCGAGGATGATCCTTTGATCGCCGGAATCCTGCGCAACCCGGCCGCGGAAAGCCTCCGCGGCTACCTCGCCCTGCATCCGCCGGTCGCGGAGATCCTGGTCACCGACGCCGCCGGCCGGGTGGTGGCCGCCACCCGCAAGACCAGCGACTACGACCAGAGCGACGAGGGATGGTGGCGGGTGGGAATGAATCTCGCCAGGGATTGCATCTGGACCGATGTGCTGCACTTCGACGCCAGCGCGAAGGTGTTTTCGCTGGATCTGGTGATGCCCCTGCACGGACCGGACGGAGTGATCGGAGTGGTGAAAACCGTCATCGATGTTTCGCCGCTTTTCCAAAGGATTGCCGGCCGGAGCGGGGGAGGGGAGCGGGCGAGGCTGGAAATCGTGCTGCCAGACGGCCGGGTCATCGCGCGGCCGGGAGAAAGCGGCGCGGCATCGGCCAGGCCGGAATTCGACGCCGAAACCATGCTCTGCATCCGCGTCGGCCGCGAGGGCTGGACCGCGGCCAAAGATGCCCGCGGCGAAAAGCGGATGATCGGCTTCGCCGCGATCCAGGCCCCGGAAATCGATCGACGGCGCTTCGAGCCCGGGGGGTACGTTCTTTTTTCCACCTCCCACGATACCGTGGTCGCGCCGCTGCGCCGGCAGGTGGTGCACGTCGGTTTGTGGGCCGGGGCGGCGGTGGCCTTGTGCTCGCTGGCGGGCTACGGCTATCTCCGGAACAAAGTCCTGCAACCGCTGGCGGCGCTGGGCTACGCCGCCCGCTCGGTCGCGGCCACCGTCCGCCTGCGCCATGTGGCGGGGCAGAATGACGACGAAGCCGCCGCTCTGCGCCGCGAGGCGGAAGCCGACCTCGAACGCATCCAGGCCATCCGCACCGGCGACGAGGTCGAGGACCTGGCCGGCGATTTCGCCGTGATGACCTCGCGGGTGCTGCGCTACCACCGTGAACTCGAAGCAGAAGTGAACGCCAAGACCGCGGTGATCCGCGAGGATCTGGAACTTGCCCGGGAATTCCAGAATGCCCTGATGCCCGCCGGCTACCCCGAAGTGCCGCCCGCCAAGGCCCGCGATCCCCTGCGGCTCGGCTTCGCGCACTTCTATCAGCCCGCTTCGACCGTCGGCGGCGATTTCTTCGATCTGGTCGAACTCGACGAGCACCGCGTCGGCGTGCTGATCGCCGATGTGATGGGCCACGGCGCTCGCTCCGCCCTGGTCACCGCCATCCTCCGGGCACTGGTCCGCAATCATGCGGCCGAGGCGGAGGACCCCGGCGCGTTCCTCGGGCTGCTCAATCGTCATCTGTACGAGATGATCGAGCGCAGCGGGCAGACGCTTTTCGTGACGGCTTTCTTCATGGTGCTCGACACCCGCGAAGCCCGGGCGACCTGGGCGGTGGCCGGTCACCCCGCGCCGCTGCGGGCGCGGCGCGCCACCGGAAATCCGCCGCAGCTTCTGTGGACCGGCGCCCTGCACCAGCCGGCGCTGGGTCTTTTGCCGGATGCCGTCTATCGGACCTCCTCCTCGCCGCTCCGCGCCGGCGACGTTTTCCTGCTTTTCACCGACGGCGTGGTGGAGGCGGAAAACGTGCAGGGGCACGAATTCGGCGTGAAGCGCCTGATTTCCTCCTTCGACGAGGCGCTCGACGGCCCGCTGGCTGCCGTGCCGGCCAAGATCGTCTGCGAAGTCTCCGCCTTCCAGAAACGCCAGCGGCAGGAAGACGATGTCTGTGTGGTTGCCGTCGAAGTCGGTCATGGCGTGCGCCCGGACTTTCCCGCCGATGCCGCGCTGGCGGGAAGCGCTGCCAGGGCGGATTGATGCGCTGGAGCCGTCCGCCACCCGTGATGGCGGTTGGGTAAGATGAAACCATTATTTGCTTGAATCGAAGTCCTCCGGGCCCATGCTCACACCCTGCAAAAACCGGGATGTCTGCATGGAGCGGCGGTCGGCCGGCCCATGGCTGGCATCTCCCTCCCCCTCATGTGAAATGAGTGCGACAACGGATGGCCTGATTCGCGGATATTTCGTCGCTGCCTTCGTCCTGGCCGTGTCGATTTCACCGGAAGCAGGGGCGCATATCTGCCAGCCGGAAACCTCGATCAAGGTGCGGGCGGGCACGACTTTCACCTACCGGATCCGGGCGGATCTGCTGGAGTCCGAGCCCTCAATCTACGGTGTGACGCAGATGCCGGACGAGAACATCGTGCGGCTGAAGACCGCCATCCCGTTCGAGCGGCTGCACTTCGGCCAGTACAAGCTGGAGGCGGTGAATCCGGGCACGACGACCATTGTCTTCGGCTGGTTCTACGCACCGAACAATGCGGGGGGACCCTGCACGCTGACGATCGAGGTCGAGCCGTTCTCGACGGCGCCGCAGACTTCCGGCGAGCAGGAGTGGTCGGGATTCGCGAACGATCCGGTGAACGTGTTCCTCGGCGAGTTCGTCCACCAGCCGCCGCCCGATCTGGACCTGGGCGGCCCGCTGCCGCTGCGGTTCGAGCGCTACTACGCTTCGAGTCTGGAGGCCGCCGGGTTCTCGGCAGGGGTGCTGGGCCGCAACTGGCAGCACAATTTCGACGTGCGGCTGCTGATGGGAGACGACTCGGCGACGGCGTTCCTGTTTCCCGGGCGGAGGGTGCTGTTCTCGAAGACGGAGGCCGGGGAGTGGTCGCTGGTTTCTCCGGCGGGAAAGGATTTCCAACTGCGCGAAGCCGGGGGGCAGCACGTGCTATGGGTGGCGGACGAGCGGAGGTTCTACCATTTCGACGCCGACGGGCTGCCGGTCTCGGTGCGCGACCGCAATGGAAACCAGTTGACCATCGAATACCACGCGAGCGGCGAGGGGATGGTGCCCGAGCGGATCCACGACGGGCTGGGGCGCGAACTGCTGTTTTCCTATCAGGGCTTCCACAATCTTTCCGCAGTCAGCGATGGCAGCCGTTCGATCGGAGTGTCGGTCGATTTTTCCGGCCGTCTCATATCGCTGCAGAATGTGGATGGTCATACGACGAACTATGAGTACGCGGGTTTTTCCGGTCCGACGGCGGCGCGGCTGACGCGGATCGTGAGGCCCGGCGGGAGCACTCAAGTGCAGTTGTCCTACGATTCGAACGGGCGAGTGTCCAACGAGCGGAATGCCGACGGCCCGCCGGGATGGAGCTATGCCTATCAGGATCTGCCGGGCGGCGACCGCCGCACCGTGGTGACCGATCCTCTGGGAGGGGCGACGACCTATCTTCACGACTCCGGGGGGAGGCTGAAGGAGGTCGAGGAGCCCGGCGTGCCGGTGCGGACGCTGGGCTACGACGCGGGCGGGCGCCGGAACTCGAATGTCGCGGGCTCGTCCTCCGGAGCCGCCACCTTCACCGCGCGGGGGAACCGGCTGAGCGAGACGGGGCCCGAGGGGCAGACGGCCACGGCGACCTACCTGACACAGACCGATGCCGCCGGGTTCGTGTTCGAGTTGTTGCAACGGATTGACTATCCGGACGGCACCTTCGCGCAGTTCGCGTATGACGCGAAGGGAAACATGACGTGGCTGCGCCAGCGGCGCGGCAACGAGCGGTCGTTCGTTTTCAACCCGCGGGGACAGGTGACCGAGCACCGGCTGCGGGCCGAGAATCCGGGCGAGCCTTTGGCGATCTCTTACATTCATGACGCTGCGGGCAATCTGGAGCGCATCGATTATCCGGACGGCTCGTCGCGCGAATTCGTCCGCGACGCCCGGGGCAATCCGGTGGAGGTCGGGATCAACGGCTCGGTGACGACGAAGGTGGAGGCCGATTACTCGCCTTCCGGCCGGCGGCTGGAGGTTGCTGAGAGCGGAGTGGACGCGGAAACCTATGCCTACGGTCCCGGCGGAAATCTGGTGCAGTACGGGCGGCTCGGCCAGACGGTGACTGCCACTTACGATTCAAACGACCGGATCGCCGGCGTAACGGGACCGGCGGGGCGCGTGTGGCAGAGAAGTTACGATGCGCTGGGGCGGGTGACCTCGGAAGGAGTGACGTCGGTCGGTCCTCCGCGGCTGCGCGTATTCGAATATGATCCTGCGTCCGGGCTGTTGTCCCTGGCTCGCGACGAGGCCGGCCGCGAGTGGGTCATGGGATACGATGCCGCCGGGAATCTGACGGTGGTCACCGACCCGGCGGACAACGAATTTCTGTTCGAATACGACGGGCTGGGCAATCCGGTGCGCATGGAGACGCCGGAGGGGAGAGTGCGGACCTTCGAATACGACGTATTCGGCCGGCCGGTGCTGCAGCGCAACGGGCTGGGCCAGCAGCATGCGATCGGTTTCGCCACCGACGGGGCTCCGGTGTCGGCCGGGTTCCCCGCGCTGGGGGCGGAAATGACGATCGAGCGCGACGCGCTCGGGCGGCCGGTGAAATTCGTGCTGCCATCCGGCGCGGCCTGGGAGTTCCACCGCGACGGGACCGGCCGCCAGACGGCGGAGTCCTCGGCCTGGACCGGCACCGCGACCTTCTCCTATACCGCCGGCGACCTCACCGGCATCACCTTCCCCGGCAGTCTCGGCGGCGTGGAAATCGCCTACGAACCCGGAGGACGAGTGACCGGGCGGGAATACAGCGACGGGCTGGAGATCGCGTACGGCTACGACTCCTACGGACGGCTGGCGAGTGCGACGCCGGGCATCGCTTTCGGCTACGATGCGGCGGGTTACCTCGCCGCGTCGAATGGCATATCGAACGAGCGCGATTCGTCCACGGGAGATTGGATCGCGGTGACGCCGAAGCCTGGCGTGCGGGTCGAATTCGCCTGCGATGCCACCGGTCGCGTGACCGGCATCGATGACATCACCGGCGAAGGCGGGGTTACGATCACGCTCGACGCGCTCGGCCGGCCGGCGTCGATCCAGCGGCCGAACGGCGCGGACACGGCGTTCACCCGGGACCGGGACGGCCTGCTGACCGGCTGGGAACATTCGCCGCAACTGGCATCCGCCACATTGGAATACGACGCCGCCGAGCGCCTGACGCGCGCGCTGCGCCACGGACCGGTCGAATACAGCCCGGTTTCGCAGATCCTCGATTTCCCGCAGCCGTTCACCGGCGACGCGACCGCAGTGACCGATGCGCTCGGGCGGGTGGTGCAGCTCCAGGGTCATGGCTTCGAGTGGAATCCGGCGAGCCAGCTCCGGACGATCCACAAGTCCGGCGGCGGCAGCATTGGGTTGACGCACGATGCCTTCGGCCTGCTGGTGTCGGTGAACGACGGCACGACCCTGCGCGAGTTCGTGTGGAACCACGGCTACGATATGCCTGTCGTCGGGCTGGAACGGATCAACGGCGTCGACCGCTATGCGTACGTGCATGTGCCGCCGGGGCATCTGGTCTACCGGATCGACCTGCTTTCCAACAGCCGGCAGTACTATCATTTCGACGAGGCGGGCAACACCCTGTTCCTGACCGACGGACAGGGGAACCTGGCCGGCGCTGCCGGGTATTCGCCCTACGGGCTGAGGCAGACGTCCGGGCCGGCGGCCGACAACGTGTTCACCTTCGGGGGCCGCCACGGCGTGATCGCGCTGGACGGACGGTTCTACCAGAGCGGGGTGCGCGTCTATGACTCGGTGACCGCGCGCTTCCTGAGCATGGACCCCCGGTTCCCGCTGGCGGACCCGGTGCTGGGCAATCCTTATGCGTACGCGGCCGGCAATCCGCTGCGCTACGCCGATCCCTCCGGGCTGTCGCCGACGCCGGTTGACCAGGTCGCCGGGCAGGTGAGCAATGCAGGAGCGTTGAGCGGCACGGTCGACGCGGTCGGCCAGGTGTTGAGGCCGGTGCTGGAGGGGTCGTTCGAGGCGGCGAAGGCCGGGATCAAGGCGCAGGACGTCGGGAGCACCGCGAAAGCGGTGCGGGCGCTTCGCAACCTGGACACGCTGGAGACGGTGATGGATTTCACCGGCGGCGATGCTGCGAACAAGCTCGGCGGTGCGGGCAAGGCTCTGAACACCGCGGGCACCTTCGCCCAGTTGTGGGGATTGTACAACGACGGGAAACAGGCGAAGGACAATGCCGGCAAGAGCCTTTCGGCGCAGCAGGAGCGGCTGGCTTCCGCCGAGCGGCAGTTTCTCATCGACATGAGGATTCTCGACGAGCGGCTCAAGGAAAAGAAGATCACACTGGATCAGTACGCCAGGCGCACGCTGCTGCGGCAGAAGAGGTATGAAAAGGAGATCGCGGACATCCAGAGCCTGTATTTCGTCGATCTCACCCTCGACATGGTGTCGTTTCTCTCGAACGGGCTCGGCGGATTCGTGCCGTTCTACGGCGAGGTCCGTGACGCCCTCGGTTTCATCCCGGAAAACCCGTATTAGAAAGACCCGCATGAAAACCCGCCTGTTCCTGGCCTGCGCCGCGTTTCTGTGCGCCTCTTCCCTCCCGCCCGTCTCCGCGCATCAGGACATCCACTACGCCTACGATGCCGCCGGCCGTCTGGTTCTGGTGGAATACGGCGGCGGCAGATTCATCCGCTATGTTTACGACGCCGACGGCAGCCTCACCCGGACCTACGCGATCGGAATGACCGACACGGACGGCGATGGCATGGACGATACTTGGGAGGTTCATTTCTTCGGCGGCCTCATCCGTACGGGCGAAGACGACAGGGACGGCGACGGGCAATCCGACCTTGCCGAATTTCTGGCCCGGACCGATCCGGCCGACGGCCGGTCCGTGCTGCGGGCGGGGAAGCCGGTGAGGACCGGGGACGGGTCTTCGCTGGCGCTTTCGTGGCAGTCGGTGCCGGGGGTGCGATATTTGGTCGAGACCTCGACCTCGCTGGGACCGGGGACATGGACGCCGGTGACGACGCTCCGGGCCGACGCGGCGGAAACCTCCGCGGTTGTCGGGCTGGATGCCAGCCCCAGGCGGTTTTTCCGCATCCGGGTCCAGTCGCCCTGAAACCCGCGACGATGTCCCGCAGGACACGACCCGATTGACCCTGGGCTTGACTTGCTGCCCCCGCTCGGGCGGCATTCCCGCCCCATGGCCAAGCTCTCGATCCGCGATCTCGACGTCAACGGCAAGGAAGTCCTCATGCGCGTGGACTTCAATGTTCCGCTCCAGGACGGAGCCATCACCGACGACACCCGCATCCAGGCCGCCGTGCCGTCGATCCGCCACCTGCTTGCCGGCGGCTCGAAGCTTGTGCTCTGCTCCCACCTCGGCCGGCCGAAAGGCGGACCCGCCGCGGAATTCTCGCTCGCTCCCGCCGCCGCCCGTCTCGGCGAAATTCTCGGCCAGGAGGTGAAGCTCGCCCCGGATTGTATTGGCGAGGAAGCCGCCGCCCTGCGCGCCGCCCTCCAGCCCGGCCAGGTCCTGCTGCTGGAAAACACCCGTTTCCACGCTGCGGAGGAAAAGAACGAGACGGACTTCGCCAAACAACTCGCCGGCAGCGCCGAAATCTACGTCAACGACGCCTTCGGCACCGCCCACCGCGCCCATGCCTCCACCGAGGGCGTCACCCATTTCGTCGGGAAAAGCGCCATGGGCTTCCTGATGGAGCGCGAACTCGAGTACCTCGACGGCAAGCTCCAGAACCCCGAGCGTCCCTTCCTCGTCATCATGGGCGGCGCGAAGGTCTCCGACAAAATCCAGGTCATCACCCGGCTCATGGAAAAGGCCGACGCCTTCCTGATCGGCGGCGCGATGGCCAATACCTTCCGCAAGGCGCAGGGCTACCACACCGGCAACAGCCGCGTGGAGGCCGACAAGCTCGACCTTGCCCTCGATATTCTCGCCAAGGCGAAGGAAAAGGGTGTCCGCTTCCTGCTGCCCGCCGACACCCGCATTACCCGGGAATTCAAGGAAGGCGCGGAGACGAGATGCACCGCGCCCTACGAACAGGGCGGCGAAACGCCCGACGGCTGGGAGGGCATCGACATCGGCGACGTGGCCATCGGCGAATTCGTCGCGGAAGTCGCCAAGGCCCGCACCATCGTCTGGAACGGTCCGATGGGTGTCTTCGAGCTCGACAGCTTCGCCAAGGGCACCAAAGCCGTCGCCGAAGCCCTCGCCGCGTCCAGCGGCACCACCATCGTCGGCGGCGGCGATTCGGTCACCGCGATCAACAAATTCGGCCTCGAAGACAAAGTGACCTTCATCTCCACCGGCGGCGGCGCGTCGCTGGAATTGCTGGAAGGCAAGACGCTCCTCGGGGTCGCCGCGCTATCCGACGCTTGATTGGCCCGATTTCCGCTGACTGAATCTCCCCGAACCCACCCGCATGAACCGCAAGCCGATTTTCGCCGCGAACTGGAAGATGAACAAAGGCCCCTCGGAAACCGAGGACTTCGCCCGCAACTTCCTCTCGACGATCCAGAACCGCACCTTTCCCTGCGATATCGTGATCGCTCCGCCCTTCGTCTCGCTGGCGAAAGCGGCCGAGATGTTCGGCAACGTGCCGGCAGTTGCGCTCGCGGCGCAGAATTGCTCTCAATTCGACTCCGGCGCCTACACCGGCGAGATCAGCGCGATGATGTTGAAGGAATTCTTCGTCCACTATGTCATCATCGGCCACAGCGAGCGCCGCTTGATCTACGGCGAGACCAACGAAGTCATCAACGCCAAGGTCCGCAAGGCCCGCGAGGTGAACTTCAAGCCCATCTTCTGCATCGGCGAAACGCTGGCGGAGCGCGAAGGCGGCCAGCTCGAAAAGGTTCTCCGCACCCAGGTCACCAAGGGGCTCGACGGCCTGACCGAGCGCGATTTGCTCGACACCGTGATCGCCTACGAACCGGTCTGGGCGATCGGCACCGGCGTCACCGCCACCGCCGCGCAGGCGCAGGAAGCGCACGCGTTCGTCCGCTCCCTCGTCGCCGAGAAATTCGGCACCGACAGCGCCGCGAAGATCCGCATCCAATACGGCGGCAGCGTGAAGCCCTCCAACGCCGCCGAACTGATGGCCTGCCCGGATATCGACGGCGCCCTGATCGGCGGGGCTTCGCTCGAACCGCAGAGTTTCCTGGACATCATCCAGAACGGCAGCGTTTGACGAAGTACGTAATCCCGCCTTCAGGCGGACGTGAATAAGGTGCAAAGCCGCCGCCTGAAGGCGGGACTACGTACCACCGGAAACGCTCCGAAGCCCCTCCTTTCCTCTTGCATTTTCCCGCCGCTTGCCACGGCGGAGCGGGTGGCGCTAGTCTGGCGGTCCATCTCATGACCGACGTTCCGAACGAAGCCGCCGCCCGTCACATCGCCGCCATCGCCAGCGAAACCGGAATCTCCTCGAGTTCCGTCGCCGCGACCGCCAAGCTGCTCGCCGAGGGTGCGACCGTTCCTTTCATCTCCCGCTACCGCAAGGAAGCCACCGGCTCCTTGGACGAAGTGCAGATCCAGACGGTGCGCGACCGCATGCTGCAACTCGCGGAGCTCGACTCGCGGCGGACCTCGATCGTCAAATCGCTGGAAGAGCGCAATCTCCTCACGCCCGATCTGAAGAAAAAGATCGAGGCCGCCGGCACCATGGCCGGGCTCGAAGACATCTTCGCGCCCTACCGCCCCAAGCGCCAGACCCGCGCCACCAAGGCGAGGGAAAAGGGCTTGGAACCGCTTGCCGATTGGCTCCTGGCCAACCAGAACGCCGACCCCGCCGATGAAGCCGCGAAATACGTCGACGCGGAAAAGGAGGTGCCCGACGCGAACGACGCCCTCGCCGGAGCCCGTGACATCATCGCCGAGCGTGTGGCCGACGATGCCGCGCTGCGCGGCCGCGTCCGCAAAATCTACGAAGGGGAAGCTCTCGTCGTCTCCAAGGTCATGTACGGCAAGGACGGCGACCCGGAGGCGGCGAAATTCCGCGACTACTTCGAGTGGAGCGAACCCTTCAAGACGATCCCCTCCCACCGCATGCTGGCGATCCGCCGCGGGGAAAAGGAAAGCTTCCTCATCATGCGCATCGAGGTGCCGCTGGAGCGCGTCAGCCGTCTCGCCGAGCCTGAATGGGTCACCGGCCGCGGCCCGGCCGCCGATCAGGTGAGGCAGGCGGTCGAGGATGGTTGCAAGCGCCTGCTCATGCCATCGATGGAAACCGAAATGCGCCTCGCCGGGAAAAAAGCCGCCGACGAAACGGCGATCCGCGTCTTTGCCGACAACTTCCGCGAACTGCTCTTCGCCTCGCCGCTCGGCGGCAAGCGCACGCTCGCCATCGACCCTGCCTTCCGCACCGGCTGCAAGACCGTGGTGCTCGATGCCCAGGGCGCACTGCTCCACCACACGGTGCTCCACGCCACCGCCGGGTCGAACAGCCAGCAATACGAAGCCGCGGTGGAACTCACCGGCCTCGTCTCGAAGTACAAGATCGAAGCCATCGCCATCGGCAACGGCACCGCCAGCCGCGAGACCGAGGCATTCGTCCGAAAACTCAAACTGCCTTCCTCGATTCCCGTCATCGTCGTGAACGAATCGGGCGCCTCCGTCTATTCCGCCTCGGAGGTCGCTCGCGAAGAGTTCCCGAACGAGGATGTCACCGTCCGCGGCGCGGTGAGCATCGGCCGCCGCCTGATGGACCCGCTGGCGGAACTCGTGAAGATCGATCCGAAGGCGATCGGCGTCGGCCAGTATCAGCACGATGTCGACCAGCGCGCGCTCAAGGCCAGCCTCGACGACACGGTGGTCAGCGCGGTGAATGCCGTGGGCGTGGAACTCAACACCGCCTCGAAGCAGCTCCTTGCCTACGTCTCTGGTCTCAATGCCGCGCTCGCCGAGAACATCGTCGCCTGGCGCACGGAGCACGGCGGCTTCAGCTCGCGCGCCGAGTTGAAGAAGGTCCCTCGCCTCGGCGACAAAGCCTTCGAGCAGGCGGCGGGCTTCCTGCGTCTCCGCGACGGCAAGCATCCCCTCGATGCCTCCGCCGTCCATCCCGAACGCTACGCCCTGGTCGAGCGCATGGCCGCCGATATCGGCTGCGAGGTCGCCGACCTGATGACCGACGAAGCGCTGCGCAAGAAGATCGACCTTAAAAGATATGTCGACGGCGATGTCGGCCTGCCGACCTTGCAGGACATCCTTGCCGAACTCGCCAAGCCCGGCCGCGACCCGCGCAAGCAGTTCGAACTTTTCTCCTTCGCCGAGGGGGTGGAGAAACCTTCCGACCTCAAGGCGGGGATGAAGCTCCCCGGTATTGTCACCAATGTCGCGGCTTTCGGGGCATTCGTCGATGTGGGCGTCCATCAGGACGGCCTCGTGCATGTCAGCCAGCTCGCCGATCATTTCGTCCGCGACGCCGGTGAAGTCGTGAAGGTGGGGCAGAAAGTGACCGTCACCGTGGTGGAGGTCGATCTCACCCGGAGCCGCATTTCCCTCTCCATGAAATCCAAGCCCGATATGGAGCCGCGCCGAGCCCCCGGCGGAGGTGGCGGCCAGCCCCATGAGCGCCGCGATTCAAGGCCGCAGCAGGGCGGGGGAAACAACGACTGGTTCAGCCAGGCGATGAACCAGGCGAGGCGGAAGTAAAAGTAGCGGAGCGGCTGCGCCGTTCCGCGAAGCGACGGGGAGGGTGGTTCGGCGGAATGACGCTAGTCATTCCGCTACGTTGCCGTTGAGAGAAATCCCGTCAGCGGACTTGTTGCCGAGGCTGCATCGGAAACCTCGGGCAGCCCAAGCTCAAAGGCCTCGCGGCCCGCTTCCACGGCTTTCCTGAACGCCGCCGCCATCCTTACCGGATCGGAAGCCACGGCGATGGCCGTGTTGACGAGCACGGCATCCGCGCCGAGTTCCATCGCCTCCGCGGCATGACTCGGCGCGCCGAGACCGGCATCGACGACCACCGGCACGATCGCCTGCTCGACGATGATGCGGATCTGATCCCGCGTTGCCACTCCCTTGTTCGAGCCGATGGGCGCGCCGAGCGGCATGACCGTGGCGGTGCCGGCTTCCTGCAATCGCTTCGCCAGCACCGGGTCGGCGTTGATATAGGGCAGCACGGTGAAACCTTCCTTCACCAGCATCTCCGCGGCTTTCAGCGTCTCGATGGGATCGGGCAGCAGGTAGGTGGGATCGGGGTGGATTTCCAGCTTCACCCATTTCGGCAGTCCGGCGGCGGCGGCGAGGCGGGCGAGGCGCACGGCTTCCTCCGCATTCATCGCGCCGCTGGTGTTCGGCAGCAGCAGGTATTTCTCCGGGTCGATGAAATCGAGGATGTTCGCGTAGGGATCGGACTTGCCGGAAAGATCGGCGCGGCGCAGCGCCACCGTGACGATCTGCGTGCCCGATGCCGCCAGCGCGTCGCGCATCGATTCATTGGACGAAAACTTTCCCGTGCCCACGAAAAGGCGGGAGGAAAATTCACGGCCGGCGATGACGAGCGGTTGGGACATTGCGGCGGACTGTAGGAAAGCGGGCTTGCCATGCAAGCGGCGTGTCACGGCATTCCTTTGAACCGCAGGCTTCGCCCATCACGCGACCGATTCCCGCAATCCATGATCGATAAATGCCTCACCGTTCTTTCCCGAACATGCCGGGAGGAGGGTTGACCGGCTCCACTTTCACCCTGCCGAACCGGAAGCGATGATCGCCATCCGGAGGATCGTCATATACGATCACGCGCTCCCATACATCGTCGATCAGCTCTACAGCCTCCGGAAAGCTTCCACCCATCCATCTTCCGTCTCCTTCGTCCGACAGGTTGCTCGAAAACTGGGGAATGTAGAGAAGACCCGCCGCTCCGGATGCCTGCCGGCGGACAAACTCGATTTTCAGCCGGAAAGCGCCTTCGTGTTCGACCCTCGAAATATGAGGCAAACCGCTATTGTCCGATCCGGCTGCGACCACCGCCGAATCCGGCTTCACGGGAATCAGGTTGAACGCATATTCCAGCAGGTTCACGATCCCGTCGCCATCGGGGTCGGCATCCTCCTCCGCCTCGTCTCCGTCCAGTTCGTGGTCGGCCGCCCACTCCCCGAAGGTCCAATCCGCCTGAACGCCGGAGAGCACCTCGAGCTTTCCGGAACCGGTGATCGACGCCGTCGTGTTCGGCGCACCGGAGCCGATTCCACCCCAGATGCCGGCTTCCCGCCTCACGCCATCGATGATCAGGGCATGGATGGTGTCAATTCCCTCGAAGGCCAGATGGAGGGTCGCTCCCGAACTCAGGAATACCCTGGAGCCATCGGCAAGATGAGGCTCTTCGATCCGCAGTTCGCCTTCGGTCACCCGGGTATTGCCGGTATAGCTGTGGCCGCCGGTAAGGATCGTCGTTCCCTCTCCTGACTTCCGGACGTGCAGATTTCCTCTCAGGGGAACCGGGAATGCAACAGTCTCCGAGTGGTTGAAAATCACGGATGCGATTCCTGCGCCGCCTCTGATTTCCGCAGCAAGCAGCGAACCCGCGGTGGCGCCGGTTCCCACTTGCAGCGTGTTTCTGGAGCCTGGGTCAAAGGCGAGATCCACCACGATCGTACTTCCAACTTCCAGACTGCCTTCCGCGAGAACAATGTCGCCCCGATTGACGAAATCCCATTCGATTCGTGAGACTCCTTCGCCTGCCTTGATCAGCGTGCTTCCGCTCCGATTGGTGAAATGAGCGGGGGTCGTTCCTACACTTTTGAGAAACGATGTGTTGTCCATCATCGTCAGGCTCGATCCGGACTCGTTTGTCCACGATGCGCCCGATTCGGATTCTTCGTAGATGCCGGAACTTTGGATCAACACTGCGTGCCCGCGATTCGTCACTTCCGCCCCGAGGATTTGAATACTCGAATAGCCGCTGTGATTCGAGATGGAGTAATCTCCGAAAAGCGTCAGCTTCCCGGGGCCGTAAAGGTTGTTGAAGCGGATCAGGCCATTGACCGTGAGGGATGAGTCTTCCGGGATGCGGGTGAAGATAAAATTCAGCGACGAGCCCTCTTCGATTTCCGCCGAACCGGTCCCGCTGAAATTGCCGGCGAGAAACTCGCCATTGCGGAAATAGCCGCCTCCCAAATGGAGGTCGCTATGGTCGCGAACTAGAATATGGCCGTCGTTGATGAAATCCCATGTGATCCACGAATACCCACTCCCTTGTTGCAGGAAAGTCGCCCGCCGCTCGTTCGTAAATGAACCGGAAGAAGGGTTGCTCAAGGATGCGGAGCCGGACACGGAGAGAGTGGACCCGCATTTGTTGAGCCACGTGCCGGTGCTGCTTAAACCATCGAGCGCGGGCCCTCCCGCGGAGGGCTGGATTTTGATCTCCCCCCGATTGGTCACATTGGTCGTGCCCGCCCCGAAAACGACGCCAGCCGATGCGATCAGGCGGCCTTTCTTCGAAACGTCCAGGATGCCGGTACTGTTGTCCGCTTGCGCGAAGGAAAGCGAACCGACGGTCGCTTTTCCCAAAACGCTGAATTTCCCCATCCCGTCTTCCCCGATGGTGAGATTTCCAGTGAAGGAAGCGCCGCCCGACATGATGAACTCCGCAGGCACGATGGGGCCGCTGGAGGTGTAGTCATTCTCGGGAATCACCCCGATTCTGGCTTCCGGCACCGCACAGACCGCCCCGTTCTGAATTGCGAGTCGCACGGGAATATCACTGGAGAGCATAGTCACGCGCCCGGAGGAGGTGAAGTTGCTATTCATCACCGCCATGACGTCCCCCGGGATCGCGTCCGGTCCGCGTACGCCGTTGACGTAAACGGCGCCCGGCCCGAGAAATGTGGGGAGCGAATAAGGGACCGAGCCGGGAGTGATGCTGTCGAACAAAGGACCATAGTCCCAGCTTGCAGGCGCAAACCAGTCCGAGGTGGTGCCAAGCCAGCGCCATGCGTTGACGGTCACCGACCCGTCGGCGAGCGCCGTGGTAGTCAGGCATCCCATCGTCGGCACGACGGCCAGGAGTCGTTTACTCTTCCAGAGGACTCCTTTGCAGGGGAAGCAAGCGGCCATGATAACGGGGGGGAGCATACATCGAGTCAATTCTTTCAGGATATGTAGTCAATTCGAATCCAAGGCCGGCCTTCTGAATTTCCCTGAAAACGGGAACGAGCCGCGAAGGTGCCGGGTTCGCGGGCGTGAGCTCGGAGTTCCGGCCGGCATCGAGGCCGGGGCTTTCCGAGTTCAAACCGGCTTCAGGAGGGAATGAGATCCTTCACCGCGTCGCGTTCTTCGAGCAGCTCGTTGATCGTCGCGTCGATCTTGCCTTGGCTGAATCCGTCGACCGGCACGCCTTCGACGACTTCCCAAGAGCCGTTTGCGACGGTGCGGACGGGCAGGGAGGCAATGATGCCGGCGGGGATGCCGTAGTGGGAGCCATCCGAGTAAACCGCCACGCTGTGCCAGTCGCCGGCCGGGGTGGGATTCACCAGGCTGGCCACGGTGTCGATGGCGGCGTTCGCGGCGGAGGCGGCGGAGGAGGCGCCGCGGGCGGCGATAATCGCGGCGCCGCGTTGTTGGACCGTTTTGATGAATTCCCCCTGGAGCCATTCGTGATCGGAAATCACTTCGGCCACGGGTTTGCCGGAGATTTTCGCGTTGGTGAAATCGGGGTACTGCGTGGCGGAGTGGTTGCCCCAGATGGCGAGGTTGGTGACTTCGGAATGGTGGACGCCGGCCTTTTTGGCGAGCTGGCTCTTGGCGCGGTTCTCGTCGAGGCGGGTCATGGCGAAGAAGCGATCCTTCGGCACGTCGCCGGCGTTCGCGGCGCAGATCAGGGCATTGGTGTTGCAGGGGTTGCCGACGACGAGCGTGCGGACATCGGGAGCGGCGTTGCGGGCGATGGCCTGGCCCTGGCCGGTGAAGATCTTGCCGTTGATGCCGAGCAGGTCGCCGCGTTCCATGCCGGCCTTGCGCGGGACGGAGCCGACGAGCAGCGCCCAGTTCGTGCCGCGGAAGCCTTCGTCGAGACTGGCGGTGGGAACGACTTCGCGCAGCAGCGGGAAGGCGCAGTCGTCGAGTTCCATCACCACGCCTTCGAGCGCGGGCAGGGCGGGCTCGATTTCGATCAAGCGCAGATTGACCGGCTGGTCGGGACCGAAAAGGGCGCCGGAAGCGATGCGGAAAAGCAGGGCGTAGCCGATTTGTCCGGCGGCGCCGGTGACGGAAACGGTGATGGGATCTTTCATGGAGACAACGGGGTCCTTGGACCCGCCGAGTCAAACTTCCGGTCCGCGGCGGGTCAACCGCGGACCCGGAGAATCACGCCCCCACCAGCCGGCGCCGGGTTGCGTCGTCGAGCGATTTGCAGGAGCGGTAGCCCTCGCCATGCTCCGGCACGCTGGCGAGGAAGGCGTCGCGCCTGGCCGCATCCGCGAAATCCAGCCCGATCAGCGCGCGGCCGACGCGTTCGCCGGATTGGCGGTAGTTGAAATAGCAGAGATTCGCCCGGCCGCGGACGAGTTTGTCGAGGAAGTCGTGCAGCGCTCCCGGGCGCTCGTAGAAGTCGAGACGCAGGAATGCCGGGAAGGCCAGCAGGTCGCCCCGCAGGGGGATGGCGCGGAAGGCGATGTCCACCGCGCCGATGAGGTCTTCCCACTCGAAGCCGGCGCGGTTCAGTTTTTCCGGCAGCGCTTCCAGCACGGCTTCGTCTTCCGCGGTGATGGTGAAGGCCGGCCATGCCTCGTCCGGGTGCAGCTTGCCGTATTGGAAATCCGCGATATTCAGGCCCTCGAAACAGCCGTCGAGCAGTTCGAGCATCGTGCCGGGGCGTTCGGGGATGCGCACCCGCAGCGTGCGGGAGGCATTGCGCGAGGCTCCTTCCGACTGGGCGATCAGGCCGAGTTGCAGGAAGTCGATGTTCGCGCCGGAGATGACGACCAGCACGCGCCTGCCGTCCAGCGCTTCGCGGTTTTTCAGCACCGCGGCCAGTCCCAGCGCGCCGGAGGGTTCGGAGATGCAGCGCAGGCCCTCCCACAGCACGCGGATCGCGTGACTGACTTCGGCGTTCGTCACCGTTTCGATCCGGGTGAGCGTGTCGCGGCAGATTTGGAAGGCGGTTTCGCCCGCTTTTCTGACCGCGGTGCCATCGCAGAAAATGTCCACCTGATCGAGCGCGACCGGTTCGCCCGCTTCCAGTGCGGTTTTCATCGACGCCTGGTCTTTTCCTTCCACGCCGACGATTTCGATGTCCGGCCAGTAGGTCTTCAACCACGCCGAAACGCCCGCCGCCATGCCGCCGCCGCCGATCTGGAGCCAGGCGGAATCGAAGGGGCCGTGGCCGGACAATACGACCTCGTCCGCCAGGGTGCCCTGGCCCGCCATCACCTGGAGATCGTCGTAGGCATGGATGTACACCGCGCCGCTGGTCCGCTCGTCTTCGCGAGCGGCGGTCACGGCCTCGTCGTAGCTGTCGCCGGACAGCAGGATTTCCACGCGGTCGCCGCCATGGTGGAGCACCGCATCCTGCTTCACGCGCGGCGTCGAGCGGGGCATGTAGATGCGGGTGGAAATGCCGAGCACCCGGGCCGCCAGCGCCACGCCCTGCGCGTGGTTGCCCGCCGAGGCGGTGACCACGCCGCGGGCGGCCTGCTCGCGCGAAAGCACGGCCATGCGGTTGCACGCACCGCGCCATTTGTAGGCCTTGATGGGGGAGAGGTCCTCCCGTTTCACCCAGATTTCCGGCCCCGGGCCGGGCAGGATGAGCCGTTCCAGCGGCGTCGCTTCGCCGAAGCGGTAGACCCGCTCCCGCGCGAAGAGGATTTCCTGGCGCAATTGCCGGTCGAGAGGCAGGCCGTCGCGTTGCATGGGCGCAGAGTGATCCCATGCCGGCTACCCGATGCAAGAAGCAAGCGCCCTCAAAAACGCTGGCCTTGCCGCCCTTTCCCGCGCCACTTTTCCGCCCATGCAGCGCTTTGCAGGAAAAGTCGCGGTGGTCACCGGCGGTGGCCGCGGGATCGGCGGAGAAATCGCCCGGGCCTTCGCGGCCGAAGGGGCGAAGGTCGCGGTCGTCAGCCGCAGTGAATCGAGCTGCGGCAGGACCGCCGATGAAATCAACACCGCCCACCCTGGCGCGGCAAGGGCCTACGCCGTCGATGTCGCCGATCACGAAGCCGTGCAGACTCTTGG
This sequence comes from Haloferula sp., assembly GCA_037190465.1. Classification (GTDB taxonomy): domain Bacteria; phylum Verrucomicrobiota; class Verrucomicrobiia; order Verrucomicrobiales; family Akkermansiaceae; genus Haloferula. The sequence goes on along the minus strand of JBBCJF010000028.1, from coordinate 55,476 downwards.
CAAACAGATCGTCGAGGATTTCGGAGGCGTGAACATTCTTGTCAACAACGCCGGTGTCACCCGCGACGGCCTGCTGATGCGCATGAAGGAGGAGGATTGGGATGCCGTGCTCGACACGAACCTCAAGGGCGCCTTCAACACCGTCAAAGCGTTCATGCGTCCGCTGATGAAGGCGGAGGACGCGCGCGTCATCAACATCGCCTCTGTCATCGGTCTGATCGGCAACGCCGGGCAGGCGAACTACGCGGCGTCGAAAGCCGGCCTGATCGGCTTCACCAAATCCGTGGCCCGCGAACTCTCCGGCCGGCAAGTCACCTGCAACGCGGTGGCGCCAGGTTTCATCGACACCGACATGACCGGCGAACTGCCGGAGAAAGTCCGTGAGGAAGTCCTCGGGAAGATTCCGCTCGCGAGCTTCGGCAACGTCGGGGATATCGCCGCCGCCGTGCTTTTCCTCGCCGGGAGGGAAGCCCGCTACATCACCGGGCAGGTGCTCGCGGTGGACGGCGGGATGACGATGTGAAGGCAATGAAAGCGGGAAATGAAGATTGGAAAATAGGCCGATTCTGAAGCGGATCTCCCATTGTTCATTCGTCACTTTTCATTTTTCTTTTCCCCATGGAACTCCTCGTCATCCGCCACGGCAAGGCCGAGCCGCACGGACATCCCCGCGGTGACGGAGAACGGGCGTTGGTGCCGAAAGGGCGCGAGCAGGCCCGCCGCATCGGAGAGCTGTTGAAGAAGCTCCGCCGCCAGCCCGATCTCGTTCTTGCCAGTCCGCTCTTGCGCGCCCGTGAAACCGCCGAAGCGCTTTGCGAAGCCGCGGAGATTCCCGGCCCCGTTGTCCAAGGCTGGCTCTCCTGTGGCATGGACCCCGAGACGGCAATCCGGGAACTGGCCGCGTTTTCGGATTTCGAACGGGTGGCGATCGTCGGGCACGAGCCCGATCTTTCCTCCTTCATCGAATGGCTGCTCGGGTGTTCCGGCAGCTCCGTGGAGGTGAAGAAGGGCAGCATGACCTGTCTGCTCGTGCATCCGCCCGCCTGGCACGCCCGGCTGCTCTTTCATGTCCCGCCATCGCTGATCGCAGGGTGAAGAACGCATTGCCGAGGAAACGGCATTGAGCTGCGGTGAAAAAGAGGGCATGATAGCGGCACGCCCGTGTCCGGATTCGCAAAAGGAAAGGTCATCGCACCGCAGGTGCTGCTTGGCGCCTATGCGCAGGGGGTTTTCCCGATGGCGGATGGCGGCGAGATCGTCTGGTTTTCGCCGCTGCACCGGGGGGTGATTCCGCTGGACGGGAGATTTCACGTGCCGCACGGGTTGCGGAGGGCGATGCGGAAGCGGCCCTTCGAGGTGAGATGGAATGCGGATTTCCGCGGTACGATGCTGGGCTGCGCGGAGCGGGAGAAGACGTGGATCGACGAGACGATTCTGGAAAGTTACTGCCTGCTCCACGAGCTCGGCTATGCGCATTCGGTGGAGTGCCACGACGGGGAGGGGTTGCAGGGAGGGCTTTATGGCGTGGCGATGGGCAGGGCGTTCTTTGGCGAGAGCATGTTTTCGCGCAAGAACGACGCTTCGAAGATCGCGCTGGTGCATCTGGTGGAGGAATTGCGGCGGAAAGGCTTCGAGCTACTGGACACGCAGTGGATCACGCCGCATCTGGCGCGCTTCGGGGCGGAGGAGATTCCGCGCGAGGCGTACCATGTGCGCTTGATGGAGGCGCTGCGGGAGGTGGAAAAGCGGGGCGGGTTGCGCCCATGCGTGCTCGGGCCGGACGGGATATGACAGAAAGGGAAAACGCAGGATGTTTTTCCCGACCCGCGGAGCGCCGCTTCCGGAGGCAGGTTCTTACCAGGAGCCGCTGGTGCGGAGGTGTTCGAAACGCTCGGAGGGGTAGAGGTTGAATTCGATGCGGCTGAAGGCGGAGCTGTCGAAGGAAGCCTCGCCGAAGGGCTGGGCGTAGCCGGTGAGTTTGCCGCCGGCGGAGTTTTCCAGGCGGAAGGTGACGCGGCTGCCGTCGGCGAACCAGGCGCGGATGTCGCCTTGATAGAGCCGGGGGATTTCGTAGCGGCCGAGCATGTAGTCCTCCCGTTCTTCCTTGGTGTGGAGGGAAAAGGTGCGCAGGCGGGAGACGGGCAGGCGGACTTCGCCGAAGGTGGTTTCGAGCGTGACCAGGCCGTCTTCGATACCGAGCATTCTGCCGGCGACGAGGTCGTTGTTGCGGAGGCGGATGCGGGTCAGGGCGGCGGGGTCCTCGACGGGAGGGCTTTCGCCGTCGTTCTCCCAAAGGATGTCTTCCTCATCGGTCGGAGCGACGGGTTCGATCTGGCCATCCCAGGAGGTGATTTCGATGCGCGAGACGCGGAACGGAGAGCTGTCTTCGGAAACGAAGTGGACGCCCCCGCCCACGGCGCCGCCGGGGGGATCGGGGTCGGTCCAGTCGGCGGCGACGCGGCCGTTGACGATGAAACGGATTGCACCGCTGCGGCGGTCCACCAGGAGTTCGAGGCGGGCTTTCTCTTTATTGACGAACTCGGGGACGTTGGCGGCGTTGCCGATGTTGATGGAGCCGTCGTCCCCGCCCCTGCGCCAGTGTTTGCGGAGGTGGACGTAGCGGTTCTGGCAGAAGAGGACGTAGCAGTTGTCGGGCTGGCTGCTTTCCGTGTCGTCGGTGAAGAAGAGGAAGCGGAAGCGCGGGTTGGAGCGCCAGGCGAAGTCGAAGGCGAAGCGGGTGCGCACCGGCAGGTCGAATTCGCGGGCGGCGCTGCCGGGGGCGTGGGAGCGCAGGGCGCCGGACTCGAAGGTCCAACAGCCGGGAGTGGAGAGAGTCCATTCGTCCAGGTTGCGGGGGCCGGAGTAGACGCGCTGCGGGCGGTCCTGGATTTCCAGTGAGTCGACCATGCTGCGACGGAAGAGGAGGTCGCCGGCGTACCAGGTGTGAAGGCCGATTTTTTCTTCGTCCACATGGGTGAGGGCGCCTTTCAACTGGTCGCCGTTGCTGAGGGTGATGGAGGCGATGTGGTCGCCTTCCGGGTCCTCGTGCCGGCCGGGGAGATGGATTTCGACCACCTGGTCGAGGCGCAGCGGAGCGGGTTTGAAAAGGTTCGGCGAGGAGAATTCGATCCGGTCGCCGCCGATGCCGCGCAGCGAACCTTTGATGCGGCTGCCGTCGGCGCAGAGGACTTCGGCGTCGGAGGTGGGATCGGCGGCGGAGATGGAGGCGAGGACAAGGAGGAAGATAGGGGATGGCAGATGGAAAATTCCTTGCCCCCCAACTCCCGGCCCCTGGCCTCCTGCCTTTCGGATAATCATCGCTCGTCCTCCTTTCCTTCCTCCCCCGTTTCGGGGCGTGAGCGCTCCAAGCGGGCGATGGCGTCGCGGCGGATGGTGAGATCGCCCAGGAGGGGGTGCCGGGCGTGCAGGAGGTCGCCGGTGAAGGTGCAGGCGGTGAGACCGAGGGACCCGCGGCCATGGAGCACGAGTCTCAGGGGAGTTTTGCCGGCGGGAGCCTTGCCATGGTGGGCGAAGAAGAGGGTCGAGATGTCGGCGGCGGGCAGGCGGTCGTTTTTCGGCAGGTGGGGGCTTTTGAATTCGATATTGCCGCCGTCTTCCCCCGGGTGGAGCGTGACGATGCGGGCGGGGCCGCGCTGGCCGTCGCGGAGGATGATGGCGTCCTGCGAGCTGTCGCCGCGCTCTTCGCTGCGATGGCGGTCGGCGGAGGCGTCCCATTCGCGGAGTTCGATCCGGTCGATGACCAGGTTGTCGTCGCCGCCGTGGCCGCTGCGGAAAAGGAGGCCGCCTCCGGCAGGGGAACTCTTGAACGGGTCGGGGAAGCGCCCCTCGTGCTCGCCATTCAGATAGAGGTGGACCTGGTTTAGCTTGCGGTCCACGCGCAGGTCGATTTCGACGGCGGAGTCGGAAAAGGAGGACGGTTCGCGAGGAATCTGAACCATGGGCGGGTCGCGGCGGGCGACGTCGTCCTGCTCGCGCTTGAGTTCGAAGCCGCCGGGGTTGAAGCGCAGCACGTAGCGGTTGGTCTTGGCGCCGGCGGTGGGTTTGAGGTTTTCGTCGGCGAAATGGATTTCGAGGTTCGGCGAGGAGCGCCAGCGGACGCGGAAGCGCAGCGAGAAGCTGTCCGGGATGTTGAAATTCCGGGCCAGAGTGCCACTGGATTCGGCGATGAAGCGGTCGTGTTCCAGCCGCCAGCCGCCTTTCATGTCCCAGCCGGCGATATCTTCGGGGCCGCGGTAGAGCAGTTTGCGCGGCCTGACGCCGAGTTGGACGGTGTAGATGGCATCGCGCGGGATGGCGAGTTCGCCGGCGAAGCCGGTGCGGGCGCGGACGGCATCCGCGTCGATCCCGGTGAGGTCGCAGCCGAAGAGATCGCCATTGGCGAGCACGACGAGGGAGTCATGGCTGTCGGCGGGCGGTTGCGATGGGGTGGAGAAGATGACGCGCCGAACGCGTTCGGCGCGCAATTCGAGCGGTTCGTGGGCGAGGGGGCTGGAGAGCAGCAGGCGGCCGTCTTCTTCCAGCGATTCGATCGTGCCGCGCAGGCCGGAGTCATCGTCGAAGACGACTTCGTCGTTGGCGGAGGCGGCGAGAGTGAAGGCGGTGAAGAGGGCGGAGACGAAACCGCCGCGCCACAGGGGCAAGCCCGGTGGAGGCGCTGGAGGGAGAGGCAGGGTGGATGGGTCAGAAGTCATCGTCCCAAACGTCGAGGAGGCCGGCGGCGGATTGGAATTCGATCAGGACGGCCGGCGAGAGGTCGAGATCGAGGGAACCGGCGAGCGGGGAGTCCAGTTTCAGCCGCCCGGCGGTGGCCGATACGGGGAGGCCGCTGATACGGCCCACGGGCTGGAAGTGCACGGCGACTTCCGTGGCGGGCGGTTCTTCCGGTTTGCGGCGGGAGGCGCGGGCGAAGTGGACTTCGGCCACTTCGTCGAGGGGGATTTTCAGACCGGCATACTTGCCATCGAGTTCCAGATGGCCGTCTTGGATCGCGGTGACGCGGCCGGAGAAGCGGTCGGTGCCATTGCCGAGCAGCACGATGTCGTGCTCCTCGCTGTCCATGCTGCGGGCGGAGTCGGTCATGCCGTTCCATTCGGCGACGATGAGGTCGGAGATGCGGACGGGGGTGGAGCCCCCCATGACCTGGAAACCGAGGGCGCCGCCCGGGGCGCTGTAGACGGCGCCGTCTTCGTTGCCGTCGTCGATGGTAGACCACTGGACGGCCAGTTCGCCGTCGATGTAGAGGGCGACGAGGCCGGATTTGCGGTCGCAGCGCACTTCGAAGACGGCTTCGCCGGTGGAATTCATGCGCATCGGCGTGTTGCCGGAGCGGATGCGTTCGGAGCGGGGCTGGCCGTCTTCGTCGAGGGTGCAGCGGTAGAGGTTATTGTAGCTCGGCTGGAAGGTGGCAACGTAGCAGTTGCCGAAGTAGCGGGCGAAGGTTTGAGGGCCGCCGAAGAATTGCCGGCGGGCGGCTTCGCGTTCATCGGCTTCCTTGTCTTTCGCCCCGGCTTTGGCGAGGTCGGCGTGAAAGGCGAGGGCGACGTTCGGGCTGCTGCGCCAGGACATCTTGAAGCGGATCAGGGCGCGGTCGGGCATGTCCGCGTCGAGCACCAGGGCGTCGGAGCCCTGGCGGTAGTACCAGGCGGCTCCGGAGTGGTTCCAGACCGGCTTGGCTTTTTCCACACCGGCGTTTTCGGGCGCGGGCTCCTCCGGTTCGGGGGCGAGGCTCACCACGCTCCAGCGGCGGTCGTCGAAGGGGCCGGCGTAGAGGAGGCGGCCGCCGAAGGGATTTGGGGAAAAAGTCGCCACGGTATCGCGCGGCAGGTTGAGGGTGCCGCCGACGCTGGTTTCGAGCGAGACGGTGGCAGCGTCGGCGGAGAGGATGCGCCCGGGGATGCGGTCTCCGTTGACCAGCGAGACATGGCTGGAGTCGGTGTCGAGGGGCAGTGGATGGCCGCCTTTGAGCACGATCTGGCGGATTTTTTCGCGCTGGAACTCCATCGGCTGGCTGACATCCGGGCGGCTCCAGACGATGCGCCCGCTGCCGCCGATGCCGCCGAAATCCCCCTGAAGCTGGTCGCCATTGGTGAAGCGCAGCAGGTCGGGGTCCTCCGCATGGAGCGGGAGGAGGATTGCGAAGGCGGCGATGGCGTGGCGGGGTCTCATTTTTCGTAGATCGGCAGGAAGCGGAAGTTCAGGGCGAGGGAGAGCAGCGAACCGGCGGTGTTGAAGGATTCGCCCTTGTTGCCCGGCCAGGAGCCGTCGCGCGACTGGATGGTGGAGAGGTAGCGGATATTGCGGGCGTTCCACTCGTTCCAGGTTTCTTCGTCGGCATGGAAGAGGCCCTGGGACATGTAGTATTCGAAGTAATAGGGGTAGTGGCGGTCGCGGTAGTTGAGCTGCTTTTTCAGGTATTCGAGGGAGGTTTGGAAACCCTTGCCGTCTTTTTCCTTGGCGAGCGCGAGGCAAAGCACACCGATGGCGGTGAGGGTCGGCTTGCCGCCGCCGGCGGAGGTGTAGCCGTAGGCTCCGTCGTCTCCGCGGCAGCGGGACATATAGGCGAGTCCTTTTTTGATCGCTTCGTCCGGCACGGCGAGGCCCGCGTTGCGCGCGGCGAAGAGGGCGACGAGCTGGCAGCCGGTGACGGTGGTGTCGGCGTCGGAGCTGTCCGGCGTGTAGCGCCAGGCTCCGGAGCGGTTGCGTTTCTGGGCGCTGAGGATCAATTCGACGCATTTTTCCAGCGCCGGGGCGAGCTTCGGGTGGTCCACCATGCCGTAGGCCTCGGCGAGAGCGAGAGCGGCGAAGCCATGGTTGTACATGCTGTTGCCGATGTAGCCGTTGCCGCTGTTCTGCTGGGCGAGGAGGTAGTCGAGGCCCTTGCGGATGTTGTTGGCGTAGGTCCCGCGGTTCGGGTCCTCGCCGTGGGCAAGGAAGGCGACGACGCAGAGCCCGACCACGCCGGGCTCGCCACCCATGCTGTCGTCCCAGCAGCCGCGGTCGTTCTGGGTCTTGGCGAGGTAGGCGAGGCCGCGCTCGTACATGGTCTCGACCTGCGCCGGGATCGGATCGTCGAGCCGCCGGGGGAGGTTTTGGGCCGCCAGGGGCAGGGCGAAGAGGAGGATGAGATGATAACGAAACGCGGAGGCGCCGAGGTTGCGGAGGGAGAACGCGGAGAAAGGAAAAAGGGATTTCCTCCGCAAGCTCTGCGATCTCTCCGCGACCTCTGCGCCTCCGCGTTTCGTTATCATTTTCCCAATTTTCATTTGGCGAGCTTGCCGGCGGCGCGGTTGTAGGCGTCGAGGGCGTCCTGGAATTCGCGGGGGAGGCCCTGGCCGGAGGCACCGGAGGCTTTCGGGACGCGGCGGGGCTCGACTTTGCCACCGGTGGCGCCGGAGTCCGCGGTATTGGCGCTGTCGGAGTCGCCGGTCTGGCCTTCGCCGCCCTGGTCGCCGGTTCCTTCGCCCTGCTGCTGGCCGGGCTGGTTGCCGGGTTCGCGGCCCATCATCCGCTGCATCATGTCGAGCATGGCGCCGCTCGGGCTGCCTTCGCCGCTCTGCTTCTGTTTTTCCTCGGCAGCGGCGAAGATTTTCTCGATGACGTCGGTTTCGGCGGCAATGGTCTCGCCGCCGGTGTCGAGATCGGCGAGACGGGCGGAGGCTTCGTCCATGGCTTCCTCGACGGCGGCGAGAAGTTCGATCAGTTTCGGGTGGGTCTGTTCGATGGCGAGTTGCTGCACGTCCGCAGCGAGTTCGTCCTGCTCCTCGGCAAGCTGAAGCGAGCCTCCCTGGTGGCGGGCAATTTTTTCCGCGAGATCCTTGTTGCCGGTGTCGTCGGCGAAAAGAGGCAGGGAGAGAAGCAGCAGGGTGGGGATCGCTTTCACGGTTTTTCTTCGTATTCGGGGTCGTAGGAACGGCGCAGGGTTTCCAGGGCGCGGGTGCGGGCCCGGATATCCTGTTCCTGCTGGATCATCCTCATGACGCGGAGCATGAATTCGAAATCTTCATCCTGGTCGGGGGGGGAGCCGCCGCCGCTGCCGTTTCCGCCGCCGGCGTCCTGGCCGCCTTCCAGGATCTTCGCCCATTCCGAGAGTTTCGCAGCCCACATTTTTGCGCCCTCCGTGGCGGTGAAGGCGTGGTTGGAGCCGAGACGGGTGCGGATGTCCTCCAAGCCGAGATCGATGCGCGAGTCCGTCATCGCACCGAGGATTTCGCGGTAGGCAGGCTTGTCGGTGCGGGCGAGGAAGTGGCCGAGATCTTCCTGAATCCAGCGGACATCGGAGGCGGTGTTGGACTGCTGGCGGATGTTGTCGTTGAGCCTGCCGGCGTCGGAAGGGTCGAGGTCGTCGAGCCGCATGCCGAGGGTGCGGGAGTAGCTTTCGATCAGGGCGGAGGCGATGGCTTCCTGCTCGGAGGCGGCGCGCTTGAGGCGGTTGACGAAGGTGCCCGCTTCGAAGCGGTCGTTGGCGTCGTTGGCGTTTTCGATGGCTTCCTGCATTTTTTCGAGAGCCTCGCGCTGGCGCTCGACGGCGTCCTTCATGTCATCGGCGGCTTTTTCGGGCGTGCTCCGCTGGTCGCGGGCGTCGCCGAGTTTCTGTTCCACGCCGGGCAGGTCTTCCTGGGACAGTTCGCGCATGGCCTGCATGGCTTCGGCGATTTTGCGCAGGGTCTCCTTGTCGATGGTGCCGTTGCGGGTGCTGTCCTTGAAAAGCTCTTCGATGCGTTCGGTGAGTTCCTCCATCCGCTCGGCCTGGCGGCGCTCGGCATCCTGCTGGGTGTGGAGGCGTTTGCGGGCTTCGTCATCCTGCAGCCGGTCGGCGTCGAGGCGCTCCAGGCGCTGGTTTTCTTCGAAGAGGTTGCGTTCGAGCCGCGCGATGTCTTCGAGTTCGCCGATGATGCGGTCGAACTGGTTTTTGAGCATCTGGGCGTGTTCGTCGCGGGTCAGAATGTAAAGCGTGACCGGCTGCGAGTAGATGCGGCCGCGGCCGGGCAGGTAGTCCTCGACATAGGCGCTGAGCATCAGCTTCTGCGGGCCGACGCCGAAGGCCGCCGGGGAGAAGGCCGCGCGCTCGGCGAGGCGGGTTGCGGCCGGGGTTCCCGAGGCGAGCTTCAGTTCGCCATGCGAGGGCGAGCTTTGCCCCGGGGAGGGTTCTCCGTGCCATTCCAGGCCGAGCTCGCGGATGCCGTGATCGTCTTCGGCCAGGGCTTCGAAGTCGATGGTTTCCTCGGGGAGCAGCACCCGCTGGCGCTCCATCCCCTGGATGTAGGCGGCGGGCGGCGCGTCGGGGATGGCGTCCACGCGGACCTGGAAGCCGGCTCCGCCGTCGAGGCCCAGCGCGTCGGTCCATGCCAGCGGGATGGTCATGGATTCCTCGCCGATTTCGATGGCGGGGGTGGTGGCGGTGGTGCCCTCGACTTCCATCGCGGTTTTCGCCTTGTCGCCGGTGGTCGAGTAGGCGGCGGAGACGAGCGGACGGGTGGTGTCGATTGAGATGCGGATGCGGCTGCCGTGCACGGCGGGCAGCACGCCGGTGCCGAGGTCGATCTCGCGGTCCGGGAGTTGGAGGTAGTCCGGGTATTGCAGCCTGGCGAAAGTCCTGCGCACGGCGGGGCGCAGCGAGGGGACGATCTCGATGGCGTGCCGCGCGTCGCCGATTTCCACCTGCACCACGCCGGGGTCCTGCTGGCCGGGAAAGTCGAAGCCGTAGAGGTCGCCGGCGAGCGTGGCGAAGACCGGGTCCTGTTTCGCGTAGCGGGCTCTGCCCTGGTCCGGCCGCCGCTCGGTGTCGCCGGCGAGTTGCAGGGAAAGCCGGAAGGCTTCGCCCTGAGGGACGTGGATTTTGGCCGGAACCTCGTGCAGCCGGGTGAAGGTGTAGCGGGGCGTTTCCGAAAGAGGCAGCAGCCAGCGCTTCAGCGAGTTGAGCCCTGCCTTCGGCGTCAGGACGATCGCCGCGCCGGCAAGCAGGAAAAACGCAGCGACCGCGAGCGACCAGCGGCGGTGGCGCGAAACGGGCAGGGCGGCATCTAGCTTCCGGCGTTCCGCTTCCGCAGCCACGGCTTCCATGGCGGCGGCACGCAGGCGGGGCGAGAGGGTGTCGGCGGTTTCGACCTGTTGCTGGAGTTCCACCACGCCGAGCAGCCGGTCGCCGAGACCGGGAAAGCGCCGGGAAATCAGCCGGGCGAGCTGGCCTTCGCGGCGGTGGCGCCAGACCCAGCGGTGCAGCCACCAGGGGGCGAAGACACCGAGCAGCGAGACGCCCGCGATCAGGATCAGCAGCCGCAGGGCTCCGGGCGTGGGCCACAGCCGGTCGAGCGCGAAGACGAGGAGGAAAGAGGCCAGCAGGCCGAAAAGACCCGCCAGCAGCGCTTCGGCGATCTTCGTGCGCCAGAGTTCGCGGCGGAAGGCGTCGAGCTGCCGTCGCAGCGACTCGGGCAGCAGAGTTTCCACCGGCGGTGTCGGTTCGTCGGCCATCGTATCAGTCGCTCAACGTCGCTGGGGTCATCGTCCTTGCTAAAATCCCAGATGAATGCCCGAAGCGCCAGCAGAAGAATCGGACGCCGGGGATTTCGTCGTGAGGGATTCGGAAGCAAGGATCGCACCAAGCCGCGGCGGCGGAAGCTCACCACTCCGGCAGGAAGGTCCCGGACTCGCACCTCATCCGGATCGGGGCATCAGGCAGAGGAGCGCGGAGAACGATGGTATGGATGCCCGACTGGAGGTCCGCCGCGCCGCCCGGCGCGAGTTCGCCGTCGATCCAGATCATGACCGGGCGGAAGCCGTCCGGGAATTCCAGTTGGATTTTCGCCGCCTCCGCGAGCTGGAGCCTGGTGCCGATCATTAACTCGCCGGAGCCGCCCGCCGCGGCCTTTGCGTCTTCCGGCAGCAGCCGCCCGTCCACGGTGGCGATCACCGGCGTCCAGTCCAGCGAGGATTCTCCCCGCGAGGCGGGGCCCTGATTTTCCGTTTTCAAGCCGATTGCCGCCCAGATTTTTGGGGCCTTGCTCTTGGTCGCGTCGTAGGGGCCCGGTTTGCCGAGTTCCGAGAGGAATTTGAACAGGTCGTATGCTTCCTGGTCGGTCAGCGAATCGATCAGGTTGCCGGGCATCATACTTCCGGCGTCGGCTCTTTTCACGATCGTGCTGTCGGCCACTTCCACTTCCGCCCCTGCGGCGTCGCGGATGACCGAAACGCCGTCCGCGCTCCGCACGAGCTGACCCATGATCGCCCTGCCGTCGTTGGTTTCGAGGATGACCGAGTGATAACCTTCCTTTACCTTCGCGCCGGGCAGCACGACGGATTCGATGAGGTAGTCCATCGGTGCGCTGGCGCCGATGGAGGTCATGTCCGGCCCCACCTTGCTCCCCGCGCCACCGATGGCGTGGCAGGCGATGCAGGCGAGCGCCGGACTGCGGTAAATCATCTCGCCGCGCGCCGCGTCTCCCTTGGCGGCGGCTTCGGCGGCAAGTTTGCGGATCGATTCCTCGTCGTGGACCTTCGCCATCGCGGCGCCGGCCCGCTCGCGAAGCGCCTTGAGCAGAGGATCGTGCTCCGCGATATCGGGGATGTGCCGCAGCGCGGCTGCGGCGGCTTCGGGAGAGATCTCTCGTTTGCCGAACTCTTCCGCCAGCTGCGCCGCCATGCCCTGTGCGGAGAGCGCCGCTTGCCAGAACGGGCGGGCCTGCTCCGGGTTGTCGAGCCCGGCGGCCAGGTCCGCGATGAGCGGCACGGCATCGCCCCGGTGATGGCGGGCGAGTGCCAACGCGGCGGCTTGGCGGATCGCGACGGGGGATTTTTCTCCGGCCAGTGTCACCAGGGTTTCCCGCGCTTCTTTTGCCGGGAAATTCGCCATCGCTTCCACCGCTGCGAGCCGGAGTTCGGTAGGCGTCGCTTCGTCGCCCGCGACTCCGGTCAGCTGCGCGAGGGTTTCCGGCGCGTCAGCGGCGCCCGCGAGTCCGATGGCCGCCAGGCGCAACGGTTCCGTGCCTCCGGAAATCAGCGGCGCCAGCTTTGCGAAATCGACCTGCGGCCGGATCTGCCGCTGGCCGAGCGCTCTCGAGATTCCCTGCAAGGCTGTCGCCGCGGCTCCTTCATCGAAACCGCCGGACACCGCCTGCTCGTAGACGAGGGCGATCACTCCCGCATCGCCCGTTCTCAAAGCGAGGTCCAGCCAAGGGCCGGAGCCGTCCTTTGGCAGGGGCCTTGGCAGCAGGCGGGAAATCGCCTCGCCGGCCTTCGCCGGAGGCAGGTTCGTCAGCGTGAATTGCAATGCCGCTTCCCGCCCGGCGGCATCGATTTTCCGGTCCAACAGCGCCGCCAGCCACTCTTCGCCGTGTTCGCGCACGCTCAGCCACAGGGCATAGTCGATGAATCGGTCCACCGGGTGAGCCAGAGAGCCGAGAGCGATGTCCATCGCCTGCCAGCCGGGGAATTTCGCCAGCACGCGGATCGCTTCGACGCGCACCCGCGGGTGGGCATCGGCAATGGCTCCTTTCAAAATCTCCAGCGCTTTCTCCTCGCCGAGCGCGGACAGCCAATCGCCGAGCACGCGGACCGCGGCGGCCCGCACTTCGCCCCTGCCGCTGCCGAGGGCCTTGCCGAGCAGGTCGAAATCCCGGTCGTTCCGCCCCTGGCATAGCCACAGCGCGGCGAGCAGGGTGCGCTCGTCGTTGGCGGAGGACTTCCAGCGCCGGATTTCCGCTTCCAATGTCTCCGAGCGTTTTTCCAGCAGCACCGCCGTGGCCTGCTCGCGGTCGTAACGGGATTCGCTGGCGAGATGATCCAACAGATCTTTTCCGGCCAGCTTCGTGAAGTCCTTCACCGGCGCGAGCGGGGCCCCCTTCCTCGTCACCCGCCAGATGCGGCCGTGCTCGCGGTCGCGGCGCGGATCGCGGAAATCCACCTCGCCGTGATTGATGATCGGGTTCGCCCAATCCGCGATGTAGAGCGCCCCGTCCGGGCCGATCTTCACGTCGATGGGGCGGAAGCTCACGCTTTCGCTGCGCAGCAGATCGCCCAGCTCCTGCGTCACGTAGCCGGCGCCTTCATCGGCGATTCCGAAGCGGACCACGCGGTGCGCGCGGAAATCGCAGGTCATCATCGACCCCTGCCAATCCTCCGGAAAATGCGGCGACTCGATGATCTCCAGACCGGAAAATTTTGGGTAACTCCCCGGGCTCACGCTGGCCAGAGTCCGTTCCGCCCCGGCATAGGTGAAATACATCGCGCCGGGCATGGCCCAGTTGATCCCGTGGCTGCCAGCGCCGTCGGTCACGAAGGACTGGCCGTAGCGGTCGAACTGATGCCCCCACGCATTGCACCAGCCGTAGAACACGGTGGACAGCGAAGAGTCCCGCGGGTCGAAGCGCATGATGCCGCCGCTCTTCAACCTCACGATACCGCCGGGCGTTTCCGTGTCGGTGCGGGTGTAGATGCTCTGGTTCATCCACAGGCGTCCGTCCGGCCCGCGGCGCAGGGTGTGGAGATTGTGGTGCGTGTCCTCGGTGCCGAAGCCGCTCAGCACGCGGGTCATCGTGTCTCCCCTGCCGTCGCCGTCGGTATCCCTGAAATGCAGCAGGTCGGTGCTCTGGCCGACGTACACCCCGCCGTCGCCGGGCAGGACTGCCGTGGGCATCAGCAGGCCGCGGGCGAAGACGGAGGACTTGTCCGCCTTGCCGTCGCCGTCGGTGTCCTCCAGTACGATGATCTTGTCGTCCGGTGTCTGCCCGACTTCGACCTGCGGGTAGGTTTCCGAACTCGCGACCCACAGGCGGCCGGCGGAGTCGAAGTTCATCTGCGTCGGCTTGTGCAACAGCGGGTTTTCCGCCCACAGGGTCACCTCATAGCCGTCTTCCACGGTGAATTCCGGGTGAGGTTGCGGAGTCTTCGCCGCGAACTTCGACTCGGTATGCACCGGGGCGTCCGGGATCACGACGTTTTGGGAAAGATCCCGCATCTTTGCGATCGTCGCATCCCCCTCCGCCACGAGCTTGTCGAATTCCGCGATTTCGCCCGCGTTGTTTCCCTGTTCCTTGTGCCGGAAGCCGAAGATGTAAGCCATATTCGCCGGGCGCGAGCGGTGGAAGAACCATTCGTTCTTCTTGAGGATGTGCCGTCTCAATGCCGCCGCGGCGTCTCCTTCGTCCCAGGCGCCGGCCTTCCATCCGAGCGCCTTCTCGATCTCCCTCGCCACCGCCTGGTAGCCTTCGCCGGTGAGGTGGATGCCGTTTTGCGTGAATTCCGGCCTGCGATTGAGTCCCTGGAGGGAAACAAAGGGCAGCTTTCTCGCTCCGGCGGTCTCCCGCAGTACCGCGTCGATTTCCGTCACACTGTCGCGGTGGGCTTGCAGGGCTTTCTCATCCTCACCCGGACGCCAGAAACGCGGCGGCGGCCCTACGATCAGGAAACGGACCTCGCCGCCCGCCGCCTCCGGCGCCGCATCGAGCAGCCGGACGAAATCCTCCCGGAACTGTTCCGGCGTCATTCCGCCCGGCAGCGAGGCTGCCATGCCGTAGCCGAGGACGATCACGTTCGGCTTGTAGACCGAAAGCTGATTCAGCAGCTGCCGCCAGCCTTCCTCAGGCGGCTCCAGTCCCGCTTGCAGGAGACTCAATCCGTTGCGCGAATCGCCCCCCGGGGTGTCGGCGCTCCAGCCGAGATTGCGGAAGGTCACCGCCCGGTCGGGAAACTGTGTCGTCGCCGCGATTTCGATCCAGCCTTCGTACTGCTCGCGCTCGATGAAGGCATCGCCCAGCAAGGCCACCCGGTCGCCGTCCCGGAACTCGAACACGGGCGCGGCGATCGTCGGGGCGGCGAGGAAAGTCGCGGCGAGGAAGGAAAAGGGCGCACATCTCATGCTCGGGTGTTTTGAATGGGATTTCCGCTCGCGCCAAGGATGGAGTCGCCGGGCGCTCGCCGGAAGAAACTGCTATTCCGGCCTTGGTCTTGCAGCCGCCGGCAAGAAACGCTCCGCGATGACGCACCCTGGTAGGATGCATGGTCGAAGGCGGATTGCGAATGACCGCTTACGCCACCTGAAACGCCGCCGCCTGCTCCGGCGTCAGTTCGATGACCTGCCACGGCAGACCGTGTTCGTTCAGGTCGGCCATGAAGGAGTCGGGGTCGTGTTGTTCCATGTTCCAGACACCCGGTTTTTTCCAGTCGCCGGCGAGCATCTGCTTGGCGCCGATCATGGCGGGAACGCCGGTGGTGTAGGAGATCGCCTGGCTGCCGACCTCGGCGAAACAGGCTTCGTGATCGCAGATGTTGTAGATATAGATAGCCTTTGCCCGGCCGTCCTTTACGCCGGTGATGATGTTGCCGATGCAGGTCTTTCCTTTGGTGGTCTGGCCAAGGTCGCCGGGGTTCGGCAGGACGGCTTTCAGGAACTGGAGGGGGACGATTTCCACGCCGTTGTAGAGGACGGGATCGATGCGGGTCATGCCGACGTTCTGGAGCACTTCGAGATGTTTCAGGTAGTTCGGCGAGAAGCTCATCCAGAACTGCGCGCGCCGGAGGGTCGGGATGTGTTTCACGAGGGACTCCAGCTCCTCGTGGTACATACGATAAATCTCGTAGGTGCCGACGCCTTCGGGGCAGGTGAAGGGCTGGTGTTCCGACATCGGCGGGGTTTCGATGAAGGCGCCGTCCTCCCAGTGGCGGCACTCGGCGGTGACTTCGCGGATGTTGATCTCGGGGTTGAAGTTGGTGGCGAAAGCCTTGCCGTGGTTGCCGCCGTTGACGTCGATGATGTCGAGGGTGTGGATTTCGTCGAAGTGATGCTTGAGCGCCCAGGCGGTGAAAACATTGGTTACGCCGGGGTCGAAGCCGGAGCCGAGCAGGGCGGAGAGGCCGGCATTCCGGAATTTTTCGTCGTAGGCCCACTGCCAGGAGTACTCGAATTTCGCGACGTCCTTCGGTTCGTAGTTCGCGGTGTCGAGGTAGTCCACGCCGGCTTCGAGGCAGGCGTCCATGATGGCGAGGTCCTGATAGGGCAGGGCCACGTTGATGACGAGTTGCGCGCCGGTCCCGCGGATCAGCTCGGCGGTCTGCACGGGATCGTCGGCATCGACCTGTGCGGTGGCGATGTCGCGGCCGGTGCGCTTTTTCACTTCGGCGGCGATGGCGTCGCACTTCGATTTGGTGCGGGAAGCCAGAGTGATTTCGCCGAAAACTTCGGGAACCATCGCGCATTTGTGGGCGACGACGCTGCCGACGCCGCCGGCTCCGATGAGAAGGACCTTGTTCATGGAATTGCTGGCCGAAGGGGTGGGGGAAAGCGCCCGGACTGGCAAGGAATTCCGCGTGGCGCCGGCGCTCCCGATCCATGGAAAAACTCCCGTCCGATTCCAATCACGAATGGCCTTGACCTCACGCGGCGCTCCCTGTCCTTTTCCATCGTCGACTCAACCCCATGAAATTCCTACATTTCCTCGTCATCACCTCGTTCGGTTGCGGCGCGTTCAACGCCCTGGCCGAAGAAGAAGCCCCGAAAGACGATTCGCCGCTCGATCTGTCCACCGTGCAGGACAGCGACTACTTCCTGCCCGTGCCCGGCGAAATCCTCGCTTCCCTAAAAGCCGCCAAGCCGGAAACCTGGAAGTCGGTGGCCGAAGCCGCCGGCGCTCCCGCCGGATCGACCGATGACGAGGCTTCCTCCGCCATCCTTCTCGGCGCCGCGGTCGCCGATTGCTTCCTCGCCATCGAATCGCAGGACGCCTCACTTTTCGAAAACCGCAGCAAGTCCGTGCTCGAAGCCGCCCGCAAGCTCGGCGCCGAGCAACCGCTGCTCGATTCCGGCGCCGCGCTCGTGAAAACGGCCAACGACGGCGAATGGGACAAAATCCTGCCCCTGCTCGACCGCCTGCACCTCGACACCATCGACGCCATGCGCAAGATCGGCGACGATGATGCCGAGGCGATCACCCTCGCCAGCGGCTGGCTGCGCGGCCTGCACCTCTACACCGAGGCACTGATCGCCGACTACTCCGCCGATGCCACCAAGGCCCTGCGCCAGCGCGACCTCGCCAAGCACCTGATCGCAAAGCTCGACGGCATCTCCGACAGCGCGAAGGAAAACGAAAGCGTCAAGAAACTCTCCGCCGCTCTCGCCAAGCTTCCCGCCGCCCTGCCGGAAGGCGAGGAAGACACGCTCACCCAGGAGCAGGTCAAAGCCCTGAACGAAATCGCCAAGTAACCCCCAACCTTCTCCAGACGATGAAATCCTTCCTTTCCTCCAGGTTCCGCAAGTTCGTCTCCTCCTCCTGCCTGTTGCTGGCGGTTTCCCTGCTGACCATCTCGCCCGCCCAGGCCTCCGTGCTCGGCGCGCGCATCCAGGCCGCCCGCATCTTCGACGCCCTGTCCAGCGACTGGCACCTGCGGAGCTACTTCACCAGCGGACTGCTCAAAGAGGGCCAGTCCACCACCATCCGCACCACCTTTTATGCCGGCTGCCAGTACAAGATCGTCGCCGGCGGCTGCGAAGACGCCTTCGATGTGGATCTCGCCGTCTACAACGAGCGCGGCCAGCTTGTCGCCCGTGACAGCAGCACCTCGCCGCTTGCCGTGGCCGACCTCACCGCGAACTGGACCGGGACCGTCTACATTAAGGTGACCATGCACCGCGTCCGCCCCCGCAGCGGCAATGCCGCGCACTATGTGGTGCAGTACGCCTACCGCTGAGTTCCGCCGATCTCACAAAACCCACCCTGAGGGGCGTCCACCCGGCTGGACGCCCCTTTTTCCGAAATGGAACGCCCTCTCCCCCAAGCCGCGATCCGGCAACTTCTGGAGGCCGTCGGCTCCGGCGCGGACGCCACGGAATTGGCGGAGTCTCTGCTGGAAGCCCGTCCGCTGGTCGATCCCGTCATTTCGGAAGATCTTTTCCTCGGAGCTTTCCCTTCGAATCTCCACCCCTACCGCCTCGCTTCGCCGGAACTGTCGCTGCGCGCCGTCCGCATCGGCCGCGAATGGCTGCTCTGCCACTTCTGCCCGCACGGGACCCCCGTATTCAAGGAAGGCGAACCCTGGCCCGCGCGGGAAGCCCGCATTCTCGGTGACCGCGATGTCATCCAGCTCGGCGGCCACCGCATCGACCACGACTCTCTTGATCTTGCCGCCGCGTGGATGGACGAAATGCCCATCGTCCGCTCCATCGCCGAAACGTCCGGCGGCGATCTCCTCCTCTCCGCGGACTGCGAGCCGGATCACCTCGCGCTGCTGCGCTTCGACCAGGGCTTCAGCATTGTCCCACTGCCCGGGCGCGCGGTGGTCGTGAACGATCGCCCCGTCTCCGAAAGCCTGCCGCTTTTTCCCTCCGATCTTGTCCGCATCGGCCGCTTCCGGGGGCGCGCCTTCGATCTGATCCGCCGCATCGGCGCGGGCGGCGGCCTGCTGGAGTTAAAGGGCGTCACCAAGCGCTTTCCCGACGGAGCGATCGGCCTGCGCGAGATCGAGCTGCGGCTCCAATCGGGTGATTTCGTCGCGATCATGGGCCCCAGCGGATCGGGCAAATCCACCCTGCTCGACATCATCGCCGGCGCTCCGGCCAGCGGCGGCACGGTGGATGCGGGTGATTTCCGCGGCAGCGTCGCGGTCGTGCCTCAGCACGATGTCCTCTTCGAGACCCTCAGTGTGGAGGAAAACCTGCGCCATGCCGGACGCCTGCGCGGGCGGATGGACGAAGCGGCTATCCAGCGGCGCCTCGACGAAGTCCTGCAACTCATCGGCCTCGACGAAAAGCGCCGCCTGCGCGCCGGCTCGGACCTCGACAAAACTCTCAGCGGCGGCCAGCGGAGGCGTCTCAGCATCGGTCTGGAACTGATGGGCAACCCGCTCCTGCTCATCCTCGACGAACCCACCTCCGGCCTTTCCGGTCCCGATGCCGCCTCGGTCGTCGGCCTGCTGCGCGGCCTCTCCGCGCGGGGCACCCTGGTCATCGCCACCATTCATCAACCCTCGGCGGAAATCTTCGCCTGCTTCGACAAGCTCGTCGTCCTCGACCGCGGCGGCGTGCCCGCCTACAACGGCTATGCCGCGGAAGCGCCCGCCTTTTTCGCCGGCGAAGCCGCCGGTCCCGAAACGATCCTCGGCACCATCATGCGCTCCGCCCGCCGTCCCGGCGAAGTGGCCGAGACACGTCTGTACGAACCGGACCACTGGGGGGCGCTCTATGCCTCGAAGCGCCCGGAATTGGAGGCCCCGCTCGTTTTGAGCGAAAAAGCGAACGCCCTATCCTCAAAAAACTCCGCGTCCCTCTCCGCGGCCTCCGCGCCTCTGCGTTTCGTTCCTGCCTCACCGCTCCATCAACTCGCTTGCGTCACCCGCCGCGAAATCGCCCGCAAGCTCAAGGAAGGCCGCCCGTTCCTCAGTTCCCTCGCGCTCACCGCCCTGCTCGGCTCGCTCATCGCCATCGTCTGCCGCCAGGGTGAGGATTACCGCTACGCCTCCAACACCATCATCCCGAGTTATGCCTTCCTCGCGGTGATCCTTTCTCAATTCCTCGCCGCCTCCGCCGCCGTCGGCGAACTCGTCAAGGACCGCGGCAAGCAGCTCCGCGAAAAGATGCTCGAAATCGGCGGCGGCGGCTATGTCCTCTCCAAACTGCCCTTTCTTTTGCTGCTCGCCTTCATCCAGGCCGGGATCATCGCCTTCACCGGCTATCGCATCCTGCAAATCCCCGAGGGCTTCGGCGCGTTCTGGCTGTTGCTCGGTGTCGCGGGTTTCGCCGCCGCCGCGCTCGGCCTGCTCGTCTCCGCGATGCCGCGCATGACGGAGACCCGCGCGATGGCCGCCGTCCCCCTGCTGCTCATCCCACAGATCGTCCTTGCTGGCGCAGAGCCCTTCGCCTTCGCCGACCTCAAACACCTCCATTGGCCGAAAAAGGACCGCGAAGAAGAAAAAACCGGCGCCCCCTGGTTCGCCGCGCCCATCCCTTCGCGCTGGGCGTACGAGGGCGGCATCGACGCATGGACCGGTCTGCCCGTCTTCTCCCAACTCGAAACCGCCAAGGCCGAGCGCGCCACGCTCAATTTCTTCAAACGCTACCGCAAACTCTTCCTCGAAGACCGCGCCGCCTTCGAGGAAAGCTTCGCCAACCAGTTCGAGCGCCCCTTCGACCCGGAGGAAATGAAGCGGAATGTCGGCCTGCTCGCCCGCGCCGGCATCCTTTCGGAAAAGGACGTCCGGGAAACCTATCTCATCGACTACGCCGAAGTCGCGCCCGACGGCGCCGACCTCAAAGCGCTCCAGAACGACGCCCTGCTCGCCCACGGCACGAAGGTCGTCCGCAAGGATTACCGGCTCTTCGGCAAACCCGCCGGAGCCTACACTCATGGGCTCACCGTCCTCTCCGGCATCTCCGCCGTCGCGCTGCTTCTCGCCATGGGTCTGAACCGCCGTTCCCTGCGCCAGCCCTGGCTGCCCCTGCCGCGACCATCCGCCGCGAGCGACGGCGAGAAAAACACCGATGCTCCCGAAAGCGGCGATGCCGTCCCCGTCGTTGCCCTCTCCCCGGAGTTCCGCGCCCTGCTGCACGCCCAGACCGGAACTCTCCTTCCCGAGCCCGCGGAAACTCTGCGAACGCTCGCCGCCTCCAAGCGCCGGCCCCTCCTCTTCGCCGAACGGGGGGTGCGGATCGAAACAGATTTCCCCGTGCGCGAGTTCGACCCCGCCTGCTTGCTCGCCCGCATCGTCGCCCGCAAGCTCGCCCTGCCGCTGGATCGCGCCCATGCGGACGCTCCGCTGGCCTTCGCCATCTTCACCGAGCCCGCCTGGCTCCCCGCCCTCGGAGATCAACTCGTCCAGATCGGACAATCGCTGAGACGGAGCGGCGGCACATGGGAGGCGCTTCCCCCCGAACTGCACTTCTTCGTCCGCCCCGGTGGCGCGCCCGTTCCGGAGCCGGAAAACCTCCGCGGCAGCGCCGCTGTCGAAATTTCTCCGTGGTCCGGTCCGCTTGCCGCCGCGGAACATGCCTCCGCCGTCATCTTCCTGCTGGAGCCCGACACCGAAGAAGCCCTCGCCGCTTGGACCAACGCCGTCCCCAACTTCGCCCGTCCTATACTGCTTGATCGAAAAATCGCCTCCTCCCATCAATCGTCAATCTCCAACGCCTTCGGGGAGCTGATCCGCTACGAATGGTCCACCGATTCTCCCTACGAGCGTCTCGCGCGCCAGATTCACATCGAATATTCCCGCGTTGAAGCCGCCGCCCGCCGCCACGAGAACCAGTCCCCCGCCATCGGCAAGGCGTGGGAGGAACTCACCGAGGAATACCGCGGATTCAGCCGCGATTCCGCCACCCACCTCCTCGCCTCCGCCCAGGGTCTCGGCTTCATCCTTTCCCCGCCGGAAACCCCCGGCGACCCCGTGGCGAAAGCACGGCTGATGAAACAACTCGCCGCCCGGCTGGAGGAACTCGCCGCCTGCGAACATTACCGCTGGATGTCCGCCCGCGTGCTGAAAGGCTGGCGCCATGGCCCCGTCCGCAGCGATGCCGACAAGCTCCACCCCGACATCCTCCCCTACGACGAGCTTCCCGAAGCGACCAAGGAAAAGGACCGCGCCTGTGTCCGCGCCCTGGCCGTGATGGTGCAGCGGGATGTTTTTTGTGTCAGCGAAGCGCCTTCTTCCGGGGGATAGCTCGCATTTCTCACACCCGGGGCCAAAGTGGTCCGCACAGTCCTCTGTGCGGCGCGAATGGTCCTTCGGCTCCGCGGCAGGCTGCCGCAGTCCACGGTCCGCCCAAAACCTTCAGAACCCGAGTCCCGGAACGAAGTGGGGAGGGACTCTCCGGATGCTCCGCGATTCCACCGACGATGAATCGGCCGGCATCGACCCGGTGAATTCGCGGCGAATGGAGGAACGCGTCTCTCCGCCCGACTCCTGCCGATACTTCAACTATCGCAGATACCACCGAATCGCATCGCTCCACTGCTCCAGTTGTCAGGCGGGGCGTTCTTTTGACCTGACCTGTTCCCTCCCAAAATATTCGCACGCCTCCCGCCCCGGGGGCAGCCGCCGCCGGACCCGGAAGGATTCCAACCAACCCATAACCATCATAAAACCGTCCCGCTGCGGCACCCCGACAGCGCGCGAAGCCTCAAGATCACGGCTCTATGGTCACAAAAAGGATATCGTAAAAATGTTCATTTGAACGTAAATCTTCAGAATTTTCCATCTTCTGATAATTTTTCGAGTTCCAAAAAATCATGAAATCAGAAGCGTTGATATCCGATTGCCTCGTGAAACTTGGCAATCCGAAGAACCGTAATAACCCGAGTGCGAGGAAACGAGAGTCTGGGTATTTTTCCA
This sequence comes from Haloferula sp., assembly GCA_037190465.1. Lineage (GTDB taxonomy): Bacteria > Verrucomicrobiota > Verrucomicrobiia > Verrucomicrobiales > Akkermansiaceae > Haloferula. Next base: position 33,150 of record JBBCJF010000028.1, on the reverse strand, counting down.
TTGACAGCCAAAGGATTAGAAGATCATTTTAAAAAAATGAACGCTCCCTCTCGATTTGTTAGATATCCAGCTCCGAGTGGGAAAATAAAGACTGTTCGCAAGAATTAAATTATGGGAGCAAGCGATGACCACATTAACAGGGAGCGTAGGAGACTCCACGACGAGATTTCGTCCCTTGAAGAACTCCTCCAGTCTAATCCCATCGATCGACTGCGGATAGTGCGCAAGCTGAATGAGAAGAAGGACGACTTGGAGGAATGGGATCAAGAGTCGAAGCTGCGTTTTCGCACAGATCCCTTTGGTGACTCATGAGCTCCGATTCAGTGATCACACCCCTTGAAGAGGTAGTCGGACTCTTGTCCGCTCAGTACGATATTTTCTGTAGTTATGCACATGTTGATAATCATGACGGAGCGATCGACAGGCTGATTGCAAGCATTGTGCAGCATTATCGCTCGCTAACAGGAATTGATCTAAAGGTGTTTCAGGACCGGTCCGAGATCATTACTGCTGACTTTTGGGAGAGCACGATCGATGCGGCGCTTGATCGCAGCCGCATGTTGGTTGCTTTCCTCACACCATCGTACTTGAAGTCGGAATGGTGTAAGCGAGAGTGGTTTTCAGCCGAGGTGCGCGAAGAGAAGATTCGATTTGTTGCGGGGGAAGCATTGGCTGCGGGCGTAATAATTCCTGTCAAACTCACGTCCCTTGAGCGAGCACGTTTAACCAAAGACGAAGAACTACTGCGCAACAAGGCTGCCGACCGTCAGTGGATCGACCTTTCGGATGTTCCACAGAGGTCTGTGAAGTGGAGGGCCGAAGTCAGGAAGTTGGTGGAAGATATAATCGACCAAATGGAGTACCAGGCCCAACTCGTGCCTGAGCTGCATCGAAAGGACACGGACACATTCATACTAGATTCCCGGGCAAAATTGATGTGGATTGCGGACGTTCCACTCGTCCAGTTCAGTCATGCTGAGGCGGAGCAGTATGTCACAGAATTGGCCGTTGCCGGGAACACGGACTGGCGTTTGCCCTCATACGAGGAGCTCGAATCGCTTCTCGGACCGCAACTCAAGTGTAGAAGCGGCGAATCCGCCACAATGCCGCTTCGACCACCATTCAACAAGCCAAACTACGGCTGGCTCCATTCGGGGACACCTGTCTCGGGTCAGGATGGTCATTGGATGATGAACGTATCAAACGGGCATATTTTTAACGGACACGGTCGGAAGGCCTTTGTGCGAGCCGTGAGAAGTACCGAGAATCAATAGATGCGAACAAGCCGGAGCACCGAACTCCTGATCAAACGGCCGTACTGGCATCTTCACTTCACGCCTACGCCCGCCTCATGGCTCAATCAAGTGGAGAGGTTTTTCGCCCTGATCACCAACGAAGCGATCCGGCGAGGCAACTTCGTGAGTGTGGAAAAACTTGTCACCGCGATCCGAAAATACCTCGATGTTCACAATGCGAAACCAAAGCCCTTTGTCTGGACCGCAAGTGCCGACAGGATTTTGGAAAGAACCGCGAACTTCTGCAAATCAATAGTCTGACAGGGCACTAGAGAACCTCTCTAGCAAATCCCCAAAAAAGAAAAAATCGCCTACAAGGGCGTCCCGATGGGTCGCCGGATGGATGGTCCCTTGCGCTTCTCGTTTTTCCTCCGGCGCTCCGTGGCGAAGCATGCGGTTCATTGGGCAGGGATGGCAGGATGCGGCACTTCCCGTCATTCGCCTGGCGGCCCTCCGGGACGCCAAGCGCATTCCCGGCATTTTGCCGGTGCGCGATCCTTGATGATGCGCCTCCTTAGTCTTCCCGAAACCCCGGCGGGTGCACGATGATCCGGGCTTCGGGGTTGTCGTGGATGTAGGCGAAGGCCCAGCCGAGCAGGACCGAGAGGCGGTTGCGGAAGCCGATGAGGAAGGCGATGTGGATGAACAGCCAGGCGAACCAGGCAAGGAGGCCGCGCATTTTCATTTTGCCCGCTTTCACGACGGCGTGGTTCTTGCCGATGATGGCCATGAAGCCTTTGTCGAAGTAGCGGAACTTGGGCCGCAGATCGTGCTTCCTGTCGGCGAAGCGGGTGGTTTCGAGGCGGAGTTCTTCTTTGAGGACTTTGGCGACGTGGCGGCCCATTTGCGTGGCGGCGGGTGCGAGGCCCGGGACGGGTTTGTCGTCGGCGTCCTTCATGCGGACGAGGTCGCCGGCGACGAAGATGTCGGGCAGGCCGGGCAATGAAAGATCGGGTTGCGGGGTGACGCGACCGGCGCGGTCGGCGAGGGGGACGCCGAGCATGGCGGTCAGCGGCTGGGCTTCGACGCCCGCGGCCCAGATGATGGCGGAGGCTTCGAGCCGGGTGCCGTCGGTGAAGCGCAGCGTGTCTTTCTGCACGTCGTCGACGCGCATGCCGGTCCATACTTCGACGCCGAGCGTGGTGAGCCGCTGGCGGGCGTATTCACTCTGGTCTTCGTCGAAGGCTTCGAGGACGCGCGGCGAGCCTTCGATGAGGATGACGCGGAGCTTGGAGGTATCGATACGGCGGAAGTTGGTGCGCAGGGAGCGGTGGATGAGGTCGGCGAAGGCGCCGGCGAGTTCCACGCCGGTCGGGCCTCCACCGACGATGGCGACGGTCATGAGGCGCCTGCGCTCGTTTTCGTCATCGGTGAGTTCGGCGCGTTCGAGGTTGGAGAGGACAGTGCGGCGCACGGCCTGGGCGTCGGCGAGGGATTTGAGGCCGAGGACGTGTTTTTCCCATTCCGCCCTGCCGAAGAAGGAGGTGCGTGCGCCGGCGGCGAGGAGCAGATAGTCGTAATGGTAGAGCGTGCCGGATTTGCCGGTGGCGGTTTTCGCGGCTGGGTCGAGGGCGGCGATTTCGTCCATGAGGACGGTGACGTTCGGCGCGCGGGCGAGGATTTGGCGGATGGAGCGGGCGATGTCGGGCGCGGCCAGTGAGGCGGTGGCGACTTGGTAGAGGAGGGGCTGGAAGAGGTGGTGGTTGGTCCGGTCGACCAGGGTGACTGCGAATCGCTTGTCGCCGGAGAGGCGCTTGGCGCATTCGAGTCCGGCAAAGCCACCGCCGATGATGAGGACCCGGCGGCTGCGCGGATTTTCGGTGCCCATGCTGTTAGGATAGCAGAAGGATTTTCAGGCCGCAACGACAGCTTGTGAAATTTTTCACAAGCTCGCAAATGACTGATTTTCAGATAAAAATGGCAGTGTTGCAAATGACAATTGAATCAAGCGTTTGACAAGCCGGGCGGTGAGCGCAAGCTGCCGTTCATGAGCACGGCATCGGGTGAAGCGAAAGTGGCCACCAAGCAGCGACTCATCGAAGCGGCGGAGAGTTTGTTCGCGGATGAGGGTTTCGAGAAGGTTTCGGTGCGGGACATCACCCAGCGCGCGAATGCGAATGTGGCGGCGGTGAATTATCATTTCGGCAGCCGGGAGGGTTTGGTCGAGATCGTGATGGCCCGCTACATCAGCCCGGTGAACGAAGAGCGCCTGGCGCGGCTGGAGGGGCTGGAGCGCAAGGCGGCGGGCAAGCCGCTGGTGGTGGAGGAGTTGATCGAGGCTTTCGTGCGGCCTTTCGTGACGCAGGTGCGGCGCAGCGAGCTTTCGGAGAAATTGTTCTTCAAGCTGATGGGCCGGATGTTCGGCGAGCAGTGCAAGTTGCCGGCCTCGGTCGAGGCGGAGTTTTTCACGTTGGTAAACCGCTTCAACAAGGCTTTCTCGAAATCACTGCCGGGTGTGCCGGGCGAGGAGATCTGGTGGCGGATTCATCTGATGGCCGGCGCGATGGTCCACTCGATGTCGCATGGGGAGATGCTGCAGCGGCTTTCTTCGGGGGCTTCGGGTAATCCGACGATGGAGCAGATGATTTCGCGCTTCGTCCGGTTCGCGGCGGCAGGGATGCGGCAGGATTCGATCCCGGCGGTGGACGACCCGGAGAGGAAGGGGCCGCAGGGGGAGTTTGCCTTTCAATGACCAATGACTGAGCGCCAATGACCAAACGGAAGTGCGGCTGCGCCGTTTGGGAGGGGGTGCGAATGAGAAATTTATGCGGCTTTTTCGGGCGAGTGTCGTGGTGGCGGCAGCCTTGTGTGGCGGCTGCGCGGTGATTTCGCCGGGATCGCGGATGGGAGAGGCGGGGGAGATTCCCGGGGCGTGGTCGGCGACACGGGAGGCGAGGGCGGGAGTGGATCGCCGCTGGGTGCGGCGGATCGGGGGTGCGGAGCTGGTATCGTTGGTGGAGGAGGCGCTGGGGGCGAATCCGGATTTGAAGGCGGCGGCGGCGCGGGTGGATCAGGCCGCGGCGGTGGCGAAGGTGGCGGGGGCGGAACGTTATCCGACGCTCGGTGCGGGGGGAAGGGCGGCGCGGCAGAAGCAGAATTTCGTGGGGTTGCCGATCGGCGGCGGCGGGGTGTTGAGTTCGTTGAGCGACAGTTTCGGCGTGTCGCTGGAGGCGGCGTGGGAGGCGGATGTGTGGGGAAGGCTGAAGGCGGGGACGGAGGCGGCGGTGGCGGACGCGCAGGCGCAGCGGATGATGTACGAGGCGGCTCGTACTTCGCTGGCGGCGCAGGTGGCGAAGGCTTGGCTGGCGGTGGCGGAGGCGAACGAGCAGCTTGCGCTGGCGGAGCGGGCGGTGAGGTCGCGGGAGGAGGCGGAGGAGGCGGTGAGAAGCCGTTTCGAGCGGGCTCTGGCGGAGGAGGGGGGATCGGCGGCGCAGGTGCGCCTGAGCCAGTCGGATGTGGCGGGGGCGAGAGCGGAGTTCGAGAGGCGGCGGGGGGAGCGGGAGCAGGCGTTGCGGCAGTTGGAGTTGTTGTTGGGGAGGTATCCGGCGGCGAAGGTGAGAGAGGCGGCGAAGCTGCCGGCGATGCCGGGGGCGCCGCCGGCGGGGCTGCCTTCGGAGTTATTGCTGCGGCGGCCGGATATTCTGGAAGCGGAGCGGCGGCTGGCAGCGGCGGGACGGCGGGTGGACGAGGCGGAGCGGGCGCGTTTTCCGGCCATCCGGCTGACGGGGAGTTTGGGGACGGCGACGGATGAGTTGGGGAAGATCCTGAGCAGCGATTACGGAGTGTGGGCGTTGGGCGGGAGTCTGATGCAGCCGATTTTCCAGGGCGGGCGCATCCGGGGGGAGATCGAGAGGACGGGGGCGGCGGAGCGCGAGGCGGTGGCGAATTTGCAGCGGGTGGTGCTGGGGGCCTTTGGCGAGGTGGAAGGGGCGTTGTCAGCGGAGATTTTTTTGAAGCGGAGGGAGGAGGAGATTGCTGCGGCGGCAGCGTTGGCGAGGGAGGCTTCGCAGCGGGCGGCGGAGGAGTTCCGGGCGGGGACGGGGGATGTACTGACGTATCTCGCGGCGCAGCAGCGGGAGGTGGAGACGGCGGCGCAGCAGGTGGCGCTGCGGCGCTTGAGGCTGGCGAACCGGGTGGATTTGCATTTGGCGCTGGGGGGGAATTTCAGTCTGTGAGGATGAGACGGGAACATCGAACATCGAACGTCCAACATCGAACGCCGAATTGGAAAGGCGTTCGAAGGGCGGACATTTCCGGTTCCGGTGGGGACTTTGGAGTCTAACGGATTTTTTTATGGAAGAAGAACGAAAGTCGGAACTGCGCGCGGTGGGGTCGTTCGCGCTGGCGCTGGTGATTCTGGCGGTGGCGATCTTCGGGGCGATCCTGCTGGTGGTGAAGGCGCGCAAGGTGGAGCAGACGGATGCGCCGAAATCGCTGCCGGTGGTGGAGGTTTTCACGGTGGAACGCGGCGGGCATGCGGTGCGGATCGAGACGCAGGGGGTGGTCGAGAGCCGCCGCGAGACGATGCTGGCCGCGGAGGTCGGCGGGCGGGTGGTGGAGGTTTCGCCGAATCTGAAGCGGGGTGGGGAAGTGGAAGAGGGCGAGGTGCTGGTGAGGTTGGAGGCGGCGGATTATCGCGCGGCATTGGCACGGGCGGAGGCGGCGCTGGCCGATGCCCGGCTGGCGCTGGTGCAGGAGGAGGCGCGGGCGGAGCAGGCGCTGCGCGATTGGGAGAAGCTGGGGCGCGGGGAGGCGGGGCCGCTGGTCCGGCGGGATCCTCAGCTTGCGAGCGCGCGGGCGCGGGTGATTTCGGCGGAGGCGGAGGTGGAGCGGACGGCGCGGGATGTGGAGCGGGCGACGATTCGCGCCCCTTTCGCCGCCCGGGTGCGGCAGGCGGAAGTGGAGGTGGGCGCGGTGCTGGCGCCGGGGGGCAGAGTGGCGGAGCTGTATGCGGCGGACGATCTGGAAGTGCGCTTGCCGCTGCCGCTGGAGGATTTCGGGTTTCTCGACGGGGCGCGGCGCAACGGCATCGGGCTGCGGGGGAAGATCGGCGGGGAGGATTACGAGTGGCAGGGCGAGGTGGCGAGGATCGACGGGGAGGTGGACCGGCGGACCTTGTCGGCTTATGTGACGGTGAAGGTGCTGCCCGCGGAGAAGGGACCGCACTTTCCGCCGGTGGGGCTTTTCGTCCATGCCAGCGTGCCGGGGCGGACGCTGGAGGATGTGGCGGAGCTTCCGCGGACGGCCTTGCGGGACGGCAACGAGGTGATGGTGGTGGACGATGAGGGCCGCTTGCGCTTCCGCAGGGTGGAGATCGTGCGCGGCACGGCGGAGACGGTGGTCGTCGCCGGGGGAGTGGAGAGCGGGGAGCGCTTGTGCGTGACGCGCCTGAACGCGCCGGTGAACGGGATGGAGGTGCAGGTGGAGGAGGAACCCGCGGGAGATTGAGCCATGGAGAAAGCGATCGAATGGTTCAGCCGCAATCACGTGGCCGGCAATCTTCTGATGCTCGCGGTGATTTTCGCGGGCTTCACGACGTGGTTCAAGTTGAAGAAGGAGATCTTTCCGGAGACGGCGATCGATGCGATGGCGGTGCGCATTCCGTACCCGAACGCGACGCCGGAGGAGGTGGAGCGCGGGGTCTGCGTGCCGGTGGAGGAGGCGATCGCGGATCTGACCGGCATCAAGAAGATCCGCTCCACTTCGAGCCAGAACATGGGGGTGGTGATCGTCGAGGTGGAGACGGGCTACGACGTGCGGGATGTGATGAGCGATGTGAAGTCGCGCGTGGATGCGATCGACAATTTCCCCGAGGAGGCGGAGAAGCCGGTGCTGGAGGAGATCGTGATCAAGGCGCCGGTGATGAGCCTGACGGTGGTGGCGGATACGGACGAGGCGACGCTGCGGAAGCTGGCGGATCAGGTGCGCGACGATCTGCTGACGTATCAGGCGCCGCCGCCGCAGAGTGTGGGGGAGTTTCTTTCGTATGCGATCCGGGGGAGGCCGAAGATTTCACAGGTGCAGGTCGCGGGGGTGCGGCCGTACGAGATTTCGATCGAGGTGTCGGAGGAAAGGCTGCGGCATCACGGGCTGACGCTGGGGGGCGTGGCGGAGGCGGTGCGGCGGAGTTCGATCGATCTGCCCGGCGGTTCGATCCGGACGGAGGGCGGGGAGGTGATCCTGCGCTCGCTGGGGAAGAGGTACCGGGCGGAGGAGTTCCGCGACATCGTGGTGGCGACGCGGGAGGATGGTTCGACGGTTTTGCTGGAGGATGTGGCGGAGATTCTCGACGCCTTCGAGGATGTGGATCTTTCCAGCCGTTTCGACGGCGGCGATGCGGTGGTGGTGAACGTTTTCCGCGTAGGCAACGAGGATACGCTGGAGCTTTCCGGGTTGGTGAAGAAATACATTGCGGAATCCCCCGGCCGCTTGCCGGAGGGGGTGACGCTGGCGGTGTGGAACGACCAGAGCGTTTATCTCCAGGGGCGGCTGGATCTGTTGGTCCGCAACGCGCTGATGGGGCTGGTGCTGGTGTTGCTGACGCTGGCGCTGTTCATGCGCCCTTCGCTGGCTTTTCTGGTGGGGCTGAGCATTCCGCTGGCTTTCGCCGGGGGGATCTGGACGATGCCGATGCTGGGGATCTCGATCAATATGATCTCGCTCTTCGCCTTCATCCTTGTGCTGGGGATCGTGGTGGACGATGCGATCATCACGGGGGAGAACGTGTATTCGCACATCCGGGCCGGGGAGCATCCGAAGGTCGCCGCGATCAAGGGGACGCACGAGGTGAGCGTGGTGGTGGTTTTCGGCGTGCTGACCACGGTGGCGGCGTTCACGCCGATGTTGGGCTTGAGCGGGGTGAGCGGGAAGATCTGGCCGAACATTCCATGGGTGGTCATCCCGGCGTTGTTGTTTTCGCTATTGCAGACGAAGTTCGTGATGCCGGCGCATTTGTCGCTGCTGGCGCCGCACCGGGAGGAGAAGCCGCGGAACCCGATCTTCCGCTTGCAGCGCTATGTGGCGGATGGCTTGGAGTGGTTCGTCCGGCATATCTATCAGCCGGCGCTGGGTTTCAGCCTGCGCTGGCACTATGCGACGGTGGCGGTTTTCATCGCGCTTTTCGTGCTGACGGTGGGGGTGGTCGGGGGGAACTGGATCAAGTTCAAGTTCTTCCCGGAGGTGGAGGGGGATATTCTGAGTTCGAAGATCGAGCTGGCGCAGGGGGTGCCTTTTGCGGAGACGGAGAAGGTGGTGGAGCGGATCGAGGCGGCGGCGCGGAAGCTGGGGGAAGTTTACCGGGACCGGGAGGGGCGGCCGGTGGTGAAGCATGTGCTCGCAAGTTCGGGCAGCCAGCCGTTCCAGACCGGTTTCAGTCCGGGCGGGCCGCCGATGGCGACGCATCTCGGCGAGGTGACGATCGAGCTGACTCCGGCGGCGGCGCGCGATGTGAGTTCGACGGAGCTGGTGGATCGCTGGCGCGAACTGGCGGGGGAGATTCCGGGGGTGGTGAATCTGACCTTTCAGGCGGAGACGGCGGCGGGCGGCAATGCGATCGACGTGAATCTGAGCGGCGGCAATCTGGAACGGCTGGAGGAAGCGACGGCCTGGGTGAAGGGGGAGCTTGGCCGGTATCCCGGCGTGATCGACATCGCGGATTCGAGCCGCAGCGGCAAGGATGAGGTCCGCTTCGTGGAGCTGACGCCCGCCGGGCGAGCGGCGGGGCTGAGGCTGGACGATGTGGCGCGGCAGGTGCGGGATGCGTTTTACGGGAACGAGGTGCAGCGGCTGCAGCGCGGGCGCGACGAGGTGAAGGTGATGGTGCGCTATCCGAAAGATGCGCGGCGGACGCCGGCTTCCTTCGAGGAGATGAAGATCCGCACGCCGGCCGGGGATGAGTTGCCGCTCAAGCAGGTGGTGCGCTACGAGCCGGGGCGCGGTCCGGCGCAGATCAGCCGCACCGACCGGCAGCGCTCGATCAAGGTGACGGCGGATGTGGAGGGAGAGGTGACGGGCAACGAGGTGATGCGGGATTTCAAGCCGCAGGTACTGGACCGGATTGCGGAGAAGTTTCCCGGCGTACGCTATGCGTTCGAAGGGGAGCAGGAGGATCAGGCGACGAGCGTGCGGGAAATGGGGATAGGGTTCCTGGGCGCGCTGGTGATGATGTATGTGTTGCTGGCGATTCCGCTGCGTTCGTACTGGCAGCCGTTCATCATCATGTCGGTGATTCCCTTCGGGCTGATTGGGGCGGTGTGGGGGCACGCGGCGATGGGGATGAATTTGTCGATCATGTCGCTGTGCGGGATCGTGGCGCTGGCCGGGGTGGTGGTGAATGATTCGCTATTGATGGTCGATTATGTGAACCGGCATCGCAGGGATGCGGGCAGCGTGATGCAGGCCGCGGTGCAGGCGGGTGGGCGGCGTTTTCGGGCGATTCTGCTGACTTCGCTGACGACGTTCGCCGGGTTGGCGCCGATGTTGCTGGAGAAGGATGTGCAGGGGAGGTTCCTAGTGCCGATGGCGGTGTCGCTGGCTTTCGGCATCATGTTCGCGACGGTGATCACGTTGTTTCTGGTGCCGTCGATTTATTTGATTCTGGATGATGTCACGAGGTGGCTGGCACGGGGGAGGAAGAGGAAGGCGTGAGGCGCTTTTATCCGTCAGGCGGACTGGTCATCCAAATCTCCCGGCCAGCCGGGCCAGCGTTTCACCCGCGGTTCGTGCGGTGGCGGTGAATTCGCGCGAGATGCGTTCGTCCGCGGCGACGCGGTTCCAGAATTCGCGGGCCGGGTCCAGCATTTGCCGCCACGCTTCGGCGGCGGCGGGAACGGGCGGTTGAGGGGCGAAGGTGCGTTCCATCAGTTCGCCCTGGGGGCCGGGAGACCAGAGCATGGGCAGCATGTCGTAGGCGGGAGCCAGCTCGAAAGGCAGCCCGTCGGTGAGGCGGAAGGAGAGATTGCCCGGGTGCATGTCGGTGTTGCCGATGAGTTCGCCGAAGGCTTGCAGGCGCCGGGTGGTCTGAACGGCGGCGGCGTCCACGAGGCCGGCTCTTTCCAGGTCGAGCAGGCGGTCTGTCCAGTCGCGGGGAAGCCCGCCGATGGCGGAGCCGTGCAGGGCTTCCAAGGAGACGATGCCGATTCTGCCGCCTTGCGGGGTGCGGTCGAAGCGGGGGGCTTCGAGAAAGCGGCGGCCGCCGGCGTCGATCAGGCGGCTGGCGGGTTGGGCAAGGCCGGCTTCCGCGAGGATGGTGAGGGCGTGGTATTCCATCGCCAGCAGGTCAGCCCAGCGGCGGCCGGTTTGCTGGTCCATCGGTGGGGAGAATTTCACCAGCACGTGGCAGGGTTCCGGTGTTTGCAGGATGGCGGAGAATTTCGGTTGCTCGCCGCCGGCCGAGGAACCGGGAGGAGGATCGTTTGCCGCGCGGATGGCGAGTTCCGGGTAGCGGGAGGGCGCTTGGTCCGGCGTGAGGATGGTTTCTGGAGCCGGCGAGAGCTGCAGGGTGAGTGCCCGGCGCAGGCAATCGTCCCCGAGCACGAGGTCGCCGGGCTGGTCCGTCCCGGCGGTGGCGAGGAAGACGAGAGTGTCGTCATCGCTCCAGTGCCGGGGGTCTTCCGGCAGCAGATGGCTGCGGGCGATCTGCCGGGCCACGGCGCGGCCGAGGAAGCCTTGCGGGCGGATGTCGCCGAGGAAAAAGGGGAAGCCTTCCCAGATGCCTTCCGGGTCGGAGAAACGGTCCACCCAGGCGGGAGTTGTGCCGGGCCAAGTCACGCGCCAGGCGCGGTGGAGGATTTCCAGAGTGCCCCAGCTTTGCGCCCGCCCGGCGACGTTGATGCGATAGACCGGCCATGTGGGGTCCAGGTCCCGGATATGCCGGCGGAGCGCGTAACGGGTTCGCCGGGTGGCACCCAGGCTGACGAGATTGGGGCCGAGTTCGGAGAGGGTGCGGGTGATCGTGGAGCGGTCCACCCGCAGAGAGGCTGCCAAGTCCGCGGCCGACGAAGGGCCATTCGCCATCAGGCGGATGGTGAGATCGCGGGCGGTGACTTTCGGCGGGCGAGCCATTCGCTGCAAATTATGCAGCGAAATATTGGCGAAATCAATTGATATTTTCTATTGAAAACCAATCAGGAATCACTTTTGAAAAGGTGGTTTTGCACTGAAAAATCAACTATTTTCTCGAATCCAAGCCAAGACTTTCGCGTCGTCGTCGTCTGCGGCCCAAACCTGGCGGAGGAAGTCGGCGGGGTGGAGATCGCCGTGTCGGGCGAGGAAGGCGCGGTCGCCGCCGCAGCCGAACATGAGGTCGGGATCGAGTTCGCCGCGGAGCTTGGCGCGGGCTTTGGCGAGGATGCGGGGCAGGTAGGCCACGCCGTCGAGTTCGTCGCCGAAGGTGGGGATGTCGTCGCGGGTCAGTTCTTTTTCACCGGGTTTGCCCTGCAGGATGACGTGGAAGTAGTCGCGGCGCACGGCGGCGACGAGGAGGGCGGTGGAGGGGGAAGGAACTCCTTCGTCGCAGTAATCCTCGACGAAATCGAAGAATTCTCGGGGCTTGTAGCCGATTTCCGCGAGCAGGGCGGTGTCGGGGGCATCGTAGTAGTTGGTGAAGTCGCGGTCGCCGGCGCGGTAGCGCTTCACGCAGCGGTCGAAGAGGTCGAGAAATCGGTCATTCCAGGTCATGCGAGGGCAAGATGGCCCATGGACGCGCCGGAGCAAGGAATTCGCTTGGAGGCTGCGGGCGATCGAAAGGTTCTCAGGGTTTCAACTCCTCCGCGGTCCACGGGCGGCCGGCGCGGTTTCTGGTGGCAGCGCGTTGTTTGGTGACCAGAGAAGTTGGCACGGCGGAGGCCTTGTTGCTCCATTCGTTGCGGACGTAGGTGGCGATGTCGGCGAGTTTCTGGTCGGTGAAGGCTGGATTCACCGACAGCCCGGGCATGTCGGCGGTGGGGTTGAAGACTTCGCCGGCCACCGTCACGGGGCCGGTCATGCCGTGGAGCATGATGTTGATGAGCACTTCCGGTTTGCCGGTGACCCATTCGGAGCCGTCGAGCGGCGGGCCGAGCGCCGGGATGCCCGCGCCATCCGGCCCGTGGCAGCCGAAGCAGGCGGCCTCGCCGGCATAGAGCGCTTTGCCGCGGCTGTAGGAGGCGAGTTCCGCTCCTTTCAGATCGGGTTCGGCGGGGGCTCTGGAAGCGGCGTCCTGTTCGCCCTGGTCGAGCCAGGTGAGGAAATCCTTGTCGCTGGAGTTGGCCAGCGGCCGGAATTCCGCTTCGTGGCCGTGCAGGCCGGAAATGGCCGCCTCGCGGATAAAGCGGACCTTGGAGTGGTCCTTGAGCAGTTTCGCGAGGGCTTCGAGGGCTTTCGGCGTGCCCACCGTCCCCAGGATGCGGGCGAGGTAGGGAGCGGCCTCGGCGTCGGCGGGTTTCAGGGAAACGAGCTGCGTTTCCAGCTTGGCGAGTTCGGCCGGTTCCAGCCGGGTGCAGGCCCACAGGGCGGAGGACTGGACTTTCACGTCGCGGTCGCGGAGCGGGGTGACGAGGTGTTCGGCCTTGAGCGCGCCCATGCCTTCGAGCGTCCAGAAAGCGTGGATGCGGGCGACGGGTTCGCCGTTGGCGGCAAGTTTTTCCAGGAAGGGGATGGTGGCCGGATCCTTGCGCTCCACCAGTACACGCTGGGCGGTCTCGCGGTGCCAGGAGTTCGCGTGCATGAGCATTTTCACGAGGTCGAGGCCCTGGAGCGCGGCGATGTCGGCCTTCGGCTCCAGCCTGCCGGAAGTACTACGGATGCGGTAGATGCGGCCGTGGCCGAAAGCCGGACCGTCGAGACCGCGGGAAAGGTGCTGCTCGCGCAGGTAGGTGGTCTGGTAGGTTTTGTGCTGGATGATGCCGTGGTACATGTCCAGCAGGTAGAGCGAGCCGTCCGGCGCGGTGTAGACGTTGACCGGGCGGAAGCGTTCGTCGGTGGAGGCGAGGAATTCCTTTTCGCCGAGCGGATGGCTGCCGCTCTGGCGGCCGTCCTTTTCCTCGATGCGGATGGCCTTGAGGAGATTGACGCCGGATTCGGTGCTGAATCCGGTGCCGTACCAGTTTTTCGGGAAATTCGTGCCGCGGTAAACCGTGAGGCCGGCGGCGGCGGTGGCGTTGATGAGCTTGTGAGTCCTCGGGTCGAGGGTGTCGTCGTTGTAGCCGTTTGCCCGGGAGATATAGGCACGGTTGAGGCCGGGTGTGACGCGGACGGGCCAAGTGCGGTTGTTGCCGAGCTGGTTGGAAATGTTGTACCTCGGCTTCACGCCGGGGTTTCCCATGAGGAGATTCGGCGCGAGGCTTTCGCCGAACATGAAGGCGGAGTTGTGGTTGTGGTAGAGCCGGCCGTAGTCGTCGCGGGCGATGCCCCACTGACCACGGTTTTCGCTGGGTTCTACTTTCCATTCGCCATTCACGCGGCGCAGGCGCTTGTCGGATTTGGCGAGGTAGAGGTAATTGTCGAGGTTCGGCATCAGGCCGTTCGGCTTGTGCTCGACGTTGCCCCCTTGGCAGAACGAGGGATCGATGACCTCCGGTTCGCCGACGGGTTTCAAGCCGTCGCGTTTCGCCCAACAAAGCCGGTGTTCGTCGAGAAAGAGGATGCCGTCGTCGAACACGGCGACCGCGCGCGGCAGCAGGATCTTGTCGAGGAAGACGGTTTTTTTGTCCACTTTGCCGTCGCCGTCGGTGTCCTCCAGCACGGTGATGCGGCCTTCGGGGACGTTTTCGCCCTTGCCGTCGATGTCGGGCATGTAGCCGCGCATTTCGCAGACCCACAGGCGACCGGCGGGGTCGAAGTCGAGGCAGACGGGTTTCTCGACATAGGGCTCGGTGGCGACCGGCTCGATCGTGAAACCGGAGGCCAGGGTGAAGCTTTTCAGCGCCTGCTCGACGGTGAGCACCGGAGAGGGGGGAATCGCTCTTTCCGGCACCACGGGCTCCATGTTGGCGTGTTCCTTGCGGTCGCCCTGCTGGGCGGCGAGGGGCAGGACGCTCAGTAGAGCGGTGATGAAGGCATGCGGGCGCATCGGCGGGTCAATACGAGCAGGTTTTCCGGACTTTTCCCGAAACGGCCGGGAATGTCAAAATCTGTATGACAAGGGATGAGGGCCGGCCATCCCGTCTATTCTTCCAGCACCAGGCGCACGCGGAAAAAGCGGCGATCGGAGGCGGTGGTGTCGCGGACGACGAGGCGGTCGGGGAGATCTTCTTCGATGACGAGACCGGCGGTGTCCCAGCTTTCGGGATCGTCGAGGGTGGAGGTGACTTCGACGATGAAGGCGATGCCGGTGGCGGCGGGATCGCGCAGGATGGTCACGCGGAATCCTTTGTCTTCGCCCTCGCCGGAGAAGCCGGCTTCGATGGGGCGGACGGAGGGCGATTTCGGCGGGGTGCCGAAGGCGTATTCCTCCAGGTTGGTGAGGCCATCGTCATCGGGATCGGCATCGGGACCGGAGACGTCCGGGTCGTCGACATCTTCGCCGAAGGTGTCGAGCTGCCATTGGCGGAAGGCGGTAGGAGGCGGTTCATCGACGGGTATGACGTGGATGGAGAGCTGGGTTTCGGCGTACATGCCGGTGGGGTCGGTGACGCGAACAGTCCATTCGTTCGGCCCGCCGTCGGCATCGGCGGGGGTGCCGGAGAGTGAGCCATCGGCGGCGATATCGAGCCAGCCGGGGCCGCCGGTTTTGGAGAAGACGAGGGTTTCGCCGTCATTCGGGTCGGCGGCGCTGCCGGCGAGGGCGCCGGTGTAGGCGTTGCCTTCGGTGGCGTCATCGAGGGTGAGGGGGGGAGAAAGGAAGGCGGGCGCTTGGGGGAAGAAGTCGGTGACGGCGATCCCCGGTTGGTTCGGGATGAGGAAGGCGCCGGGCACGACTTCGCGGGCGCCGCCGGGGCGCTGCCAGGCGACGGTGAGGTGGTCGTCGCCGCCGCCGTCGGTCTGCTGCATTTCGAACCAGTAGGCGCGGCCGGCGACGAGCGGGATGGAGGCGGATTGCTGTGCGGGGTTGGCATCGAAATTCTGATAGGTGGTCCAGCCGGAGACGGAGGCGCGCTGGGATTTGGTCGCTTCCTCCGCGCCGGCGCCGAGGTAGAAGCGGCTGTCGTCGTCGCTGGAAATCCAGAAGGTATAGTCGCCGGAGACGGGGGCGACGAGCCAGCCGGTGACGCGGCGGCTGTAGCTGTTGCCGACATTTTGAGCGGTGTTCGCGCTGGAAATGTTTCCGGTGTAGCTGGGATTGGGAGTGCCGGTCCAGTTGTTGTTGTTGAAGCGTGTCTGGCCGGACCAGCGCTGCTCGCGCAGGCCGGGGGAGGCGTTGGCGAGCACGCGGACGACGGCGAAGCCGGTGGAGCCGGCGGTGTCGGTGCCGGAGAGGACCAGGGTGACGAGCGAGGTGGCGGGCAGGGCGGAGGGATTCTGGAGGACGACGCGGCCGAGGGCATCGACGGCGAAGGCGCCGGAGGCATTGCCGGAGACGATGGCCGCGGAGGCGAGGGAGAGTGAGCCGTCGGCCGTGATGCCCTGGCCGAGGATGGTGCCGGCGGCCGTGCCGGAGGCGGCGGAAAGTACGATGAATCCCGTACCTGAGGGCGGCTCGACGACGTTGCCGATTTCGATGTGGATGGTGCGCTCGGCCTGGAAGCGGGGCAGGCCGCCGTCCTGGGCGCGGATGAGGAGGTTGTAGGCGGCGGCGGTTTCGTAGTCGAGGCCGTCGGCGCTCACTCTCAATTCGCCGCTGCGGCGGTCGAGGGTGAAGCGACCGCCGGTATTACCGGAGACGATGGTCCAGGTCCAGATGGTGCCGGGTTCCTCGGGGTCGATGGCCTGGAGCGCGGCGACTAGGGAGCCGGGGGGCGCGTTTTCGGAAATGGAGATGGGGCCGGGATCGAGGATCTCATCGACGGGAGAGTTGTCGGTCCAGACGGGGTAACCCTTGGCGGCGATGGAGCTTTTCGCGGCGGCGGAGATTTCGTGGCCAAGGCCGGTGACGCCGAGGCCGTAGCGCTGGAAGTAGGCGTCGAGGTTGCGGCCGGCGGCGTCGCAGAAGATGGTGTAGAAGCGGTTGCGCCGGGCCTGGGCGCTGGTGCCGGAGAGGGTCTGGAGCGCGGGGTCGCTGGCGCCCTGCTGCCAGGCCATGAGGCGGCCGAGGGCGATGCGGTACACGTCCCAGCCGAAGGCTTCGGCGAGGTTGAAGTAGAAGTCGTAGGCGGTGGCGCCGTCGCTGCACGCGAAGTCCCAGGTGCGGTCGGCGGCGGGGCGGGCGAGGAATTCGGTGCGGCGCGTGAGGCGGTTGCCGGAGCTGTAGGTGGAATGGACGGTGCCGTCCCAGGGGGTGCGGTCGTGGACGTGGGTGTAGAGGAGGGCGGGGACGAGGTTGACGTCCACCTCGCCGTGGGTGGCGATGCCGTAGGTGCCGTCGAAGCTGTCCTGATAGGTGTGGCCAAGTTCGTGGTAGAAGCCCCAGTCGCCGTTTTTGACGGTGCCGTTGATGAGGCTGTCGCTGTCGCCGTAGGCCATCATGACCGGGTAGCCGGCATGGCCGCCGCCGGCGATGATGTCGCGGTCGGAGAGGGCGGATTCACCGCGTTTGCGGAAGGGGCCGTAGCCCATGTAGTGGTCGGCGGTTTCGATGACTTTTTTCCAATGGAGGGCGACGGCTTCGGCGGAGTCGAGGTTGCGCAGATGGTTGCGCGAGACATAGATGGTCATGGCCGGGGTGTTGCCGTAGGCGGGGACGTTTTCGGTCATGATGCAGCCCCAGGCGCCGGGGAGATTGCGGAGGGTGGATACCCAGTCCTCGTCGGTATCGACACCGAGCTGGAAGCAGGGGGCCTCCAGCGCGCCGCTGATGGTCACGTCGAAAGTGCCGAGGTTGGCCCCGGCGGGGATGTTGATCCAGATGAGGCCGCCGAAGACGTTGCCGGTGTGGGTGACGGTCTGGGTGAGGGGGACGCCGCGGGTGACCTTGGGAAAGCGCCGCCAGGTGCCGAGGTGGAAATTGACGTCGATGTGGCAGCCGATGTCGAGGCGCAGGCCGCTGTTCACCCGGTTGGCCGGGATGGTGACGGTGACGGTGGCGCCGGGGGCGGCGTAGAGGCGGGTTTCGATGCGGCGGCCGCGGTCGCCCCAGTTGATGTAGGAGTCGGGCGGGACATTGCCATTGACGGTGAAGGTGCGGCTGACGGTAGGGCCGGCGGCGGCAGGGCTGCCCGGCCAGTCGGAGGCGGAGGGGTGGACGATCAGGTCGCCGGCTACCATCGCGTCGAAACGGGCGGATTGATGGCGGGCGAGCATGGCTTCGACGGGGCGGTTGTTTTTGACCAGCGGCTGCGCGGCGGTGACTTGGATGAGGCCGTAGGGAACCTCCAGGGCGTTGAGGGCGGCGGTGAGTTCGGGGTGGCCGGGGCGCACGGCGAGCACGCGGTCGACCGCACCGGCGGCGATGCGCTTGTTGGCGAGGGTCATGGTGGGCCCGCCGGTGGCATCGGCGAGCAGCAGGTCGAGGGCGGGCAGGGCGCTGTGGAAGACGGGGTAGGAGTTCGCGGCGACGGTGAAGGAGCCGCTGGCGGTGCCGTCGCCGCTGATGGAGAGGCCGAAGGGTTCTAGGATGGCCTGGGCGTGGTTGACTCTGGCGGTGTCGAGCGCCCACGGGGTGCAGGCGAAGACGATGCCCCCGCCATCGGCAGCGAACTGCTGGATGGCGGAGATGGCGCCGGCGCTGAAGGTGGTGTCGTGAAGGTTGGCCACGAGCACGTGGCAGTTGGCCAGTTGCGCGGCGGTGACGCTGTTGGTGATGCTCTGGACGAGGAATCCCTGGTTTTGGAGGAAGGTTCGGGTGGAGGAACTGGTGGAGGCGATGCGGGCTTCCCCCCGCGTGGCCTTGCGGCTGGTCCAGAGGACGGAATTGAGGAAGAGCTGCGAGGTGGTGCTGGTGCCGGAGGTGTTGATGAAGCCCGTGTGGCCTGCGGCGACGGCGCGGGCGGCATCCGGCGAGACGCCGTGGCCGTAGCGGCCGGCGGCGAGGGCGGGGACGTTGTTCGTGTCGATGAGCACAGGGAAGGCGGCACGGCCATGCACTGGGATGGAGCCGGGGGAGCCGTAGCCATCCGAGGCGGTGCCGGCGGTGGAGCCGATGATGGCTGCATAGTCGGCGGGGATGTCGGCCTGCGCGGCGGCGGGGAAGGCCAGCGCGGCCATCCAGGCGATGACTAGGGAGGTAAACGGACGCGGGAACATGGGAAACGGGTATTTTTCGGGTTGTTCGAAAAGAAGCGCTGGGGTTTCCGGAGGCGGCGGTCTCCGACAATGAGTAATAAAACGACGGGAAACGGAATTTGTTTGGATAAAAGTCATTTTTTTGGCGGAATGGTAGACTAAAATGTCATTTTTGTTTTTGCTGAAAAAGCAAATCGAAGATTTCGATGTCTTCCTGCGATCCGGTTTCCTGCCTGAGTTGCCCGGACCGCAAATCTTGTTGGCATTTTCGCCTCGGGGATTGATTTGCAGCGAAAGCGTGGATTTCCTGACGTATTGAGACGCTTATGAAACGACGTGGATTTCTCGGCAAAGTGGCGGGCGGTGCGGTGGTTGGCGCGGCGGGTATTTCGTCCGCGCAGGAGGAGGCGGATGACTCGCTGATGAAAACTCCAGCGGTGCTGATGGCGCCGCGGCCGGATGGGATCGAGGTGGTGTGGGCCGTGTCGCGGCTGGCAAAAGGCCGCGTCGAGTGGAAGGGCGAGGATGGCAGTTCCGGCACAGCGGCGGCGGATCGCTTCGGCTTCGTGCCTCAAGGGAATGAGATTCTGCGGGTGAGGGTCGAGGGGTTGAAGCCGGGCGGGAAGTATGCCGTGCGGGCGATCACCGAAGCGGGCGACGGCAAGGGCCGCGAGGAGGGCGCGTGGAAGAAATTCCGCACGCTCGATCCCGACGGGAAGGCGACGAGTTTCGTGGTGTGGAATGACACGCACCAGAATGCCGAGACGCTGAAGAAGCTGAACGCCGCGACCCCGGCGGGCGATTTCCTGCTGTGGAACGGCGACACGTGCAATGACTGGCACCAGGAGGACTGGCTGGTGCCGACCCTGCTTCATCCCGCCGGGCAGGATGTCAGCGAGGAGCGGCCGCTTTGCCTGGCGTGGGGGAATCACGATGTCCGCGGCAGGTGGGCCTACAAGGTGCAGGAGATGATCGCCACGCCGGACGGGCGTCCTTTTTACGCCTTCCGCACCGGGCCGGTGGCGGTGGTCTGCCTGAACACGGGCGAGGATAAGCCGGACAGTCACCCGAGCTTCGGCGGGCGGGTGGCTTTCGAGGCGCTGCGGCGCGAGCAGGGGGAGTGGCTGAAGGAGGTGATCGCCCGTCCGGAATTCCGGAATGCGCCGTATCGCGTGGTCTTTTGCCACATTCCGCTGCGCTGGCTGGATGAGCCGGAGACGGTCGACTACGCCGGCGGGGGCTACGACCGCTACGCGCGCTCGAGCCGCGATCTGTGGCACGAAACGCTGGTGGAGTGGAAGGCGCAGGTGGTGATCTCCGGCCATACGCACCGCCCGGCGTGGATTCCGGCGACGAAGGAGTTTCCCTATGCCCAGCTCATCGGCGGCGGCCCGCAGCCGGAACGCGCGACGTGGATCGAGGGCAAGGCGGACGCGCGGGGATTGACGCTGTCGATGAAGAATCTCGAGGGGAAGGAGATCGAGCAGGCGAAGTTCAAGCCGCTGGTCTAGCCCGGGCGTCCAGTTTCCACCGCGGGACGGGGAGGTGCTGCGGAAGGCAGGCGGTCGCGAAGAATGAAGAAGACGGCGCCGACCATGCACAGCCCGGCGAAGAGGTAGTTCCAGGTGAGTTTTTCCCTGAGATAGAGGATTGAGAACGGCGCGAAGACCGAAAGGGTGATGACCTCCTGGAAGATTTTCAATTGCGCGGCGCTGAAGCCCCCGGCATGGCCGATGCGGTTCGCGGGGACCTGTGCCAGATACTCGAACAGGGCGATACCCCACGAGAACAGCGCGGCGAGGAGCCACGGCTTGTCCTTCATATCCTTCAGGTGGGCATACCACGCGAAAGTCATAAAGATATTCGAGAGGGTGAGGAGAGCGACGGTTTTCAGGAGAGTCACGCGCCCGCATTAGCCCGCGCTGCCGGGACGTCAATACCCGGCCGGTGGCGCGGCGTGTTTGGTCTCACGGTTGTCCGGTGAATCCCGGCACGCCGTCCCGGATGCGGCTGGAGAACGCCGGGTCTTCGTGGGCGGCCTGCGCTTTCGCGTCGATCTCGCCGCGGGTTCTCAATTCGGCGAGCGGCAGGTTTCCGGCGGCGAGAAGGTTTCGCTCGCGGAGCATCTCGTCGAGCTTGCCGTTGGCGATGAGCCGCCAGTCGAAATCCCCCTGGTCCGCGGTTTCGATCTGCGCCCGCAGCGCGGTGGTGCAGTTGGAGGCGATCGTGTTGTAAAAGCGCGGTTCCCGCTCCAGCGAGCGGATGGACTCCACGTATTCGAGGAAGCGTTCGCGGGATTTTTGCGGACCGATGGAAAGGCGGAAGAGGCGGGTGTTCTCGTCCTCGCGCAGGTTGGTCCGCAGGCGGATGAGATCGCTTTCCGAACCGACCAGATAGATGAGTTCGAAGCGTTTGTAGAGGCCTCCCAAGGCGGTGTAGATCTCGTCCTTTTCCCGCCGGGCTTCGATGGAGAAGACGACCCGGCCTTCGTCGCCGAAATCGAAGCTGAAAATCGGGTGGGCAACCCATTCCGAGCCCCAGCCGCTGAGGAAGAAGTCGATGCCGCGGAGATTGGAGAGATGAAAGGTGCGGGTCTCCCAGCGCTCCGTCACGGTTCCATCGGCGGCGTAGTCGAAGTTGCGGAAATCCGTGAAAGTCACCGCATCTCCCTCCACCGCGGCACCGGGTATCCTGGCGTGTTCCGCGACCCAGTCTCGGTCGTGCGATGCGCGTTTGAACAACCACGGGACGATCACGGCGGCAAGGCATGCGGCACAGACGAGTCCCCGGACCAGCGCGGAGCGGGTGCGAAACGTCAGCACGGCCGTCGCGACGAGCCAGGCGACGGCGATGATGAGATTACCTTTTCCCGGAAAGGGACCGTCGAAGTAAAGAGCGCCAAAGCACCACAACGCGAGGAGAAGGATGGCGGCGCGAAGCGCGATCTTGCCGGTGGTGTCCGTGATCCGGCGGGCCTTCGCGGAGCCGGGACGTGCGGTGGGAGTTTCCA
Source organism: Haloferula sp. (assembly GCA_037190465.1). Taxonomy (GTDB): domain Bacteria; phylum Verrucomicrobiota; class Verrucomicrobiia; order Verrucomicrobiales; family Akkermansiaceae; genus Haloferula. The sequence goes on along the minus strand of JBBCJF010000028.1, from coordinate 11,610 downwards.
TGTGCCGCCGGGGAGCCTCCAACGAGCGGGGGTGGCGTCAAGAACTCGTTCCGCGTTCGCACTTCCGGCATCCGACTTCCAAACGCCTTTCCCGCTTGTCAGCCACGGAGCTTTCTTCACCCTGCCGGTCGACCCAAGCACCGCCGCAGAAATCCGCATGCAAGCCCTCCTTACCGACCACGGCATCGTTCTTTCCCTTGTCCTCGGTCTCGCCGGTCTGGCGGCCGCCATTGTCCTGATCCGGCTGGTGCTTTCCTCGCCCGCGGGGAACGACCGCATGGCGGACATCGCCAAGGCGGTGCAGGATGGCGCGAAAGCCTATCTCAACCGGCAGGTCGCCGCCGTTTCGGTCATTGCCGCGGTGATTTTCGTGGCCATCGGTTTGCTCCGCGGCTGGACGACGGCTAGCGGCTTCGTGGTCGGCGCGGTCTGCTCGTTGGTCGCCGGCTACATCGGCATGATGATCGCGGTGCGGGCGAATGTCCGCACCGCCCAAGCGGCGACGGTCGGGCCGCATCCGGCGCTACGCGTTGCGTTCAATGGCGGGGCGGTCACCGGCCTGCTGGTGGTCGCCTTGGGGCTCGTCTCGGTCGGGGTTTTCTATCTTGCGGTCTTGAAGGCGACCGGTGACACGCGCACGGCGATCGACTCGCTGGTCGGGCTGGCGCTCGGCAGTTCGCTGATCAGCGTCTTCGCCCGTCTCGGCGGCGGGATCTACACCAAGGCGGCGGATGTCGGCGCGGATCTTGTCGGCAAGATCGAGCAGAATCTCCAGGAAGACGATCCGCGCAATCCGGCGACGATCGCCGACAACGTAGGCGACAATGTCGGCGACTGCGCGGGCATGGCCGCCGATGTGTTCGAAACCTATGCGGTGAGCATCATCGGCGCCGTGCTGGTCGGGCACCTGACTGCCGCGGCTTCGGAGGCGGCGCTGATTTATCCTTTCGTGATCTGCGGGCTGTCGATCCTCGGCGCGCTGCTCGGCATCGGTTTCGTGAATTTCGCCCGCATTTCGCCCACCCGCGCGCTGGTCGGCGGCGTGGCGATCAGCGGCCTGATCTCCGCCCTGCTGCTGTGGCCGGCGACCCGGGCGCTGTTCCCGGAAGCGGTCGAATTTTCCGGCAAGGCGGTGAGCGCCGGCTCGCTTTTCATCTGCGTGCTGGTGGGCATCGCGATGACTTTCGCTTCGGTCTGGATCACCAATTACTTCACCTCCACCGCCCACAAGCCGGTGCGGCGCATCGCGAAAGCCTGCGAGACGGGCCACGCGACGAACATCATCGCGGGCATCAGCACCGGCCACCACGCGACCGTGCTGCCGGTACTGTGCATCGCCGCCTCGATCTGGCTCTGCCATGCGGAGGCGGGACTTTACGGGATCGCGGTGGCGGTGGTGAGCATGCTCAGCCTGTCGGGCATCATCATCTCGCTCGATGCCTTCGGACCGATCACCGACAACGCCGGCGGCATCGCGGTGATGAGCGGGCTCGACCCTTCGGTGCGGAAGATCACCGACGAGCTCGACGCGGTGGGCAATACGATGAAGGCGGTGACTAAGGGCTATGCCATCGCTTCCGCCGGCCTGGCGGCGATGGTGCTCTTCGGCTCCTATGTCGAGGAGTTGAACCACTATCTCGGCGGCAGCCATGTCTTCGACCTGATGAATCCGAAGGTGATGATCGGCCTCTTCATTGGCGGTCTGCTGCCCTTTTCCTTTACGGCCTACGCGATGGATGCGGTCGGCAATGCGGCGGGCGCGGTGGTCAACGAGGTCCGTCGCCAGATCGGCCTGAAGCCCGGCATTCTCGACGGCAGCCAGACGCCCGAATACGGACAATGCGTGGATATCGTCACCAAGGCCGCGCTGCGCCAGATGATCCTGCCGGCGCTGCTGCCGCTGATTTTCGTCGTCGGCGTGGCCGCGATCCCCGCGCTGGGAGCCGAGGCGCTTGGCGGTGTGCTGGTGGGCACCATCGTCACCGGGCTTTTCGTCGGCATCGCAATGACTTCCTCGGGCGGCGCCTGGGACAATGCCAAGAAATACGTCGAGGAAGGCAACCACGGCGGCCGCGGCACGCTGGCCCACCGCGCGAGCGTGACCGGCGATACCGTGGGAGATCCCTACAAGGATACAGCGGGCCCGGCGGTGAATCCGATGATCAAGGTGGTGAATATTCTCGCCATTCTCGTCATTCCCATCCTGTTCCGCTGAGAGATTACCGGGAGCGCGGAATTCATTCCGAATGAGCCGTCTTGTGGTTCTCCGTGCGGAATGAATTCGGCGTTCCCAGTGTTTTGGGTGCCGAGAGTGCCCGCCACACAACCGCTGTACGCACAAGCAGGGACCCGGCCCAACCGGATCCCTGTGAGGAAGAACTTTTTCAAGCACGGGTCAAGCCCGCGGCGCATGGGCCGTCAGGACTTGTAGCGCAGGCGCTTCTTGTGGCGGTTCTGCTTCATGCGCTTCTTGCGCTTGTGCTTGTTGATTTTCGTTTTACGGCGTTTCTTCAGCGAGCCCATGGTTCGGTGCTTGGTGGTTGCGGGTTGATGGAAAAGTTCAGGGGACGATCTTGTTCAGCGGATACTCGATGATGCCTTCGGCGCCGAGTTCCTTGAGCGTCGGGATGATATCGCGGACGACTTTTTCGTCGATGACCGTTTCGACCGCGACCCAGCCTTCCTCGGAAAGGTGAGAAACGGTCGGGCGGCGCATCGCCGGGAGGCGTTCCAGCAGGGCGGGCAGCCTGTCCGCGGGAAGATTCATTTTCAAGCCCACTTTGTCGCGGGCTTCGAGCGCGGCTTTCAGCAGCAGGACCAGGCGCTCCATTTTCTGGCGCTTCCAAGGGTCCTCCGCGGCGGCCTTGCTGGCGTAGAAGTGCGGGAAGGAGGTCAGCAGGGTGTCGACGATGCGCAGCTTGTTCGCCTTGATCGACGAGCCGGTCTCGGTGACATCGACGATGGCGTCGACCAGGTCGGGTACTTTCACCTCGGTCGCTCCCCAGGAGAATTCCACCTCGGCCTCGATGCCCTTCGATTTCAGGTAGCGCTCGGTGATGGCGACGCCTTCGGTGGCGATGCGTTTGCCCTGGAGGTCTTGCGGAATCCGGATCGGCGAGCTTTCCGGCACCACCAGCACCCAGCGTGTCGGCATGGCGGAGGCGCGGGAAAAGGGCAGCTCGGCGAGATCCACCAAGCTGCCGTCGAATTCGCTGGCCCAGTCGAAGCCGGTGATGCCGCAGTCGAGGAAGCCCTGATCAATGTAGCGCCCGACCTCCTGGGCGCGGATGAGGTAGAGATCGAGTTCCGGGTCGTTCGAGGAGGGCCGCAGACCGCGGGAGGAGACGTACACCTCGTAACCGGCCTTCGCCAGAAGGTCGATCGTCGGCCCTTCCAGGGAACCCTTGGGGATGGCCAGTTTCAGTGCTTTTTCCGAAGTCTCCGGCATCGCGGCGGGCGGCGGGGATAGCGGGGGAGGGGCGGGGAGGCAAGGGAAGTTTTGCACGGCTCGTCCCAGGATTCCGCAAAACCAGCGAAAGGCCGGAATTCTCCCGGGCGCCGGGGCCGGGGACGCCTGCTTTCTGATTGCCGCCCCGGCCAGCCGTTTCGGCTCATCGCAAGTCCCTGAAAATTCCCGATTTTAGCTTGCCAAGGGGTTTCCGCGGCCTAGCTTCGCGGCCCCGTTTTCTCCTTTCTTCGCCGGCGGGCGGTTGGAGCCCCGTAGCCCGCCGGAATCAAATCGGGGCGATTGTCGGAAGGAAAAGCGAACCAACAACCTAACCTCAAACCAAACCAATACATGAGCACCGCAGTGCTTGGACCCACCAACCAGGAACTTGCCGATCTGATCGATTCCAAGTTCCGCGAGTTCCGCGAAGGAACCATCGTCAAGGGCACCATCATCGAGATCCGCCCGCAAGTCGTCCTCGTCGATATCGGCTACAAGTCCGAGGGCGCCATCCCGGCCAACGAGTTCGAGGATGAAGAAATCGAGGTCGGCGACGAAGTCGAAGTGCTCCTCGAAAAACTCGAAAACGACGAGGGCATGGTCGTGCTCTCCAAGGAAAAAGCCGCCCACAAGCAGAACTGGGAGAAGATCGTCAAAGTCTTCCAGGACGGCGGCCTCGTCCGCGGCAAGGTCAAGTCCGTGGTCAAGGGCGGCCTCACCGTCAACGTCGGCGTCGAAGCCTTCCTGCCCGGCTCCCAGGTGGACATCATCCCGCCGAAGGACCTCAGCGAATACGTCGGCAACATCTACGAATTCAAGATCGTCAAGGTCAACGACGAGCGGAAGAACATCGTCCTCTCCCGCCGCGAGGTCATCGAGGCCGAGCGCGCCGAACTCCGCCAGCAGTTCCTGCGCACCGTCAAGGTCGGCGACAAGGTCACCGGCGCCGTCAAGAACATCACCGACTTCGGCGCTTTCGTCGATCTCCAGGGCATGGACGGCCTGCTCCACATCACCGACATGTCGTGGGGCCGTATCAACCACCCTTCCGAAATGCTCGTCATCGGTCAGCCCGTCGATGTCATCATCCTCGACGTGGACCGCGAGAAGGAGCGCGTCTCCCTCGGTCTCAAGCAAATGAGCGAGAACCCCTGGGAGGACATCGAGCGCAAGTACGCCATCGGCTCCCGCGTCAAGGGCAAGGTCACCAAGCTCCTGCCCTACGGCGCCTTCGTCGAGCTCGAGCGCGGCGTGGAAGGTCTCGTCCACGTTTCCGAACTCTCCTGGGTCAAGCGCATCACCCGCCCGAGCGACGTGCTCGAACTCGACCAGGAAATCGAAGCCATCGTGCTCGGCATCTCCATCGAGGAGCAGAAAATCTCCCTCGGCGTCCGCCAGATCGAGCCCAACCCCTGGGACGAGATCGAGCTCCGCTACCCGATCGGCGCGACCATCAAGGGCCCCGTCCGCAACCTCACCGCCTACGGTGCTTTCGTCGAACTCGAGGAAGGCATCGACGGCATGGTCCACGTCTCCGACATGTCCTGGACCCGCAAGATCAACCACCCCTCCGAAGTTCTCAAAAAGAACGACGAGGTCGAGGCGATCGTGCTTTCCATCGACAAGGCCAACCAGCGCGTCTCGCTCGGCCTCAAGCAGCTTGAGGACGACCCGTGGAGCCGCATCGACGACCGCTTCAAGGTCGGCGATCTGGTCAAGGGCACCGTGGCGAAGATCGCTTCCTTCGGCGCCTTCGTCAGCCTCGACGGCGACATCGACGGCCTCATCCACATCTCGCAGCTCAGCGAGGACCATGTGGAACGGGTCAAGGACGTCATCAAGGTCGGCGACGAGATCGAGGCCCGCGTGATCAAGGTCGACAAGGTCGAGCGCCGCATCGGTCTCTCGATCAAGGCCGTCAACTACAGCGAAGCCGATCTCAAGAAGGAAAGCGCCAGCTTCGAAAGCCTGCGCCCGTCCTCCGAAATGGTCGGTCTCGAACAGGCCTTCAACCTCGCCGCCGCCGCCGCGGAGGAGTGGAGCCCGTCGGAAGACTGATCAGGCAGGCAGAAAGTTCCGCAAAGCCGGGGAGGAAACTCCCCGGCTTTTTTCGTGCCTTCCACGGATGGAAATGAAACGCAACGCTCGAAACCAAGGAACGTTGACATAGATTTACATAACGGCGCTTATCTACCTGCCGTCCTTTCTGGACTCTTTGTCCAATACGGCCAGGAACCCTTGGACATCGTTCTCGGTCTTCAAATGAAAGTGCATTTGGGAGTCCCGGCACCGATCCATCCGCTCCAACAGCCTCCCCCGGACTCTGGTAGGGAAATGCCAGATGATTCCGCACAGGGTTGGAATAATCCGGATCTCCGGGCACTTGGGAGGAAGTTCCGGGCGCGAACGGAACAGATACCGCCAGTTTCGTCTGAATACCCGCAAAAACGAAACCCGCCTTGGAACGTCGAGGAAGACGACAGTGTCCGCCCGATCCTGCACTGCAAGCGACACCCCATCGATCACCCAGGCTTCCCGGGAGGTGAGCTCATGGATCATTCGATCTCGTTCCTCTGCAGGCGTCTTTCTCCATCCCGGTTGCCAGACGATGCCATCCAAGCTGTGGAACGGGAGGTTAAGAATCCGTGCAACTTTCCGGGCGAGCGTGGACTTCCCGGCTCCCGCGTTTCCGGTCACGAGAATGCGTTTCATTTTTCGCGTGGATATGCACGCTTGTCTCATGCTAACTGCTTGCCAATCGTCGCAATGCCTGACGAACCGGCTCACCTGCCGTGACAATGTGCAATTCGCGCTCCACCTCGGCCCCAAAACTGGCTGCCGCCTTGCCGGAGGAAACAAGGTATAGAGCCTGACGCAAGCGTTCTATCAACTGCCCATCATCGTCGGTGATGCCCGAGGTATCCCCGCCGCCACATGCCCGCGAATAGCCGTCAATGTCGCCATCAAATCTCTCATAGGTTTGAACTTTTGCGAGCGTGAGCATGACGTGCGTGGATTTTCTCCGTTCCTTTCCTGCCGAATGAAAAATCACTCCCCCGCCAATCCAAGCCCCAATTCGTCGCAAAATATATAGTCCAATTGAACGCTCATCCAAATCAGTCCAGACTCCTCCCATGAAGAACCGGATCGCAGCCGTGATGGTGCTGGTCGTCCTGCTTGGAGCGGCAGCCTGGTGGTTCCTGAAACCGGACGACCTCCCCGACGGCCTCATCAAAGGCAACGGCCGGATCGAGGCCACCGAGATCGACCTCGCCACGAAAATCCCCGGCCGCGTGCAGGAGATTCTCGTGAACGAAGGCGACTTCGTCGAAGAAGGGCAGATCCTCGCCCGGATTCACGCCCAGACGCTGGAAGCCCAGCTTTCCGAGGCCCAGGCCCATCACCGGCAGTCGGTCAGCGCGGTGGCCACCGCCGCGGCGCAGGTGGCCGCGCGGGAAAGCGACAAACTCGCCGCGCAGGCGGCCGTGGCCCAGCGCGAGAGCGAATTTGCGGCGGCGAACCAGCGGCTGGCCCGCTCGGAAACCCTCGCCGCGGACAGGGCAGTCGCGGCGCAGATTCTGGACGACGACCGCGCGAAAGCCAAAAGCGCCGAGGCCGCGGTCCGTGCCGCGGAGGCCCAGGTCGCCGCCATCGACGCCGCGATCCTGGCCGCCAAGGCCCAGGTGACCGGCGCGGAATCGACCGTGGAAGCCGCGCTTGCGACCATTGAAAGGATCAAGGCCGATCTCGAGGATTGCTCGCTGCGGGCGCCGCGCCACGGCCGCGTCCAGTACCTCATCGCCCAGGCCGGCGAAGTCCTGGGTGTCGGCGGCAAGGTGCTCAATCTCGTGGACCTTGCCGACGTTTATATGACCTTCTTCCTGCCCGAAACGGTCGTCGGCCGGGTGCCGATGGGCAGGGAAGTCCGGATCGTTCTCGATGCGGCCCCGGATCGCGTGATCCCGGCGAAAATCTCCTACGTCTCCAGCGTTTCCCAGTTCACCCCGAAAACCGTCGAAACCGAAAGCGAGCGCCAGAAACTGATGTTCCGCGTCAAGGCCCGTATCGACCCGGATCTGCTGCGAAAGCACATCCATCAGGTGAAAACGGGGCTGCCCGGCGTGGCATGGCTCAATCTGGACTCCGAAACGCCGTGGCCGGCCGGCCTGTCCATCAACGTGCCGGAATGAAACACGGGCCGGAAAGCTGTTTCGTCCGCCTTGCCGGGGTGTCGCTCCGCTATGGCAAAACCCTGGCGCTGGACGGCATCGACCTCGACCTGCCGGCCCGCCGCATGGTCGGTCTGATCGGGCCGGACGGCGTGGGGAAATCCAGCCTGCTCTCGCTGATCGCTGGCGCCCGCGCGATCCAGCAGGGCACCGTGACCGTCCTCGGCGGCGACATGCGGGAAAAGCGCCACCGCGACGCCGTCTGCCCGCGCATCGCGTACATGCCGCAGGGCTTGGGGAAAAATCTCTACCCCACGCTGTCGGTGGAGGAGAACCTCCAGTTCTTCGGCCGCCTCTTCGGTCACGGCCGTCGCGAACGCCGCCGCCGCATCGACGAGCTCACCGCGAGCACCGGCCTGCGGAAATTCCTCGACCGTCCCGCCGGCAAGCTCTCCGGCGGCATGAAGCAGAAGCTCGGCCTCTGCTGCTCGCTCATCCACGACCCCGACCTGCTCATTCTCGACGAGCCCACCACGGGCGTCGACCCGCTTTCGCGCAGCCAGTTCTGGGATCTGATCGACGGCATCCGCCGCGAACGCCCGGAAATGAGCGTCATCGTCGCCACTGCCTACATGGACGAAGCCGACCGCTTCGACTGGCTCGTCGCCATGGACGACGGCAGGTTGCTCGCCACCGGCACGCCCGCCGAACTCCACCAACGGACCGGCACCGGCAACCTGGAGGAAGCCTTCATCGACCTGCTCCCCGAGGAAAAGAAGAGGCAGCATCAGCCGGTCGGGATCAACCCCTTCGCCGCGGGCGACGAAGATGACATCGCCATCGAGGCGGAGGGACTGACCATGCGCTTCGGCGATTTCACGGCGGTGGATCATGTCGATTTCCGCATCCGGCGCGGGGAAATCTTTGGCTTTCTCGGCTCCAACGGCTGCGGCAAGACCACCACCATGAAAATGCTGACCGGCCTGCTCCCGGCCAGCGAAGGCAAGGCCCGCCTCTTCGGCCGCGAAGTCGATCCGAGGGACATCGGCACGCGCCGCCGGGTCGGCTACATGTCCCAGGCCTTCTCCCTCTACACCGAGCTGACGGTGGAGCAGAACCTCATCCTGCACGCCCGCCTTTTCCATGTCCCCGAAGATCAGATCCCGGAGCGGGTGAAGGAGATGGCGGATCGCTTCGACCTGGCGAACCACTTTTCCGCCCTGCCCGACGCGCTGCCGCTGGGCATCCGTCAGCGGCTTTCGCTGGCTGTGGCGATGGTCCACAAGCCGGAACTCCTGATCCTCGACGAACCGACCTCCGGCGTCGATCCGATCGCGCGGGACAACTTCTGGCGGCTGATGATCGGCCTGGCCCGCGAGGATAAGGTGACGATCTTCATCTCCACCCACTTCATGAACGAAGCCGGCCGCTGCGACCGCATCTCCCTGATGCACGCCGGCAAAGTACTCGTGAGCGACACCCCGGCGGAACTCGTCCGCAAGCGTGGTTCGAAGAATCTTGAAGAAACCTTCATCCACTACCTCAAAGAAGCCGAGCCGCCTGATAAGGGGGGAGAACGTTCCGTCCACCCTGTTGTGCCGACGGAACGCCGGCACTCCTCAACCGCACCAGCCCGCAACTCGAAATTCGCCGCATCGGTGGCCCGGTCCGCCAGCTACATGTGGCGCGAATCGCTCGAACTCCGCCGCGACCCGGTTCGGGCGACGCTCGCGCTGCTCGGCACCGTCATTCTCATGTTCATCATGGGCTACGGAATAAGCATGGATGTCGAAGACCTTCCCTACGCCATCCTCGACCGCGACCAGACCACCCTAAGCTACAACTACGCGCTGAACCTCTCCGGCTCGCGCTACTTCATCGAGCGTCCGCCCATCGTCGATCACGCCGACCTCGACCGTCGCATGCGCTCCGGCGAACTCACCCTAGCGCTGGAAATCCCTCCCGGCTTCGCCCGCGACATGCAGCGCGGAGCCGCCGCCCGGATCGGCGCATGGGTCGATGGGTCGATGCCCCAGCGTGCCGAAACCGCGCTCGGCTACGTGCAGGGCATGCACCAGGGATGGCTGGCCGACATCGCCAGGCACCGGCTGGGGCAGGCCCTCACCGCCCCTGCCGCCATTGAGACCCGTTTCCGCTACAACCCCGATGTGAAAAGCCTGCCCGCGATGGTCCCCGCCGTGATTCCGATCCTGCTGCTCATGATCCCGGCGATGCTCACCGCCCTGTCGGTCGTGCGCGAAAAAGAACTCGGTTCGATCCTCAACCTCTATGTGACCCCCGTCACGCGGACCGAGTTCCTGTTAGGCAAGCAGATGCCCTACATCCTGCTCGGCATGCTGAATTTCCTGTTGCTGACCTTTCTCGCCGCCACCCTTTTCGGCGTGCCGGTGAAGGGCAGTTTCCCCACGCTCGCGGCGGCGGCGTTTCTCTACATCGTCAGCGCCACGGGCTTCGGCCTGCTCGCCTCCACCTTCACGCGCAGCCAGATCGCCGCGATGTTCATCGCCATGATCGGCACGATGATTCCCGCGATCCAGTTCGCGGGAATGCTGACTCCGGTGTCGTCGCTCGAAGGCTCGGGCGCCGTGATCGGGAAAATCTATCCCGCCACGCATTTCCTCACCATCAGCCGCGGCGTCTTCAGCAAGGCGCTCGGGCTTTCCGACCTCGCCGCCTCTTTCTGGCCGCTCCTGCTGGCGATCCCGGTGATCCTCGGCGCCTCCATCGCCCTCCTCAAAAAACAGGACGCCTGATTTCCATGAATCCCTGCTCCAACATCTACCGCCTCGGCGTGAAGGAACTCTGGAGCCTGGCCCGCGATCCGGCGATGCTGATCCTGATCGCCTTCACTTTCACCATCAGCATCTACGTCTCCGCCACCGCGATACCCGACACGCTGCACAAGGCCCCCATTGCCATCGTCGACGAAGACGGCTCGCCGCTCTCCTCGCGCATCGCGGCAAGCTTCTACCCGCCGCATTTCCTCCACCCTGAAATGATCTCCCCCGACCGGATCGATCCAGGGATGGACGAGGGGAAATACACCTTCGTCCTCGACATCCCGCCGGACTTCCAGCGCGACGTCCTCGCCGGCCGTTCGCCCGCGGTGCAGCTCAATGTCGATGCCACCCGCATGAGCCAGGCATTCAGCGGCAGCGGCTATGTCCAGCAAATGATCCTCCGCGAGGTGGCGGACTTCACCGCCGGCCCGGGCGCGGGCCTGCCGGCGGGGGCGGAGCTTGTCGTCCGCAACCGTTTCAACCCGAATCTCGAATCCTCCTGGTTCGGCGCTCTGATGGACATTATCGACAACGTGACCATGCTCTCGATCATCCTCACCGGCGCGGCGCTCATCCGCGAACGGGAGCACGGAACCATTGAGCACCTGCTGGTCATGCCCGTGACCCCCGCCGAAATCATGCTGGCGAAGGTGTGGTCGATGGGTCTGGTCGTGCTCGTCGCGGCGGCTTTTTCCCTGATCGTGGTGGTGCGGGGCTTGCTGGAGGTGCCCATCGAGGGTTCGATTCCGCTCTTCCTGGCCGGAGCGGCGCTGCACCTCTTCGCCACGACCTCGATGGGCATCTTCATGGCGACGCTGGCGCGGAGCATGCCGCAGTTCGGACTGCTGCTGATGCTCGTCCTGCTGCCGCTGCAAATGCTCTCCGGCGGCAGCACGCCGCGGGAAAGCATGCCGGAATTCGTCCAGCAGATCATGCTGCTCGCGCCGACCACGCATTTCGTCCAGCTCGGCCAGGCGATCCTCTACCGCGGCGCGGGCATCGAGGTGGTGTGGAAGGCGTTTCTGATCCTGTTCCTGATCGGCTCGATCTTTTTCGCCGTCTCGCTGAACCGCTTCCGCAAGACCATCGCGCAAATGGCCTGATCTCCGGGAGCGCGGAGCCCCGGCTCCGCAGAAGCACGGGGATGGCTGCTATCGGCAATGTGAGCATGAATGGGTGGCCGGAGGTTACT
>JBBCJF010000027.1:0-99538 GCA_037190465.1 Haloferula sp. | reverse complement strand
GGTCGGCAAAAGCCTGGAAATCTATGGTGCGCACCTGAGCTTCCGCCATGCACTGGTATACGGCGGTGTGGGACAGCGGCCGCAGGTCGATGCCATGCGCAAGGGCGTCGAAGTGCTCGTCGCCTGCCCCGGCCGCCTGCTTGATCTGGTCGATCAGAAATATATCGATCTCTCCGAGGTGGAGTTCTTCGTACTCGACGAGGTAGATCGCATGCTCGACATGGGTTTCCTGCGCGACGTGCAGCGCATCGTCTCGCTGCTGCCCGCCAGGCGCCAATCGTTGTTCTTTTCCGCCACGCTGGCTCCGCCAATCGCCAGGCTCGCCCAGGCAATCCTGCGCAACCCCGCCTCGGTGGCCATCGAACCCGAGGTGACCACCTCGGCAAAGGTCGAGCAACGGGTGTGCTTCGTGGCCAGGGAAAACAAGCCCGCCCTGCTGATGCAACGGCTGGGCAGACAGCGGGCTGGCGAGCTGAGCATCGTCTTTTCCCGCACCAAACACGGCGCCAACAAGCTCGCCAAACAGATCGCGCAGGCCGGTTTCGCCGCCGAAGCGATCCACGGCAACCGTTCCCAGGCTCAGCGCGATCGGACGCTCGAAAAATTCCGGGCCGGCAAGCTGCCGGTGCTGGTGGCCACCGATGTCGCCGCGCGCGGCGTGGACGTGAAGGCGGTGACCTTGGTCGTGAACTTCGACCTGCCCAACGAACCCGAGGCCTATGTGCACCGGATCGGCCGCACCGGCCGCGCGGAGGCTGCTGGACAGGCCGTATCATTCTGCTCACCGGACGAGCGCGATTTCCTGCGTGATATTGAGAAACTCATTCGCCGGGAGATTCCGGTGGACGATACCCAGCATTGGCACATGGCCGGGCTTTCCCGGTTTCCGGTTCGCGGGGCCGAAAGTCCTCCATTCCCCTGGAAAGGAGCGCCCGTGAAACCGCAGCCGGCGAGAAAACGGCGGCGGCGGCGTCCGGCTCACGCTTGAATCCTCAAAACTCTCCGGCCGTGCCCTTCCGGCACGGCGGGGAGGCAAAAAGCGGTGCCCCGCGAGAGGCACCGCTTTGTGCAAGGTCGTATAGGTAGAGATCCGCTGATCCTTGTTGCCTGGGACGTGACAAATAACCGATCCCGGCGGTTCGTTGGCGGCTGGCTAAACCACGACGAGTTTCCACCAATTCATGCTGCCGATCTCCCTAGAAACCTTTCGTGTGGGTGCGGTTTGAAATTGGGGGGACGGAAACGAGTAGCACTCTGCTCCGGGTCTCCTAGAAACGAATCCATCCCAATGCGGTTTGCAATCAGGGAGACGGGAGCGAGTAGTACTCTGCTCCGGATCCCCCCGATTTCAAACCGTAGGCTTGTGGATATTATGGCGATTCCAGGAAAGCCTGACGATGTGGCAGCCGACAGATTGAGGCATACCGGCAGCGCTATCAGCGGACCGCTGTTGGACCGCATCAATCTGCATGTGAATGTCCCGCTGGTCGAGTTCCGTGAGCTTTCCGCATCCTCCGTCGGTGAAGAATCGCCGTCGATCTGCGGCCGGGTTGTCGCCGCGCGGGAGATCCATCGGCCAAGCTCGATATCCGGAAAGCACCGGCTATCTGGAGCACGCGATGGAGCAGTTCAGTTTCTCCGCCCACGACCGGATCCCAATGTGGCGCGCGCCCTCGCCGATCTCGAAGACAGCCCGGACATCCGGCCGGACCACGTGCTGGAGGCCACTCAATACCGCACGCTCGACCGGAATCTGTTCCATTGATGCCGGCCGGCATTCATCTTGCGTAAATCGCGCCGCCGGCGAGGATCATCAGCACCAGCAGCACCAGCGCCGTGACCCACCAGTACCAGCGGATGCCAATCCTCCGGTGTGGTTTTCCGCCGAACTCCCGGTCCATGATCTCTCGATAATCGAAATCGTCGTCGGGAAGATCGAGGCCGTCATACTCCACCGCTTGCTCCCAGCTCTTGCGAGCCATCGCCTTCGACCGCTTCCTACGGGCGCGGGCGCTGCACTTCGGACACCCGCGCGTGCCAATCCGAAGTTCGGAGTCGCAGCCGGGACATATGTAGGTTTCCACCTCCACCGGGCGCGCAACCTAGCGCGGTGATCCGCTCTTTGCCAGCAGCTTCTTTGCCGGCCGCGGAGCGCCTTCATTTCAGCGCCCTGATGTAAAGGATGATGCTCCGCAACTCCGCGTCGTTCAACACCCCGGCATAGCTCGCCATGCCCACGGTGTAGCCTTCCACGATCGTCTTGTCCGGTTCGAGCATCGCCTCGAGCAGGTAGGCATCGTCGGCCCTGCGGCTGGTCCCGTCGGTGAAGCGCCGCAGCGAGCCGTGGAGTCCTTTCCAAGTTGGTCCGCTATGCCCTTCCTGTTTCCCGTCGATCGAATGGCAGGCGGTGCAGCCGTAGCGCACGGCAAGTTCTCCGCCAAGCTCGGCGGTCGGTTCCGAATCCCTTATTAGCGTGTCCCGTAGCCCAGCGATCGAGGCGTCGAGCCGCGGAGGTTCGAACCCCAGTGCCGCCCACTCCGCGGCGGGCGGAGCGGCGACGGTGAAAAACACCGGCCTGAACTCCGCCTTTTCCCTCTGCCCCTTGAGACGGAAGCGATGCGAAAGCTCCAACTGCATCGCCGGCTTCAAATTCGGGATATGGACGAAGACGCTCCTCCCATCCTTCGAAAGAAATACCCCGCCCGTCGCCACGGCATCAACACCCTGCTGGCCGTCGCGCCTGAACCGCGGCGACCCGTAGCTCGAGCTGCGGCGATACTGCCATTCCCTGGCCTGCACCGACTCCGGCGAAACCGACGCCGGATCGAGTTCTGCGCCGAAACTCACAATCACTCCCTCTTTCACCACCCGCGCATCGACCGGAGGCGCCAGGGGCTCGCCCGTGGCCCGCAGCCTCGCCAAAGCCTCAAGCTCCGGAGCCCGCGAATCGTAAATCCGGAAGCCCGCCAGCCAGATCGAACCATCCGCCGGATGCGTCTGGGCATGGAGCACCGGCATCCCGGTCTCGATTTCCAGTGGGATCACCGCCCCCTCCTTCGCTGGCCAGCCCTCGCCATGACGGATCAGGAAAAGCCTCCCCGTCCCATAGGAAAGCTGCAACAGCCCCCCTTCCCACGCCTTGAATGCCGTGCCGCGCAGCCACAGCGGCGAAGCCGAAGAAGTATCCTGATCGTGTGGAATCCACACCGCCGGCTGAGCCACCGCCGCGCCATCCTGCACGCCGTAGCCGAAATTCGCCCCCGCCACCACCGGGAAACTGCCGGACGACGGCACCCAATGCCCTTGCTGCTCCGTCATCACGATGCGTTCCGTCACCGGATCGCGACCGAAAAAAGGCTCACGCGTACGGCTGCCCACGATCCGGATTTCCCCGCCATCCGGGGAAATCTCCAGGATCGCCCCGACATGGGGATTTTCCGACGCACGGTTCGTCAGTCCCCGGTCGTCGGTCACGATGCCGCCCACCGAGCACCACGTGCGGCCTTCCTCATCCACCTCCATGTCGAGCGGATAACCGCGCGTGCCGGCAGTCTGCCGGATCAAACTACTATGATTCTCGTAAAAATCCGCCTCCCCGTCCCCATTGAGATCGTGCAGGCGCACGATCCCGTTGCGGGTGAAGACCTGGATGACACCCTTCACCTGCTCGATGGAAAGCGGCTCGCAAAGCCCGCCCGCGAAGCGCGTCCAGCGCGCCCGCTGCCCCGCCAGATCGATGCGCCAGACATCGCCCTCGAATGTCACCACTGCCGCCCGTTCCGGAGAAAGGAACACGACGTCCGCTGGCCGCACACGGCGTTTCCAGGGATTGTCCTCCGGCAGCGGCAGCCGGTCGAGCGCCCAGCCCGGTCCGGATTTCTCCCCTTCCCGGAAGCGCGTTTCCACCGGCTGCTTCCAGCGCGCCGGAAAGGCCGACGGCACTTCGGGCGTCCGCGGCGGGGATGCGCCTTCGCCATAGCCCAGGCTCACCCGCCGCTCCCCCCGCGACGCCGCGAGACGGGCGATGAGATGCCCACCCGCCGCTTCCAGCTTCAGCCCGGCATGGTTCGATACCACCCTCAGTTCCGGCGAAACCGCCTCGCGTCCCGCATTCACCGTGAAATCCCCCGCCGCGACCAGAAAAACCAGCTCCTCCCCCGCATCCGCCGCCAAGTGCCGCGACAAACGACCGCGATTTGTCTCATACCACTCCCGCACCCGCACCCCGGCGCATTCATAAGAAAGCACCGCGGTCTCTCCGGCCAGATGGTAGCCGAGAAAGCGGCGTCCACTCTCCTCCAGCCCTCCGCGCCCCGGATCGCTGCCGAAGAACGGGCGAGGATCCTCCAACACCGCCGCACTCCCCGCCCCCACCCCCGGCAGGGCGGGCGCGAGCCCCCTTCCCTTCTCCGCCGGCACCGGCAATTTCGCCCCGGCCTTCCGCGTCGGTTCGTCCCAGGACGCCTGCGCCATCAGCGCAAGCGAAAGCGGCGGCCTGCCGGCGGGCGAGCGGAACCAAAGCACCGGGCGCAGCAAATCCTGATCGAAAACCACCCATTCCCGCTCCCCCGCCCGCACCAGCAACCCGCGCGCGACCACGCCATGCTCCCCCGTATCGGCGGCACTCGCATGCAGCGGCAGCGTTGGATCAAAAAACGGCCCGGTCGCAGCGGCTGGAGCAATGCAAGCCAGCGTGACCGTGACCATCCGACACCAGAACATTCTCATCCGCCAAAGCATGAAGAACGAACCCGATACGGCAAGCCACGTCCTTTTTTGCATGCAAAATTTTTCACGCCAGTCTCCACCGCCCATCCCTTTCGCATCGCCCTTCACCAACCCCTCCGCTAAATCCCCTTCATGCGCCGTCTCTTCGCACTCCCTTTCCTCCTCGCCCTTGCCGCCGCCGAACCCCGCCTGAACGAAATCCAGGCCATCGGCAGCCACAACTCCTACCACATCGCGCCTCCGGCCTCCCTGCTCGGCGCGCTGCGGAAATTCCACAAGGACATCGACGCCTGGAACTACACGCATCCTTCCCTGACTAGGCAACTCGATGCCGGTCTGCGGCAATTCGAACTCGATATTTTCGCCGACTCGCAGGGCGGACTCTTCGCCGAACCCCTCGGCATGAAACTCGCCGCTCTCGCCGGCAAAAACTTCCCTGCCTTCGATCCCGGGGGACTGCTCGCGCGCCCCGGCTTCAAAGTCCTCCATGTTCCCGACATCGACTGCTGGAGCAATGCTCCCACCCTCACCGCCGCCCTCGGGGAAATGGCCGCCTGGTCCGGAAAAAATCCGCGTCACCTCCCTCTCATGATCCTACTCGAGTGCAAGGATCGCCCGCATCCTCCCCTCCCCACTCAGCCGGAACCTTTCACCCGCGAACGGCTGCTGGAATTGGAGCGCGAAATCCTCTCCATCATCCCGCGGGAGCGCATCATCCTTCCCGATGACATCCGCCGTGACGCGAAAACCCTGCGCGAGGCGGTGATCTCCCACGGCTGGCCTGCCCTCGATACCCTGCGCGGCAAATTCATCCTCTGCCTCGACAACACCGACGCAATCCGCGACCGCTACTTGGAGGAAAACCCTTCGCTGGAAGGACGCCTGATCTTCGTCAGCGCCCCCGATGCCCGGCATCCCGCCGCCGCATGGTTCAAGCGCAACGATCCGGAACGCGGCTTCGAAGACATCCAAAGTCTCGTAAAGGCCGGCTTCCTCGTTCGCACCCGCTCCGACACCCGGGCGCCGGATGCCGCCATGCGCGACAAGGCCTTCGCCAGCGGCGCGCAATGGATCAGCACCGATCACTTCGCCGGTCCGGAAGGCGAGCGGGTCTCCTTCGAAAACGGAGCCACGATCCGGGGAAATCTGTTGATCGGCGACCCAGCCGCGAAGATCGAACCTTGATTTTTTCTCGGGCACATCCGGATCTTCAGGCCGAAAAATAGGCTCACCCGGAAACCCGGGTGAGCCGGCGACCTTTTCAGGTCCAGAGCACCAGGACCCCTCCCAAAGTCCCGGACTCGATTGCCAACGGATTGGTCGCTCAGATTTTCCTCTTCTGCAAACCCCAAAAGCAAAAATTACGGAAAACTGCGCATGAAAGCGTTTGAATCGGGGGCAAAAACAGCCGGAAAGCGACAAAATTCGCCCCGTGCTCTCATCCGGCGATTTCAGCGAGAATCCTCCCGCGCAGAGCCTGGTCGGGCAGCGGTCCGTGACCGGCCCGCATGTTGTCGCGCAGATGCTTCTCCTTGGAGGTCGCCGGAATCGCGCAGGTGATCGCCGGATGAGACACCACGAATTTCAGGAGCACCTGCGCCCAGCTCGTGCAGCCGATCTCCTCCGCCCAGCCGGGCAATGGCCTATCAAGCAATTTCCGCAATAGCCCGCCACCGGCGAAGGGCCGGTTCGCGATCACCGCCACACCCTTGTCCGCCGCCAGCGGCAGCAACCGCCTGTCCGCCTCGCGCTCGCCGGCGGAATAGTTGATCTGGATGAAATCGAGCTCGCCGGACTCCACCCACTTCGCCACCGCATCGTGCTGGCTCGCCGTATAGTGCGTGACGCCTAGGTAGCGGATCCTGCCCTCCTTTTTCCAACCCCGGAGCGTGTCGAGATGGGTGGCCACATCGACCAGATTATGGACCTGCATCAGATCCATGGGATCGGCCCGGAGCTTCCTCATCGATGCCTCCATCTGCGTGATTCCCTCCCCGCGCCCCGAAATCCAGACCTTCGTTGCCACGAAAAGTTTCCCGCGCACATCAAGCTTTGCCGCCAGATCGCCCGCCACCTGCTCGGACTTCCCGTACATGGGCGACGAATCGAGCACCCTGCCGCCCAACTCGACGAAAGTACGCAGCACTTCCTCCACTGCGGCGCGACCCGCCTCGTCCACGTCGAAGGTCTGCCAGGTTCCCATGCCGATCACCGGCAGGGTTTCGCCGGAAGAAGGAATCTTCCGCACGAGCATCGGCGAAGACTTTTCCTCAGCGGAAGCCGCCGCGCCGCCCGCCGTCAGCCCACCGCCGATCATGCGCAACGTGTCTCTTCTTGTCATGTCCGGAACCATGGCACGAATTCCGGCCGAAGCCAATCCGCGGGTCGCCGATGGCTCTCACCATGGCAGCTTGAGCGGCTCGATCTCCCGTTCGAAGTTAGCCTCCGGCATGGCCAAAGTGCGCGATTCCGAATCGAAAACGAAGGGTTGCCCGCTCAATGGATCGACGCCAAGCTCCCCGGCCTCGCCTTCCTTCTCGCGGATCAGCAAATCGAGCGCCGCCCGGTTGCGGGCAATCGTCGCAGCCGCCCGCACATATCCGTTTCCCCATGCTTTGCTGCCGATCCAGAGCATCTCAAGTATTTCGCGACTCTTATCGGACAGCTCGGGAAAATCTCCGGTAGCAGCCGGCATGTAGGAAGCATCATGAAGTTCCGCCAAACCGCACGTGCGCAGCCGGTTCACTGCATCGTGAAGGGCCGAACTGTAAACCCGGGCCAGCCCCTCGCCATCGGGAGGACAATTCGGGCTCTCCCTGTTCACCAGTGTAGGGAAGAGCATGAGCTCTGCCACCGTGTCCCATTCTCCGCGCATCACCTTTGCGAAACTCCCGGGATCATACGGACGCTGAAAAAGCGCGGACTTCCAACGCGACAGATCGCTGTCCCGACCGAAAGCTGGCAACAAGTGTTCGAAAACCGTTTTCTGGACGCTCAGATCGATCAGCAAGACCACGGTTTCGAATAGCAGGTTGGGAGACTCCACTTCGCGGAAATGCGAAGCGAGATTCTGCGCGGCGGCGACCAGTCGCAGCGCATCTTCCTCGTCACCGGCTTCCGCCGCCAGCCGCGCTTTCGCAAGCAGCAAATCGGTGCCGAGCTTGGCCGTGCGTGCGCTGGCAAAGCCGACATAATCCGGCGGCATATTCGCCGAAGAACGCTCTTCCATCGCTGCGATGCGTTCGTATTCCGCGACAACATCGGCATGTGCCTCCAAGCCCGCTTTCACCGCAGCGGAATCCCACGATGCTGACCCTCCGATCATGCCGCCGAAATCCCTTCTCACCGGCGGCCCGGCATAATCCGAACCCGCCAGCCGGTGCAGGGCGAGAAAGCCGTTCCGCTCCTCCGGCACCGGCCGCGGCTCGACCCTCAGCGCGGGAAACTCCGCCAGCATCTTTTCCTTGAGCGCCAGTGTCTCGTGCTTGAACCGAGCGATCTCCTGCGGCGACGGCAGATCCCACGGTTTTTCCTCCTCCTTGTATCGCAGAAGCTCCAGGAAACTCGATTTCGCCCGCACATGCATCGGTGCGGCACTCGCCTTCTTCCACGCCCACGCTCCGGCAACACCCGTGAGCAGCAGTGGAGTCAGGCATAAAACAAAGGAACGGGATGGACAGCATTTCATAGCGGACAACCTGATTATCAAGCTCTCGAAATAAAGACAAGCCGTCATTTCCCCTTAGGAGCGCGGAGCCCCAGCTCCGCAGAAGTTACGGGGGCGGCTCGATTGGATGATGCGGGCTCAAATAAACCATGGGGCGTGTTGGCAGTTCATGCGGAGCTGAAGCTCCGCGCTCCCGGAGGCGGATCCCCGCGCACCCACCGCGCGCTTGCCAACCCCCGGCCGCTCCCCTTCACTCCCGCCCCGTTTCCGGCCATGGCCCTCATCGTGCAGAAATACGGCGGCACTTCCGTCGGCTCCATCGACCGCATGCGCAACGTCGCCGCGCGCATCAAGCGCACCCGCGACGAAGGCAATCAGGTCGTCGCCGTCGTCTCCGCCATGTCCGGCGTCACCGACGGCCTCATCAAGATGGCCCGGGAACTCGGCGAGCATCCCTCCGAGCGCGAAATGGACGTGCTGCTGGCCACCGGCGAGCAGCAGTCCATCGCCCTCGTCGCCATGGCCCTGCACGAAATCGGCATCGAAGCCATCTCCGTCACCGGCCGCCAGGCGGGTATTCTCACGAAGGGCTCCCACACCCGCGGCCGCATCCAAGACATCGAGCCGGACTTCATGCGCCGCGCGCTGGACGAAGGCAAAACCCTCGTCGTCGCCGGTTTCCAGGGCATCACGCCCGAGGGCATGATCCACACCCTCGGCCGCGGCGGCTCCGACCTCACCGCCATCGCCGTGGCCGCCGCGCTCCGGGCCGATGTCTGCCAGATCCTCACCGATGTCGACGGAGTTTACACCTGCGACCCTCGCGTCGTGCCGGACGCCCGCAAACTCCCCGAAATCTCCTACGACGAAATGCTGGAAATGGCCTCCTCCGGGTCCAAGGTCATGCAGTCCCGCTCGGTCGAATTCGCCAAGAAATTCGGCGTCGTCTTCGAAGTCCGTTCCTCCCTCAATGACAACCCGGGCACATTGGTGCTCGAAGAACATCCCGCCATGGAAAACGTCGTCATCCGCGGAGTCTCCATCGAGCGCTCCCAAGCCCGCGTCACCATCACCGGCATCCCCGACGTGCCGGGCATGTCCGGCAAAATTCTCGGCGCGCTCGGCGATACGGAGATCAACATCGACATGATCGTCTCGAACATCGCCAGCGACGGCTTCGCCCGCCATTCGTTCACGATGCATTCGAACGACCTCGGCAAGGCCCAGGCCGCGCTCAAGCCCGTGCTCGCCGAGCTCGGCCCCGACGCGAAGATCGAAACCGAAGGCGGCATCGCCAAGCTCTCCGCCGTGGGCATCGGCATGCGTTCCCACTCCGGCGTCGCCGCCACCATGTTCAAGGCGCTCGGCGAAGCCGGCATCAACATCGGCATGATCTCCACTTCCGAGATCAAGATCGCCGTGACCGTCGACGAAACCCGCATCGAAGACGCCGCCCGCGCCGTTCACAACGCCTTCCAACTCGATAGGGAACCGGTCAGATAAACGCGGAACGCGGAAATGCGAACGCGGAATGGATCAACCGTCGCGCTCGCTTTCCAGCAGCTTCTTCAACACCTCCGCAAAGCGGTTGTAGAGGAAACCCAGCACCACCATCGCCACTCCGAGCGCGAGAAAGGCGGCGATGCGCCCGAAGGCGGCGAAATCCCATACGTCCACACAGAAGAGCTTCAACAGCGCCATCCCGAAGAACACAAAACCCGCCTGCCGCAGCACCGCGCGCTTGCACCCCAGCCCCGCAACCACGAGGCCGAAACCCAGCCCAGTCCACGACACCGCCAACACCTTCGCTCCCGCCAGCCAGACCATCCATTGGCTCGACCACAGCGCGAGCATCGTGCATGCGGCGAAGAGCATCCACCTCCCCTTTATCCCCGATGCGAAAAAGCCGGCCGCGAAAAGCGCCACCACCACCGCCACGCCGTGGGGAAAGCGCGCCTCATCCAACATCCGCCACGATTCCTCTCCCGCCTGCGTGAGAAGATAGACCGCCGCAAGCCCGAGAAACACCATCGTCTCGGGATAAAAACGCCTCCCTCCCCCGCCGTTCAACCCGGCGGCCATCAGACCGAGCGCCGTCGCTGCCAGCACATCGGCCAGTGGTCCGGTTTCCAGACGGCTCCACGCGCAAAACCACGATAGCGCCGCAAACACCCGCGCCAAGACCATTGCCACACGCCGTCCGGGCTGCTCCGCCGCGGGACGCGCTGTCAGCCCAAGCACCCCGAGCGCCGCCACCGCCGGCACGAATCTCAACAAACCTTCTGCTTCCCGCCAATACGGCAAACCCGCCGCACACACACCCGGCAGCATCAAAGCTCCCGCCAGCGACAAACGCCCCAGCCTCGGTACGGAACGCCCCGCCGCGGCGAAACCCAAAGCCACGCCCGCAAGCCCCAACACCTTCCCTCCCTCGGACGAGGCATGCTGCCAGATCGCCTGAAAGGCTCCCGCTCCGGCTGTCAGCGCCAGTAACCACGACAGCACCGCAGCCCGCTCCGCGGGCAGCACCTCTCCGCTTTTTTTCTCCCACCACGCGAGGCAGGCCAAGGCCACAACCCCTCCCAGCAACGGAGTCCACACCGGCGTCCACACATCGACGACCCCGATCAGAATCAGCGAGGCCAGCGCGTACGGCAACACCACGAACACCAATTCGGGAAACGCATCGCCGCGCTTCAGCCGCGCCATCAGCGCCGCCACCCCGGCTCCCACCACGCCCGCCACCGGGCCGCGGATATCCTCGGAAAGATGCAGGCACCATGCAATCAACCCCGTCGCCGTTCCCGCCGCCATCAGCAACAACGCACCGGCACGGGCGAACTCCGCCAGCGGTGCCTTCTCCTCCAGCCGCCGTACCCCCGCCCGCAGGGGAAAGACCGCCGCGCCGAGCAACAAAGCCACCACTCCCCGGCTCCACAACGGCGCGACTTCCATTTCCAGCCCTGGCATTGCCGCCGTGAGTCCCGCCAACGTGAACGCCGCCGCACCCGTCCCCGCGAGCAGCGAAAACGCCAGTTCGCTTTTCCCCTGATAGCGTCTGAATGCCAGCGCCAGCCCCAGCGACTGCCCGGCCAGCGCGAGTGCCAGATGGAAACCCTCCAGCTTCAACACCAGCGCCAGCGTGAGCGCCGCCAGTCCTTGCGCGAAATGCGGCTCTCCCGCCGCTTCCCGACCGCGTCCGATCCACCCCAGCCCGAGCAGCACCGTACCGAATACCGCCGGCACCAGCCAATAGGACGCCTGCCCCCTTTGCCAGATCCACAGCGCCGAAAAGAGCGCGAAAAAGGCCAGATTGTTCGCCGAAGCGAACCAGGCCCGGCCCCGCTCCTCCAGCGCCGCGGCGAAGCGCGACGACACGCCCGCGATCCCCGGCAGCGCGAACACCGCCCAGACCGGCGGCAGAAACCACAACGCCGCCGGATCTTCCGGCCTGCCGCCCGCTGCTCCCGCGATCTGCCACCAGAAAAAAGCGCCATAGCACCCCGCCATCGCCGCGATGCCCGGTCCTGCCCAGCCGGCCCGCCCCATCAGAAGCATCCCCGCCGCCGCCAGCGTCAGATTCGACGCCGCCGACATCCAACCGAGCGGCTGAAGCACCGTGGAGTACGATGCCAATAGCAGCCCGACCAACGCCGTCACCCGCGAGTTCCGCTTTAAGGCGACCGCGACGACCACACCCGCCGCGGCCAGCAACAACATCGCCGCCGCCACCGGCGATTCGATCACCCGCAGCCGCCCGACATGATGCGCGGCGTAGGTGCACCAGTAGAAAAACGCCAGCCCGCCCCCAAGCAGCACCTCGCCGAAACGCCGCAATCCCTCCCGCCTGCCCAGGCGGATTCCCGCGCCGGAAAGCGCGAAGGCCCCGAGATACAAGGCCGCCAAACGCACCCCCGGCGCCAGATCGCGGATCCAGTTCTTGTAAGCGTAGTTGCCCAGCAGCACCAGACCCGTCACCAACAGCGCGATCCCCAACCGGACCAGCCACACCCGGCCAAAGCGCAATTCGAAAGACCCTTCCTCCTGCGACGCGGCAGGAGCCGGCGCGGGTTCCACAGGAAGCGGCGCTTCCTCTTCCGCCATCTCCATCGGCATGGGTGGCGGCATCGGCGCAACGGGCGGTGCTTCCGGCTCGCTCTGCTCCATCTCCGGTGGCCTCTCATCCCACACGATCCCGCTGGGTGCGGCGCTTTCCAGTTTCCGCTCCAGCACGCTGATCGCCGCCCTGAGTGCTGCCACATCCCGCATTCGCGCGGCGGATATCTCCGCCACCCGTTCGCGCAGGAGTGCAAGTTCCCGCCTCAGCTCGTCGTACTCCGGCTTGGTCACACCCTGTTTCTACGCCGTGCGGCATCCATGCTGTCCATCGATAATTCCGCCCGCGAGCATCGACAAAACCGAAGCCCGCCAAAGCTAATGCAGGCTCCCGGTTCGCACTTGACCGTCAAAGATCCGAATAGGGATTTTCTCCCGTGGAGAATCCCTACCAGCCCCCTGCCGTGCAGCAAGCGCCAGGCTTTCCCCTCGTTGCTCCCGGCGAACTCATGGATATCCGGAAACCGGCCCTGTGGGCGCTCGGCCTCTATGGAGTCTCATTCGCCGTCGGTCTCCTCCATGATCTGCAAC
Source organism: Haloferula sp. (assembly GCA_037190465.1). GTDB lineage: Bacteria > Verrucomicrobiota > Verrucomicrobiia > Verrucomicrobiales > Akkermansiaceae > Haloferula. The sequence goes on along the minus strand of JBBCJF010000027.1, from coordinate 86,496 downwards.
GAAGCCTCACTCCCGATCTGGCAATGGATTACCTGCACCTGCATGACACCTACTATGTCACGTTCTTTGACATCAATGCCCTCTTCGGCTGGCTGATCATCATCCCCGGCCTGGCGAGCATGATCGTCTTTTTCGTCTGGAAATACCGCGCCGCACACAATGCCCGCATCCTGAACCCCGCGGTGATGACGTTTTCCCCCGCAATGGCGGTGGGATCGTATTTCATTCCCATCGCCAATCTCGTCATTCCCTGCGCGGCGATGCTCGGGATTTCCCGCGCTTCCACCGGCGGCGGCCGCTGGGTCGGTCTTTGGTGGACGGGGCATCTGGGATGCCTCCTCCTCACGATCCCCTTGATCCTTGCCACCTGGGACGCCGATCCCACCGGCAAGCCGGTGCCTATGGAGTATGCCTACACGCTTTGGAATATGCTGACCTTTCTCTTCACCTGGCAGCTCATCATGCGGATCACCCGCGCCCAGACCGCCCGGAGCGCGACGACAGGTTCATAGTCCCCGGTCATTCCTGAAAACGGCCTCCCGCCGCATCCTCCCGCCATGCCGGCCAGGCGAGCAGCAGGGGCCCTTCGCCCCGGCCATAGACGCCGCGGATGAAACGCCCGCAGCGTGTCGGCAGGAAGCGGCACTTGCCCTCGTTCACTCCCTCCCGCCACGTGCCTTCCAGCGCGCCATCCTTGAAGATGAGTTCGCAATCCCCGCCGGGATAGGCCGCGCTCCAGCGGTCGCCGTCGCGGGAAAACCTCAATTCGCCGAAAGCCGACCGCCACACGCCCCCGGCCAACGTGGCAAAGGGATCGGCGGGTTTCTCCACTGCGGCGAAAGTGAGTTCGGATAGTGCGATCTGAAAGGCGATCCGCTCGCCGCCCTCCGCATCGAGAATGCGCGCGCGGACCAGTGGATCGGGCCCTTCCCAGGCGATGTCGATCAGCCCGGCGTTCGCATGGCGGTAACCCGCGCCGAGACGGTTCGGGTTCGCACCGAGCTGCGGCCAGCCCTGGTTCAGCCCGCTGGAGGTGAGGTCGTAGATTGGGTAAAGCCCCGGCCGCTCCTCCAGGCTCAACTCCGCCCAATGGGTGTCGCCGGAAAGCAGGATCACCCCCTCCGCGCGCGTGCTTCGGAGCAGATCGAAGAAACGCTCGCGCTCCTTCGGCAGATTCGCCCAGGTTTCATGGCCGTTGAAGCTGCTGCCGAGCTGCGTCGACAGTCCGATGAAGCGCAGCCGCGCAGGCTTGCGCAGCTCCTCCTCCAGCCAGCGCCACTGGTCTTCGCCGAGCATCGCCTGCTCGTCCTCCGCGCCGAGCGGCTCGTAGCCGCCGAGTTCGGGATAAGGCTTCGCCGCCGCCCGTTTGATCGGCGAGCGGAAGCTGCGGAGATCGAGCATGACGATCTGTACCCGCCGCTCCGGCGGACCTAACAAGGTCGAGGCATGGATGCCCTTCCGCGAGCGCCTCGGGCTCCCGGCCGGCTCGTCGAAGAAATCGAGAAAGATCTCCTTCGACGCTTCGAGCGCGGGATACTCGCGGCCGGAATCGTCCGCACCGTAGTCGTGATCGTCCCAGGTCGCCAGCACGCGCGTGCCGCGGACCAGCGCCTGCCACGCCGCCTGCCGGGAAAGCCGCCGGTATTTCCTCCGCAGCAAGCCGGCATCCGCGGTATCGCCATAGATATTGTCGCCGAGAGCGAGATAGAGCTGCGGTTCCTCCCGCACCAGACGGTCGAGCACGGGACAGACCTGCGTTTCCCGGTAGCAGGAGCCGAAGGCCAGCCGGCTCAGTGTGAAGCCCGGCTCCTCAGCCTGCGGTGGACGATGATCCAGCCCCGGTGAAGCGGCGGCTGGCTCGGGCAGGAAAGCTCCCGGCGAAACGCCCGTCGTCTCCCGCCACTCGCACTCGATCAGGACGGCCCCATGGTCGCTGGGAAAAGAGCTCGATTCGCGCGGCAGCCGGGCATCGGCCGGGTTCCGCGGCAGCACCACGGCGCGGATGGGATGAAGCCCGGCGCGGCCCAGCGGATTGCGGACATAGAGCCGGTCGATGCGTTCCGGTGGATCGGCCTGTCCCGACTCCGGGTCGGTCGTCCACAACGGCGTCCAGGTATTGCCGGGAACCTTCACCGGATCCGGATGGACCGCGCGAAAGACATCCGCGAAACCCGTCCCACGCATCAGCCGGCTGACCGGCAGCGGCAGCGCCCGGCGATGCGGCAGCACGGCCGCGGTCTCCGCGGTCCAATCGAGATCGGAGGAGGTGTTCCAATCGCCGCCGACCAGAACCGGCACATCCGCCGCGAGATGGCCGCGGGCGTCGAGCGCGTCGAGCAGTTCCTGCGCCTGCTTGAAGCGGCCGGACTTCTCCGTCTCGCAGGCGAGCACTTCGCCATCCGTGGGTGACGGGTCGGCGAGCGTCGCCCACTGTGGCGGCGAGCGGTGGTCGAGCCAGATGCTCCAGGCGAGAAACTCGCGCCCCTTGTCGTCCTTCAGGCGGGCGCCCAGCCCGTGCCACGGATGATGAAAATGCGTCTCGACCCGCTCGAAGCGGCTGGCCACGGCGAGGTGCGGGCTTTCGTGCTGCCAGATCTTCCAGCCGAGCCGCTCCGCGACCCATGCGCCGAGCGTTTCCTCGTGACCGTCCAGCTTGTAGCTTTCCTGCCACAGCACCACATCGGCGCGGCTGTCGTGGATGACCTTGAGGACCCGCTCCTTGCCGTCGGGTCCATAGGGATTCGACCCGCGCTCGGTGTTCCAGACGAGCACGCGGAGAAGGTTTTCCTCCGCCGCGTGTGCAGCGAAGACGAGCGGGAGCAGGAAAAGGAGCAGGCGTTTCATGGATTGGCGGCAAGGCAACGGCTTACCGGGCGGCGGCGTTTCACTTTGGCGTCTGCCGCAGCGCGAAAGAAATTGGCATTTTCGCCAGCGGCAGGGGCGGTACGTCACACGACCCCGCCAAACCGACGATGGAGCCACAAGCGCCGGACCGTAGGGACAAGGGTATGGAAACCTTACGCTGCCCTGCCGCATTCCCGGTGCTCGCTCTGGCGCTCGTTCTCCCCGCCGCGGCGGCCGGTTTCGACGCCGGACGCCGCCCTGTGCCCTCCATGCACCCGCGGCTTCTCGGCACGCTGGACGAACTCCGCGAACTCGCCAAACAGCGCCCCGAAGCCTATGGCCGCGTCAAAGCCGTCTGCGACGAAAAAGACGTCCCCGACCACCAGCGCCTGATCTCGCTCGCCCTCGTCAGCGCCATCGAAGATGACGCCGGCCTCGCTAGGGCGGCCATCGGAATCGTGAACGCCTGCGTCGACAACGGCGTCCGGCGCGGTCACGTCCCCTTCGGTCACGATCTCGCGCTGGGCGGCTTCGTCTTTGACCTCTGCCACCGGCACTGGACCGTCGCCGAGCGGGAGGCCTTCGTCGCGCACCTCAACGCCACCGCCGAGGCCAACGAAGACTACGGCGCCAGCGTCTTTCACAACGGCTGGTGGGGCTACAAGAACTGGGGCCTGGGCGTCGCCGCCTACGCCACCTTCCACGAAAACGAAAAGGCCCGCGCTATCCTCGCCACCATCGAGCGCGACTACCTCGCCCGCGCCGCCCCGGCCCTCCAACTCGCAGGCGCGGGCGGCGGCTGGGCGGAGGGCTACTACATCCACTACTTCCTCTACGAATGGCTGCTCTTCTGCGAAGTCGCCCGCCGCAGCGAAGGTCTCGACTACCACGCACCCGCGCCGGAATTCTACCGGAAGCGCGCCGTCGCCAGCATGTTCGAGATGTATCCCGGCATCGGCGATTACAACTCGCGTCGCCCCGTTCCAATGGGCGACGGCGGCCTTGTCTTCGGCGGCGATCGTGACAAGGCGCTCGCCGCCCGCCGCATCCTGGTCAACCGCCACCGCGACGATCCCGATCACCAGGCCGTGCACGCCTACAACGAACAAACGCCGCGCTGCTCCGTCGGCGTCAATGCCTACAAGGACTTCCTCTGGCGCGACGCGTCCGTCCCGGTCGGCGATCTCGGCGATTTCCGGCTCTCCCACCACAGCACCGGCGCCGGCCACATCCACGCGCGTTCCGACTGGTCGGACGAGGCGACGTATTTCTTCTTCAAGGCCAGCGACCGCTTCACCTCCCACCAGCATCTCGATGCCGGTCACTTCCTCATCCACCACCGCGGCGAACTCGCCGGCGATGGCGGGCACTACGACGCCTTCGGCTCCGCCCACGACGTCAACTATCACCTCCGCACCATCGCCCATAACACCATCCTCGTCCGCGACCCGGACGAAACCTGGCCTGCCATCCGCGGAGGCGAAGTCACGGGCAACGACGGCGGACAGCACCACGCCTTCCCCCATCACAACGGCGCAGTGGACGATCCGCGGCAATGGCTCGAACAGCGCCGCCTTTACGACCTCGCCGACATCCTCGATTTCACCGACGAAGGGACGTACCTCCACGTCGCCGCCGACCTCACCCGCGCCTACGCCGCCGGCAAGCTCGAACGCTTCACCCGCCAGATCGTTTATCTCCGCCCCTCCACCTTCGTCATCTTCGACCGGATCATCGCCGTCGACCCCGCTTTCCAAAAATCATGGGTGCTGCACACCATGGCCGAGCCCGTCCGGAGCGGCGAGTACCTCGTGGTCACTCATGGCGAAGGTCGGCTCTTCCTCCAGGCGCTGCTGCCGGAAAAGAGCGAAATCCGCATCCACTCGGGAGACGATCTCTATCGCTACGACGGTTCCCACTTCCCGTCTTCCCGCGACACCGGGCCAGTACCGAAAGCCCGTCTGCACATCCTGCCCGCCGAACCCGCCAGGGAGCACCGGTTCCTGAACGTCCTGCACGCCACCGGTGCCGGCGTGGATAAGATCGACGCGGCGGTCCTTCATCTCGACGAAAACCACGCCAACGTCACCGTCAATGGTCGCCGGGTCGCCTTCGCGCTCGACGGTGCTCCTTCCGTTTCGATTGAAACTCGGTGAGTCCGCAACGTGATGCGAGCCTCCTGCTTGTGAACGGATCGCCCGGTGCCACCGGGCGCAGCGGAGGAGTGCCTGGGAGCGCGGGGCCCCAGCTCCGCAAGAAGCACCGGCAAACTCCGCTTACCCTTTCGAAACCGCATTGCCAAACCGCGCCGCGCCCATGCTTCTGCCGGGCTGGAGCTCCGCGCTCCCGCGCTACTGCTGACGCTGCTGGATTTCCCGGATGCGGCGGTCAAGGCGCTGGCGCACGGGATCGGGGAGCTGCGCGCTGCCGATCCAATTTGAAGCGGCGTCGAAATCGCGGCGCAGCCAGCCGTCGAGCATGCGGCCGTACATCCCGTCGCGCCGCTGCTCGTCGCTGATCCGGCCGATATACTGCGCGGCGACATCGGGAGCCTGGCCGAAGCTGTTCCAGGCGAACTGCTGATATACCCGGTCATCCGCGTCGGCGGCGTGGGCGTCGAGGAAAGCGGACGCCGCATGGGGATCGCTGAGCGCCATCTGATTAGCGATGCCGCGGAGGGCGTTGGTGCGAACTTCGCCGGAGGGCAGATCTTGAAAATAAGTGACGGCAGCCTGCTCGTCCTGCTGCATCCAAGTGGCGACCACATCGTCCATCGAACTGCTCGCGGCGCTGCCGCCCATATTTGCGAGCCAGGCTGCGGTGCCGGCCGGATCCTGGCGGGCGAGCCCTTCCGCGATACGGCCGATCGCACCGTCGCGCAGGCGTTCGTCGGTGACGGCTTCGGCCCAGGCTTTCGCCGCATCGGGGCCTTGCTGGAGCAGATGGGGAATCATGGCCCCGAGAGCTTCGCCGCGTTCTTCGGAAAAAGGCATCTCCGCCAGAAGCTGCGAAGCACGGTGGGGATCGTGCTGCGCAAGCCCTTGGATCACCCCGATCATCCACGGGTTCGCCCCGTCTCCCTGGTGATGCTGCTTCGCCCATTGAATCGCGCCTTCGGGATCGCTGGCAGCCCAGACGCTGAGAATGGTATTCCGGGCGAAGCGGTTGCCGGTGTGCGCTTGGGCGTAATCCAGCGCGGCCAGCGGATCGCTCTTCGTCCAGGCGGCAAGCAGCATCGAATATTCGCCCATCCGCGAATCGGTGAGACCAAGCGCACGGAAGGAAGCGATCACCGATTCGAATTCGGCCGGGTCCAGCGTGTTGACGTAATCCAGCCATGCCTGCGTCCGCTCCAGGGGGTCCACGGTGCGGACAATACGCTCCATGGTCGCCAGCGTGTCTTCCCCCCGCCGGGCGGTTCTTGCCGGACGTCCAACGGCGTTTTCGCGGCTCGCGGCTTCCGCATCTGACCCACCGGCGCGGACGATCCGCGAAGAGACCGGAGAAGCGTTTTCCTTCGTCGAAGTCGCGGCGGCATCCGGCACGGACAGGCGCCCGGCGACGAAAGCTCCGGCGGAAGCGACGACAAGCGCCCCGGCCAGGGTGAGATTGCGGTTTTTCATGATCGGGAAATCGGAGTCGGTGCCTTCGTTAACGCCGCCGGGGCGGCGTTTCGTCCGGTAAAACTGCCCATGGCCGATGGAATTTCAAGTCCCGGCCGCCTCGGCCACGCGCATGCCATCGAGCGCGGCGCTGACGATGCCGCCGGCGTAGCCCGCGCCTTCGCCGCAGGGGAAAAGCCCGCGGATCTCCGGGTGCTCCAGCGTATCGTCGCGGCGCGGGATGCGCACCGGCGAACTGGTGCGGGTTTCGAATCCCAGCAAAAGCGCCTCTTTCCCTGCATAGCCGCGGATCTTGCGGTCGAAGAGCTTCAAGCCCGCGCGCATGCGCCCGACGATTCCTTGCGGCAGGATTTCGTGCAGCGGCGCGGGTTTGCCGCCGGGGAAATAACTCGTTTCCGGCAGGTCGGCGGAAATCTTCCCGGCAAGGAAATCGGCGACCCGCTGGCCGGGCGCGACCTGGCCGCCGCCGCCCGCCCGTTTCGCCGCGACTTCGAGCGCCTTCTGATAAGCGATGCCGGAAAGCACCCCGTGCTCTTCGGCGAAAGCACCGGTGTCCTCCGGCTCGACGGTCACCACGAGACCGGAATTGGCGAAGGGCGAGTCGCGACGGGCGAGGCTCATGCCATTGACCACCACCTCGTCGTTCTCGGTCGCCGCCGGGACGATGAAACCGCCGGGACACATGCAGAAGGAATGCACGCCGCGGTCATCGACCTTCGTCGCCACCGCATAGCGCGCGGCGGGCAGCAGATCGGAACGCCGCTCGTCTTTCCGCAGGTGATACTGCGCGGCATCGACGAAAGCCTGCGGATGCTCGATGCGGACGCCCACGGCGAAGGGTTTTCTTTCAAGCAGGATTTTCTTCTCCGCCAGCAGCCGGTAGATGTCCCGCGCGCTGTGGCCGGTGGCGAGGATAATCGCATCGCCGCAGATTTCTTCACCCGCGGCGGTGACGACTCCGCGGAGCCTGCCGCCGTGGATCATGAAATCCACGACTTTGGTCTGGAAACGGACCTCTCCCCCTCCTTCGAGAATGGAAACCCGCATGGCCTTCACCACGTTCGGCAGCAAATTCGAGCCGATGTGCGGATGGGCGTCGGTGAGGATGCGCCGCGGCGCGCCGTGCGCGACGAGAATCTCGTACACCCGGGCGACCGGACCGCGCTTGGTGGCGCGGGTGTAGAGTTTGCCGTCGGAGAACGTGCCCGCACCGCCTTCGCCGAAGCAGTAATTCGAATCTTCGATCACCATCCCTTGGCGCAAAATCGGCGCGAGGTCGAAGCGGCGGGCCGAGGCATCCTTGCCGCGCTCCAGCACGATGGGCTTGAGCCCGAGTTCGAGACATCGCAGCGCGGCGAACATCCCCGCCGGTCCGCAACCGACGATGACCACGCGCTTCGCCTCCCGCGGCAACGGCGGCGAGGACCAGACGGGCGGCGTTTCTGCGGGCAGCGACTCGTCGATGGCGACTTCGAGGCGGAGCTGGACTTTCACCGCACGCTGGCGCGCATCGAGCGAATGCTTGAGCAGCCGCACACCGGTCACGCGGGAGGGAGAAACGCCAAGCTTTTTCGCCGCAGCAGCCCGCCACGCGGCTTCATCCCCGGAGGCTTCCAGGGGCAGGATGAGGTCGAGCGTTTCGATCATCGGCGGCGCGTGATGGCAGGCGGCGCGGCCCGCGGCAAGGAGACAAAGCGGACCTCCCGCGCATCGTGCATGTCTGCCCCCTTTGCCCGCTCCCAAATGTCTTGCCAGTCCGCCTGCCGCCGCCTACTCCCCGCGCATGGCTCTCGAGACCACCCTCATCCTTTTCAAGCCCGACGCCGTGGCCAAAAACCTCGTCGGCACCGTGCTCGCCCGTTTCGAAAAAGAAGGCTTCAGAATCCGCGGCATGAAGATGATGTCCCTCTCCGACGAACTCCTCGCCGACCACTACTCCCACATCGCCGACAAACCCTTCTTCCCCTCCGTCCGCGGCTTCATGCAGGAAACTCCGGTCATCGCCCTCGCCCTCGAAGGCGAGGATGTCATCACCCGCGTCCGCGACCTGCTCGGCCCCACCGATTCCAAGGCCGCCGCGCCCGGCACCATCCGCGGCGACTTCGGGGACAAGGAAGGCGATGCCAAGATGCGCAATGTCTGTCACGCCTCCGACAGCCCCGAAGCCGCCGCGGCCGAAATCAACCGCTTCTTCCGCGACGACGAAATTTTCTCCTTCTGATCAGTCTTCTCCTCTTCCGGAAGCCCGTTTCTCTCTTCCCCGGAGAGCCCCGGGCGTTTCGGTTCCGCTTCCCAAAAGCACCTTCGGCTGGGAGCCGTCCGCCGTCAGCGACGCCTCGACCACCCAGAATTGAAACGGAAGCGTGGCTGAGCGGAGGGACGCCGTGACTGAGGCGCCGCCGAAGAGATCGGCAATGGGAATAATATAGCCGCCGCCAATATAGCTGCCGCTCCAATAGTCGCCGATGTAGATTCCGGAAGAGTTAAGGCTGGAACCGTTGGCGACGCCTCCTCCAAGCAAACCGTTGGAATGGGGGGACACGAGCGCGATTTCATTCATCTGGCCGCTGGCATTCGAATAGACCAGCCACTGCCCGATCCCTTCCGCGGGAGCCGGAAGCCCCTCCAGCACCACCTGCGCCTTGCCCGTCGCCGGGTCCGAGATCACGAAGCCCTCCGGTCCCGCCTTGTTCGCGGCGATCGCCGTTGTGTCTCCGGGCTCCGGCTGTCGGTAAACCGAAAGATCGTCTCCCGCCCCCGCCCGCCGTCCGATGAAGCCGCGCCCCTCCTCATCCGCCGTCCAGACCAGACCCGCTTCCGGGTCGTAGTAGCCGCCCTCGTCGGATTTCAGCAACCCAAGCTCCGCCCATGAATCCTCCGGGAAATTCCGGTGGCGGATCACCTCGTCCTCCTGCATCGCGAAGCCCTGTGGCAGCCAGCCGCGCTCGATCACGATCGACGCCGGATCGTTCGGCGCGCCGCTCTCGACCTCCAGCGCGGAGAGCAACGCCTTCGACAGGATCGTGTGCAGGCGTTCGCGGTCCTCCTCCGGGCTGCGATACCGCGCCGTCGGCGACTTCAGGCGGATCACCTGCGGACGGAAAGCGTCGTCAACTCCTAGCTCCGTCGTCAGCGCATCGCGCAGCCGGGCGATCTCCTCCCGCAGGCGCCGCTCCCTTTCCGGGGCAGCCGCCACCGGCCTCGGTGGGACCGCTCCTCTCACCCCGACAACCGGCCTGGCAGACCGCGTGGGAAGATCTTCCATTACGATTTCGCCGGGAGATTCCGGCTCCTTCGACAGCCACCAAGCCGCGGCGAGCGCCAGCGCCGCGGCCCAGCCGCCCGCGGCCAGCCAGCGCATGCCCGACGATCTCCGTCCCGACACTCTCGACGGTGCGCCGATTTTTTCCATCACCTCATCCAGCACTTCTGACGGTGCGGCCTGCAGCGGAGACACGGCCAGCCACACATCCGCCGCCGTCTCGCGGACGAGACGTCCCTCCTCCGCCAGCGCGGGATCGCGCAACATGCGCGGATCGCTCTTCGCCGGATCGCCGTCCGGCAGCAGATCGAGCGCGCGTGCCACCGCATCCTCATGATCAAGCCTCCCCATCGTCCCCCCTCCTTTCCATATCGAGCAACTTCCGAAGCTTCGCCATCGCCCGGTGCACCCGGGTCTTCGCCGTGCCCAGAGGCACCCCCCAGCGCACCGCGTGATCCTGGAGCGTGCCCGCATCGAACAAGGCCGCGCGCACGCTTTCCACCTCCTCGCGATCCAGACGCTCCAGGGCGGCTCTCACCCGCCCCACCGTCTCGCGGAAAAAAAGATCTTCCACCCCGCCCCCGGTCGCCGGCATGTCGAGCACGCGCACACTCTCCCAATCGTGCCACACCGCCGCCCGCCTGCGGCGCTTGCGCAAATGATCCAGGCAGAGACCGCGCAAAATCATCGCGCACCACGTGAAGGCCCGTCCCTTGCCCGCGTCGTAGTCGCCCGCCTTCCTCCACATCCGCAAAAAGCAATCCTGCAGCGCCTCCCTCGCCGCCCCCTCGTCGCCCAGCCAATGCAGCGCCATGCTGTAAAGCCGGTCGCCCCACATCCGGTAAAGCTCCTCCAGCGCCTCGTGATCCCGCCGCGCGATGCGGCCGAGCAGCCACGAACCGTCCCAGGCATCCGCCCGCCCGGCCGTCTTCCGCGCTTTCGCCCGTTCATTCATCGCGTCTTCGGATTCTCTCATTTTATCCGTCCCCAGGGAAGCCGGGGTTTCAACCGGGATCCCTTCGCCGTTTCATTCGCAAATGCACTCTCCACCGCACTCCCCTCGGTCCCTGGGTCAAGGGCGCGGTCCCGCAAGCGGCATCGGTCCTCCCTATCCATCCGATGCGCCGCAAGACCGCGCCCCCCCTTTCCGGGAAAGCCGCGTGAAGACAAAGACTGGGGATGGCACGCACGGTCATCACGGACTTATCCGCAACCCTCCTGAGACCGGTTTCACTTTAATCAGCCGGTTCCCGGTAAAGTGTGGAGGAATAGCCGCGCCATTCCGAATCGCCCGGAATCGCGAAGAGAAAACGCACTCGTCCTTGGTTTTCGAAGCCGGCAGGGTCAAGTCTCGCTCCCCGTCTTCGGACGGTGAATGACCCCGGTGCCGCCGGAGTTTCGCCACGCTCCCGCTTTCCTCTTGGAAACGCCCGCCGCCGCGGCGATGAATGCCCCATGCCCGATCTCGTCCGCGTCGAACCGATCGCCCTGCTGCCCACCCCCGCCGGCTGCGCCGTTTTCCTCGGCGACGGCAACAAGGTCATCGTTTTCTACATCGACCTCGCCATCGGCGCCTCGATCAACGCCGCCATGACCGGCGAAGCCCCGCCCCGCCCGCTCACTCACGACCTCTTCCTCCTCACCCTCGAAGCCTTCGGCGCGAAAGTCAGCCGCGCCGTCATCGTTTCGGTGGAAAACGATATTTATTACGCCCGCCTCATCATCGAGGCGGAGAACGAGATCATGGAACGCAAGATCGTCGAACTCGACGCCCGCCCGAGCGATTGCATCGCCCTCGCCGTCCGCGCGAAAGCTCCCGTCTTCGTCGTCGCCGAACTCTGGAAGAAACTCGAAGACATGTCCCACGTTCTCCAGGAAATGCGCGACAAAGGCATGGACTTGGGGGGGTGAGGAACATCGAACGTCGAATAAACGGCCGGAACAGTCCCTGAACTCCGCCGCGAATGTCTTTCCTCTTCAGCGCTCGATGTTCGGTGTTCGACGCCCCCATTCCAAAATCCCCTCTTGCGCGATCCAGCCCGCACCCTAGCCTTTCCAACCCATGTCAGCCGCCAGTCTTCCCGCCTACTACTCCGAGGAGATTCTGCTCCATCCGGAAAACCGTGAATTCCCGCCTTTCGATCTCGTCCGGCTTCTCGGCACCGTCTTCAAGCCCACCAAGGGTTGTCGCGTCTGCATCCTCACCGATTTCGACGACCCCGCGCCGCTGATCGGGGACTTCGCCTTTCTCCAACAACCCGGCTTTCCCGTGCAGAAGAAAGCCTATGAAGCCTTCTATCAGGGTCTTCACAAGGGAGCCATGGCCGCCCTCGGCATGCATGGCGGGGAACTCTTCGCCTACAAGTCCACTCATGGCTCCAACCTCGACCTCCAGGACGAAGCCTGGGACATCCACGGCACGCGGCTTTCCCTCGATGCCGACATCTATCCGCACTACGACATCATCCTCTGCATCTCCACCTTCTCCGCCACCGCCCCTCTGACGGCGAAATGCAAACAGTTCGGCTTCCGCGGCGCCACCCTGCATGGGCTGAATGACGTCATCCTCTCCTCCGGCCTGGCCGTCGATTACCACGAAGTCTCCGCCGATGCCGAGCGCCTGCGCCTCGCCCTCACCCGCGCCGACGAAATCGAAATCGACTTCGCCCTTGAAGACGGCCGCATCCTCACCGCCTGGCTCGGCCTTGGCGGCCAGGAAGCCCAGAAATCCCACGGTCTCTGCCAGGGCAAAACGCCGGATGTCGCCAATCTCCCCGCCGGTGAAGTCTACTTCGTCCCGCAGGACGCCCGCGGCCACTTCCCGATGAAATACGAGGACGGCACCCTCGGTGTTCTCACCGTCGAAAACCGCAGCATCGTCAAATCCGAACTCATCGCCGGCAACCAGGCCACCATCGACGCCCACAACGCCCGCCTGCACGACGATCCGATGACCGGCACCCTCGGCGAACTCGGCTTCGGCACCCAGGTTCTCCCGGTTTCCGGCGCCGATATCCAGGACGAGAAGGTCCTCGGCACCTGTCACCTCGCCACCGGCCGCGACGACCATCTCGGCGGCGACATCGTGCCGGAAATGTTCAAGAGGCACGAAAACTCCACCCACGACGACATTCTCTTCGCCCCGCACAAAACGCCCAACTTCAACATCCGCCAGGTCCGCATGAAGCGCGGCGCGCAGCGCGAAATCCTCATCGAAAACTTCCGCCCCGCCGCTTACCTCATCAAGGCCCTCGCCTCCGGTCGCGGCGGCTGACAGACCAGTCATCATGAAGCGCTTCCAACACGTCGAACTCGGCGACCTCCCTCCCGTCGCCTGCTGCTGCGGCACCACGCGCCGCGCCTTCCTCGATCATCCCGACGCTCCCGCCTCGGCCCACCTTCTGGAAGTGGCGGAAGAACCCGTCTCCCACTACCATGCCAAGACCACCGAAATCTACCTCATCCTCGAAGGCGAAGGTTTCCTCGAACTCGACGGCGAAATGATCCCGGTCAAACCCCTCAGTGCCGTCATGATCTTCCCCGGCTGCCGCCATCGCGCCGTCGGTCGCCTCAAGATCGTCAACATCCCCGTGCCCAAGCACGACGAGGCCGACTTCTACTACGACCGGAGCGCGGCAAAACCCGGCGAAACTCCCGTTCATTGAGCGCAAATCCCTACGAAACCGAGCGCCTGCTCGCCGAATATCTTCTCTTTCACTACGGCTCCGTGGAAACCGTACTTCCCGCAAATGCTCCGGCAGGGATGGGAGAAGCGCTGGATTTCCCCGTCAGAACCGCCCGCCGGTTTTCTCCGGGAAGAGTGGAGCGCACGCTCGACCTCGGCTGCGCCGTGGGAAGATCGACCTACGAGCTGTCCCTCACCAGTGGGAAAACGATCGGTATCGACTACTCGAAGCGCTTCGTAGAGGCGGCCGCCTCGCTGGCGCGTGCTCCTGTTCGGTTCCGCCGCTTGGAGGAAGGGAATCTTCATACCGAACTCCTTGCGGCCCTCAATGACGGCTATCCGGTGGAATCGGTGACCTTCGAGCAGGGCGACGCCATGAACCTCCGGTCCGATCTCGGCGACTTCGACCGCGTCCATGCCGCCAATCTCCTGTGCCGCCTGAGCAAACCCCGCAAACTGCTGGCCCGGTTCCCCACCCTCGTCCGCCCCGGCGGCGAACTCGTGCTGGCGACGCCGTGCACATGGCTCGGGGAATTCACGCCGCCGGAAAACTGGCCGGAGGCCAGCACGCTCGATTGGTTGAAGGAACACCTCAGCGGTCATTTCGAACTGATATCGGTCGCCGACGAACCCTTCCTGATCCGCGAAACCGCCCGCAAATTCCAGTGGACCCAATCGCTCGTCACCCTCTGGCGGCGCTCGTAGAGCAGCCGGGAGAGCGGAGCCCCGGCTCCGCAGAAGCACGGGCGAGCCGCCCGTCATCCCTCCCTTGCCGGAAACCGGGACGAAGCATCCTACCGGCCGCATTCCAAAATCGGAAAACTCTGCCTAAGCTACCGCCATGCCGATCACCCGCGAACGCATGGCCGAAGTCCTCGAAGAAATCGCCCTCCTCCTCGAAATCCAGGGCGAAAACCCCTTCAAAGTCCGTGCCTACCGCCAGGGCGCCGAGATCGTCTCAAGCTACGACGGTGACATCGTTGCCCTCGCCCTCGACAACCGGCTCGAAGGCATCAAGGGCCTCGGCGAAGCGCTGCGCGACAAACTTCACGAACTCGCCGCCACCGGGGAACTGGCATTCCATCAAAAACTCCGCGCCGGCTACCCGGACTCCTTCTTCGAACTCTTCGAAATCGACGGCCTCGGCCCCAAAAAAATCGCCTCCCTCCACCGCGAACTGAACATCGACTCCAGCGCAGCACTCAAAACCGCCTGCGAAAACGGTCGGGTCGCCGGACTCTCCGGCTTCGGCGCGAAAACCCAGGCGAGAATCCTCGAAGCCCTCGCCCGCCGCGAACAAAGCGCCGGCGCCTTCCTCCTCGATGAAGCGACCGCCGCCGCGGAGCTTATCCTCGAAGAACTCCGCCTCCACCCCGGCGTCCTGCAAGCCTCCGTCGCCGGCTCCACGCGACGCTCGAAGGAAATCGTCCACGATCTCGATTTCATCGCCGCCACGTCCAAACCCGCGGAACTGACGGAATTCTTCGCCACCCGCCCTTTCGCCGCCGAAATCATCGCACATGGCGACACCAAATGCTCCATCCGCCTCGCCAGCGGCCTGCAATGCGACCTGCGTGCCGTGTCGAACGAACAATACCCCTTCGCCCTGCTCTACTTCACCGGCAGCAAGGAGCACAACGTCGCCATCCGCTCGCTCGCCCTGAAATACGGCTGGTCGCTCAACGAATACGGCTTCACCGGAAAAAACCTCCCCGCGGTGCACGACGAAGCCGGCATCTACCGCGCCCTCGGCCTCGACTTCATCCCGCCGGAACTCCGCGAAAACCGCGGTGAGATCGAAGCGGCGGACGAAGGGAAACTCCCCCGCCTGCTCGAATGGGAAAATCTCCGCGGCACCTTCCACAACCACACCACCGAATCCGACGGCCGCGCCTCGCTCGACGCCATGGCAGGCGCCGCTCAGGAACTAGGGTTGCAGTACTTGGGCATCGCCGATCATTCCCGATCCTCGCCGCAGGCAAACGGTCTCAGCGAGGAACGGCTCGCCGTCCAGGTCGACGGAATCGCCGCCTGGAACCGCGAACACGGCGGGGAACATTTCCGCCTCTTCGCCGGTTCCGAGGTCGACATCCTCAAAAGCGGCGCGCTCGACTTCGGCGATGATCTCCTCTTCCGCCTCGATTACGCCGTGGCTTCGGTCCACAACGCCCTGACCCTCGCCGAAGACGAAATGACCCGGCGCCTCATCCGCGCCATGGAAAATCCTCACATCACGATGCTCGGTCATCTCACCGGCCGCCTGCTCCTGCGCCGCGACGGCTACGCTGTGAACCACGAAAAGATCATCGACGCCGCGGCCGAAACCCGCACCGTCATCGAGTTGAACTGCAACCCGAATCGCCTCGACATGGACTGGCGCTGGTGGCGTCGCGCCCGCGACAAAGGCGTGCTCTGCTCGATCAACCCCGACGCGCACGCCGCGCAGCAGCTCCAGTTTCTCCGCTTCGGCGCCGGCATCGCCCGCAAAGGCTGGCTGCGCCGTGAGGATGTCGTGAACACCAAACCTCTCGCCGAAATGGAAGCCTGGCTGAAACTACCTAAAGCAAAACGGTGACACCCCGGATGGAGGGGATGGCTGCGCCATTTCGCCGGACAACCTCGAAGCTTTACCCGCAAAACATGACACCCGCCCCGGTCCGAAGACCGAGACGGGTGCCCTTGCCTCCCTGAAAAACCTGTCTCAGCGCTGGCGCATGCGAAGACGGAGACCGTTGCCCTTGTAATCCATGTCGATGTTCAGACGCTCCACCCGCTCGCGGACCTCCTCCGGCATGCCGTCCTTGTCATCGAGCAACCCTTCCCACTGGAGGTTGCCGTCCCGGTCATAGGCGCGGACCTTCTTCTCCCCGTTTTCCGAGCGGAGTTCCACCGAACCCCGGTCGTCCATCATCTTGATCGTGCTGGAGCTCTGGAAACTGAATCCGGAACCGCCGCCGATGCCCGCACCGCGCCTGCCCTGGAAAAGCTGGTTCATCTGCTCCTGCATCTCGCGGGCGACATCGAAGGCCGGGTCGTCGCCGGGAAAACCCAGGTGATCCATGTTCTCAATGGCCCTCAGATTGCGCTCCACCGCCTCGCGGATGCGCTGGGCCTGATCCTGCGGCATGCCTTCGAGCATCAGGCTGTCGAGCGGCTGCGGCCTGCCTCCGGCCACTGCGGGTCCGTCCCTTCGGTCCTCCGCCAGTGCGATCCTGGCCGACTTCGCCTCGCCGCGATGAATGAACTCGACCTCCACCTCTTCGCCCGGCTGATAGGAAAGCACCGCCTTGCGCAATTCCTCCTGATCGCCGACCGCCCGGCCGGACACGCGGGTGATCACATCGTCCTCGGCCAGCCCCGCTTTCGCGGCCGGGCCGTCCGGATCGAGCGTGCGGATCACCACACCCTCCCTCTCGCCCAGGCGCAGATGCCGCGCGAGCAAACTCGGCACCTGCGAGCAGCCGACGCCGAGATAGGCGCTCTGCTTCTCCGGTTCCGCAGCAGGCGGTTCCACTCGTTCCTCTTCCTGCCGGAAATCCGGCGCGACCTTCTCCACCTTCTCTTCGGGGGCTGCCGGAGGAGGAGGCGGAGCGGGCGGGGGAGACTGGGGCAGCTCGATGGCCAACGCGGGAACCCCGAGCAAACAGGCCCAACCTGTGGCGATCTTTCGTTTCATTTTCGATTCTCGTTTCACATACTAGAAGCGCAGTAACACACGCTCCCTGTCTTGGAATTTTCAGTCAACCTTTTCCGGCATTAGCAAATACTCGACCCGCGGAACCTCCTGCTCCACGATCGTACCGTCGGCGGCGCGGAATTTCACACGATCCCGGTACTCCACGCTCAGCACGCGCATCGCCTCGCCTTTCGCGTTCCAGATCACGCCCTGGTCCCGGGCATCGTGGAGCCCGGTATGAACCCCGGCCGGCACGAATCCGGCGGGAGTGGCCGCAGGCAGCGCCGCCGAAGGTTCGGCGGACGACGACACGGTGCCGGGCGCTTGCTTGCCGCCATCCAGCATCAGCGCGCTGAAGGCCCCCGCCATCGCCACGGCCGCCGCCGCGGTCCACCACGGACGGCGCGCCGCCTTCCGCGACGCGGACTGGGTGTGGCCGGGGAAAAGCACCACCTTCTCGTTCACCGGAAAGGGCACGCGTGTAACGGTTTCCAGCAGCCTCCCCGCCAGATCCGGCGCAAGCACGGCTGGACGCAGCCCGGCAAGCTCCCGCTCGATGCCCTGCAAGGCGGGCTCCACGGATTGCAGGCGGCCCTCCATGGCGGCTGCAAGGCGTTCGAGGCACGCCGCGTCCGCCGACGCGGGCCGGAGAGTTTTCAATGCATCTTCGATTTCCTGGAATTCGCGGTCCATGTGCGATGTCGGTGCTTCGTATGCTAGATGGATAGATCGCCCTTGCGGCGGGCGGAGCCGAGCTTTTTCTTCAGGGCTTCAAGACCATAGCGATACCGTGAAGCCGCGGTGTTTGGGGAAATTTCAAGCGCTTCGCCGATTTCGGCGAAAGTCTTTTCGCCCCAGATCTTCATCACGATCACCTCGGCGAACTTCGACGGCAGCTCCTTGAGCCCCGCTTCGAGCAGCGAGCGGGTTTCGTCGTCCGACGATTCACTCTCGAACCACGGATGGAAGCTGTCCTTCTGCTCCGACTCGGTCTCCCCGCCGACCGCATCCTCGCGGCGCTTGCGGCGGTCGTCGCGCCGGCCGAGATCAATCGAAAGCCGGCGGATCGTGGTGTAGAGGTAAGGCATCCACGCCTCCTGCCCGCCCACGAATTCGCCCGACTCCAGTTTCTCCACCAGCTTCACCAGCGCATCCTGCAAAATATCCTCCGCATCCTCCGCAGAGCGCGTCTGCTGGCGGGCGAAAAGCAGCAACCTCGGCGCGTGCTCCGCCAGCCACTCGCGCCAGGCGCTGGTGGAGGGGGAAATGTATTCGGCTGTCGGGCTGCTCACTGATTCGTCGTGGTCCATCGGGACAGCGCCGCCAAGCTAGCGCTTTGTCTGTGGAATGCGAGCGCGACCTCATCTCCGGAGCGGCTGCGCCGTTCCACCGTCCGCAAGGGCACGGAAGCTCCCCGCGCCATCAGGAAATGGCGCGGCGATTCCTCTACCATCTCTCTTCCCGCCGCGCCAAAGCCCGCCCTGTCGGCGAATCCTCCCTGCCCATCAGCGCCGTCGGCGGTCCCTCCGCCACCAGCCTGCCGCCCTCCTTCCCTCCGCCGGGCCCCAGATCGATCACCCAGTCCGCCGTCGCGATCACATCTAGATGGTGCTCCACCACCAGTACGCTGTGCCCGGCGTCCCGGAGGCGGAAAAAAGCCGCCAGCAGGCGCGCCACATCGCCGAAATGCAGCCCGGTCGTCGGCTCGTCGAAAAAATACAGCGTGTGCGGCGCGGCCGGCTTCGCCAGCTCCACCGCGAGCTTCAGCCGCTGCGCCTCCCCGCCGGAAAGCGTGTTCGCCGCCTGCCCGAGACGCAGATAGCCGAGCCCCAGGTCCCCCAGCGTCTCCAGCATCCGCCGGATCTTCGGCACCGCACCGAAAAGCCCGAGCGCTTCCGACACCGTCAGATCCAGCACCTCCGCGATATTCAGCCCCTTGAACGCCACCTCCAGCGTCTCGCGATTGAAACGACGCCCGCCGCAAGCCCCGCAAGCCACCCACGCATCGGGCAGAAAATGCATCTCGATCTTCAGACGCCCCGCCCCCTCGCACTTCTCGCAGCGCCCCCCGTGCGTATTGAAACTGAACCGCCCCGCCCCATACCCGCGCTGCCGCGACAAGGGCAGCTTCGCGTAGAGATCGCGGATCGGATCGAACATCCCGGTGAACGTCGCCGGATTCGAGCGCGGGCTGCGCCCGATCGGCGACTGATCCACCGCCACCACCTTCCCCAGCCACTCCATTCCCTCGATGGCATCGTGCCTCCCCGGAAGATCGCCGCTGGCGTGAAAATGCCTCTTCAAGGCACGCAGTAAAATATCGTCCCCTAGCGTCGATTTCCCGCTGCCGCTCGGCCCGCACAGGCACACGATCCCCCCGAGCGGAATCCGCACGTCCAGCCCCTGCAAATTGTGTTCCCGTGCGTTGCGGATCCATAACTCCCCGGCATCCAGCGCCAGTCTGTCCCTGACCGGCGCGACGATTTCAGGCGATTCTTCCAACCACCGCCGCGTCGGCGAATCTTCCGGAAAATCCTCCACCGGCCCGCTCCCCAACACCATCCCCCCATCCTTTCCCGCACCAGGCCCCAACTCGACCATCCAGTCCGCGGCTCGGATCATCTCCTCGTCATGTTCTACGACGACCACCGTATTTCCACGGTCGCGCAGACGCTTCAACGCCGCGATCAACCGCCCCGTATCTTCCGCGTGCAGTCCGATGCTCGGCTCATCAAGCACATACAGCACCCCCGTCAGCCCGCTCCCGAGTTGCGTCGCCAGCCGGATGCGCTGGGCCTCGCCGCCCGACAGCGTGCCGCTCGCCCGGTCGAGCCCGAGATATCCCAGCCCCACTTCCTTCAAAAACCCCAGCCGCTGCCTCAGCTCACCCGCCAACTGCTCGCACACCTCCGCCCGGTCCGCAGGGGTCCGCAACCCCGCCAGCCACACCAGCGCCTCCTCCACCGGCAGCGCGCAGAAATCCTGAATCCCCAGCCACTCTCCCTTCCCTCCCTCGATCCTCACCGCCAGAATTTCCGCCTTCAGCCTCCGCCCCCCGCACACCCGGCACGGCCGCTCCGCCATCACCCGCGAAATCCTCCGCCGCACCGCCTCCGACCTCGCCTCGCGCAGCTTCCGCTCCGCCTCCGCGCACAATCCCTCATAACGCTTGACCTGCTTCCTCTTCTCCAACCCCACCCTCCAGCCCGTATCCAGCGTCCCTCCCTCGAAAAGCAGCTTCACCCCCTCCTCCGGCAGCGCCGCAAAAACCGCATCTTCCGGCAAACCGAACATCCGCAAAAGCGCCTCTGCCTCCCGCCCGAATGCCTTGCCGCGCTGCGCCCCTTCCTTCCACCACCCCCTCATCCCCCCCCTCGCCAGCGGCTTCGCCGGATCGCCGAGCAACAGCGCCGGATCGCAGAAAACTTCCGTTCCCAACCCCTCGCACGCTCCGCAGGCTCCCCAATGCGAATTGAACGAAAAATGCCGCGGCGTCAGCTCCCCGATCGTGAACCCCGTCCGAGCGTTCCGGTAACTCGTCTGAAACGACAACTCCGCCCACCCATCCTCCCCCTGTCCCTGCACCAGGGCCCTCGCCTCGCTGCCGCAAATCCGCAGCGCCGTCTCCACCGAGTCCGCCAGCCGCGCCTCGCTTCCCGGCCGCACCGCCAGACGATCCACCACCACCTCCACCGTCCGCACCCGCTCCGGCCACGACTTCTCCGCCTCCTCCAGATCGTGAATCTCCCCGTCCACCCGCACCCGCACGAACCCCTGCCGCCGCAAATCCCCGATCAAGCGCGCCGGCTCCGCCGCCTCCTCGCGCGGCACCGGCGCCAGCAGGACCACCTTTGTCCCCTCCGCCCGCGACGAAAGCGCCTCTACGATGTCCGCCGAAGTCATCCGCTCCAGTCGCTCCCCCGTCTGCGGATCGTGCGGCACCCCCGCCGCCGCCCACAACACGCGCAAATGCTCGTATATCTCCGTCGCCGTCGCCACCGTCGAACGCGGATTCAACCCGCCGCTCCGCTGCTCGATCGCGATCGCCGGGCTCAACCCCTCGATCGCATCCACATCCGGCTTCTCCAACTGATCCAGAAACTGCCGCGCGTACGCCGACAACGACTCCACAAAACGCCGCTGTCCCTCCGCGAACAACGTGTGAAACGCCAGCGATGACTTCCCCGATCCGCTCGGTCCCGTCACCACCACCAGCTTCCCGCGCGGAATCTCCACATCGACATTCCGCAAATTATGCTGCCGCGCCCCGCGAATCCGGATGAAATCCACGCGCCGAGAATCAAGTGCCAAGTGAGAAGTGCCAAGTGCCAAGAAACAGCCGGGACGGCATCTCATCGGCACTTCTCACTTCTCACTTCTCACTTCTCACTTCTCACTCGAAACTCCCCCCGTGCTCGACCGCTTCCTCGACCCCTCTTTCCCTTCCCTGAAAATCTGCGGCGTCACCCGCGCCGCGGATGCCGAACGTCTCGCCGTGCTGGGCGTCGATGCGCTGGGTGTGAACTTCTGGCCGCAATCGAAACGCTTCCTCGCCCCGGAATCCGCCGGCTTCCTCCCCGCCCTCGCCGGGAAAATCCTCCGCGTCGGCGTCTTCGTGAACGCCGGACAGGAACTGCCCAAACGCCTTTTCCGCGACGGCCTGATCGATCTCGTCCAGCTCCACGGCGACGAATCCCCCGACGAATGCTGCCGCTTCGCCGAATCCGGCATTCCCTTCATCAAGGCCCTCGGTGTCCGCGGCCCCGCCGACCTCGACCGCGCCCGCGATTTCAACGCCCGCGGCATCCTCCTCGATGCCCATGCGCCCGGCGTCTACGGCGGCACCGGCGAAACCATCGACTGGCATCTCGCCCGCCGCTTCGCCGGGGAAAACCCGGACATTCCCGTGATCCTCGCCGGCGGCATCACCCCCGAAAACGCCGCCGAAGCCCTCGCCACCGGCAAACCCGCCGCCATCGACGTAGCCTCCGGCGCCGAACAATCTCCCGGCATCAAAGACTTCACCAAAATAGAAGCTCTCCTCGCCGCCCTCCGATGCTGAGCGTGGGAGAAACGTCAAGGATCAGGCGCCGGAGGAACGACGGTTGCATGCATCCGCTTCGCCTCGTTTGGCCGATGGTCTGCTGTGGGGTCACTTGCCTTTCGGGTACAGGAAGCCAAATCCTGTCATGGAATCAATCATGTTTTTCTTGATGGTCATGTCGGGAACATAATATCCAATTCTCCCGACCTCGTTGCCAGCTTGGAGACTTTTCGCTGCCTCCAAAGACATTTTCCAGCTGTTATCTGTTGTTTCTCCCTCTTGGAGGGGGCGCTTGATTATAAACGTGGCGCTACGGGAGTAAACCTGAATGGCGGAGAATGGCATGCCATACAAAGTGCCGCCTTTGTAGTCTGGATCCTGTTCGCCACTAAAAAGCCGGATTGTGCTCCGCGCCTCTGCCGAAATCGTGATAGTGTTCTCCTCGATGACTACTTTCGTAGCTTTGATGATTGTAACGTCAGCATCTGATGCCGCCTGCATGGATGTGGCCAACACAAAAATGGAGAAAGCAATCTGTGTGAATAAACTTTTCATAGGCGGCCAGTTTAAGTGACGATGGACCTTGCGTCTGTAAAGTTCGTGTAAGAAATTCTGAGACGTGGGTGGAGCGGCGGAGTTGGGCGAACCGTCTTCATGCTCCCACTCGAAGCTGGGTATCTAACAAATCGAAGGAAGCATTCATTTGCGTGCGTATGTTTTTGGAGAGAATAGATCAGATCCAAGGAGCGCCCCGCCTTGGCAACTGGAGCAGTGGAGCGACGCGATCCGGTGGTGTTTGCGATGGTTGAAGCATCGGCCGGAGTCGGGCGGAGAGGCAACGATCATCAATCAACGAATGGATTGCGCAAAAGCGCGATCCAAGCCGCCCGCCATCACCACCACACCGGAAACCGCAATCCCCTTGCAAATGCGATCCACCTGCGCCACAAATTCCGGCAACCATGCGCGGCTCGCCACTTTTCCGGACACTCATCGTCCTGATCCTGCTTACCTTGGCCGGCCTCGTCTTGGCCCGCCTGACCCGCCCTGTAGCCATCGCCCGGCCGGCCTCTACGGAACGGCCCCCGGCCTCCTCTGCCGCGCTTGAGGCGGCATACCGCCTCACTCTCTCCGCCGAAGCCTCCGCCATTCGCCTCGAATCCGCCGACGCCGCCCACCATACCGCCGAAGGCCGCCTGCGCCTCGACGCAAGCCACCCCACCGTTCTCCTCGAAATCTCGTGGCGGGAAACCTCCCCCTCCCACCGCTTCGCCAAGCTCACCCTCGATCTCCCCGGCAAGCCCACTCTCAGCCACGTCTTCGAAGCGCCCGGCGACATCCAGGACGTCTGGGAAATCGACCTGCCATGAGCGAACCCCATCACGACTGCTGCGCGCACCACGGCCATCATCACGAACTGGTCGTCCGCGACCTCACCGTGCGCTACCGCGACACTCTCGCGCTCGACGGCGTCTCCCTCGCCACCTCCTGCGGCAACCGCGTCGCCCTCGTCGGCCCGAACGGCGCGGGCAAGAGCACCCTGCTCAAAGCCATCGCCGGTCTCGTTCCGCGCCGCCGCGGCGACATCCTCTGGCGCGGCACCGCCGTCAAACGCTGGTCGCGCGAATTCGCCTACCTCCCCCAGCGCGAGGAAGTCGACTGGTCCTTTCCCATCACCGTCCGCGGCCTGGTCGAAATGGGCCGCTACCCGCAAACCGGCATCTGGAGAAAATTCCGCGCCGCCGACGCCGACGCGGTCGATGCCGCCCTGCAAGCCCTCGATCTCGAAAACCTCCAGCGCCGCCAGATCCGCGAACTTTCCGGCGGCCAGCAGCAGCGCGCCTTCCTCGCCCGCGCTCTGGCGCAGGAAGCCCATGTCCTCCTCCTCGACGAACCCTTCACCGGCCTCGACCGCAACGCCGCCGCCCAACTCGGCGAACTCCTCGCCCGCCTCGCCCACGAAGGCCGCCTCGTCATCGCCTCCCACCACGACCTCGCCACCGCCCCCGCCCTCTTTGACGAAGCCCTTCTCCTCAAAACCCAGCCTCTAGCCTTCGGCCCCCCGCACGAAGCTCTCTCCGAAAAAAATCTCCAAACCGCCTTCGGCCGCCCCAACGACCTCGAAGACCGCGCCGCCCCGCGTCTCTCCGCCTCCCCCCTTTAACAGAATGACCCATTTCAAAGCACTAATAACTAAACAAACCAGCGGCTGCGCCGATCACAACCCGCAATCCGCCATGTGCGCCCGGCGAAAACATTGCCTTTTCACTGATCACTGATCACTCGGCACTCATCCCCAATATCTTTTGGACCTTCTCCACCACCCCTTCTACCAACGAGCCCTCGCCGCAGCCCTGCTCATCGGCTTTGCCAACGGCTTTTTCAGCGGCTTCGTCGTCCTGCGCCGCAATGCCCTGTCTGTCAGCGCCCTGTCCCACACCATGCTGCCCGGCATCGCGCTCGGCATCCTCGTGGCGGGAGCGCTCACCCAGATCAGCGCCTTCCTCGGCGCTCTTTTCGCGGCGCTTTTCGTCGGCCTCGGCTCCGTCGCCGTCTCGCGCGGCAACCGGATCGCGCAGGGCACGGCGCTGGCGGTGCTCTACACAAGCGCCTTCGCCGCAGGCGTCGCCCTGCTGCCTCATCTCGACACCCGCCAGGAACTCGAGCACTGGCTTTTCGGCGACATCACCGCCGTGGGTAATGCCGACCTCTGGATCGCCTTCGGCATCGGCTCTTTCACCCTGATCGCCGCGAATCTTCTCATGCGTCCGCTGCTCCTCACCCTCTTCGAGCCGAATGTCGCCGCCGCCCAGGGCGTGCCCGTCCGCTTCATCCAATATCTCCTTTTCGCCCTGCTCGTCCTCTCGCTGGTCGCTTCCCTGCAAGCGGTCGGCTGCGTCCTCTCCGTCGGTCTGCTCGTCGCACCGGCGGCCACGATCTCCCTCCTCACCGACAAAACCCCCGCACTCTTCTGGGGCGGCGGCCTGCTCGGAGCTTTCGGCGCGGCGGCGGGAGTGCTGCTCTCCGCCCGTTTCCAGATCAGCCCCGGCCCCGCCATCGTCATGCTGCTCGGCCTGCTGTTTCTCGCCGCCTGGCTGTTCAGCCCGCGCTATGGAGTCATCGCCTCGCTGAAAAAGTGACGGGGGCGACACACCCGGCGGAATCATACACAATTCTGAGGTGGACTCCCCTTCCCTCCGCCACTATGGGAGAAGGCTCACATGGCTTACTTCCCTGAGATTCCCAAGATCGCTTACGAGGGTCCCAAATCCAAAAACCCGCTCGCCTTCAAACACTACAATCCCGACGAAGTCGTCGAAGGGAAAACGATGCGGGACCACCTCCGCTTCGGCGCCGCCTATTGGCACGTCATGCGCAACGGCCTCTCCGACCCCTTCGGCGCCGGCACGGCCCTGATGCCTTGGGACGACTACTCCGACTCGGTCGAAAACGCCAAAAAACGCGCCGATGTCTTCTTCGAGTTCCTCGAAAAAATCGATATCGGCTACTACTGCTTCCACGACCGCGACATTGCCCCGGAGTTGAACGACTTCGCGAAATCCACCGCCGCGCTGGAAGAAGTCGTCGCCCACCTCGGCGAGCTTCAGAAAACCACCGGCAAGAAACTCCTCTGGGGCACCGCCTGCCTCTTCGCCCATCCCCGCTATGCTCAGGGCGCCGGCACTTCGCCCGACCTCGACGTCTTCACCTACGCCGCGGCCCAGGTGAAGGCCGCTATCGACGCCACCCACTCCCTCGGCGGCGAAGGCTACACCTTCTGGGGCGGCCGCGAAGGCTACGCCACCCTGCTCAACACCGACATGAAGCGCGAACTCGACCACCTCGCCGCGCTCCTTCACATGGCGGTCGACTACAAGAAAAAGATCGGCTTCGCCGGCCAGTTCTACATCGAGCCCAAGCCGCGCGAACCCTCCACCCACCAGTACGACTCCGATTCAGCGGCCTGCCTGAACTTCCTCCGCGAATACGGCCTGCTCGACCACTTCAAGCTCAATATCGAGACCAACCACGCCACTCTCGCCGGCCATACCATGGAGCACGAGCTCACCGTCGCCCTCGCCGCCGGCGCCCTCGGCTCCATCGACGCGAACCAGGGCGACACCCTGCTCGGCTGGGACACCGACCAATTCCCCACCGACCTTTACGGCACCACCAAGGTCATGCTCAAGGTCCTCGAAATGGGCGGCTTCACCACCGGCGGCCTGAACTTCGATGCCAAGCGCCGCCGCGAATCCCACGAGCCCATCGACCTCTTCCACGCCCACATCGGCGGCATGGATGCCTTCGCCCGCGGCCTCAAAACCGCCGCCGCCATCCGCGCCGATGGCCGGATCGCGGAGTTCATCGCAAAGCGTTACGCCTCCTGGAACAGCGAACTCGGTCAGCAAATCGAAAGCGGCAAGGCCGACCTCGAAACCCTCACCGCCCGCGTCCTCGAAAACGGCGAACCTACCCTCGCCTCCGGCCGCCAGGAACTGCTCGAAAACATCCTCAACGAACTTCTGTGACCGGAAGCGGGGCTCGCCCCGCCGAAAGTCACCTTCCAACGGGTGCCAAACGGGCCGGTGCGAAAGCATCGGCCCGTTTCATTTCCGCGCTCCCAGCGGCTCATTCCTGCTTGCACACCCGCACCACCCCGCCACACTTGTCTGACAGCTTTATGAAACGCCGCACCATTCTCGCATTCATCGCCCTCCCCCTCATCGCCGCCGGCCAGGCCGTGGAACCGGGCTTCACCCCGATTTTCAACGGCGAGGACCTCACCGGCTGGAAAAAAGTCAACGGCAACGGCGAATTCCGCGTCGAGAATGGGGAAATCGTCGGCTTCGGCGAGAACGTCTCCCGCAACACCTTCCTGCGCACCGAAAAGACCTACAAGGACTTCGACTTTCGCTTCGAGATGAAGTTCGACGACCTCAGCGGCAACTCCGGCATGATGTTCCGCGGCCTCCAGCAGGACGGCGAGGACGGCCGCGTCTATGGCTACCAGTGCGAACACTGCAACGACAGGAACCGTGCCTGGACCGCCGGCATCTACGACGAAGCCCGCCGCGGCTGGCTCGCCCCCTACCGCAACGATAGCAAAAAAGAATACTCCGCTAGAGAGCAGAAAAAACACGCCGACGCCCGCAAAGACTTCACCGAGCAGGGCAAGAAAATCTTCAAGTGGGATGACTGGAACGAGATCCGCATCGTCTGCAAGGGCAAGCACATCCAGATCTGGCTGAACGGCAAGGAACGCGTCGATTACAAGGACGACGCTCCCGAGTTCACCCCCGAAGGCTTTTTCGCCCTCCAGGTCCACAGCGGCAAATCCTGCAAGGTCCGCTGGCGGAATCTCCGGATCAAGGAACTCTGAGCCGCCTGGGCCTGAGTTTTCAAAAGTACTCCCGCCAACCGACCTCCGCGAGCGATCCCGCCACCCGCACCCCGGGCGGCGGAGTGGCGGCGGCGTCCACCACCAGCACCGCCAACCCCGCCGCGAGCGCCGCATCCACTCCGTGCCGGCTGTCCTCCACCGCGAGACAGTGGGACGGCTCCACGCCCAGACGTCCACAGGCGAGCAGGTAGACGTCCGGCGCCGGCTTCCCCGCCGGCACCTCGTCGCCCGCCGCGATCGCCCGGAAATACCCCGCCAGGCCTGACGCTTCGAGACAAAGATCGATATCCTCCCTGTCGCTCGAACTCGCCAGCGCGACCGGGATGCCCGACTCGCACAAGCCCTCCAGCCACTCCTTCACTCCGGGCAATGGCGCGAGATCTCGGCTCCCGGCGAGTTTTCGCCAGCGTTTCCGCCACGCCTCGCGGAAAGCCGGAAGATCGAACGAATCCCCGTGCCGCCCGCCCAGCCAACGCTCGATGTGCTCGTTGGTCGTGCCGGTCAATTCCCCGAAATACTCCTCTCTCGTCAGCACCCCTCCCTGCCGCGCGAAAGCGTCGCGATAGGCTTCGAAATACATCGGCTCGGTGTCGAAAAGCGTGCCGTCCATATCGAAAACCACCGCATGACGCCGCGGACGCGAAGTTCCGCCCTCCTGATCCCCCAGCGCCGCCCGGTAGTCGCTCGGCCGCCGTCCCGTTCCGGCCAGGAAATACCGGCTCAATTCATGCGCCGATGCGAACTTCATCCGTCGCGCGATCTCCGCCAGCGACAGCGAACGGTCCGCCAGCAATGCCTGTAAATGCGCCAGCCGCACCCGCTGGATCTCGTGCTTCGGCCCGTGCCCGAGCGATGCCGCGAACCGCGCCTTGATCGTCGTCTGCGAAAGACCGCTCCGCTCCGCAAGCTCCGACACCCGGATCGGATCGTGCGGCGCGGTCAGCCGGATGTAACGGACCAGCTCGCGGATTTCGGGATCCGCCACCGCAAGAGTGTCGCTGGATTCCCGCGGAACCAGCCGGTCGACCGGAATCTCCACCCGGTATCCCGCGGGAAAATTCTCCCCGTTCATCTGCCGCCAGAGCGCCTCGCCTGCCTTCATCCCGACCTCGTGCGCCGGATACGCGATCGTGCTCAGCGCCGGAAGGCTGGCGTGGCAGTACAACGGATCGTCGCCGAAAGAAATCACCGCGAGATCCCCCGGCACTTCGAGCCCCAGCCGGTCCGCGGCGCGGAGCACCACAGCCCCCAGCGAATCGTCGACCACGAAGAGACCGCAGGGCTTCGGCAGGGTGTCGAGGAAGGCCATCGCCTCCGTCTCCACCTCGCGCCAGGTCTGCGCCTTCCACAAAGGCCGGCCTTTCAGATAATGCACCCGCGGCTCCCGGGCATACTCCGCCAACTTCGCCCGGTACCCTCCGAGCCGCTCGCGGGCATACCTCCGCAAGCCCGGGGCGAACTCCTTCTCGCGGTAGAGCGTCTCCCCCCGCGCCAGAAAGCCGAAATGCGGCATCGCGCATTCGACTAAATGCTCCGCCGCCATCGCGCCGATCCGCGCATTGTCCGGCACCACCCGCGGAAATCCCAGATCCGGTCCCTCCGTGCTGGTCAGCACCACTGCCATGCCCCGCGCGCGGAAGCGGGCCAGTTCCTCCTCCGTGGCGCGGAAAAGAATCACCCCCTCGCCCTGCCAGTCCGCGTCGATCTTCACCGCCTCCATCTCGCCGTAAGAATCGTTCTCCGTCGCCAGCCGCCACGACTCGTGCCCGCGCATAAAATCCACCACCCCGCCGAGAATCCACGGACCGTAGGACGACCACACGGGATGGCGGAAACCCACCGTACGCGGAGACCGGAATTTCGTCGCCATGGAACCGCGCCATTGAAACGTCCCGCTCACCGGGGAAGCAAGCCGTCCGGCGATTCACACCCCCATTCCGGCGAAAATGCCCGTTTCCAAGCCCCCCTCCCCGGGGACAATGGCGGGCGATCGAACCTTCTCTCCACCATGAAATTCAAACTGCACCAACTCGTCGCCTCCAGCGCCGCCGGACTTGCCTTCGTTCAGACTCTTCACGCCGCCACGGTGGTGACCTTCGAGGGAGTGGATTCCATCGGCGGCAGCGGCAACACCGCAATCGGCGCCAGCACCTTCGCTGACTTCGTAAGCGCCACCGGACCCGGCGTCGAAGCCACCATGGGCGTCGAATTCGTGGGCACCCCCAATCTGGACATCGATTGGACCGTGGCCGGGTTGACCGACTACTACCCAGCCTGGAACGGTCGGACCAACGTCGCCCAGCTCGATTACACCCGAACGGGCGCCGCAAACCCGATCCAGTGGAACATTGTTCCCGACAGCCCCACCATCGCGGTGATCGTCAACTCCTTCGACCTCGACATGTGGGCCGGCGGGGGCAATGCACAAATCGATTGGTCGATCGAAGGCTCGGTCTCCGGCCCGCTCGCCAGCGGCACCTGGACCCGCTCGACCGGCGGGCGCGACACGATCTCCCCCAATATCACCGGTGTGGCCGGGGAAAGTCTGACGCTGACCTTCCAGCATGTGAGCGGTCTTGGCAACTACCTCGCCCTCGACAACCTGAGCTTCGACCAGGTGACCATCCCCGAACCCTCGGGAGTGACCCTCGCGGTGGCCGGGCTCGGTGCACTGGCGTTGCGCCGTCGCCGCAAATAAGGCATTCGCCGGTTTCTCCAGGCCCGCATCCGCCCCGCGCGATGCGGGCTTTCTCTCTTCCCGCATGAGCGCCTCCCCCGCCGTCGCGAAGGCGCAAGCCATCCAGGCTCTCGAACGCGGCGAGATCGAAGAAGCGCTCGGCCACTGGAAGAAAATCACCGCCGGCAATCCTGCCGCGGCCGACCTGCTGGAGCACGCCACCCTGCTTCAGCGGCTCTACCGTTCCCGCGAAGCCGCCCCTCTATGGGCACGCCTGCTGGACCATCCCGGCGCCACCGCGGAGCAATGGCTGGCCGCCGGCAAACTCTGGTTCCAGGCCAAACGCTTCGCCGGCTCCGCCCGCTTCACCGGCAAGGCGTTGGAGACCCGGCCCGATGACCCGGACATCGCCGCCATGCACGCCGCCGCGCTCGAACGCGGCGGCTTTCCGGAACAGGCGGAAACCATCGCCCGGGAGATGTCCGCCCGGTACCCGGAACACGCGCGGCTCGCGCGCCTGCTGGCGCACCTCGAGCGCCGCGGCGGCCGTTTCGGGCAAGCCAGAGACCGGCTCGAACGCCATCTCCACGATCACCCCTCGCGGGACGACTGGCGCCTCCGCTACGAACTCGCCGCGGTGCTCGACCGCCTCGATGAGCCTGCCGCCGCGATGAGGGAACTCGAACGGGCCAAGCTCCAGATCGAACCGGACACCGCCGCGCTGCGGCCCTCATGGCGGGCCATGACCGCGCGGCAATGGGAATTGACACAGACCCTCTCGACCGAACGCCTCGCCCGCTGGGCAAGCCTTGGCGAAGCGCCGAAAAGGCTGTGCATCATGGCCGGCTTTCCCCGCTCCGGCACCACGCTTTTGGAGCGCATCCTCAGCACTCACCCCGGCTGCATCGGCACGGACGAATCGGAGGTGCTCGCAACCCAGTTCCGGGACCCCATCGTCTTCGGCGCCGGCTCAACGGACGAAATCCTGGCGGAATTGGACCACTACGATGCGGACGATCTCGCGGCGGGGCGGGAGGAGTATTTCCGCTGCACCGCCGACGTGCTCGGCGAAGACCCCGGAGACCGCCTGCTGATCGAAAAGGATCCACTCCTCACGGCCGACCTCGCTCTTCCGCTCCGGCTCTTCCCCGAAGCCAGACTGCTCATGCCGCTGCGTGATCCGCGCGACGTCGCGATCAGCTTCTATTTCACCATCGTTCCCCTGACGCCGAACAGCGTGGCGGCGGCCACTCTCGACGAAACGTGCCGCTACTACGCCGAAATCATGCGGCACTGGCTGTTGTTGCGGGAACGCCTCCACCCCTCGCGCTGGATGGAGTCGCGTTACGAGGACCTTCTCGACGACCCGGAAGACCGGACACGGCGGCTGGCCGCCTTCCTCGGCCTCGACTGGCGGCAGGAAATGCTCGCCCACCACCTTCACCCTGCCGCTCGCGAAGTCGGCACACCGACCTACGACGACGTATCGAAGCCGCTCTACCGCCGCTCGCTGGAACGCTGGCGGCGCTACGAAGCGTGGCTCGAGCCGCACCTTCACCATCTCGCCCCATACCTCCGGGCTTTCGGATACGAAGGCTGATCCGCGCCGGCCGACACACAAGTCGCCGAAAATGCCCCGTCCGCGACGTTTTTCCCCGCTGTTCGATCGGTCCGCTCCCCGGATTCTTTCTCCATGAACCGCGCCCACTTCCTGCGTCTCTCCGCCCTCGCCCCGCTCGGCTTCGCCACCCGTGGTTTTGCGCTGCCGCCGGACTACACCGGCATTCCCGCGGGCATCCGCCCCTACCTCCAGATGCCCCGGCCCGATTCCATGTGGGTCTCCTGGTGGTCCGACAACGCCGCCTCCGGTCAGATCGATTGGGGTCTCTCCCCTGATGACCTCTCCAACACCCTCGCCGCCACCACCGATCCCATCGCCGCCAACTACCACTACCACATCGGCCGCATCACCGGTCTTCAGCCCTCCACCTACTACTACTACAAAGTCCGTAACGGCGCGATGGAGTCGGATGTCTTCCGCTTCCGCACCCCGCCGCCAGCCGGCACCAAAACCGGCCGCCTGCGCGTGCTCGTCATGGGTGACAACCAGCTCATCAACGAAGACCGCTACGAAAAACTCATCGCCTGCTGCAAGGCGAAGATCGAAGCCGACTTCGGCGCGCCCGTCGAGGAGGTCATCGACTTCATCCTCATGCCCGGCGACCAGGTCGACGTCGGCACCCTCAACCACTACCGCCACCTCCACTTCAAGCAATGCGGCCTGATCTCGCCGAACGTCCCGATCATGACCACGGTCGGCAACCACGAGACCTATCAAGACCCGAATCTCGATCTCTATCTCCGCCTCTTCCGCTACGACGACATCGACTACGCCGGCCTCCCCGGCCCGCAGGGCGGCAGATACTACGCCTACCAGCTCGCCAACGTCGCCTTCATCCACTCCAGCAGCGAGCACACCGGCAACACCCAGAAGCAGTGGATCCGCTCGCTCGTCGACGCCCTGAAGACCGACGATGCCACCGATCTCTGCGTCAGCGTGGTCCACCGGCCCTACCAAGCCGAGCAATACGTCGGCGACATCTCCTCATGGTTCCGCAACGAAATCATGCCCATGCTCTCCGAAACCGACAAACACGTCCTCAACATCGGCGCGCACCACCACCTCTACGCCCGCGGCCAGACCCGCGAATGGCCGGTCTATCACATCATCTCCGGCGGCACCGCCTGGGACCAGTACTGGGGGCAGTCGAGCGAAGTCGACTTCGACGACGTTCAGAAAACCATCGCCCACTGGACCTGGCAGCTCCTCGACTTCGATCTCGCCGCCGGGACCATGGACGTCACCTGCTACGCCGAGGCCAATGTCCGCCTCCCCGCCGCCACCCGCTGGAATTACAATAGCCGGATCGTCGACCGCTTCCACCGCAAACCCGGCCTTCCCGCCCCCGCGAAACCCTCGCTCGACAACACCTTCGACGGCCCCGCCACCCTTCCCATCGAACTTTCCAGCACCGGCTTCTCCACCGCCACCGGCGAAGAACTGAACAGCGCCTGGTTCCAGGTCGCCAACAACCCCGGCTTCACCAACCCGCGCATCGACAAGATCCGCGACGTGGAAAACCTCTACGGCGACACCGGCGCCCCGCTCTTCGAACCCGTGGACATCCACGCCGGCATCGACATCCTGCGCTTCCCCATCGCCTCCGGCCTGCCGAACGGCACCTGGCACGCCCGCGTCCGCCACCGCGACACCAACGCCGTCTGGTCCGCGTGGTCCGACCCCGTCACCTTCGAAATCGAAGGCAGCACCGCCGGCGACCCCGCGATCTCGCTCGAAAAAACCGTCTACGCGCCGAACGAAGACATCCTGATCGCTTACGAAAACGGGCCCGGCCTGCCAACCGACTGGATCGGCATCTACCGCAAGGGCCAGACACCCGGCAACGTCAACTCCATCACCTGGCAGTACGTCACCGGCTCCGGCGGCACCCGGCTTTTCACCTACAACCTGCCCGCCAACGTCGAGTATTTCGCCGCCTTTTTCACCGCCGGCGGCTACACCGAGATCGCCCCGCGCGTGCCCTTCTACGTCGGTCCCGAACCCACGCTCGCACCCTCCAAGCCCGAATACGACGAAGGCGAAACCGTCCGCGTCAACTTCGACAACGCCCCGGGAAACACGCAGGACTGGATCGGCATCTACCGCGTCGGCAACAACCCAGGCAGCGGCTCACCCTCCGTCCAATGGTCCTACACCCCCGCCGCTTCCGGCTTCCGCGAATTCGCCGGCCTGCCGAAAGGCTACTACTACGCCGTCTACATGCTGAACAACGGCTACTTCGAAGTCGGCGAACGCGTCCGCTTCCAGGTCGGCGACAAAATCGCATCCCTCCACATGGACAGCGACCGCGTGAATGCCGGGGAACCTTTCACCGTGCATTTTTCCGGCAGCCCCGGCATCCCGAAAGACTGGATCGGCCTGTACAAACAAGGCGAAACCCCCGGCACCGACGTCCTGACCCATTATCTCTATTTCGACGGAGCCGTCAGCGGCAGTGTCACCTTCGATCTGCCCGACCTGCCGCCCGGCGATTACTTCGTCGCAATGTTCACCAACGACTCCTACACCGAGGTTTCCGAACGCCTGCTCTTCTCCGTGCTGGGAAAGTCGGCTCTCGAGTTCGAGGAGATCGGGCTCGAGGGAAATGAAATGCGGCTGCAATGGAAATCGGAGGCGGGCAAATCCTATAGAATTCAAAAAAGTACCGGCTTCGGAGAATGGCGCGATGTCAAAAGCGTCATCGCCAGCGGCCCCACTCACCAGGAACTCGTTCCCGTGGATCGCGTCGCCGAACCGGCATGCTTCTTCCGTGTCGTCAGCGATTGAAAGGTTGCTTCCACTCTTGAGCTTACCGGGAGTCCGTTCGATCCGCAAACCTTGGGGAAATCTGGTAGTGTCCTAATTTGAGCCTGCCATCCGTGGAAGGCATCGGTTTGAACCGCGAAAAAACGCGAAACTCCGCGAAATCTGAACAACCCTCTTTTTCCTGCCTTTCAGATTTCGCGGAGTTTCGCGTTTTTTCGCGGTCTCTTCGTCGTCCTTACTTTCCTCCGGCTGTGCATTGACCAAATTAGGACACTACCGGAAATCTCCCCGCAATTCATCGAAGGGCACCTCGCCCCGGGCCGGACAAATATCCGATCCGGTTTGACGAAAACGCCCCGATGACACGATTGACGACAACCTTTCAACTGGCGAAATCGTCATTAATCGGAGAAGTTCGCGGTCAATTTCTCTTCCACCCGTTTGATCCTCAAATCCATGACACACCCGAATCTCAAACTCAGTCTCGCCGCGGCGGCTTCCGCCGCCGTCATCGCCCCCCTATCGCTCCACGCCGACGGCTACGGAAACGCCGTACTCGTTGACTCCCCTCTGGCCTTCTACCGCCTTGGCGATTCCCTGGAGTCCGCCTCCGCCATCAACCGCATCGCCGGCAGCCCGATCGGCGATGGTTCTCACATCTCCGTGACCCACGGTGTCCCGGGGATCCCCATCGAAAAGGCGAACCCGGCCACCAATTACTCCGGCAGGAGCCGGACCATCATTCCCCATACTCCGGATCTCAATCCCCCTCCCGGCCAGTCCTTCACCATCGAAGCATGGCTGCGGCCCACCGAGGAAGGATCGCTCACCGCAGGGCAGGCCCCGCTTTACAACCGGAAAACCGAAGGCAACCGGCAGGGCTGGGTGTTCTTCCAGCGCGGATCCATAGCGGATACCACCAACCCCGATGGCCAGGGCTTCAACTTCCGCATGTACAACGAAAACAGCGGCAGTTCTTCGATCAATCTCTATGGCGGCAGCTACGTCATCGGCCAATGGGTTCACCTCGCCGCCACCTGGGACGCCGCCGCTTCCCGCGCCACGCTGTACGTGGACGGGATTTCCGTCATGGATCAGGTCGTTGCATCCAACCCCTTCGTCGCGAACGCCTCGGAGGATTTCTCCATCGGTGCCTACGCCAACGGCTCCAACCCCTTCACCGGTGATAT
Source organism: Haloferula sp. (assembly GCA_037190465.1). Taxonomy (GTDB): domain Bacteria; phylum Verrucomicrobiota; class Verrucomicrobiia; order Verrucomicrobiales; family Akkermansiaceae; genus Haloferula. The sequence continues at coordinate 50,707 of JBBCJF010000027.1, read as the reverse complement.
CGATGAAGTCGCCTTCTACCCCGTCGCCCTGAGCGCCGACCGGATTTTCGAGCATGCCTTGGTTCCCTACGATCCTCCTCCCCAGCAGGACTACGCGGCCATGATCGCGGCCGATGGAGCGACCCTGTATCTCCGGCAGGACGAGCAGGATCCCAACCGTCCCATCGCCGCCAACCTCGGCACCCTCGGGGCCGAGGCGCAGGGCCAGCACTTCCCGGGCGCCATTCACTCCGTGGAAGGAGCCCTCGCAGGCAGCGACGACACCGCCATGGGCTACCGGATGATCGACAAAATCTCGACCGACGGCGGCTACCCGACGATCCTGCCGAACATTCCCGAGCTCAACACCCACAGCTTCTCCGTCGAGGCATGGGTGAAAACCCTCGCCACCGGCAACAGCAACGCCCAGTGCCTGATCGCCAATCACGATCCCGTCAGCCCCGATCGCACCGGCTGGGTCATCTGGCAAAGAAGCCCCGCCCAAGGCTGGAACCTCCGCAACTACACCGGCACCGGCAACAATGCCACGATCAACCTGACCAGCGCCCCCTACACCATCGGCCAGTGGCAGCATCTCGTCTTCACCTTCGATGGGACCACGCAAACCGCCATCATCTACTCGAATGGCGTCGTCGCCGGAACCCAGATCGCCAATCTCGGCAATTACTTCCCGAATCCGGGCACGGTCATTCCCGGCATCGGCGGCTTCGCCAACGCTTCCGAAAATCCCTTCGAAGGCAGCATCGACGAACTCGCCTTCTACGACAAGGTGCTGCTCCCTGATCGGGTGCTCGCCCACTACAACAACGGCTCCGATGAGAACCGGACCACCCCCTACGAGGAAGTGGTGCTCGCCGATGCGCCTGTCGCCTACTACCGCATGAACGAGGAAGCAGGCGCCCAGGTTCCCAATCTCGGCAGCGCCGGCGCTTCCGCCACCGGCACCTACGTGAACGCCCCGGGCGCCATCGCCGGCCCCCGGCCTCCGGAACACCCGGGATTCGACGAAACCAGCTCCGCCAGCATGTTCCGCGGCAACTTCACCTACGTGGAATTGAACAATCCGCCGGAACTGAACATCTCCGGCCCGATCACTCTCGAAGCCTGGATCCAGCCCGCCGCCTTCCAGAAGAACCTCGCGAACGGCATTATCTCCCACGGAGGCAACGACAGCTTTGCCAGCGAACTCTTCCTCCGCGTCGAAAACGGAAAATACGAAATCGGCACCGGCACCGGCAAAGCTTCCGTTGACATTCCCGCCGAGGACATCGGCACCACCGGCTGGATCCACCTCGCGGGAACCTGGAACGCCGGCACCTGGACGCTCTATCGCAACGGCGTCGCCATCGGCACCGGCGCGGACGCCGCCGGCCCGACCGCCATCGCCAATGCGAACTGGGCGATCGGCGCCCGCGGACGCTGGAAATACGGCCGCACTTTCCCCGCTGCCGTCAATCCCGCCGAGCACCGGGTCTTCCACGGCGGCATCGCCACCGCGGCGATCTACGGCGCCGCCCTGTCGGCGGAACGCCTGCTCGCCCACTACGAGGCCGGTCCCGACGCCACCCCGCTGCTGTCCATTCATCACGACGACGGCAACGTCACCCTGATCTGGAGCGGCGGCACCCTTGAGGAATCCCCCAACCTCGAGGACTGGACCCCGCTGCCCTCCGCAACCTCCCCCCTTACCGTGCCCGCGGACGGCAAGCGCTTCTACCGCCTCCGCTACTGATCTTTGCGGGGCTCTGAAGGCCTTCTCCCAAAGGGATGCCGTTTCCGAACGGCATCCCTTTTTTCCATCCCGCCCCGCGAACCGCGGCGCTTGTCCCCGCCCGCCCCCGCCGCTAGAAACCCGCCGCACACCATGGCCGGCTTCTTCAAATCCCTCTACAACAAGCTCGCGAACAAAGCGGAAATCGACTGGGACGAACTCGAAGCCGACCTCGTCGCCGCCGACCTCGGCCCCAAGCTCGCCATGCAAATCGTGGACGAACTTCGCGAGCTCGGCCGCCAGGTTTCCGCCGACGATGTCATCGAAGCCGCCCGCCGCCACGTCGCTGACCGCCTGCCCCCCGACTCCCCGCCCCTGCTCCCGCGACTCGATGGCAAGCCCTTCGTCTTCCTCATCGTCGGCATCAACGGCGTCGGCAAGACCACTTCCTGCGCCAAACTCGCCCACTGGCTTCAACGCCGCGGCCAGCCCACCGTCCTCGCCGCCGCCGACACCTTCCGCGCCGCCGCCGTCGAGCAGCTCGAACGCTGGGGCGAGCGGCTCGGCATCCCCGTCGTCAAGGGCCAGCCGAACGCCGACCCTTCCTCCGTCTGCTTCAACGCTCACCAGAAGGCCATCGCCGACGGCTCCAAGTACCTCATCTGCGACACCGCCGGCCGCCTCCACACCCGCCACAACCTCATGGAGGAACTTTCCAAAATAAAGCGCACCCTCGCCAAAAACGACGAAACCGCCCCGCACCTCACCCTGCTTGTCGTCGACGCCACCACCGGCTCGAATGCCCTCCAGCAGGCGAAGGAATTCCACAAAGCCAGCCCGCTCGACGGCCTGATCGTCACCAAAATGGACGGCTCCGGCAAAGGCGGCGTCGCCGTCGCCATCCACGACCAGCTCGGCATCGCTCCCCGCTTTCTCGGCACCGGCGAGGAGCCGGAAGCCTTCGCCCTCTTCAACAAGGCGAAATTCGTCGAGGAGATGCTCTGACCGGAAATCGGGAGCACTCTCACGCCCACCACCCGCAAGCCTGCAGATCCACCTTCCCGTCAGGCCGGAAAATCACCCCTTCGCGGATCAGCAGGGCGCGCTTCACCCCGACCTTCTCGTCTTCCAGACTCCCGCTGTATCCCGCCAGCGAACCGTCCGCCCGGACGACGCGGTGACAAGGCACCTGCGGCGCTTCCGGATTCCGTGCCAGCGCCTGCCCCACTGCCCGCGGTGATTTGCAGCCGATCCGCGCTCCCAATCCTCCATAGGTCGTCACTTTCCCCTCCGGAATCTGGAGCAGCGCCTCGCGCACCCGCCCAGCCAAGCTCGACTTGGAAACTTCTCTTCTCGCCATCGGCCGGAAACTATGTCAGCGGGTATGCCACGCAATCATGAATCTCCATCACCTTCTTCTCGCCGCCGCGTTGTGCCAGCCCGCCCTGTCGTTCGATGCGCTGAAACAACTCGCCTCCACCCGCATCGACGCCTACGGCAGCGCAGGCATGGATTTCGAAAACGGTGCCGGAGAAGTGGCAACCTTCAGCTTCAGCGCCCGCTCCTTTCTTTCCGAACCGATTGCCCTCGGCGGCGACTGGTCCCTGATCCCCGCCTTCGTCTACGAAGCCACCCTGCTGCGCTACGACGACACCCCGGCCGGCTTCCCCGTGCGCGACGAAGATCTCCACAGCCTCCAACTCCCCCTCTACGCCCTGAAATACAGCGAGGACTCGCCGTGGATCTTCGGCGCCTATCTTCGCTTGGGGCTTTCCACCGACTTCGATCACATCGACAGCGACGACCTCTTCATCGATACCGGCGCGGGCGTCGGCTACCGCTTCAACGACAAATTCACCGCCGGTGTGGGCGCCGTCGTCCTCGATATCTTCGGCGACGACACTCTGATCCCCGGCCCTGTCTTCCTCTGGGAACCTTGCGAACACATCAGCTTCAGCCTGATCGGCCCGATTTTCCTCGCCACCTGGCAAGCCGGCGAGGACTGGCGCGTCAGCCTTGATGCTCGCTATACCGGCGGTACCTGGAACATCGACTCGAACGACCGCTCTCGCGCGCTCACCTTCCGCTCCTACCGCGCCGGCCTCCACGTCCAGCGGCGGCTGTGGGACCAATGGTGGCTGGAAGGAGGCGCGGGCATCACCTTCGCCAACAAGGTCGAACTGAAAACCCGCGGCGGCCGCGGTCTCTTCGAACCCGCCCTCGACCGCCTGGATGAAGGTTACTATGGCTATCTCGCCTTAAAGAGAGACATCTGGTGATGACGGCCAGGGAGCGCACGATTGACCTTCGGTCTGTCTGTCCCGTTCCACATCGCTCCGGCTCCAGACGGTTCGCGATTTGAAACTTGCACCGGACGAAACCGCCAATGACTCTCCGGGCAATGAATGCCCATCTCAAATTCCTGGCGCTCGCCATCTCCATCCTTTCCCTGGCCGCCGCCCGGGCGGAGGATATTTTCTGGGGCAAGGATCTCACACTTAAAGGCGAACCTCTCGGAGAAGCGCTGGACCTCGCCACCCTGGAGGGCAAACCCTTCATCATCTACTGGGGCTGCATCAATTGCGGACGCTGTGCCGTTCAGGTCGACGACTTCGCCCGCATGGCGAGAAACCTGGAGAAAAAAGGCGTCCCCGTCATCGCCGTGCAGAGCACGGACGTGTCCGACGAAGCGGTGAATGCACACATCAAAAAGCACCGCCTGAAAGTGCCCTACTACCCGACCAACAATCGGGTGAGCTTGTTGACCTCCAATCCGGGACTCCACCCCCTGTTCCACGGCATTCCCCGCTACATTATCTTCAACGAGGATGGCAAAATGGCAGGTTACTACGGAAATGCGACCAACGCCAGAAGAGCCGTCGAGAAGATGATCAAATGACCCCGCGGCCTGCCCTCGATCCTCTCCCGTTTTGAGTAAAATCGCAGCCGAATTTGGAATTACGATCGTAACCACGAAAAAACGCAAAGATCACATAGTCAGTCCATTCTGACTTTTTTCTTTGTGATCCATGCGTTCTTTGCAGTTACACTTAGATCGGATTGCTCCAAACACATACCGGCACAGCCGTTCCACTACCCTGCACCTTTCCGCAACAACGGGTGTCCCGCCTTCGCTTCCGTAACATGCGGCGGTCTTAAATACACCGGCTGCACCGCCTCTCCCTCCAACTCCCTCTTCACCTTCTCATCCAGCCCCTCCCAGGCCCTCGCCAACCCCGCTGCATCCGGCACTACGGCCCGCACCGCCTCCGCCAGTTCCCCCGGCAAACCCATCCGTCCCACCGGTTCCAACGAAAACACTGCCCTGCCCTCCTCCAAAGCCTCCCCAATCCGGTCCGCCAGCCCGGCCACATCGACCAACACCGGCTCCACCTTCCCCATCCCCGGCGAGATCTCCACATACCATCCGCTGCCCCGCCGCGCATCTCCCACCGCCAGCGCTCCGTTTAAAACCGCCGGCGCCGCCAGCAACGAAGACAGCCCCGCCACCGGGCACCCGTGGACCATCGCCACCCCTTGCCCTGCCGCGATCCCCACCCGGGTGCCGCTGTAGCTTCCCGGCCCCGTCCCGATCACCACCCCCGCCAGCCGTTCCTCCCCCAGCACCCGCAAAGCCCGCTGCAACGGCTCGAAAAGCAAAGCATTGTGACTGCGATCGCTGATGAAAGACTCCTCGAAAACCACCGCTCCATCCCGCCACAACGCCAACGAGGCACGCGGCGTGCTGGTTTCCAGAAAAAGTCTCGTCACCCCCCCACCCTCGCCAGATTCCCCGGCCACTCAATCCCCCAATCATCCGGATGATCCCAATTATCCAATCTCCATTCCTTCTCCCTTGCACCCCCCCGCCCGAACCGCTTTGTTCCCTGCGGCTTTCCCAAGGAAGACAAACATCCCATCCATTCCCCATCCCATGACCGACTACGCCAAAGGCCTCGAAGGAGTGATCGCCAACGAATCCGCCCTCAGCAACGTGGAAGGCGCCGAAGGCCGCCTGAGCTACCTCGGATACTCCATCGACGCCCTTGTCGAAGCCTGCACCTACGAAGAAGTCGTCTTCCTCCTCCATAAAGGCCGCCTTCCCAAAGCCGCCGAGCTCTCCGCCCTCGAAACCCGCCTCCGCACCGACCGCGAACTGCCACAGGGTGTCATCGATTTCCTCAAAAACGCGCCGAAGGAAGCCAATCCAATGGACGTCCTGCGCACCGGCGTCTCCATGCTCGGCCTCTACGACAGCCGCGCCGCCATCGGCGAACCCGACCTTGCGAAAATCGAGGAAATCGGCCTTTCCCTCGTCGCCAAAACCCCGGTCATCGTCGCCGCTTTCCACCGCTTCCGCCAGGGCCTCGATCTGCCCCCGATCCGCGAGGACCTCTCTGAAGCCGCCCATTTCCTCTACCTCATCACCGGTGAACTCCCCACCGAAACCGCTACCAAAATCCTCGACGTCGCCTACATCCTCCATGCCGACCACGGCATGAACGCCTCCACCTTCTCCGCCCGCGTCACCGTCGCCACCCTCTCCGACGTGTACTCCGGCATCACCTCTGCCATCGGCACCCTCAAAGGTCCGCTCCACGGCGGCGCGAACGAGGGCGTCATCCACATGCTCCAGGAAATCGGCGACCCCTCCAAGGTCGATGCCTGGGTCGAGGAAAGGCTGGCTCGCAAGGAAAAGATCATGGGCATCGGCCACCGCGTCTACAAGGTCCTCGACCCCCGCGCCCCGCATCTGCGCAAGCTCGCCATCCAGCTCACTTCCGAACTCGGCGAGCCGAAGTGGATTCAGATGTCCGAGCGCATCGCCGAAATCATGCGCGAGCGCAAGAACCTCAACGCTAACGTCGATTTCTACTCGGCCACCGTTTACTACTCGCTGGGCATCCCGACCGACCTCTTTACCCCCATCTTCGCCATCGCCCGCACCTCCGGCTGGACCGCGCAAGTCCTGGAACAACTCCGAGACAACCGCCTCTACCGCCCCCTCACCCTCTACACCGGCCCGAAGGAACTCCTGCCCGTCCCGCCCATCGCGGAACGCTGAGAAACGTCCTACGGACAAAACTCCCGCTTCCCGGTTTTGCTTCATCAGGAAGCAATGATCAAATCCGGGGAAACATTCATCTTCGCCCTGATCGCCGCAGCTGGTTTCGGTGGGTGGGCTTGGCGGCAAGCCATCGCGACATCGCCCCCCTCATTGGTCGTCCATGCCGATTTCATGGCCTGTGAGAGCGCCCTAAAAATATACTTCCTCAACGCGGGAACCCTACCGCATACCCATCAAGGGCTCGCCGCCCTGTGCGATCAGCCCGATACCCATCCATTGCCGGAACGATGGGTTCGTATCATGAGTCGGGTTCCCAACGACCCGTGGCGCCAACCCTACCAATACAATATGTGGGAGCGGGACGGCATCCAGCATGTCGAGCTTCGCAGTTGGGGCCGCGATGGCATTCTCTCCGAAGATGATGAAATTCACGTTTTTTCACATCCATAGCCTCCAGGCGGGTGACGGAGAGAAAACGGATAAAAATCCGGCAGGATTCGCCGGTATCCTTTCAAAGTGCCGCCCGGCTGCGTGCCACCAGCGGGCTTTCCGCATCGCCGCTGCCCTTCAGCCAGAAAACGCTGGCTGCCAGGAACCGCTCGCGCAATCCCGGCGGCAGATACTGGTAATCCTCGATGATCGCGCTGCTGAACTTGTAGTCGTGCGAATCGCGCCCCTTGAGATAAATCAGCCGCTGCGCCGCATCGGTGAATGCCTTCGGATCGCCGCCCGCTTCGAAATAGGCGAGCGCCTTGCGCGCCGCGCGCATCCGGTCGCCAGACACGTCGGCGAAAATCCCGTCGATCCCGCCCGGCCCGTCCGCCAGCGGCTCGAAACCGTTGATCTCCACCCCGCCCTCCGAGCCCGCATCCTCGCGGAAGTAGGACAGGAAAGACGCGTTCTGAAGCAGCAGGAAGCGCCGTGTCTCATCGTCCGATGAATGCTGCCAGGCGAAATGCAGCGCATTCGTCGTGGTGCAGGCATGGAGCGAGATGATTCCCGGCCGCCGCATCAGCAGTTCGGCGGATGCCTGGAACATCGCATCCCACAGAGCCGGCGGCCCGCTGCCGCGGTTGAGCAGTTCCACGACCTTGCGGCTCGCATCGTCCCAGGAACCCGCCCGCAGGGTCGCAAGCATTTCCCGGGTCACGGCCTCGTCCCGCGTGCCGCCCAGCCATGAGGCGCGGATTTCGCGGAGACGTTGCGCATTCACCCGTCCCGGCCGGTCGGCCCGGGCGTCGCGTGTGGCGGGATTCTCCCCGCGGTAGGCCAGCAGGGCATAGGCGAGCGAACGCAGCACCGGCTCGGCGTGCTGCCAGCCGATCGTCTGGAGCGTCCGCCAACTGTTCGCCACATAGATCGCTTTGTGCCCGATGTCGCGATAGTCGCGAGCGCCGTAGCGGCAGAGCAAATCGAAAACCGCCTGCGCGCCGAGCCCTCGCGCCAGCCCCGCCGCAGCGGTGTCGGCGCCATCGACATCCCACCCATCCATCGCGGTGGCGAAGGCGGCGGCCGCTTTGTCCGCAGGGGGAACCGCGGCCTCGCGCACCGCCTCCATCGTCCAATCGCCCTCCGCGACATCGCGGGCCTGGGACATCTTGAACTGATCCAGCGCCCAGAAAATCGGCAGCCAGCGGTCGGCATCGGGCGAATTCAGGCTGGCCATGTAAGCGGAGTTCACGACCAGCACGGCGTGGAATTTGAAACCCACCGGCCGCGGCTGAATGTTGCGGATGCCGGCCAGCAGCAGCGCCGCGGTGACATCGCGGCAGCCGATCCCCTTTTTGATCCGCGCGCCGACTTCCTCCAGCAGGCGCTCGCGCGGTGTGTCTTCCAGCAGCCGCACCAGCGGCTCGATCTCCGGCCGGAAACGCACGATTTCCCTGTCCACCCGCGCCTCCTCCGCCCGCACCGTGGGGAACATGCCCAGCAGACTCCCCGCGCCGCAAAGCGCGCTGGTTTCCAGAAATTGCCGGCGGTTGGGTTTCATGGCCGCTCTGGCAATCATGCCCCGGGAAGTGCCGGAAGCAAGGAGATCCGTGGCGCATGCCTCTGGCTTGCGTCATTTTACGACAGCACTGCCGCCCACTCTTCCGGCTTGAAACCGGCGAGCACCACGCCTTCGCCGAGAAAGAGCGGACGTTTGACCAGATTACCGTTGGTCGAGAGCAGCCGGATCGCCTCTTCGGCGGACATCGACGGCAGGCGGTCCTTCAGGCCCAGCTCGCGATAGTCGCTGCCGGAGGTATTGAACAGCCGGCGGAGATCTCCACCGAATGCGGCCAGCGCGATTTTCAGCTGGAAGGGCGTCGGCGGCGTCTCCCGGACCTCCTTTACCTCGGCGGAGATCCCCTTTTCCTTGAGCCACTGCAGGGCTTTCCGGCAACTGTCGCAATTCTTGTAGGCATAAATCGTCGGCACGCGTCGATTCTTGCGCTTTACACCCCCTCCGGGCAAGCCCGCGGGTCCCGCTACAACCCGAAAACCCAGCGTCCCACCGTCCACATCATCAGAGGAATCAGCACGGCGAAAAGCAGATCCACCCACAAGCCCGCACGGATCATGCGCTGGAGCGGCACCAGACCCGATCCATAGGCAATGGCATTGGGCGGAGTCCCCACCGGCAGCATGAAATCGGCGCTGGCGGCAATCGCCACCGGAACGGCCAGCAGCAACACCGGCTGGCCGATGGCCAGGGCCAGAGCCCCGATCACCGGCAGAAAGGCGGCGGCCGTGGCGGTGTTGCTCGTAATGGCGGTTGCCACGATCATGATTCCAACCACCAGAAACACGATGGCCAGAGCGGGCCAGCTACCCAGAGCTTCCAGCGAGGAAGCCATGGACTGCGCCAGCCGGGTTTTCTCGAAGGCCGCGGCGAGGCTGAGCCCGCCTCCGAAAAGGACGAGAACGCCCCAGGGCAGCTTTTTGACACTTTTCCAATCGAGAATGAAGGCGCTTTTCCCCCGCCCGGCCGGGATGAAAAAGAGCGAGCAGGCCGCGGTCATGGCGATCACCTCGTCCGTGATGAGCGGATAAGATTCTTTCCAGGCACTGCGGGACACCCAGGCGGTTACGGCGAAGATGAAGGCTCCCATCACCGCGTATTCCGGCCAGGTGGTTTTTCCCAGCTTCCGCTTCTCCCCCGCCATGGCATCGCCAAGTCCGGGGATCTCGTCGTTGGGGATGCGGAAGCTGATGCGGGTCAGAATGAGATAAACCAGCGGCAGGGAGACGGCAACCAGTGGAATGCCCAGCCCCATCCATTGGGCGAAGGTGATTTCGATCCCGTAGGACTTCTCCATGAAGCCTTTGAGAATGACATTGGGAGGCGTGCTCGTGAGGGTACCCATACCGCCGATGTTGGCTCCGTAGGCGGCGGTTAGCACCAGCGCACCGCCGAATTCGAGGGCGGCCCGGTCCCCCTGCGTCTCCTTCATCAATGCATGTACGGACACGACGATGGGAATCATCATCATGGCGGTGGCCGAATTGCTGACCCAGAGACTGATGAAAGTGCTGGCGACCAGGAACCCCAGGATCAGGCCCCGCGGGCGGGTTCCGAAGACCCCGATGATGTTCAGAGCGATGCGGCGGTGGAGATTCCAGCGCTCCATGGCGATGGAAAGCATGAATCCTCCCATGAAAAGATAGATGATCGGATCGGCATAGGGCGCCGCCGCCTCGCGGATCGGGGAAACCCCCAGCAAAGGCAGCAGCACGAGGGGCAGCAATGCCGTGGCCGGGATGGGCAGGGCCTCGGTGATCCAGAAGACCGCCATCCCCACGCAAAGCAGCGCCACCTTCGTCGCCTCGGGGGAAAGACCCAACAGCGGAGGGCTGGCAAAAGCGAAAAGCAGCAACAGGATTCCGGCCGGAAATCCCAGTCGCTGGATGCGGTTTCGTGGTTCTTCCGGCTCGGGAGTGGCGGCGGACATCATGAGAAAAGAGAGACCGCCAGGCGCCCGGGACGCGTCGGTGGTTTCCTCGGTACAGAGTCTTTTTTCCAAAGACCGATCAAGCCGAAACGGCGGGATGGAAAGAGGTGCGTAGTCCGGGCTTCAGCCAGATCGAACGAATCCGAGAATATCTTTTCACCGGGGAAAACCATCGGCGGCACTGCCATGCAACACGCGCCCGCGCCTCCGCATCCTTCCTTGCTCCCCGGCCTGCAATCTGCTCATGTTAGACCGATGGCCTGCCTCACCACTCACGTCCTCGACACCACCCGGGGCATCCCCGCCGCGGGCATGAAAGTCACGCTCCACTCCGCGGGGCGCCTCCTCGCCGCCGTCATCCTCAACTCCGACGGCCGCTGCGACGCCCCCCTGCTCGAAGATTCGGATTTCTCCCCCGGCGTCTACGAACTCCGCTTCCACCTCCGCGACTATTTCACGGCGGCCGGCATGGACTGCCCTTTTCTCGACATCGTTCCCGTCGCTTTCGAAGCCGAAACCGGGCGCTCCTACCATGTGCCCCTGGTCTGCTCCCCGTGGGCCTACTCCACCTACCGCGGAAGCTGATGGAATCCGCCGAGTCAGCCCTCCACCGCCTCCTCGAACGCATCGAAACCCTCGGCGCGATCACCGACACTCCCGGCGCCCTCACCCGCACCTTCCTCTCCCCCGCCAATCTCCGCGCCGCGCGGCAGGTGTTGACCTGGATGGAGGAAGCCGGCATGGAAACCGCGCACGACGCCGGAGGTACCATTCGCGGCGTACTTCCTGGAAGGGATGCGTCTCTCCCTCCCCTCCTTCTCGGCTCCCACATCGACACCGTCATCCACGCCGGGAAATACGACGGTGCGCTCGGCGTCCTCATCGCCCTCGCCGCTCTCGAAATCACCGGGCCGCTTCCCTTTCCCGTTCACCTCCTCGCCTTTTCCGACGAAGAAGGCGCCCGCTTCCATGCCGCCTACCTCGGCAGCCGCGCCTGCACCGGTCGCCTCGACTCCGAAACCCTCGCCCTGCGCGACGCCGCCGGCGCCACCCTCGCCGAAGTTCTCGAAAGCGAAGGCTGGCACGAAAACGCCTCCGTCTTCCACTACGATAAATCCAGTACCCGCGGCTACCTCGAAGTCCACATCGAACAAGGTCGCGTCCTCGAAGAGCTCGGCGAACCCCTCTGCGCCGTCTCCTTCATCTGCGGCCAGACCCGCCTCGCCCTGAAACTCCTCGGCCGCACCGACCACGCCGGCACCACCCCGATGGAACTCCGGCGCGACGCCCTCGCCGGCGCGGCCGAGTGCATCCTCGCGGCGGAACGGCTTGCGAAAACCACACCCGGCCTGGTGGCAACCGTCGGGCAGATCGAAATTGCCCCCGGAGCCTCCAACACCATCCCGGGTGAAGCCCGTTTCTCTCTCGATCTCCGGCATCCGCTGGATGCCCCGCGGGAGAACCTGCTGGCCGAACTGCTGAACGAATTCTTCCGAATCGCCGCCGACCGGCAATTGGAAATCGCCTGGAACCGGCTGCAGGACAACAGCGCCGTCACCTGCGATCCCTTGTTGACATGGCTGCTTCTCGACGCGGTGGAGGAAACATCCGGCACCCGCACCGCGCTTCCCAGCGGCGCCGGTCACGACGCCGTAGTGATGGCCGCGGCGATGCCCGTCGCCATGCTCTTCATCCGCTGCCGCGACGGCCTCAGCCACCACCCCGACGAATACGCCTCGCCGGAAGACATCGCCATCGCATTGCGGACACTGGTCAACTTCCTTCGCAAACTTCCCCCCTGAATGAGCGACTTCGACACCATCCTGCGCCGCGCCTCCGTCGTCACCGCCGATGGCCTGCAAACGCTCGATGCCGGCATCTCCGGAGAAACTTTCGCCGGCTTCGCCCCCGACCTCGCGGGTTCCACCGGCCTCGAAATCGACGCCACCGGCAAAATCCTTTTCCCCGGTCTCGTCGATGCCCACGTCCACTTCAACGAACCCGGCCGCGCCGACTGGGAAGGCTTTGCCACCGGCTCCGCCGCGCTCGCCGCGGGCGGCGGAACCTGTTTCATCGACATGCCGTTGAACTCCTCGCCCCCCGTGCTCGATGCCGACGCCTTCGCAGCCAAGCGCCGCGCCGGCGAAGCCCACAGCCGCCTCGACTTCGCCCTCTGGGGCGGCCTCACGCCGGATTCCCTACCCCACCTCCCCGCCCTCGCCAAATGCGGTGCCGCCGGCTTCAAAGCCTTCATGTGCCCCAGTGGCCTCGACGAATTTCCCGCCGCCGATGAAAACACCCTGCGCGAGGGCATGCGCATCGCCGCCGACCTCAACCTGCCCGTCGCCGTCCACGCCGAAAGCCCCGCCGTTCTCGCCGCCCATCAGCGTGCCCACCCCTCCCCCACTCCCGGCGCCATGCGCGACTGGCTCTCCTCCCGCCCCGTCACCGCCGAACTCGCCGCCATCGAAACCTCCATCGCCTGCGCCCGCGACACCGGCTGCGCCCTGCACATCGTCCACATCACCTCGCCCGCCGCCATCGCTCTCGTCAGCGCGGCCAAACGCGAGGGCATCGACGTCACCGCCGAAACCTGCCCCCACTATCTCCTCCTCGACGAAGAAGCCGCCATCCGCATCGGCCCCGCCGCCAAGTGCGCCCCGCCGCTCCGCCCCCGCGCAACCGTCGATGCCCTCTGGCAATCCCTCGCCGTCGGCGACATCGACATCATCGGCTCCGACCATTCCCCCTCTCCGCCCGGACTCAAACAAGGCAACGACCTCTTCGCCATGTGGGGCGGCATCGCCGGCTGCCAGCATGGCTTTCCCCTCCTCATCGACCGCGCGCTCCGTGAATCCACCTGGCAACGTCTCGCCGCCCTCTTATCGTCGAATCCCGCCCGCCGCTTCCGCCTCGACTCCCGGAAAGGCCGCCTCGCCCCCGGTCTCGACGCCGACTTCTGCCTGCTTGCCCCCGTCCCCTTCACCATCGACCGCGACCATCTCCTCACCCGCCACCCCATCTCCCCCTACCTCGGCATGTCCTGCCCCTGGCGCATCGAATCCACCTGGCTGCGTGGCAACCCCATCTCCTCCGCCACCCGCGGCCGCTTCCTTCACCCTGATGACCATTGACCGCTGACCTATGACCAACCTCTTCGGCCAAACCCGCACCTTCGTCGGCGCCCGCCACGCCCTCATCGCCCCGGACGGCCACGTCCCCAGCGCCTTCCCCGGCTGGGACGCCGCCACCGCCCGCGTGCTGATCTCCCCGGCGATGGGCGCGCGGCTTTCCCAAATCCTCGTCATCTATGACACCGCTGGCGGTGCCGCCCGGTTCCCCTCCGACAAACACGAACACGCCGTGTACGTCGAAAAAGGCAAATGCCGCGCCGTTTGGGACAATGGCGACATCACCCTCGCCGCCGGTGGCTTCCTCTTCGTCCCCGCGGGAAACGTCCTCACCCTGCACGGAGGCGAAGGCGCGCGGCTGACGATTTTCCGCAAAACCTTCGAACCCGTCGAAAACCTCGAAACCCCGCCCGCCGTCCACGGCAACGCCGCCGACATCCCCGGCGAACCCTTCTTCGGCAATGAAAAGGCCCGCCTGCAAACCCTGCTCCCCCCCGACGCCCGCTACGATCTGGCAATGAACATCTTCACCTACCAGCCCGGCGCCACCCTTCCCTTCGTCGAAACCCACATCATGGAACACGGCCTGCTCATGCTCTCCGGCCAAGGCGTCTATCGGCTGGAAGACAATTATTACCCCGTCCAGGCCGGCGACGCGATCTGGATGGCCCCATACTGTCCGCAATGGTTCGTCGCGATGGGCGACCAACCCGCCAGCTACCTCTACTACAAGGACGTGAACCGGCTGCCGTAACTTCCGATGAACTCCATCCCCCGCCTCGACCGCGAGATCGACGAACTCGCCGCGATCTCCGCGCATCCCGCGCCGGCGGTGACGCGGGTGCTGTTTTCCCCCGAAGACCTCGCCGCGCGGCAATGGCTCACCGCGAAGGCGCATGAAGCCGGCTTCCACGTCCGCTCCGATCCCGCAGGGAATCTTTTCGTCCGCTGGGAAGGCAGCGAACCTTGCCTGCCCGCCGTCGCCACCGGCTCGCACACCGACGCGATCCCGAACGCCGGCAGATACGACGGTGTTGTCGGCGTGCTCGGTGGATTGGAAGCCATTCGCCAGCTCAAGGAAGCCGGTCACGCGCCGAAACGGAGCCTCGAACTCATCATGTTCACCGCCGAGGAACCGACGCGCTTCGGCATCGGCTGTATTGGCAGCCGCTTGATGACCGGCACCACCACGCCCGACGAAGCCCGTGCCTTGCGCGATGCCGACGGTCTCTCGCTCGACGAATTGCGCGCCGCCGCCGGTTGCCGCGGCGACCTCGGCGCGGTGAAACTTTCCACCGGAGCCTACGCCGCCTTCCTCGAACTCCACATCGAACAAGGCCCCCTGCTGGAAGCAGAAGGACTGGACATCGGCATAGTCGAAAAGATCGCCGCACCGTCCGCCTTCCGGTTGCTCCTGAAAGGCTCCGGCGGTCATGCGGGCGCGGTGCTCATGAAGGACCGCCACGACGCCTTCCTTGCCGCCGCCGAAATCGCTCTCCTCGTGGAAAAGGCCGCCCTCGAAAGCGGCGGCCCGGATACCGTCGGCACCTGCGGACTCGTGGAAGTGAAACCTGGCGCGATCAACAGCATCCCCTGCGACGTGAAAATGGAGGTCGATTTCCGCGACACCGACCGCGAGGCGCGCGACAAGGCGCTCGCCCGCATCGGCGAAGGAGTGCGCGAAATCTGCCATCGGCGCGGCATCGGCATCGACTGGCAGGTCATCAACCAGGATCCCCCCGCGCTCTGCGATCCAGCCCTGGTAGCACTGGCGGGAAGAAAGGCGGCGGCAGCGGGATTTCGCCACCGCCGCATGGTCAGCCGCGCCTATCACGACTCGCTTTTCATGGCCCGCATCTGTCCGACGGCGATGATCTTCATCCCCTGCTTCAAAGGCTACAGCCACCGTCCCGACGAATACAGCTCGCCGGAAGCCATCGCGAAAGGCGTGGCGGTGCTGAAAGCCTGCCTGGAGGAACTAAGCTCCCGCTGAGTCGCCCGTTGACGGAATGAACTGGTTGATTAAACTGGTCGAGTGAAGGCCACGAAAAAACAACCTCAGGTGGAAATCGTGGGAGCCTTCGAGGCGAAAACCCACCTGTCCCGCATCCTCCGCGAAGCGCAGGCGGGCAAGCGCTTCGTCATCACCCGGCGCGGCAAGCCGGTTGCGGAGATTCATCCGCCATCGGGCGACCGTCCCAAGCCGCCGCGCGGCGACATGAAGGGTAAAATCTGGATGGCTGACGACTTCTGCGCACCGCTCCCGGAACTGGAGAAATATTTCACCTGATACCGGATGCGGTACCTGCTCGATACCCATGCCCTCCTGTGGTGGCGGCTGGACGATCCTCGCTTGCCCCATCGTCTGGACTCCCTGATCGAGAGCCCTGAAACCGAAATCCTTGTCAGTTTGGCAAGCCTCTGGGAGATCGCCATCAAGCGTTCGTTGGGAAAACTGAAACTGGAGGGCTCGCTTGAGGATTTTGTGCACAGCCTCACGGTGGAACACGGATTTTCCCTTTTGCCCTTCCGCGTCTCCCACTTCACCCGTCTCGAATCCCTCCCGCATCACCACGGCGACCCCTTCGACCGTCTCCTGATTTCCCAAGCGATCGAGGAAAACGCCGTGGCCGTCACCGACGACGTGGCATGGAAGAAATACCGCGTGAAGACCCGCTGGTAGCCCCGCAAACCAAGCGTGATTCCGGCCCGCGCGCTGCTAAACTCTCCTTGATGTCCGGAAACCCGCCCACCCTCCACATCAACGGCAAAGCCTGCGATGTCTCGCGGATTCCTCTTCACGAGACCGTCCTCGACCTCCTCCGCCACCGCGGCCTCACCGGCAGCAAATGCGGCTGCAACGAAGGCGACTGCGGCGCCTGTTCCCTCCTCCTCCGCGAACCCGACGGCCGCCTCCGCGCCATCAACGGCTGCCTCGCCCTTGTCCACTCCCTCGCCGGACGCGAAATCCTCACCGTCGAGGGCCTCGCGCAAAACGGCGTCCTCCACCCCGCCCAAGCCGCCATGATCGCCTGCAACGGCTCCCAATGCGGCTACTGCACCCCCGGCTTCATCGCCTCCATGACCGAAGCCCACCAGCGCGGCATCGGCGACGACGAAACCATCTCCGACCAACTCTGCGGCAACCTCTGCCGTTGCACCGGCTACCGCCCCATCCGCGACGCCATGCACGCCGCCCTCCGCGAAAACGCCACCCTCCCCCCGCCTGCCCCCCTCCCATCACCCACCCTCTCCACCACCGCCCCCGACGGCCTTTTCCTCCGCCCCACCACCCTCGCCGAAGCCCTCCGCCTCAAGCGCGACCACCCCGCCGCCGCCTTCATCGCCGGCGCGACCGAACTCGCCGTCCTCATCAACAAACGCGGACGCCGCTTCCCCGCCCTCATCGCCCTCGACCGCGTCGCCGAACTCCTCGCCATCCGCCAAACCCCCGTCCACTGGGAAATCGGCGGCGCCGTCCCCCTCACCGACCTCCAGGACGCCCTCGCCGGCGAAATCCCCGCCATCGACGCCATGCTGCGTCTCTTCGCCTCCCGCCAGATCCGCCACCGCGCCACCCTCGGCGGCAACCTCGCCACCGCCTCCCCCATCGGCGACAGCGCCCCCCTCCTCCTCGCCCTCGACGCCTCCCTCATCCTCGCCTCCGCCGGCGGCGAACGCACCGTCCCCCTCCACCACTTCTTCACCGGCTACCGCAAAACCCTCCTCCGCGACGACGAACTCATCCGCGCCATCCTCATCCCCCGCAACCTCCCCGGCCGCTGCGAATTCCACAAAACCTCCAAGCGCCGCGAAATGGACATCAGCATCGTCGCCGCCGCCTTCCGCGTCGCCACCGACGAAAACGGCATCGTCCGCGAAGCCCGCCTCGCCTACGGCGGCGTCGCCGCCACCCCCATCCGCGCCCTCGAAGCCGAACGCCTCCTGCTAGACAAACCCCTCTCCCTCACCCCCGAAATCCTCGCCGCCCTCGACCGCGCCTTCTCCCCCATCGACGACCTCCGCGCCTCCGCCGCCTACCGCAAACTCCTCATCCGCGACCTCTTCGCCAAATTCGTCGAAAACGCGAAACCCGAATCCCTCCCGATCGCCTCTACCTTCTCCGGCGGCTCCGGTCCGCCCCACGAAAGCGCCGCCGGCCACGTCACCGGCCGCGCCCTCTACGTCCACGACACCGCGCTCCGCCGCGGCATGCTCCACATCCACCCCATCCTCTCCCCCCACGCCCGCGGCAAACTCCTCCGCCTCGACCTCTCCCAGGCCCGCGCCGCCCCCGGCATCCACGCCGTCCTCACCGCCGCCGACATCCCCGGCCTCAACAACACCGGCCCCGTCCGCCACGACGAACCCCTCTTCGCCGAAAACGAACTCCACTACCACGGCCAGATCCTCGCCGCCATCGTCGGCGACACCCCCGAAGCCTGCCGCCGCGCCGCCGGCCTCGTCACCCTCGAAACCGAACCCCTCCCGCCCCTCCTCGGCATTCCCGCCGCCATCGCCGCCGGCTCCTTCCACACCGATCCCCACCACCTCACCCGCGGCGACGCCGCCGCAGCCCTCGCCTCCTCCCCCTTCATCCTCCAAGGCGAACTCCACATCGGCGGTCAGGAACACTTCTACCTCGAAACCCAGGCCGCCTGGGCCGAACCCGACGGCGAAGGCGGCGTCCACATCTCCAGCTCCACCCAGCACCCCTCCGAAATCCAGACCATCGTCGCCGAAATCCTCGGCCTTCCGAAACACCGCGTCGTCGTCGAATCCCCCCGCATGGGCGGCGGCTTCGGCGGCAAGGAAACCCAAGGCAACCCCTTCGCCGCCCTCTGCGCCCTCGCCGCCCTCCACACCGGCCGCGCCGCCACCCTCCAACTCGACCGCGACGACGACATCCGCATCACCGGCAAGCGCCACCCTTTCCTCGCCCGCTACCGCGTCGGCCACGACGCCTCCGGCCGCCTGTTCGCCGCCGACATCGAACTCTACTCCGACGGCGGCTGGTCCCTCGACCTCTCCCAACCCGTCAACGACCGCGCCCTCTTCCACCTCGACAACGCCTACCACATCCCCCACCTCCGCTTCCGCGGCCAGGTCGTCAAAACCAACACCACCTCCCACACCGCCTTCCGCGGCTTCGGCGGACCGCAGGGCATGCTCGTCATCGAGGAAATCCTCGCCCGCATCGCCCTCCGCCTTCACCTCCCGCCCGAGGACGTGCGGCGGCTCAACTTCTACCACGGCTCCGGCGAAACCAACACCACCCACTACGGCCAAGAAATCGACGACAACCGCCTCGCCCGCATCTGGAGCGAACTACTGGACTCATCCGACTTCCATCGCCGCAAAAACGAAATCCGCGCCTGGAACGCCGCCCACCCCTCCGCCAGACGCGGCCTTGCCATCACCCCGGTCAAATTCGGCATCAGCTTCACCCTCACCCACTACAACCAGGCCGGCGCCCTCGTCCTCATCTACCGCGACGGCTCCGTCCAGGTGAACCACGGCGGCACCGAAATGGGCCAGGGCCTCCACACCAAAATCCTCGCCGTCGCCATGCGCGAACTCGGCCTGCCCGCCCACCGCATCCGCCTGATGCACACCCGCACCGACAAAATCCCCAACACCTCCGCCACCGCCGCTAGCTCCGGCTCCGACCTCAACGGCATGGCCGTCGCCGACGCCTGCCGCCAGCTCCGCGAACGCCTCGCCCCCCTCGCCGCCGAAAAACTCGACTGTTCCCCGTCCGACATCCGCTTCTCAGACGGCGAGGCCCACGGCCCCACCGCCTCCATCCCCTTCCCTGACCTCGCCGAACTCGCCTACACCCGCCGCCTCCAACTCTCCGCCGCCGGCTTCTACGCCACCCCCGGCCTCCAATGGGACTGGTCCGTCGGCAAAGGCCGTCCCTTCCACTACTTCGCCTTCGGCGCCGCCGCCAGCGAAGTCGAGATCGACGGCCACACCGGCGCAAGCACCGTCCGCCGCGTGGACATCCTCCACGACGTCGGCGACTCCCTAAACCCCGCCGTGGACCGCGGCCAGATCGAAGGCGGCTTCGTGCAGGGCATGGGCTGGCTCACCTGCGAAGAACTCAAATGGAACGAAAAGGGCGAACTCCTCACCCACAGCGCCAGCACCTACGCCATTCCCACCATCGGCGACGCCCCCGCGGACTTCCGCGTCAAATTGCTGGAGCGAGCCGCCCAGCCCGGCACCATCCACGGCAGCAAAGCCGTCGGCGAACCACCCCTGATGCTCGCCATCTCCGTCCGTGAGGCCATCCGCGACGCCATCGCCGCCTTCGGCGCGGAAACCGACTTCGATCTCCCTTCCCCCTGCACCGGCGAAGCCGTGAAACTCGCGTTGGAGACCATCAGGAAGCAGGAAGCGTAATCAAAGAGCCCCATCTCGCGCCGACAGAAGCTGCCCCGCAATACTGATCGCAATCTCATGCGGATCGTTCCCCCCGATTGGCAACCCCAGCGGACAAATGATCTTCTTCAACAACTCTTCCCCCACCCCCGCCTCCCTCAAATCTCTCAACAAAGCCGCCCTCTTCGAAGCGCTCCCGATCACCCCCAGAAAAGGAACCCCCGGAAACTCCTCCAGCACCCTCCGCAACACCGGCAGGTCCGTCGCGTGTCCTTGAGTGATCGACAGCACAAAAGTACGCCCCGTCACATACTTCACCCCATCCTCGAACCTCCCCACCTCCCGTACCGCCAGATTCCTCCCCGCAGGCAGCCTCTCCAACCACTCCCGCCGCGTATCGACCACCTCCACCCGGCAGGAAAGCGGCAGCAACACCGGCACCAAGGCCTGCACGATGTGACCCGCCCCGAAAATCACGATATGCCACGGCGCCTTCCCCGCCACCCTCTCGAAAAGCAGCGTCATCTCCCCACCACAAGTCATCCCGATATCCTGCTGAAGATTCCAGCGAACCAATCGCACCGCCTCCTCCCCCGCCCCCAACAGCTCCCCCGCCTCCCGCAGCGCCCTCGCCTCGATCCTCCCCCCTCCGACCGTGCCGAGCACCCGCCCCTCCCGCGTCACCAGCATCTTCGCCCCCGCCTTTCCCGGCACGCTGCCACGGACGGCAGCCACCGTCACCACCACCGCATCCACCCCCTCCTCCCGGCAATGGGCGATTTCCCTCCAGGCATCCATAATCAACGTACGATCACCGCCTCAATCTCCCCATGCGGCTCGTCCGTGGGGAGAAACACCGCTTTCTGCCCCGCTCGCCCCAGCCTCGAAAGATCCAGCCCGAGGAAATGCACATTCGGCATCTTCAACTCGATCCGCGAAACTTCCGGCACCCGCTCCAGCACCGTCTCGCCGACCTCATAAAGCGTCCGCTGCACCGAAGGACTCGCCCTCCCCGCAAAAATCTCGTGCGCCGCCGCCAGCACCACCTCGTCCGCCTTCCCGAAATCCGCCGCCGTCCCGGAAAACGTCCACTCCCCCGTCAGCCGCGTGGCGAAAATCCGGTCCTCCGCCGGCGGCAGCGTCGTCAGATCGCACGCATGATACCCCGTAAACGCCGACCCTGTCGTCTTCATCATCAAATGCCCGCGAATGCCCGACGAAAGCGCCGCTTCCCCGCCCCGCAAGAAACTCCCCCTCGAAAACGGCTCCCCGTTCGCCGCATGCACAAAGGCATGCGGATGCGAACTCCCGCCCACCCTCATCCGCTCCCACCGCCGCTCCCTCAACTCCACCTCCACGCGGTCGATATGCCCGTACTTCCCCAGAAAATGCTCCCCAACCACCTTCACAAACTCCGTCCGGCAAACCCCGAGACGATCGTGCGCAAGGAAATGCACCGTATTCTTCACCGTATCCGTCGGCACGATCGAACCATTGTCGTCGCTCAAATAAGACCCATCCAAATCCCCGCACAGCAGCACATCCGCCTCCAACTCGCAGACATCGTGACGCTCCGCATCGTGTCGGATGACCTTCATCACCCTCACGCGGAATTTTCCGTATCGGTTGGATTCGAGCTTTGCCATGAGACCGGGGGTTGGGATGCTGCCGGCTGAATGAAGACTCTAACCGTCGCCGAACTGAATGCGATGCCAAAGGAAGCCTTCGTCGCAGCCCTCGGCGGCATCTACGAACACTCCCCCTGGGTCGCCGAACGCGCTGCGGACGGACGGCCTTTCCCCACCGCAGAGCAATTCGCGGACCGGATGCGCCAAATCGTCGATGCTGCCGGCGAACCGGAAAAACTCGCCCTCATCCGCGCCCACCCGGACCTCGCCGGAAAACTCGCCCGCGCCGGCGCTCTCGGCGAAGCCTCCGCCCGCGAGCAGGCCGGCCTCGGCCTCGACCGCCTGCCGGACGACGAATTCGCCCTCTTCACCGGTCTCAACCGCCGCTACCGCGAAAAATTCGGCTTCCCTTTCGTCATCTGTGTCCGCCTCACCGACAAACCCGGCATCCTCTCCGCCTTCCGTGTCCGCCTCGAAAACACCCCCGCGGAGGAAGTCGCCGAAGCCCTAAACCAAATCCACCACATCGCCCGCCTGCGCCTCGCGGACCTGCTCGGCGGGTCCATGGAGGGATAAATTTTCCCCGATTGCGGAATTGCAGCCTTTGGTGATCCGGGAGAAACTTCCAGCGGAATGAAAGGGAAATCCCCCGCCGCGACACTGCTCCGCTCCGGCCTCGGCCTGGCGGCGGCGCTCCTCCTTTCGCAGTGCGCCACCGACTACCGGCTCGTCACCGACAAGCCCGAGGAAGCCGCGCGTGCCGAAACCTTCGAATTCCGCAAGTGGCTGCGCGAAGGCGCCGAACCCGACACCGTCGTCATCGGCATCCACGGTTTCTGCGGCGCCGCCATCGACTACGAGAACCTCGGCAGGCATCTCCTGCGCGAACAACCGAAAACCGCCCTCTACGCCTACGAAGTCCGCGGTCAGGGCAAGGACCCGCTCAAGGAACGCCGCGGCGACATCAACGACCGCAGAGAATGGTACAAGGATCTCGACCGCTTCTCCGAAATGGTCCGCGAGCGCCACCCAAAGGCCCGCATCGTCTGGTTCGGTGAAAGCATGGGCGCCCTCATCGCCTCCCACGCCTACCACGAAGCCACCGCTGCGGGCGACAAATCGCCCTGCGACGCCCTCATCCTCTCCTCGCCTGTCGTGAAATTCCGCGACGACTTCCCCGAGTGGAAAAAGAACCTCATCCGCCAGGTCGCCGGCATCGTCCCCACGATGCGCCTGCCACTGGAAGCCCTCGCCGGCGGCCAGCAGGTGCAGATGACCCACGACACCATCCACTCCGAGCAGGCCGAAACCAACTCCTGGCACATCGAGAAACACACCCTGCGCCTGCTCACCACCCTCGGTGACATGGTCGACGACATGCCGCGCTGCGCCGCCGCCTTCCGCGTTCCCGTGCTCATCCTCCACGGCGGCAAGGACTTCTTCACCAAGAGCGATGACGTGCAGGACTTCTTCGTCACCATCCCCAAAGGCCACGGCAAGACCCGGCGCTACTACCCCGAAGCACACCACCTGCTGATGTACGACGCCGGCAAGGATCAGGTCATCCAGGATGTCGGGAAGTGGCTTTCTCAGCTCAGGCGCTGACCGGCATCCGCGACGCAGCCGCATGACCGGCCGGGCCGCTCGCTTCCCGGCGAAAAGTTGGATTGCCATGCGATTTTTCCTCCGCTTGGGTCGCGGGCGTCCTTTGAACCCATGACGCGCCTCTTCATCGTCCTCGCCGGCTCCTGTCTTCTCGGCTCCTGTGCCGCCCCGAAGGCCGAATTGGCCGAGGAGACTCCGCCCGCACCCACGGCGGTGAAACCCGGGAAACCATCCGAGGAAGACATTCCTGCCACGAATCCCGCCCCGGAGTTGTCCAACGGCCTGCGCCTTCCGCCCGGCTTCATGCGCCTCCCGGAAGACAAGGATTTCCAGGCCACGACCACACCCGGCTCTCAAAGCGGAGCCCCCGTCATTCCCGCCCCGCCTCCTCCCGCCGAATAAGCGCCCGCGAGGTCCCGATCTCAAAACGGCGCAGCCGCTGACCCGTTTCGTCATTCGTCATTTCAAATGCAGCGTCCGCCGAAGAAATTCCACCCCTATCCCTTCGCCTACCATCAGGAGATCGAGCTGACCATCGAAGCGCTCAGCAACCTCGGCGTGGGCATCGGCCGGGTGGTCGGCTGGGTGGTCTTCGTCCCCTTCTGCCTGCCGGGTGAAAAAGTCAGGGCTCGCGTCTTCCGCAACGACAAGAACTGCTCCCAGGCCGACCTGATCGAAGTCCTCGAGCCTTCGTCCGAGCGCATCGCCCCCCGCTGTTCCCTCTTCGGAACCTGCGGCGGCTGCCAGTACCAGCACCTTTCCTACGACGCCCAGCTTGCCTGGAAAACCCGCCAGGTCTCCGAGCTGCTCCGGCA
Source organism: Haloferula sp. (assembly GCA_037190465.1). GTDB lineage: Bacteria > Verrucomicrobiota > Verrucomicrobiia > Verrucomicrobiales > Akkermansiaceae > Haloferula. The sequence continues at coordinate 26,427 of JBBCJF010000027.1, read as the reverse complement.
CATGGCCGGCATCGACTTCCCCGTCGAACCCTGCATCCCTTCGCCGAAAATCTGGCACTACCGCTCGAAAATCACCCCCCACTTCGAGCGCCCGCGCGACGGCGAGATCGGCCCCATCGGCTTCCTGCCGAACGGCCGCCGCAGCGGCATCATCGACGTGCCTCAATGCCCCATCGCCATGGAGGAAATCAACGCCGCCCTGCCCCGCGAACGTGAATCCATCCGCCAGCGGGCGAAGGCCTTCAAAAACGGCTCCACCCTGCTCCTGCGCGCCACCGGGGGCCGCGCCGAGACCAACCCGAACGCCATCGTCACCGAGCATGTCGGCGAACTCTCCTTCGACTTCCTCGCCGGGGAGTTCTTCCAGAACAATCCCTTCATCCTCCCTGCCTTCACCGGGCACGTCGCCGCCGAAGCCCGCACGGAAAACACGAAATACCTCGTGGACGCCTACTGCGGCTCCGGGCTCTTCGCGCTGAGTCTTGCGAAACATTTCGAGCAGGTCGCCGGTGTCGAAGTCAGCGAAGCCGCGACCGACTGGGCCCGCCGCAACGCCGCGGCCAACGGCATCGCCAACGCCCGCTTCCTCGCCGCCTCCGCCGAAGCGATTTTCGCGGACATCGACTTCCCGCCGCGGGAAACCGCCGTCGTCATCGACCCGCCGCGCAAGGGCTGCTCACCCGAGTTCCTCGAACAGCTCGCCGCCTTCGGCCCGGCCCGCGTCGTCTACGTCTCCTGCGACCCCGCCACCCAGGTCCGCGATCTCGTCACCCTCCGCCAAAGCGGCTTTACGCTGGAAAAAGTCCAACCCTTCGATCTCTTCCCCCACACCCGCCATCTCGAATGCGTGATGACCCTGACCCGCACCGCGTGAATGACTTGTGCCTTTTGTCGGTGACGTGCGGCCGGAACTACGTAAACTAAATTCCCGTCACAAGCTCCGCGTCCAGAAAGCAAGCTCGTTCGTGACTTCCTTCCCTTCTGAATCGACTTGTTCCCAATCCAGCCGGGCGGTCATGCCGGGCTGTTTCTCGAAACCCCGCTTGCCCCAGAACGCATCGTGCGGTCGGTAGTCCGAGGGTCGCAGCGGGTGGTTCTCCGGCCGCACCACGGCGCAAAACGCCGCCTTGGAGAACCCCAGGCTGCGGGCATGGGCCACCCTCTCGTCGAAGAAGCGATGCCCGATCCCCCGGCCGCGCCACGCCGGTTCCAGCACCGACTCGCCGAAATAGAACCATTCCTCCAGCGTGTCCCCGGCGAAAGGACGCCGGAATGCTTCATCGGCATCCACCAACGGCAATCCCGTCGATACCCCGACCACGCTCCCCTCCACCAGAGCCAGCACCATGACCGCCCCCGGGCAGCGGGCGTAGCGATCCAGATATTCCCGCTCGTACGCTTCCGAGCCCTGGTAGAGATAAGGAAACTCGCGGAACACCGAAATTCTCAGCCGCGCCGCATCCGCCAGCCAGGAACACACCTCTTCCCCCGCGCATCGCCGGATCTCGATTGGCATGGCCGGAGGATGATTCCTCCGTCGGAGATTTCAATCACAGGCAGCATCCGTCCCAAAACCAAGGGACACTGGTATGGATCCACAACTGCTCAGCGGCGGTTGATGAAGCCTTTCGGGCGGCTGGTGGCGCGACGCGGGCCGCCCTTTTCCTCGGAGGCCGGGGCTGGGTCGGCTTTCCGGGGCGATGATGCCTTGGTTTCCTGAATCGGCTGATTCACCGCTCCGCTGGGCGGCAGCACGCCGGGACCGTCGATAAAGGAACGGCCGAGATCGTCGACCTTGTAGCGTCCCTCCATGTCCGCCTGGACGCTGTAGAGGTCTCCGGCGCTTTTCACGATGCTCGGCTGGATGAAAATGAGCAGCTCCTCACGGTCCTTGCTCGTAATGTCCCGGCCGAAGAGTCCTCCGACCACGGGAATCTGGCTCAGAATAGGGATGCCCGACTTGCTCTTGTTGTCACGGGTGGTGATCAGGCCGCCCAGCACGATCGTCTCGTTGTTCGGCACCGTCACGGTCGTTACCAATTCCCTCTGGAGAATGTCGGGAATGTTGAATTCGCCGACGTTCCGTTCCTGGCCAAGATCCTGGCTGACAAGGGAGATTTCGAGAGTGATCTCGGTATCTGAGTTCACCAGGGGCGTTACCTCCAACTGCAGGTCCACATCGCGGAATTCGTAATTGGTGGTCACGCCGCCGCTGACATTGCCGCTGTAGCTGCCGCTCGGCACGGCGATCGAGGTGCCGCTGCGGATGAGCCCCGTCTGATTGTTGGCCATGAATACCGTCGGACGCGAGAGCACCTGGAACCGGCTGCTCGATTGCAGGGCTTCCAGATAGACATTCATGTAACGCCCGATCTGGCCATAGACCCCCAGGCCCATTCCCGCAGGGAAAGATCCGGGAGCGAATGGCGTCGTTGCATTCGGATCCAAAGGCAGCAAGGGCGCCCGGCCGCTGCCGCCGCGTCCGCCCACCACATTGTCGCCGCGGACCTGGACGGTACGGAGGTAGTCGACGCCGAAATTGTAGCCATCACCCAAGGCCAGCTGACCGAAAACGCAGGAAATCATCACCTGCTCCGGCTTGACGTCGATCTCGTCCATCAACTGGGTGAGAATCTCGATGCTTGAAGGCGGTCCCTGGGCCACCAGGGAATTCGTGATGTTGTCCGCAACCAGCAGCGTCCTGCCGACCACTTGGGCAAAGGGAGCCGTGCTGCCCTGGCGCTCGCTGATCAGGCTCGATCCGCCGCCGCCGCTGGTGCCGCTGCCGAAACCTCCTCCCCCGCCGAATCCGGACTGCGCGCCGCCGAAACCTCCGCCGGCCTGTGCGCCGCCGACGCTGCCCCGCCCGCGCCCGGTGGTCTGTTGCGTTTGCATGCCGCGATTGCCGCCGCCACCCGCGCTCCCTCCGAAATTCGCTCCGGTGGAACGGCCTCCTCCGGCGGTCCCTGCGGCTCCCCCGCTGTTCGCCAGGCCGCTGGAAGCCCTCAGCAGAGCCTGCTCCGCGACATCGATGAAGGAAGCGACCGTGACGAAACGCAGCTTGCGGCGCAGGAAATTCTTGTCGCTGGTCGGTGCGTCGAACTCGCGGATCAACCCCTCGATGAATACGATGTCGATCGGCCGGCCCATCGCGAAGATCCGGTTGGTGCGGGCGTCGGGCAGGATCTGGATCGGGACCTGCTCGCCGGCGCCTCCGCTGCCCGCATCGCCGACGGCGACTCCTCCGGCAGGAGGGTTCACACCGGGAGGCAACCCTTGGGGAACCTGTTGCGGAGCCGCTTGCTGGACGCGCTGCACGCCGGCCGTGGTCTGCTGCTGCTGTTGGTTGTTGACCAATTGGTTAAGCGTTTCCGCCAGCTCGGTGACATCGGCGTACTGCACCCTTACGAACTTGGTGTCCACGGTCGTCGAATGCACGTCGACGACTTCCTGCAACTCGATCAGGCGGCGGATGAGCGAGGTGTTTTCGGTGATGATGACGGCCGAGGCGTTCGGCACGGGGGCGATCGAGCCGAGTTGGTTGTTGAACTGGCCGAGAATGCTGGTGAAGACGCGCACCACGTCGTCCGGCCGGATGTGCTTGAGTTGCATCACGTAGCTCACCACCTGGTCACCCGGCGGGAGATCGGCGGCGTCGGTGTAGACCGGAATGTCCTTGGTCCCCGGAGTATCCAAGGGCTGGACGTGGACGAGCTTGTCGTGGTTCTCGCCGGAGGGGATGAAAACAAAGCCCCCCATGACGGCGGCGATTTTCAGCAACTCGGTGGCCTCGCGGTAGGTGAGCGGCCCCTCCTGGACAAAGCGGAACTCGGCGGCGAGGGCGGCATTGCTGACCGTCACGCGGCGGCCGGTGATTTGGGTATAGAGTTCGGCCAGCCTCTCACCGTTGATTTTCGGTTCGATGTAGCCCTTTTCGTTGATCGCATCCGGTTCCGGCGCCCGACCCGGTCCGCCCTGGGCCTGATTGTTGGCCGGCGGTGGCACTCCGCCGGGCGGCGGCGGCACGGGCGTTTCCTGAGCGAAGACGGTCCCGGCTGCGAAAAAACCGGCGAACACGATGCGGGAGCGAAGCGACATGGGAAAAATACTGGAGATGCGGGATGAGAAAGAGAATCGGACTCAGCGCCGGCGCTGCGTCTGCTGTTGTTGTTGCTGAGGTTCCTGCTGGCCCTGCTGCGGCTGCGGCCTGACGCGCGGGCGGGGTGATTGTCTTTGCCCGCCCGCCTGTGGCTGCTGCCCTTGCTGACCGAAAGCCGGCTGGGCGCCGCCCGGCAATTGGAAACCCGGCGGTAGCTGGCCCGGGCGTGGCTGCTGGTTCGCAGGCGGAGGAGCCGCCACCTTCGGCTGAATCTGGGCGTCGTCGAATTTCACCGGTCCGGTCCGGCCGGCGGCGGCAAGAGTCACGACGGTATCCTTCCATGAAGTCCTGCCGTATTCGACCTGGGCAACGGTGAAGGTCCCGGCACCGCCGGGCTTCAAATGCTCGATCGTATCTCCGCGGTGGATGATGACCGAGCTCGGCCGGATGATCATGGATTCGCCCTGCTTTTTGGTGTTGAAGAGGGTGACCATGTGGCCGCCGTCGATCTCCGACACGCCGCCGAGCGTCCAGTCGGCGAAGGCGCTCACCTGCTCGACCGGACCGGCTGGCGGCGGCTTCGAGGTGAAGAGCGAATTTTTCCAGAGCACGGCGTAGTCGTTGGCGTTCTTCTTGAGCGGCACGGCCGCGGAAGCCGGGAGCGCGAACGCGGAAATCAGCAGGATGGAAAGGGTTCTCATGGTTCTTCGTCGAGTTTTTCGCCGGTGGAGGAAGGGAGGTACCATTGTTCGACGGTGACGACGCAATCGGCCTTGGTGAAGAGAATCGGACTCAACGCTGGCGCTGCGTCTGTTGTTGCTGACCCTGCTGCGGCTGCGGCACGACCCGCGGGCGGGGTTGTCTTTGCCCACCCCCTGCCTGCGGCTGCTGCCCTTGTTGACCGGGCACCGGCTGGACACCCGGCGGCTGGAGGCCTCCCGGCGGTTGCTGACCCGGACGTGGCTGCTGTTGCGCAGGCGGTGGAGCCGCCGCCTTCGGCTGGATCTGGGCGTCGTCGAATTTCACCGGACCGGTCCGGCCGGCGGCGGCAAGGGTTACGACGGTATCCTTCCACGTAGTCCTGCCGTATTCGACCTGGGAAACGGTGAAGGTCCCCGCATCGCCGGGTTTCAAATGCTCGATCGTATCGCCGCGGTGGATGATGACCGCGTTCGGCCGGATGATCATGGATTCGCCCTGCTTCTTGGTGTTGAAGAGGGTGACCATGTGGCCGCCGTCGATCTCCGACACGCCGCCGAGCGTCCAGTCGGCGAAGGCGCTCACCTGCTCGACCGGACCGGCTGGCGGCGGCTTCGAAGTAAAGAGGGAATTGTTCCAGAGCACAGCGTAGTCGTTGGCGTTCTTCTTGCGCGGCACGGCCGCGGAAGCCGGGAGCGCGAACGCGGAAATCAGCAGGATGGAAAGGATTCTCATGGCTGTTCGGGCTGTTCTTCGGGTTCTTCGCCGGTGGGGGGGAGATACCATTGCTCGACGGTGACGACGCAATCGGCCTTGGTGTCGTCGTCGCGCATCGGGGAGAGACGCAGGGAGGTATTGGCGCGGAGTTTTTCGGGATCGTGAAGCTGGACGAGCCAACTGACCAGATTCCGCTCCATCCCGCTGACGGAGAATTGCACCTTGGCGCGGTGGAAATAGCCGGTCTCGTCGGCGGGCAGGATTCTCACCGGCTTGAGCTCCAGTTGATTGGTGCGGGCAAGATTGGAGCCGAGCTGCTCAAGCTCGGCTTCGACGAGCTGCCGGGCCTTCGGCTCGGGACGGTGGTCGGCCAGCCAATCCATTTGATCGACCACCCGATCGAAATCTTCGGCATAGATGTGGGCCCGTGCAAGATTCGCTTCGGCATCGCGCAGCTTGCGGGCGACCTCCTGCCGTTTGCCGGAGAACCAGTTGATCGCGAGGAAATTCACCGCCAGAAAGGCCGCGAAGCCGAAGAGGAAGACGAGTTTCTTTTCGCGGTCGCTCATGGGTGTTGGAGAGAAAATGCCGCCGGGCGGGAAATTTGTCGGTAAATCACGGGGTGGCTTCGCCGGCGAGGGTTCCGACGAAAATGAAATCCCAACCCTTGGCGGTATTGGTCGGGGCGGGGGTCTCCCACTTGTATTGGCTGAGGCCGAAGCTCGGGCGGGTCAGGTTGAGGCTGAACTGGCTGATCGGCTGGTTCTGCTGCGCCTCGCCCTGCAGCCGGATTTCGGTCCCGGTGATCTCGGCGGTTTTCATCCGCACGCCCGGGCTGCGCAGCGCCGCATCGGTGACGCGTTTGAGGACTTCCACAGGCGCGCGCGAGTCCTCGACCACCTGGGTGAGTTCCGCCCACAGGGCATCGTGCTCGGCGTAGGCGAGGATTTCCGCCTGGGGCGCGATCGCCTCGGCCTGGGCGGTGAGTTTTTTGATCTTCGAGTGGTCCTTCCACAATCCGTAGCCGAACCATGCGCCAACGCCAAGATAGAGGAGGATCACCGCGGCGATGGCGGCCAGGCGCTGGTGGCGCGTGCGCGCTTCGCGGCGGGCGGCCCGCACGTCGGCAGGGAGCAGCTTGCTGCGCGGCTCCGGCAGCACTGGGTCGGGCCGCGGCCCGGCATTCGCCGGCACGCCGAAGGCCCCGGCAAGACTGCCCGCGGTGGCGGCATCCGACCAGACATGCACCGCGGCCGGTTTGAACGAAAGCCCCTGGATCGCAAGCTGGCCGAGCGCCAGGCGGATCTCGCGCACCAGCGACTCGTCCGGTGATTCCGCCGCGCTGGATGTGGCCTGGGCGTAGAGCAGCCGGCCCTGCTGGTAAAAGGCGAAAACCCAGCGGCCGAATTCCATCCAGACGGCGATCGCATCGCCCTGGACAGGGAAGGCGCGGGCGGAAAGATCGAATTCCTTCGGGCTGCGCGGCGGCAGTTCGCCCTCGCCGGGCGTCTTGAGCACCACGCCGAGCAACACCGCGCTTTCCTCTTCGCGGGAGACCGCGAAAGTGTCGCTGAGTTGCCCGCCCATCGGGTCGGCCCGCACACCGAGGCGCTCGGCGTGCATCGCGGTGAGGTCCTCGAAAAGCGATTCGTCGCCGCTGGAAGCGCGGAAGGGCATGGCGTGGAAACTCCTCACCGGGAACAGCATGGCGAGCTGCCCGCCGGCCAAGCCCCCTAAGTCCGCGGCGCGCGCGACCTCCCCCTCCGACACGCGGACGTATCCGCCGTCGGCTTCCTTTTGCCAGATCTCCCAGCCCCGGGCTCCGGGGACGAGCAGCGATAGTTCCGATTGTTTTTTGCTCAAGGCATCACCTCCTCGGTTCGTTCCAAAACCGCCGGCCTGCCGGTGCGGTTGCGCACGATGACGACGATTTTGCGCCGGGCGCCGGCCACGGAGCCGATGCTTTCGATGCGCGTGGTCGCTTCGTTCACGGTTACGCGGGCGGTGAGAGTCGTATTTTCGGGGTCCACGCCGACAACGGCGAGAGCGTCCCTGATATCCGTGAACGGCTTGTCGTCCTCCGTATCACGGATGCCGTCCGGGCCGCTGACGATCTTCGGAATCTCGTCGGCCACTTCCAGCGGAATGTCGAACACAGCGGCGATCAGTTCGGCCTTGGCCTCGTTCAGATCGAGCTGCCCGGAACTCCAGATGGTGAACCATTCGCGCCAGTCGGGCTTGAGCGCTTCGAGATAGTCCATGCCGCGGACCAGGCGCATTTCCTCGATGTTGTAAAAAGGCCGGTTGAAGGGTTGGTTGAGGCGGCCCTGTTCCAGGTACCAGTCTTTTTCCGCGCCGTTGAGCTGGATGTCGTCGTTGGGATCGATCCAGTCGATCAGCGCGTCCACCAGCGCCTGAGCCTCGTCGATGGTCATGCCCCAGTCGATGAAGATGCCCTTGAGCAGCAGTTCCTCGCTGCGAAGGAGGAGGACATTGATGTTGAATTTCCCGCCTTCGGAAATGAGGCGGACTTCGAAGCCCTCCCCCGTTTCCTCGGAATACTGGCGCAACAGCGGATCGGTCTTTTTCTGCACCGTCGGATTCGCGCCGATGGCGATACCCATTTCCGCCAACTGGCGGGCGCGGAAGCCGTGGATCTGGGAAGTGGCGAGCTCGACATCGAAGGACACCACGCGAATCGCCGAAATCGCCGCCAGCGACAGGATCGCAATGAGCCACAGCACCGCCACCAGGGCCGAGCCGTCGCGCGAAGGACGTGGGCGGGATGTTCTCATGGTGGAGTGGGGGTCGGTCCGGTCGGCTGCTGGAGGATCTGGTTTATCATGACCTCCGGATTCTGCTTGGGCGTGATCCAGAAAATCTGCCGGATGGTGTCTTCCTGGCCGAAGGCGATCTTCAGTTCCATCTGGAGCGGCAGCCGCCCCTGCAAGTCCCAGTCGTACTGCCATTCCATCGTCCGCCCGTCGAGCACCCGCCACTCGAAGATGCTGACATCCTCCAGCAGCGCCACCCGGGCGAAGGGCTCGATGTCCCGGTCCTGCGTGTTGGTGTCCTGCAGGATTTCCTCCTCGTAGTAGCTCAGCACGATGTCGAGATAGCCGTCGCGCCGCTCGATGGTGGAGAGACGCACCGCCTTGGCCACCTGCTCGGTGCCGCCCCAGGTGAAGGCCAGCGGCACGTTCTGAATCGTCAGGTCGGAAAGATAGCGCCGGCCGGCGTCCCTGCTGACTAGCTCCATGCGGGTATTTCCCGGCAGCGAGCCGAAGCGGCGGGTCATCAGGTCGAAGAAGGCATTGCGCACGCTTTCCTCGTTCTGACGCTCCACCACCGTGTTGCCGAGTGCGAGGTTGGTCGAGGCGGTGGTGAAAATCATGCCGACAAGCATCGCCATCAGCCCGATGGCCAGCACCAACTCCAGCATCGTGAAGCCGCGGCGGGAATATCGTCGTGGTCCGGTCTTCATGGCTGGTAGAGGCGCGAATAGCGCCAGGTTTCGGCGCTTTCCTCGCGCCATTGGCCGTTCTCGTACCAGTGGGCCGAGACCCGGATGCGGTACATCTCCTGCAAAAGCTGGCCGCTCTCGTTTTCGATGTCGTCCATCACCTCAACGAGAGTGTCGATTTCCATGTTCAGGGATGCCATTTCCTCCACCGGCACGCTGCTCCGCCCTTCTTCCAGAACGGGGTAGGACATCGCCTCGGTCAGCGCGCTTTCCAACAAACGGGTGATTTTCAGTTCGTTCTGCGCCTGCATGGCGAGACTGGCCGTGCGCTGCAGCGCGACGGCGAAACCGGTGGCGGCGATGCCGAAAACGCCCAGGGCGAGAATCACCTCCAACAGGAGGAATCCCCGGCGATGCCGCTGCCTTGGACGGAGCACGATCATATCATTTGTTGGCCTCCATGAAACTCTCGCGGATCGTGCCGGTCAGCGGGTGGAAATCCACTTCCATCCAGCTCTTCTCCATCTGCACCCGCACGGCGACCGGTTCGCAGATGCCGTCGGGATCGAAGCGCCAGACGTGGGTCATGCGGTCCGTCACCGGCAGCCAGTTGACGGACGCCCAGCGCTTGATGGACAGTGCCTGATCGTCATCCGGTATCCATTCGTCGTATACCGGGCTGAAACGGGACCCCTCGCCCAGGCCTTCGTATTCCCCCCGCCTTTCCGGCGGCATCAGGGCTTCGGCCAGCGGCATCATCCGCACGCCCTCGCCGGAAAATTCCAAGGCATAGGGCGTCTGCTGGAGCATGGCTACGGTGCGGGCGCGCTTGGCCATGACTTCGATCCCGCTGGTGGCGGAGCGCAGCGCGCGCTCGTCGCTGGAATACACCATCACCCCCACCGCGCCGGCCACCACCATGGCGGAGATGGCCAGCACGAGGATGACTTCGATGAGCGTGAAGCCGGCATCCCGGCGACTCTCAGTCCTGACTGCTGATATCGTCATCGTTCCCCTCGATGCCGTCCCGTCCCTTGCTGATGATTTCGAACTCGTTCGCGTTCTTGCTGCCGGGATATTTGTAGCCGTAGTCGTTGCCCCACGGATCCTTTACCAGGTCCTTCATGATCTGCGTCCAGCGTCTGGGCACCGGTGTGCTGGCCGGCTTGTCTTTCAGAGCCGCAAGTCCCTGCGTCGTGGTCGGGTAGTGCCCTGCGTTGAGCTTGTACATCTGCAAGGCGCTTTCGTATGCCTTGATGTCGGCTTCGACCTGCCGGATTTTCGCCGCGTCGCCGATCCCTCGCATCGCGAAGATCGCACCGCCCAGAATCATCGCGATGATGCCAAGCACGATGACCATTTCGAGGAGAGTGAAGCCGCGGGAGCGCCGCCGCTGGATGTTCGTTACTTTCATGAATGAGGAGCCGATGGTTGGGTTGACGAAAAAAGGCTTACGCTGTGGAAAACGCCGCGCGACTCAAAAGTTGTCGGCAATTTCTGCGGCGGTTTTGGAAACGATTGCCAAGCGGGGGCGGCTCTGTTTCGCTCCGCGCCGATGACCTGAGGCGAGGCGCATGGAATCCGGTGAGAATCCGGAGCAGTCGCGCTGCGGTATCCGGCAAACGAATTCCCACAAGCCAATCCCCGCCTCCGGCGGGGGTGAAGGCGGGAAGGAGGCGGCGGGGCGGGAGAAATCCGCGCCGCCATAGCCGGGAGCCCGAATACTTCGCCCGCCTTGCTCGTCCCGGAGCCGCTTCCCCGAAAAGCGGCGCCGCGAAGGCCCCTCCGCGAAAGAGGGGCGACGGGAGCGGATGCGGTGCCGGCGGACAAACGCCCGGCCCGCCTTTGTTCTCTTCACACGGGAAAACTGCAACCTGACATCAGAAGAGACATGAAACGAACGACTTGTGCGGCATTCGCCTGCGCGTGGGCGGTTCTCGCCCCCGCCACGGCGGCCACCATCACCTTCGACACCCTGCCGCTCGGCGCGGAGGGCTACTGGAACGGCTCCGACGGGAGCGGAGGCTTCACCACCGGAGGAGCGACCTTCCACAACGCATACGACACCACCTGGGGCTCATGGTCGGGCTTCGCCTATTCGAACCATGCCGACACCTCGACTTCGGGCTGGGGGAACCAGTACAGCGCGATCGCCGGCGGCGGGGCGGGCGGGTCCGCGAGCTACGCGGTCGCCTACGACCCCGGCTCCTTCGGCTCGCCGCCCACCGTGACCTTCGCCGCTCCCGTGGATCTGGCGGGGCTCGGCGCGAAGATCACCAACACAACTTACGCCGCCCTGGCCGTGCGGGACGGGGAGCCCCCCGCCCGGCAATTCTCCGCGGGAGACTGGTTCCTGCTGACCATCACCGGCTTCGACACCACGGGCGACACCGGCACGGTGGAGTTCTACCTCGCCGACTTCCGCGACGGGCGGGAGACGATCGTGGATGACTGGACTTTCGTCGATTTCAGCACCTTGGGCGTGGTGAGCGGTCTGCGCTTTTCGATGAGTTCCTCGGATGTCGGCGATTTCGGCATCAATACGCCGACTTATTTCGCGATGGACGACTTTCTCGCCGTGCCGGAGCCCTCGGTCGCACTGACGGCCTTGGCCGGGCTGGGACTTTTCCTGCGCCGCAGGAGAAACTGAGACAACGATCCGCGAGATGCGTGGTCACTCCATTGCCGCCCTTCCGCTGCTCGTTCTGTTCGCATCCGCGGAGGAGAACGAGCTGCCGGAACTGGTGGTGGAAGCATCCGGTCAAAGCGTGGTGCCGCCGCACTTCGCCGGCAGCGCCACGGTGATCGACGCGAAAACCATCGCCGGGTCCGGCGCGCGGTCGGTGGCCGATCTGCTGGCGACGCAGGCGGGCATCCGCATTTCGAGCACGTCGGGGAACCTCTCCGGCGGGCAGGTGCATCTGCGCGGCTTCGGCGCGAACGCCGCCTCGCGGGTGCTGGTGCTGGTGGATGGCCGGCCAATAAACCGCCCGGATATGGGCGGTGTGTCGTGGCTGGAAGTGCCGCTTTCGCGCATCGAGCGCGTGGAAATCCTGCGTGGCGGGCAGACGGCCCGCTTCGGCGACAACGGGGTGGGAGGCGTGATCAATCTCGTGACGAAGACGGGAGGGCCGCAAACCGCCCTGGAAGCCGCCGGCGGCAGCGACGGTTACTGGCTGGGACGGCTGAGTCACCGGGCGGGCGATTTCTCCTTCGATCTCGAACGGAATTTCACCGACGGTTGGCGGGAAAATGCGGCGAACGAACTGGAATCCATGGCGTTGCGCTGGCAGCGGGACTTCTCCGGAGGCGGAACCCGCTTCGGACTCGCGTGGTCGGATGAATTTTCCGGCTTTCCCGGACCGTTGACCAGCGATCTCTACAAGGACGATCCGCGCCAATCGATCTATGCACGGGCGGGTCAGGCGGATCAGTATTTCAACCGCCAGGAAACGTGGCGAGCGGATGCTTCGGCATCGCTCGGATCGGAGCGCGGCTTCCGGCTGGAAATCCCGCTGGCCTGGTCGGCGCGCGATCAGGAATGGAATTTCGGCCCCGGATCGCATGCCGACAATCGGCTGGAAACCCTCACCGCCACGCCTGAGCTACGATGGACATCGGAGAAAAGCTCCGCGGCTCTCGGCGCGAATTTCCGGCGTGACACGCTGGCTATCGCACAATTCGCCGAGATCGAACGACGGAACCGGACCGGCACGGCGGACCTGACTCGCGAGGTAGCGGGGATTTTTGCAAATGCGGACCACGAGGCTTGGGACGGCTGGTATTTCAGCGGCGCCGCGCGGATCGAACAGGCCAGAGTGGAAGCCCGGGCGAGGAGCTTTCTCTTTCCAGCGGACCCGGCGCTGAATTTCTCGCGGCGTTCCTCGGAAACCAACGCCGCCCTGGAACTCGGCCTGCGCTGGGAACCATACGACGATTTCACCGGCTGGTTCCGGTATGACCGGATTTACCGCCTGCCCTCGACCGATGAAATCGCCGCCTATCAGGGCTATCCGATGGCCGAACCCTTCAACGACCGCCTGGAAGCCGAGACCGGCCACAATTTCGAGCTCGGCATGGAATGGCGGCCCGGTCCCTGGAACCTGCGGCTCGGCGGCTTCGCGCAATGGCTGGAAGGCGAGATCGCCTATGATTTTACGAGAAATCTCAACGTGAACCTCGCCGACACCCGGCGTCTCGGGTTGGAAGGCGGGATCGGCTACCGTTCCGGCATGTGGGAGGCGAACCTGCACGCCACCTGGCTTTCCGCGGTTTTCCGTGATGGGCCCTACAAGGGCAACGACGTGTTTCTGGTTCCGCGCCTCCAAGCGGGCGGGACACTGGCCTGCCATTTGCGCGACGATTTCACGGCGCAAATCGAATATCAGTTCTCCGCTTCCTCCTACGAGGGCGACGACTTCGCCAATGTCCGCGAAAAACTGCCGTCGTATGGCGTGGCGAATCTCCTCCTGCGCTACGAGCCGAAACCGGGGCTTTCGCTTTACGTGCGGGTGAACAATCTCTTCGACGAGCGCTACGCCACGGTAAAATACCATGGCGTATGGTATCCAGCAGCGGGTCGCCAGTTCCAAATCGGTGTGCGTCGCGAACTCTGAAACCATCCGTGATGCGCACCTCCATCGTCTTGCTGCTTCCCGCCGCGCTCATCGCCGGCCCCTACCCGCCCGCCGCCGGGGTGGCGGGATCGGATGCGATATCGAAAGACGATCCACGCTTCATTGCGTGGGCGAACGGATACAGCGAAGTGCACTACGGAAGCGACGTGGACACCGTATGGCGCACGCCGGGAAAGGCTCTCGGGCCGGCGACTTCGGATGTTTACGACATCGTCTGCCTCGGCAACGGCGGGCGCATCGTCCTGTTCTTCCCCCACCCCATCCGCGATGGCGAAGGGCCGGATTTCGCGGTATTCGAGAACGCGGTCACCAACACTTTCCTGGAACTCGCCTTCGTGGAGGTGTCGAGCGACGGCGCGAATTTCGTCCGCTTCCCGAACGCCTCGCTCACGGCGAATCCCGTGGGCGCCTTCGGCATCGTCGACCCGACGAATCTGAGCGGCCTCGCGGGAAAGCACCGCGTGGGTTTCGGCACGCCCTTCGACCTCGCGTCGCTGCCCGCGGACGCCCCGCTCGATAGGGAAAATATCCGTTTCGTCCGCATTGTGGACATCATTGGCGATGGCAAGACAAAGGACAGCGAAGACCGGCCGATCTACGACCCGACGCCGACAGTCGGCAGCGGCGGCTTCGATCTGGACGCGATCGGCGTGATCCACCAGAACAACGGCGTTTTCGCGGTGACCGCGGCGGGGATCGACGGTGATGTCTTCCGTGTCGAATGGCAGAGCAACCCCGGCAGCAGCTATCGCATCGAAACCTCGACCACGCTCGATGGCTGGCAGCCCGCAGCCACGATGTCCGGCAATCCGGCGGGCGCAGCGACCGTGTGGACCACTCCTCTCCCGGGCGACCCCAAACGCTTCTGGCGCGTGGTGCGATTGGATGCGATGTAGTGGAACGACTGCGTCGTTCCGGCGGGGTGCGGTCCGCCTTCAGTGGCGGAGTGGCAATCCCGGTTCCAACCCCGTCCCGCCGGAAGGGCGCAGCCCTTCCGCTACTCCAGTCGCCTTCAGAGAATCGCCCCCGGATCGTACGCCGCGGCCTGCGGATGCGCGGCTTCGAGGACGCCCACCGCTTTGGCAAACGCCTCCACCTGAGCCAACGCAGCGCCGGCATTACTCTCCCCGGCGGCCACAATCACGGCGATTTGCGCGCGGTCGAGCGGGATGCGATCATCCGCGGCAAGCCGGTCCACCAGATCGTTCACCGCCGTCTTTCCGCTGCGCAGATCGTTCACGGTGCCGACAGCGTGCTCCTTGATCGCCTTGTGCGCGGTCTCGCGGCCGACGCCGGACTTCACCGCTTCCATCATGATTGTGGTCGTCATCAGGAAGGGCAAATAGTGGGCGTTTTCCTTCGCGATTACCGCCGGATAGGCATCCATCTGATCGAGCACGGTGAGGTAGGTTTCGAAAAGCCCGTCGATGGCGAAGAAAGCGTCCGGCAGCATCACGCGGCGCACGACGGAGCAGGAGACATCGCCCTCGTTCCACTGATCCCCTGCGAGGCCGGACGCCATGGCGAGGTGGCCTTTCAGAATCACGTGAAAACCGTTCACCCGCTCGCAGGAGCGGGAATTCATCTTGTGCGGCATGGCGCTGGAGCCGGTCTGACCGGGGGCGAAACCTTCGCTCGCGGTCTCGTGGCCGGCCATCAGACGCAGCGTGCGGCACAAAGATGAGGGGCCGCTGGCAAGATCCGTGAGCGCGGCAATCACACGAAAATCGAGCGAACGCGGATACACTTGTCCCACATTCGTCCACACGGCGGGCATGCCGAGGTGAGCGACGATCTTTTTTTCCAACTCCGCGACCCGCGAGGCATCTCCGTCGAAAAGGGAAAGCTGATCCATCTGTGTGCCGACCGCCCCCTTCAAGCCGCGGACCGGATAGCGGGCGATGACATCCTCCAGCGCGCGGTGAGCCGACAGCATCTCCTCGCCGAACATCGCGATGCGCTTCCCGAGCGTGGTCGGCTGCGCGGCGACATTGTGGGTGCGGGCGGTGATCACGAGATCCGACCACTGTTCGGCTCGTTTCTTCAGGCGGGAAAGCACGGCCACCGATTTGTCGCGTATGATCAGCAGGGATCGGTAAACCTGGAGCTGCTCGACATTCTCGGTGAGATCGCGCGAAGTCATGCCCTTGTGGATATGCTCATGACCGGTGAGGTCGTTGAATTCCTCGATCCGCGCCTTCACGTCATGCCGGGTGACCCGCTCGCGGGCCATGATCGAGCCGGGATCGACCGAATCCTTCGCCTTTTCGTAAGCGGCGATGGCCTCGGCCGGAATATCGAGACCGAGGTCGTGCTGCGCCTTCATCACCGCGATCCAGAATTCGCGCTCCAGCACGATGCGGCCCTCGGCGGACCAGATGGCTTGCAGGGCGGGAGAAGCGTAGCGCTCGGCGAGGACGTTCGGAATCACGGCAGCGAGTAGCGGCCAGCCGCCCGCGCGGAGCAAGGGAAAATCGACCGACGATGGACGCCAACGAATACCGCTGCCGTGACGCGGTCAGGCTGCGGATTCCTTCTCCGCGATCCGCCGCTTGAGTTCCGGCCACTGCTCGCGGTTCACGATGTAACCGACGCAAGCCGCCTTGCCGCAGCGGCAGGGATGGTCCTCCCAGCAATCGACATCGAAACCATAATCGAAAGTCAGCTCCTCCCCCGCAGGGATGTCGCGCAGCGAATAGATGAAGATCCGCTTGCCCTCGATCCACGCCTCGCAATTCGGCTCGCAGGAATGATTGATCAGCCGGGCCGTGTTCCATGGCACGTCGCCGTCGATGTCCCAGCGGTTGGAGAGAGTGAATATATAGACCGCCGCATCGCCCGTATCCTGCGCCTTCGCATGCTGAGCCCAGGCCCGTCTTTCGCTCTCCTTCTTGTCGATCAGTTCGCCGATGTACTCGATGATTTTCGTCTCCGCCGGGATGTCCCCTGTGGCGTAAACCCCGCGGCCGTGGATCGCGGAGCCGCGCACTTCGCACAAATCGCTGTGTCCGCGGTTCCAGAGATCCGTCAGTTTCTTCCGCAATTGCGCCTGTTCCTGCATCCGCTTCGATTTCTTGCTCATCGGCGTTCTCCCGTCATTTCACCTCCGCGGCCTTCCGCTCGATCGGCAGCAGCTCCATATTCTCCGGCAAAGTGATGAAGAGGCTTCGCAGATCGGCGACCGTGATGCTGGAGCCGTCGATGAAGGTCCAGTCGTTCTTCTCCTTGTCGGAAATCGCCACCTGGAAACCCTTGCTGGTGATCTTGTAAAACGTCGGCGGCGTGCCGGGCTGGGTGATCCGGTATTCCGTCTCGGTCGGGATCAGCAGCAGCCATTTCTCGTATACCAGCTGCTCGACCTCCTTGCCGTCTTCGATCGCGATCTTTTTCCCCGGCCACACCTCGTAGCAGACCGGCATGCCGGTGGGGCGGAACGATAGCAGGGCCACTCCCTGCTTCGCCATCATCTCGCCGATCCCTTCGAGCTGCTTTTCCAGAGCTTCCATGCCGCCGGCCCGCCTGGCCATGCGTTCCTTCCATTTGGGATACATTCTCTCGATCGCCACCTTGTGGCGGCCCAGCACTACCTGCTTGCCCAACTCCTCCACCGCCGAAATGGCGGACGCGGCGACATCGGCCGGCGGAGCCATCTGCCCGCGGGCCAGGCCGGCGAGACACAAGCAGGCCAAAATCAGGTTGCGCATCACGACTGCATGGATGCCCCGCCCCATCCGCCCCGTCAAGTGCGGCCGGGCGATCGACCCAAACCCGATTTCCCGCAAATCAGCTTTGCTTCCTCCTCCGGCTTTGCAAGGCTCCCCGCCCCATGTCGAAACAGGCACTCGGAAAAGGTCTCGGAGCCCTGATCCGCAAACAACCCGGCACCCCTGGCAAGGAAACCGAAAATGCAGCCGCGGACGGCGCAGGCCGCGCGCGAGAAGTGCCCATCGACCGGGTGGTTCCCAGCCCGCTCCAGCCGCGCAGCACCTTCGGCGAATCGCCGCTCGACGAACTGGTCGAATCGATCCGCCAGCACGGCATCATCCAGCCTCTCATCGTCCGGCCGGTGGACGGGAAATTCGAGCTCATCGCCGGCGAGCGCCGCTGGCGCGCTTCGAAAAAACTCGGCCTGGCGACCGTTCCCGTCATCGAGCGCGAAGCCTCCGACCGCGACGTGCTGGAAATGGCGCTCATCGAGAACCTCCAGCGCGAGGATCTCAACCCCATCGAAGAAGCCGCCGGCTACGTCCGCCTCGCCAAGGAATTCGCCATGAAGCAGGAGGAAATCGCCTCCCGCGTCGGCAAATCCCGCGCCAGCGTGGCCAACGCCATGCGCCTGCTCGATCTTCACCCCGACGTGCAGCTCCTCGTCGCCCAGGCCCGCATCAGCGTCGGCCACGGCAAGGCCATCCTCTCCATCAAGGACAAGGACTGCCAGCTCCTCGCCGCCGACCAGATTCTCAAAAAGAACCTCAACGTCCGCGCCGCCGAAAAACTCGCCCACACCTTCGATCCGGGAGCCGGCGCCGACGGTAAAGCCCGCTCCGGCGGCGGCCCTTCCGGAATGGACAGCCAGATCCGCGCCATCCAGAACCGCCTGCGCGACCACTTCGCCACCCACGTTTCCGTCCACCATTCGCCGAAGAAAGGCCGCATCGAGCTCGAATACTACGGCGACGACGACCTCCAGCGCCTGCTCGATCTCCTTGGCATCGGCGAGATCTGAGGCACCTTCGCCGCCATGAAAGCCCGCTGCCTGCTTCTCGTGCTCGTGCTGGCCGCTCTGGGCTCGGCGGCTTTTCTGTTCTTCAATCGCGAATCGGAACCCGCAGCAGGAACGCGCGAACGCTTCCATCCGCTCCCCGCCGGTCTCGCCGCGCAATTTTCCGGCCAGCGCGCCTACGACCACGTCGCCGCCCTGTGCGCCATCGGCCCGCGCCCCCCGGCCAGCGCGGGCTACGAAAGAGCCCTGGTTTACCTGGAGGAGGAATTCGCCCGCCAGGGCTGGAATACCCGGCGTCAGATCTTCACCTCCGCCACCCCGAGAGGTCCCGTCACCTTCACCAATCTTCTCGCCCGCCACGCGCAGGGCCTCCGCGACGAAGCCCTCTCCCCCGCCGTGGTCATCGGCGGCCACCTCGACAGCAAGCTCATCGACGCCTTCGAATTCATCGGCGCGAACGACGGCGCCTCCTCCACCGGCGTCATTCTCGAACTCGCCCGCGTCCTCTCCACCGACCCTGCCGCCGCGGCAGCCGTGGAGCTCGTCCTTTTCGACGGCGAGGAGGCCATGCTGCGGGACATCACCCCCACCGACGGCCTCTACGGCAGCAAATACTACGCTCATCATATTTCCAAGCGAACTACCTGGCCCTCGCTCGGCATCGTGCTCGACCTCGTCGGCGATGCGAACCGCGGCTTCTTCTACAACCCCGAAGCCCCCGAGCCCTTCGCCCGCGCCGTCGAAGCCGCCGCTCAGGAATTCCAGCTCCCCGTGCGCCGCTCTCCCGGTCCCATCATCGACGATCACGTCCCGCTCCAGAACACCGGCCTGCCCTGCCTGCACCTCATCGGCGAGTTCATGAACATGCCCTACTGGCATCAGCCCGGCGACACCCTGGAAGTGATCTCTCCCGAAGCCCTGGAAAAGACCGGCCGCGTCACCCTGAGATTCCTTTCCTCCGCTTTCTGAATTTCGCGGATTTTTCCTGTCGGAAAACGACCGGCGGCGCGTCCTAGAGGGTGAAAGCACCGATGGCCGACCACCAGCATGCCGACCGCGAAATCGCCGGGCACCTGCACCGCCTGCGGGAAAACCGCTGCCCGGATGCTTTCCGCGAACTAGTCGGAGCCTTCGGCCGCCTGGTCGAAAGCACCGCCCTGCGGGTCACCGGCGATCCCGAGGCAGCCCGCGACATCGCCCAGTGCGTCTTCGCCGATCTCCACCGGCTCGCTTCTTCCCTGGACCCGCACGCCGCGCTCGGCGGCTGGCTTCACCGCCACACCGTCTTCCTTTCCCTGCGCCACCGCACCGCCGCCCGCCGCCGCCGCGCCCGCGAACACGAAGCCGCCCGCCGCCAGGCGCTTCACCACACAGCAACTCCACCCGATTGGCTGCCGGAACTCGACCGGATTCTCGACCGGCTTCCGGAAGCCGATCGCCGCGCCCTGATTCTCCGCTACCTCGAAGGCCGGCCGATGCGCGAAATCGGCGCCCACCTCGGCATCAGTGAAGGCGCCGCGCAGAAACGCATCTCCCGCGCGCTCGACAAACTGCGCGCCAAACTCTCCGGCCAAGGCTTTGCGGGACTCTCCACCGCCGCCCTGGCCTCGGGTTTCGCCGCCACAGGCCGCAGCTCCGCCGCCTCGCTCTGCTCCCAGGCGCTTGCCTCCGCTTCCACTTCCGGCGCCCCCGCGGCCGGCCACCTCGCCACCCTGCTCGCCATGAATGGCAAATCCGCCCTCCTCGCCGCCCTCGCCGCCTGTCTGCTCACCAGCGGCTTTTTCTCTCCCTGGGTCGTCGCCCGGCAGAACCACTCCCCGTCCTCTGCCGCCGCGCCGCCCCGGCGACCACCCCCACCCGCCCAGCCTCCCCCTCGTGAGACCGCCCCCACCGATGTCCTCATCCGCACCGGATGGTCCTCCGGTGACGCCGCAATCAACGCCCGGGCCGCCGGCTGGTTCGACGCCGTCTATCAGATCCGCGACCTCGATCTCAAAGAAAACGCCCTCGCCGAAATGCACGCCGCTCTGGAATCCGGCCCGCGGGACGACGCTCTCGCCGCCCTGATCGCCCTCACCCGCCTGCGCGGGAGCGGAGCGGAATTCGACCACGCTTCTTTCCTTCCCGCCGTTCGTCTCTCCGCCAAACACCCGGACCCCGCCATCCGCGCCGGGTGTGTCGCTCGACTCGGAGACCTCGGCTCCTTGACGGAAGACCGCGCCCTGCTCTTCGAACTCGCCGGTGACCCCGATACCAGCGTGCGCGCCAAAACCCTCCATAGCCTCGCCTGGCTATCCGCTCCCCAACGCGATCTCACCGACGCAGTCGGGGACGTCATCCTGAGCATCCTCGAACGCGAACCTCATCCAACCCGTTCTCTCATCGATAGGCTCAGCCACTGCCGGCTCTCGCCAAAACTGGAGCGCAAGATGGTCGAATTCGCCCGCCTGGAACGAAGAACCGGCGACGAAGAGCTGCCCTACTACGCCGTCTACTCCTGCCTCAGCACCCAGACAAACAAAGGCCCGGACTGCGTCGACCTGCTCGTGGAAATCATGGACCATGACGACCAGCGACGAGGTCGAGCCGTGTGGGGACTCGGCTGGGGCGTCGCCCCCGGCCACGGCTCGGAAAGAAAAATCGCCGATGCGGTGTGCCGCCTCATCGCCCGCAACCCCGCGACGATGGACGGGGAAGGCAACTCCGCCCGCCTGCTCCAAAGCTACGGCTCCTCCGCCCAGGTTCCTACATTGGAAGCTCTCGCCGCCCAACCCGGCATCGACACCGCCAGCCGTGACCGTCTCATCCAACTGGCGCATCAGCTCCGCCACCGCCCCGCATCCCCATGAAATGGCCCCTCCTCGCCGCTGCGCTCTCCACCCTTCTCACCGCCGCCTTCTGGACCGCGGTCATCCACCGCCAGGGCTCATCCCTGCCATCGCATTCCCCACTCGCCGCCGGTCAGCCCCGCAAAAGCGAACGCCCTTCCCCTCCCCCTCAACCCGATCCCCGCATCGCCTCATGGGTCCGGGCCAGTCTCTCCATCGGCGAGGCACGCGACGCCGCCGTAGCCGAAATGCTCGCCTCCCTCCACGACCCCGCCGATCGCACCACCGCCCTCGATGCTTTCATCCAAGCCTGTCGCCAGCAGGCGAAATTCGACCGTGCGCCCTTCCGTCCCGTCCTCATCGACTTGCTGGAGAACCCCGATCCCCATCTGCGCGCGCTGGCCTTGCAAGCTCTCTACGGCCTGCCCGCCGATCCTGCCGACCTCCCGCGATTCCTCAAACTCGCTGACGATGCCGCCTCGGAAGTCCGCGAAGCGGTAGTCCTCCCCCTGACGCGTCTCGCCAAGCGCGACCTCACCGGCGTGCACGGCGACGCCATCCTGAAAATTCTCGAAGCCACCGACAAACCATCCCCGAACATCACAGTCCCCCTCCACTACAGCGAATTCTCCCCGGCGCTCGAGCGAAGGATCGCCTTCCTCGCCCGGGATACGATTCATTCCAACGATCCCGACCTTACACCCCACTCTCTCCGGAGGGCGCTGACCACCCAACGTATCAAGGGCGAAATTTGCGTCGACTTTCTTCTGGAAGCGCTGGATTCCCGCAGCATCTATGACGTGGTTTCGGACGCCGCCAAAACCCTGGCCGCCAGCGCCCAGCGCCGGACCGAACAGGGACTGGTGGCTCCGGGACTCGGCCTCGAAAAAAAGATTGCCGACCGGGCCCTGCGAGCGATCTGCGATGATCGTAAATCGGAGTGGTTTCTACGCAGCATGCGCGAATGCCTCGACGGATTCGGAACGCTCGAGCACGCCGAGGGCCTGGAAGAAATCGCCGCTTATCCGGCCATCGGGCCGCGGGAAAAGGCCGAGGTTCTCGAAATCGCCTCCCGCATCCGCGACCGGCTCGCCGGTCATTCCCTCCCCCCCCTGCCCACCGAGCCCTGAACCCCTCAAAAGGAAGATTCTTCGCCGAAAATCGCGAATTTTCCGGTTGTCAAAACCCGCCTCGCCACCCTTAATCCCGCCCCGCCCGCAAGGGCTGGTTCACCTCAAAGGCTCGATAGCTCAGTTGGTAGAGCAGCGGATTGAAAATCCGCGTGTCGCTGGTTCGATCCCGGCTCGAGCCACCTCTTCTCCCTCAGTCACTTGCAACTGATTCACTTCTAACAAAGCCGGGGAGTAGTGCAGTTTCATCGCAATTTCCAGCCGGGAACGCTTACCGATGTCGAACACTCAAGCTTCCTCACCGAATTCTTTCCGGGAGCCGCCACGGCATCGCAAGGTTCCCATGGTTGACCGGGACAGCGCCACGAGGAGGGCAAGGCGTTGGGGTGTTCAGTAAGACGTAGGCGAACTTTGCTTGCAGGAAAGGCATGTGAGGGTCAGGCGGGGAACCGGAAAGAGGTCCGTTGCCACATAGACAGCCGGGAAAACGCCCGATCGTCCGTTGCCAGAAAGTGTTCATTCGCGGAGAAGCCGTTCCTACTTCGTTTTTCAAATGGGTTGGCACAACCAATGCCATTGGTTGGCGCGCGGAGTTCACTTGTACAGTTCACTTCCCCTCTGTCTCACTCCTCCCACGGATTTTCTACCTGAGTCCGGTATTTTGCAGGAATCATCAACTCGATAATTTTCATCAAATCTTTATTTTTTATATCAGATATACTGTATATTTTTATTTTGACAGATCTCCAATCCAAGACATCGCCATTCTGGACCCTTTCAAATAATTCCAATATTTCTCCATCCTTATCCTCGTTATCTATTGACTTATAATTTTTCTCGTAATCATTAAATAGCCTGTTCACCGCTTCAAGAAGCGCTGATGTTTGCTTCTCATCCAGCTCAATAAGCTCAAAATCATTCCGATGAGGTGCCCAAATTCTTGCTTCGGAAACTACACTCAAATTTTTTTCTTTCATCATAAGTGCCGAGGCAAAGAGCGACATCGGCTCAGAAGAAGCAATAATCAGCTTGTATCTATCAAGTTTTCCGAGACATTCCTCGATTCTTTTTCTTATATTTTCTTTATAAGAAGGCTCAACCAAGCTCGTATCGATATTCAAACTTACTTCTTGCGCATTCAAATTAAAAGCACACATAATTAGAATAATGGATTTTTTACAATATTTCATGGAGATGTTCTTTTGGTTATCCAATCTTCTTCGCCAGATCTACGATAAATTGCAACCCATATAGGGAGTCGGTTCGGATTGAGAGTTTTATTATTTATCATATTCCTATCAGGATCGCTGAAATCTTCGGCATTACTATAATATGATGGACGGTCCCTGGAAAACCTTTTTTCAACCCATCGGGGTGGGTGAATATGCCAAAAAGCAACCTCTTTGTCATCCTTACCCTCGCATTTTGGCATCTCTAACGGTGAAATATGAGGTCTCACCCCTGAAAAAATACCAGTTGGCCATGGTCCTTTAGCTTCTATTGAGTAAAATTTTCCATTTCTGCAGCAGATTCTTCCACCATATTCTCGTGGCCCTATAACTGGGCTTCGCTTACCGGCATTCTCTGGCCGTTTTTCCCATTCAGATAATTTTTGCTCAAATTCTTCAATCGCTCCCCTCATTCCTGCATGCCCAGCTTTCTTTGCAGCTTCAAATTCCGAATCTGAATAATCAAATGCTTTTTCTAATCCCAAATAATCCACCCTATTCAATCCATCATTCCCAACGAATCCATACAAATTCACCCCGCCTTCCTCGCCGATCAGATCCCTAGATGGCCACCTTCCCGTGTAAGGGTCATAATACCGATAGCCATAATAATAGAGCCCACTTTCCCTGTCCTGATACTTCGTCGAAAACCCGAATGCCGGAATCCGGTTCACAAGAGCCGTTGTGTTGAATTTCTCCACGATCACCGCATTGCCGAACGGATCGTAATCCATCCGACGGCTACCCTCACTGATGTTCGTCCGTCCGGGTTGCGCCGGACCTTTGCGTTTGCGCGAACCTCCCCAGGGCCGGCTCGTCCAACCGCTGGACTGCTCGAATCGTTGCGGTCTTTTTGACATGGGGCGGATCAGGGGACCTTCTCGGATTCACATCGTATGGAGCGAGTCACATTCCTCACCGAATTCTTTCCGGGAGTCGCCACGGCATTGGAGCGAGGTTCCTCATGGTTGACCGGAACAGCGCCACATGGAGGGCAAGGCGTTGGGGTGTTCGGTGTTGACGTAGGCGGATTTCACTCGTGAAAAAGGCGCGTGGGGATCGGACATGGAACCGGAGAGAGGCATGCTGCCAAGGAAACGTCCGGGAAAGCACCTGATCGTCCGCTGCCAGAGAGTGTTCATTCGCCGAGAAGCCGTTCCTACTTCGTTTTTCAAATGGGTTGGCACAGCCAATGCCATTGGTTGGCGCGCGGAGTTCACTTTATTTTTCCCCACGAAAATATCTATCAATGTAAACCATCGGCCAGTATAAAACATGTTTTACTGTCATGCTTCCATCATGTTTATATAAATCAAATGGATGCCATTTCTCAGGGCCTTTAGGAGACGCCATGATCTCACCTTGCTCATTTATTGATGGACCCCAAGCAAGAGTTTTATAGCTTCCACCTCGGCTCGCTAATACATAGCTAAATATGTACACGAATACACACAATAGAAGCAACAACAGTCGCCCTTGAGATTTTAAAAAAAACCAAAATTGATGGCGAACAGATTTCATTTTAATCGCCACACATTAGTATCAATTCGACACACTGAGGAGATGCTCTAATATTTCAATTTTTGACACCTGGTCGTCTCCCAATTAGGTGGAATCATGTCATCTGAAGTAGTATTTGATTTTTTGTGGTTATCATTCCATTTGTCGTATGATTTTTGCCAATTATTACTAGGGTCACTCGAATGATCAATATTACTTATTGCTCTATCATTATTCCCAAATTCAAAGCTCATACATCCCAGAATGCTGCTGCTTCCTACCGATAATACAACATCGCCGCTACCAGAATAGAGACAAGAGCACTTAATGCACAATGCGCAAACTTCCACTTTCCATGTTCCTTTCCAATCACTTCCGCCACGTCCATTGTTATACCCCTGAATTGGCGCATCAATGTATCCATGATTGTAATTATAGGACGGAAGGCCTCCACTGCTGACATATCCTGGATCCGCCGAATAACCTGGCGTCACATCAACGCTCGGATCTATATTGTCGCCCCGCCCTTTGTAGCTTATCACCTGAACCAGCATTACTTCGTCACAATCTTCGTCCCCTTCTTCCCATGACACCTCGAAGCCATGGAGTCCCACGGGAATTGACTTCGGACTATAGAGTCCATGGGACATTTCGTGATCAATGGTAATTATATCGACATTCAGGCTTAAGCCAAGTACGTCGATTGCAGAAATTCCATTATTCCCCACAAACCCATACAAGTTAATTCCCCCATTTTCCCCGATCGGGTCCCTGCTTGGCCATCTCCCTGTTATCGGATCGTAATACCGATAGCCATAATAATAGAGCCCGGTTTCCTTGTCCTGATACTTCGTCGAAAACCCGAATGCCGGGACCCGATCCACGAGAGACGTTGTGTCGAATTTCTCCACGATCACCGCGTTGCCGAACGCATCGTAGTCCATCCGCTGCACCAGTTCCACCGTGCCCGCTCCGCTTCCTGTCCTGGCAGTCCACGCAATGATGTTCCCGTTCGCGTCATAGCTCGGCAGGAAGTGGTCCTGGCCTCCAGAATGAGCCGTGCTCGCGATCACTCCGCCT
Organism: Haloferula sp.; assembly: GCA_037190465.1. Lineage (GTDB taxonomy): Bacteria > Verrucomicrobiota > Verrucomicrobiia > Verrucomicrobiales > Akkermansiaceae > Haloferula. The sequence continues at coordinate 322 of JBBCJF010000027.1, read as the reverse complement.
ACTCCCCCCGCCGCCTGGTAGTTCGGGGGCAGTCCAAAGCCCGCCTTGCCGCTCGAGCCAATGTCCGGTCCCCAAAGGTGCGTCCGCTGCAAGCTCAGCGCACCACCCAATGTCGTGCTGCTCCACTCCGCCACCAGGTTCCAGTGATCGTAGGCAAAGCTCAGGTACTCGGTACCGGAATCCGTCTGCACCGTCCTGCCGATCCGCCGCCCCATCCAGTCATATGCGAACTTCAGCGTCACATCCTCCGGCGCTCCACCCTCTTCAGCGTCCTCCGCCGTTGTCATCTTCACCAGTCGGTTCTCCCCGTCCCACGTGTAGT
>JBBCJF010000026.1:0-125127 GCA_037190465.1 Haloferula sp. | reverse complement strand
GGCCAACGGCCTGGACCCGAACGACCCCACCGGCGACAACGGCGCTGACGGCGACCCCGACGGCGACCCCGACGGCGACGGGGTGGGCAACACCGGTGAGCATCAGGGCAGCACCAACCCGCAGGATGAAGACGACTTCCCTCCTCACATCATCATAGCGACCCGCCGCGGATCGGACACTTGGACCGGCCAGGGAGTGACGGGTGAAGCGGATTGGAACTATTCGGCCAACTGGGTGGAGCAGGACCAATCGGGCAGCGGCTCCTCGGCCCCGAAAAATCCTGTCGCCGTGGCGGAGAAATTGGACGAGAATTTCGGGTTTCCCGGAGATCCGGACGACAGAATGATCGTGATTCCCCTCATCCCCGGCCAGCTTCCCAGCCCGCTTGATACCTCCGTATCCCGATACTGGCGGGTAATCGGTTCCAACGGGTTCGGCACGGTTGAGATTGAGTTGAAAGACCGGCGCGTGTGGCTGCGGGTTCCCCCTGCCGCGACCGAAAATTCGGCTTTCGAGATGTCCGTGCTCTCCCTCCACGAACGGCATTTCAGCACTCTGGACAGCCACGGGGCCCTCGTGGGCAACATAAGCGTCTCCACCGCCGAGGTGCAGATAAAGACCCTGCGGGTCGAGCAGGGCCAGACCGAATCCACGCCATGGAACATCCAGTTTCTGCCGCAAGGGACAGAGGGCAATTTCTCCGAGCCGATCTCCTCATACCTCTTCCCCATGGAGTTTAAAGTCTATCCCGACGACGAGCCGGGGCCAGGCAAACCCCATCTGAGAAACCTCGAAACCCGGCAGGATGAAGAAGGATTTTATGGAAAAAGGCGCAAGTGTGTCGCGCACGTATGGCGAAATCAGTGGATTGACCTTATCGACTATCTCGAAGGGGCTGACGATCCCGATTTGCGAAAATTCTTCAAGGATAGTCTTGAATGGCGAAGCAATGGCCACTCGGTGAATCACGAATTGAACTGGGTCGGGGAGCCTGCCGAAGATGACATTTCGGTATATATAATCGAAATCTTGGAAAAAGGCGGGGAAGACGTGATTGACTCTCTGTATCTGACCGTTGTTCCGCGGTCGACACAGCAAAATTTTGATAACTGGTATAACGCAGAAAAAGCGGATGATGCATGGCTACAGGAGCTGCCGCCGGTCTTTAATCGTATCGAAACGACCCCCGGCCTAGATGGATATCTTCCTCGTCCGGACCGCAACTTTAATCCATATTTTTATGGAGTTCCGCATGAGATTAACACGCGCTTCCATCCCGACGGGTATTTTGAACAACGATCCTACGCAACCCCAGGTGGACACGGTCATCAAGTTTGTTTCGACGATAGCGGGGTCCTTATCGAAAGCGGCGTGAGTGCAGGATCGGCGGACAAAGCAGCTCCCTTCCCTGCGAACTTGAACCCTTTGCTGCATGTAGAAGCCGATGTGAAACCATTTATGTGGGCCCTTCACCTTGAGTGGAAACCCAACGAGGCAGGATGGGACAAACCTAACGCAGCCCATCATGCATGAAGGGGTATTCGCAGGGCGCTATTTTGAAGTTCGTCCCGCGCTGCCGAACGAGAAGCCCAGACTTGAGCCAGGTGCAACGCCATGAAAAAGTATGCGACCATAGCGACTGTCTTGATTCTGATGCTGGTCGCGCTCTTTCTGCGTGAAAGAGTCGATAGCGAGGCACATAAAGAAAAAACTTTAAGACGGGTTGAGCAAAACCAACGTGCCGCGGATTATCCTAGGATCGATCCAGATCACCCAAATAGGGAACGAGCGGAATTAAATGCCTCAAAAGCCCAAGCGATAAATTGGCTTCCTGAAGAACAATTATCACATCTGTCTGCTGGAGGCATAGAGATTCCAATCGCTTTCGAGTCTGAAATCTCAGCGGAGCTACAAAAGGCAATCATCCACGATCTGAATTTAATCTTTGGCCATCTGGACTCGCACGAATATCTTGACGCTAGCGGGGCACCAGAAATATCGATCAATGGAAGGTCACAGTATCCCGATAAAATTTTGAAGTTCGCGGGGAAGGGGCGGTATTTTCCGAGCGAACTGGTCGGGAAAATTGGACTCATGGCGGAAGAACGAATGGTGATTCCTTCCAGTGTGATCGAATTGTATGAGGAAGCATGGAGTCGAAAAACCGAAAATGAAGATAAATATAGTTCCTTGCTGGCAGCGATTGAACGACTAAATAGAATATCCGAAGTCCCAATATCCCGACCGCAGGAGTGGTTTTTTTTGAGCGAGGATGCGGAAGACTCCGGAATTGAATTGCCTGAAATATCGAGCAAGCAGTTTTCCGAAAGCTTTGGCGGCTATCGCTACCGGCAGCCTAGCTTACTTGATGTTTTTGACGGTGCTGCTTGGGATCTAAATCTTGCTGGTAGTCTCATTGCGAAAATCTACGTTTTTGACTCGGAAGGAGAAATTAAGAGCAGTATGCCGCCTTTGATTTTCGCGGATGGGTCATGGCGGTTTTTTATCGGACAACCGCCTACTTAATCGATGCACTTTTTGGTGGTCTGCACTGCTGTTCCGGGATTAGTTCTTATTTTCCTGGCGGCAAAAACCCGCGGCTTTCGGCTGGTAGCTGGAGTGAGTTCGCTATTTTCATCAGCATACATGTATGGAATCAATGAGCCTTCACCATTCATTGACTCGTTGGGAATGCTTGGATTTGTCTGTTGGCTAGGATCACTTTTGGGCTTGCTTATGTCGCTCGTTGTCGAGCTTACTATCAAGGATGCCTCGATGAAGCCTCTTACAATTTCTTGCCTGGTTGCGAGTTCAGCTTCGAATGCTGTATTTGCCTTTATGTTCGCGCGGGCAGCTGGACTCGGTATCGTTTGATGGGTTCCGGGGTCATGCAACATTTTTTGACAAATCCTCTCTTCGCTCCTTGCGCCTCAACGCAATCTTTGTCCAGAAATGTTGCATGACCTCGAAATTTAAGGCTCTCCACCAGATTTGCTGACGAAACGAGAGGGTGACACACCTGTGTAGTGCTCCCCTGAGAATCGGACAGTCTTGAGTGATGTTCAGGCTGCCTGGTTGCACTGCTTTTGGTGGTATTATGGCCTGCCCATCGCGGACAGGGCGGAACTACCTTTAGCGGATCAATCGCTCGATGAAAGAGGGGCGGCATCCATCTAATCCGAACCTTTACATCTGGCCCATTAAGAGCAACAAAAAGGCAAGGGGGAATCAGTAGCCATGAAATATTTTTCGCACTTTGGATATTGTTCACCTCTAGCATTGTCGCTGCGCCGGAAGCATTGATATCCTCGTTGCAGAGGCTTAAATCAGTCCAGGGCATCGATAGCAGTGCCAGCGATGCGGAATATCTGCAGGCATCAGGCCAAACTCTTCAACTATGGAGCGCCGCCACCCCCGAGGATAAGGCCAGTGTTGCCCACAGAATGGCATTGATACACTTTGAGCGTGCCAAACGATTAGTTGGCTCTGGCAACTTCAAAGCTGCCGCCGACGAGTTGAGAGCCGAAGCCGCGATGCAGAAGGAATTTGGAGGGCGACTGGAGTTTGCGACCAAATCCCCTGACAGCTTCTTCCATGATCTTGTCGAGCTGCAAGCACTGGTGACGGCTGAAACCGGCAACGATCCGTTGGCGGGTCAGGTCGACTACTTTTTCGAGAGGGATGGAGATGGCTTCACCGCGGCAAGATTGGAGCTTCATGACGACATCGCGGGAGTCACGGTTCCAGACGTTAAAAGCGGCGAGGCGCTTGCCTCGGTGTACCGGCTCAACCGTCAGGGCGGCAAGTTTGTGGCGACGGCTCCAAGATGGCTTGTTGTTCCCAAGGGAAGGCTCCCTGATGTATTGGAGCAAGCAACCCGTGAAGTGGCTTCGGTGCCGATGGCAGGATGGTGGTTCACAATTTGAAGGAGCAGACCAAGCCATCCCCCAAGGCAGATCCATCAGCAGCAGGCAACACGGTAAGTCCGCAAGTTCCTTCCCATGTGCAAGCACCGGCACCAAAGAAGCCAAACAAGCAGAAACCAGCGCCAGCAACGCCGTGGCCGGTGGTCGCTGCGGTGATCGTGGCGGCGATGGGTCTGCTGTGGTGGTTGCTCAAAAAGCGGAAGTGATGGGGGCCTGCAAAGTTCACCGTCTGTCAAATTTGTTCCTTCTCCGGGGTGGTTGACGCCTGTGTGCGGTCAACTCAGCTTCAATATCGATAGAAAACCATGAGTAGACCGCATCACCCTGATCGGCACATTCGGAGCTTTCGCCGGGGTATTTGTCTTCGTGCTTAAGCAGCACGATCCTCAGGCTCGCCTTTCTCGGCTATCTCGCCGGGGCATGGGCCGGAGCGACGATTCTCGTCTGGAAGAAGCCCGGCCGGATTGCCCTGCTGCTCGTTCCGGTTCTGCTTGCCGTTCCATTCCTCCTCCCTGGAGGCGGGATTGACTGCTCCGGTCTCCCCGCAGGGCGCTGCAGAATGCGCTGCTGGCGTAAGGGATTCGTCACGCCAATGGTGCGGCATTGTGAGCCTATCTGGAACAATGGTGGTTCGACGCGAGCGCGAAGGCCTTGATCGAAGGCTATCGCGGTTACACGCATCCGGTCGGTCCCGGCGGCACGATCCGGGAGATGGATTATGGGGATTGGGCTGCGGGAGACCTTGCCGTCAACGACCAACGGCGTCCATGTGCTTGCCTACCTTGGCAATGGAAAATGGATTCAGGCCGATCCGGGTATCGGGGCCGTCGCCACACTCGTTGGACGCACGGACGACAACGGATGGTTCCGTGCGCCGGTTACGGTGCACTGATGGCAGTTCCTCGCCCGACGCTGAGAATCTGTTTGGGGCCGTATTCGGGGGGCGGGAAACGGAAATTCCCGCGAAATCGTCGATTTCCCGGATTTGGTGCTTGCCATGGGGGATTTCGGGGGCAAGATGGGGCCGCCCGTTACCTGATTTCGATCAAAGGCATGGAGGGTCATCAGGTGAGTGGCAGCATTCGGTGATGATTTGAGACCCGGTTCCCGGGAACAGTCCGAGATACGCGGGAACCCGCGGGCACCGATAGAATGAGCAAAATGTATGTGGGGAATCTCCCCTTCTCGGCGACCGAAGACGATCTTCGCGATGCCTTCTCCCAGTATGGCGCGGTGGCTGACGTCTCCGTCGTGATGGATCGTGAAACCGGCCGCCCGCGCGGCTTCGCCTTTGTGACCATGGAGTCCAAGGAAGCGATGGATGCCGCGATCAAGGGCCTCGACGGCCAGGATTTCGGCGGTCGCAACCTGGCCGTGAACGAAGCCCGTCCGCGCGAAGAGCGCAGCGGCGGCTACGGCGGCGGTGGTGATCGTCGCGGCGGCGGCGGCGGCGGCTATGGTGGCGGTGGTGATCGTCGCGGTGGCGGCGGCTACGGCAACAAGAGCGGCAAGGGCGGATATGGAGGCGGCGGCGGTGGCCGCCGCTGGTAAGCCAAGCCCGGTCCTGATTCTTCCAAGGCGGAGCCCTTCGCGGGGTTCCGCCTTTTTCGTAAGCGGTACGCAGATGGATGGCGCATCCCTTCCCCTGCGTGTAGGCTCCCCGCGGCGTGAGAAGTGTCATCGGTCCGGTCGGTCTTGCCTTTTGCCTGCAATCCTTGCCGGGCCATGCGCTAAAATTGCGGGCCTATCAGGCGGCGGTGCACGACCGTTTCACCGACTTTCCCGCGGCGCCGGCGATGAACCCCGGCTTCCTGCACGACGCTGCGCGCTTCACCGGCGTCGGCTGGTATGTGCCGGACCCGCGGCGGCAGTTCACGCTGGTCACGCCGCGGCACTTCGTCTGCGCCAGCCATTTCACCCCGGCCGTCGGCCAGCTGGTGCGTTTCGTCGGTTCGGATGGCGTGGTGGTCGAGCGCGCGGTGGCTGCGGTCGCGGCGGTGCCGAACGATTCGGGAGGGAATTCCGATCTTGCGCTGGGCACGCTGGACAGCGAGGCGCCGGGAACGGTCGAGCCCTTACGCTGGCTGAATCTGGCGGAGGAGGATGCCTATCGCGGCGCGCGGCTGATGGCATTCGGCAGGGCGGCCCGCGGCGGGAACGGAGTGCTAGCCGGGTTCAAGATGCTCGACGAGACGGGCATCGCCGACACCCGCGCGTCCTACTTCATCTATCGTACTTTGTCCGGCGATGCCGACGATTGCTTTTTCGAAAGCGGCGATTCCGGCAGCCCCTGCTTCGCGACGGTGAATGGAGAGCCGGCGCTGGTCAGCGTGAACAGCGCGGTGGGAAACGCTTCCGGCACCGTGACGAATTACGGGGCGTTCGTCCCCTACTACGCGGCGAAGCTCGATGCGATGCTGGCGGCGGAGGATTATTCCATGTCGCCCGTTTTTCCCTCTCCCGCGGGCCTGACGCTGGAGAGGGAAACGCAGCCGGGGACGCTGCGCCGGCTTCGTGAGGGCGCGGCGACTTTCACGGTCGGAAATGTGGGTTCACTGGCAGCTGGGAATCTCGTGGTGGTGGCGGTTTTCGACCCCGCAGCCGCCCCGGACCATCTTTCCGCTCCGGGCTGGACGGTGAGCGCGGGCGCGGAAGGGACATGGACTTTGCAGAGCGCTTGTCTTGACCCCGGGGGCGAACTCGCTTTCACCGCATCGTGGCCCATTCTGCCGGAGGCGGCGGAGATCGCCTGCTCGGTCGATCTCGTGTCGGACGTTTCGCCCGATGCCTTCCACGAGATGGCGCTGGAGATCGCGCCATCCTATGCGGAGTGGTCAAAAGATCTGGCGGAAGCCGGCCTGGAAGACGATCCGGACGGCGACGGACTGCCGAATCTGCTCGAATACGCGCTGGGCGGCGACCCGGAGAGCGCTTCGCCGCAGCTTGCGCCCGGCGTGCCGCTGCGGCCGGTGGTGACAGTCTCCGGTGGGGAAGTCACGGTGACTTATCCGGAGCGTGGGGACGGGGAATTACGAGGAATCTCGTACATCGTGGAAGTCTCGGATTCGTTGGCGGCAGGATCGTGGACCTCCGAATTGCCGGAGGGAGCGGTGTCCGCCACCGGTTCCTGGATGCCGGTGGTACCGGGCTTCGTGAAGCGGGAAATCACCTGGCCGGCGGACGGGCCGCGGAGGTTCGTGAGACTGAGGGTGGAGCTGGAGGAGTGAAGGCGTAGGTGTATCGTGACGCTTCCGTATGCCCGGCTGCGGCAGAATGTAGCGGCGACCATGCCATGGCGCGTTGCAAGCGCCATGACACGGCACGGCGGCTTCCAGCCGCCGGAACTCTTCAATCGCCAGACACATGCGCGTGCCGGGCTTTGATGAGTCGTCTCACCGCTCCCAGATCGGGCTTTCGAGCGCCTCCAGCAGCGCGCTGCGGACCGGTTCCATCGCCCGATGGATAATCATGGGGTCGCCGGAGCCATTCGGCGCGGGCCGGAGGGCTTGGTCGGCGGCCAGCCAGTGTCTTTCGGCGGAATGGAGCGCGAAGATCGCTCCGGGGAAAATCAGCGAAGCTCCCAGCGCCGCCTGCAAGGCCGTGCGGGACCACAGCAACCCATGCAGCGAGCCTGCCCGCGGTGTGAGGCAAATCATGAGCCAGCGCCAAAGCAGCCATAGCAGGGGGATGCCGAGCATGGTGCAGTAAACCGCCGGGATATAATCGGGATCGCTCGCCATGCGTTGATAGTCGGCGAAGGGGATGATCAAGGCTGTCATCCCGGCGACCGCCCACCCATCCCACAGCGCGATGCGGCGGGGGCCGAGGAAACGGAGCCTGCGGGTCCAGCGCCAGCGGATGACCTGAAAGGAGCATGTCGCGATCAGGATCAGGAGCGCCGCATCCTGCAAAAACCAGACCCGGAACGCCGCGATGTCCCGGCAGCCCGCCGGGGTGAACCAGACGAACCCCGCCCACCAGGCGACCGGCAGGAGGATGCCCCAGGCGGCGACATGGAGCCAATCCCTCGCCTGGAACAAAGGTCCCATCCTCCGAGCGACCGCATTCGCGGAAGCGCCGCGCCGGAGAATTTCGACGCCGAGGGCGAGAGAGATGAAAAACGTAGCGATCCACCCCAGCAGAAGCGCGTAGCGATCCGCCACGGCGATCTCCGCCATCCGTTCGGGTTTGTACCATTCCGCAGGCCGCCATTCGTCATCGTTCACCAGAGTGTGCGGCGTATAGCGCAAGCCCAATGTGGCGGCCTTCGGGTCTTTGGCGGCCCACGGCGAAAGCCGGCCTTTCAAACCGGCGGAAAGGGTGGTCATCCGTTTCAACCATTCCGCTTCGGCGTCCAGCTCCGCGGACTGGCAGAGGGCGTAAAGCTCGGGGCCATGTCTGTTAAAAATATACAGGCCCACTTCGGGTCCGTAGTTGCCGTGGGCCACGGAAATTTGCAGGGCTTCCCGCAGATCTCCAATCAGGCGGGAAAGTCCTTCCGTGTCGGAAGCTTCGTGAAGGCGTTTCGCTTCGACCGCCGTCAGACGGTATATCGCCGCGATCTCCACCCCCCGGTCGCGCATCCTCCTCTGAAGAGTCGCCTTGGCGTGAAGTTGTTTCAGCGAAGTGTGGTCCGGCGGCGCGAGGCGATCCACGAGAGATTGCCCGAAGCCGTGGGTCCTGGGTGTGGGAGAAGCTTTGCGAAGCAGGGCGAGCGCGATGCGGGCGCTTTCCTCATCCTTGATCGCATCCGGCTCGGACGGTCTTGCCGCCAATCCCAGAGCCTTGGCGGCGAACCGATCCGCGGCGAGCAGAGCCCATATGGAGTTGAACGGATCGAGGCGGGACCAAGTTTCCTCGAAATCAGGGGGAAGAACCTCATCAGGTTCGTAATGGGAATAGGGGAGCGCATAGGTCCAGTAGGCGGCGGGGGAGTCGGGGTGTCTCCGCCCGTATTCCCCGATGGTCTCCCATCTCCCGCTGTCGGTATCGATCTCGCCCAGCCCGGCGAGGACAGGGTCCTGGATGCCGAGTTCTTCGAGGGCGAAATCGAATTCCCTGTACGATGGTGCGATGGAGGAAAAGCCATGCACACCCGAGAGCAGCACCGCTTCCTTCCAATACCGGGGCAGAAGTATCGCGAATGCCAGGGCCAGGGCGGTCAGGAGCAGGCCTGCCAGCCAAGCCGGGAGCGATTTGAATCGTTTCGCCTTCGTGGATTCCAGGCGGCGGATGGCATCGGGGAGGCCCTCGTCGTTCCCGGCATCGCGATGCAGCCATGCGGCAAACTCGATGGCGTCCCCGTCCTGACCGGGTTCGTCGGGGTCGCGGGTGACAAGTTCGATGAACCGTTGCGGATCGCCCTGCATCGACGCCCTGTCTAGCGGATTCCGGGGGCGGGGCGAGAACGATGTGGCAAGCGGCGCATGCCGGAGTCATGCGGCGTTTTTTTCCTCACGGTTGAATCTCCACCCGGTCGCCGAGTTCGGTCAGAGCGAAAAGTTTGGTCGCATTTCCGGCGGGCACGCGGATGCAGCCGTGGGAGGCGGGGTAGCCGGGGACGACGCCCTGGTGGAAGCCGAAGTCGCCGCAGCTGAAGCGCTGGAAGTAAGGCATGCTCGCCGCATAGATGGTCGAGGTCCAGCTGCGGTATTTGTTGGTGATGGCGAAGGTGCCGGTGGGTGTCGCGAAGCCCTTGCGGCCGGTGGAGATCCGGGTCGAGAAGAGTTCCGCGCCGGCGGCGTCGTAGAGCCAGGCCTTTTGCTCGGAGAGCGAGACGACGATGCGGCGCTGCTCGACGTGGGGGTCCTTGCCGAGCAGGACGCGCATCATTTTCACGTCGCTCTTCCTCGCGGCGATGTTGATCGGCCACATGCGGTTGCGCTGGGTCCAGACGCTGGTGCGGGCGCCGGCGGCGAGCAGGGTTTTCGCGGTTTCAGGGCAGCCGGAGTCGGCGGCCAGCATGATCGGGGTGATGTTCCGGTCGTTGCGCAGCAGCCAGCGCATGGTGCCGCCGCTGACGTATTGGAGGAAGGCGGGGCGCACCGGTTCAAGCAGCGGGGCATTCGAGGCGGCGCCGCGGGCGAGGAGTTCGCCGGCGATGCGGGAGCGGCCGAGGGCGACCGCAAGCGCCAAGGGTGTCTGGCCTTCGCCGAGGGGCTCGGCGAGCGGGGCGCCGCGGTCGAGCAGCAGGCGCACGGTGCGGAAGTCGCCGGCACGGATGGCCAGGCCCAGCGGCGTGTCGAGCGAAGGCGGGGGCGGCGCGGCGGGGATGGCGCCGTGGGCGAGCGGCAGGCTGCCGAGGTGGCGGCGGCCGGGCCGCCGGGTTCGTTCGAAGAGCCCGGTCGTGTCCGCTCCGTAGGCGAGGAGGAGGTGCAGCGCGTCGCCATCGTCGGCGTCGATCGCGTATTCCGCAGGGCGGCGGCCGGAGGCGTCGCGCGCATCCGGCGGAGCGCCGAGGGCGAGCAGGTGGCCGAGCGTTTCGCGATCCCTCCTTTGCAGCGCCTGCCAGAGAGGGACTTCCCACCGGCCGCCGGCGGGTTTGGCGCCGAGGGAGCCGAGCCGCCGGACGAGGTCGAAATTCCGCTCCGCCAGCGCGGCGTCGAGCAGGGTCATGCCGTCGCGGTCGGGCAGGTTCGGGTCGGCGCCGGCGCGGACGAGTTCGTCGAGCCAGTCGTGCCAGCCCATGCGCAGGGCGGCGGCGAGCAGGGATTCGCCGCGGGCGCTGGGCATGGCCGGGTCGGCGCCGCGTTCGAGCAGTTCGAGGGCGAGATCGCGGCGGCCTGCTTCGATGGCCACATGGATGAGGGGGGTTCCGGCGCTGTCTTTCTGGTGGGGATCGGCTCCGCCGTCGAGCAGGTGCCGGACGAAGACGAGCCTGCCGTGGCGGATCGCCCAGGGCAGGATGCGCTCGCCATCCGGCGTGAGGCCCTCGGGGTTCGCTCCGCGGTCGAGCAGACGGCTGGCGGCGGCGGTTTCGTCGCGGAAAACGGCGAGGGAGACGGGGGTGACCCCGGCCGGCGTGGCGGCATCGAGGTCCGCGCCGTGGTCGATCAGGAGGAAGGCGATGCCCGGCATCCCGCGGTCGAGCGCGAGGTGGAGCGGCGTGTTCCCCGCCGCATCGCGCTGGGCCGGGTAGACGCCGCTCTGGAGCAGCAGCCGGGTGGTGTCGGCGTCGTTTTCCCGCACGGCGGCCAGCAGGGAAGATGCGCTGATTTCCACGCCCCGCTTTCCGAGTTCGCGCAGCGCGTCCCGCTTCGGGTCGCTGCATGCGGAGAGGGCGAAGGCGCCAAGCACCGCGGCGAGAGGGAATGGATGCGCGCATCTCACGGCGGGCGGCGACATATCACAGATTTTCCCCCGGCTCAAGTTTCCCGAGACCGGCCGAAAGGTCTTTCGCTTTTCCGCCGCGTCTCATAGCATGCGAAGCATGAAAGCCGTGATCGTTCTCGCCGCGCTGGCGCTCGCGCCGCTGCCGGCCCCCGCCCAGCACACCGTCACGCCGCCGAGCGCGCCGCGGCTGCCGATGCCCACGGTCTTCAAGGGCGAGGCGAAATTCCGGGCCATGGTCCAGCAGGCGGAGCGCGAGAACTGGCGGCAGCTTCCGCTCGGCCCGCGCACGATCCGCGCCGCGCGGGCGATGGTCGGCACGCCCTATGTGAACTACACGCTGGAGGTGCATGATAGGATCGAGTCGCCGGTGGTGAATTTCAACGCGATGGACTGCTGGACGTATTACGAGAACGCCCTGGCATTCGCCCGCATGCTCCGCTACAAGCCCGGCCCCTACACGCCGCAGGACATGCTCCACATGATCGAGCTGGAGCGCTACCGCGACGGGCGCTGCACCGGCAGCTATCTGAGCCGCATGCATCATCTGGAGGAGGTTTTCTGGGACAACGAGCGCCGCGGTTTCGCCAAAAACATCACCCCGCGCCTGCCCGGGGCGGTGCGCCTGCGCCGCGAGATCCGGGAGATGACCGTGCAATGGAAAAGCTACCGCTACCTGCGCAACAACCCCTCGCTGCTGCCGGAAATGGGCCGCATCGAGGCGCGCGTGTCGAAGCTGCCCGTGTGGCACGTCCCGAAAAACAAGGTCCGCACCATCGAGCACCTGTTGCAGGACGGCGACGTGTGCGCGATCACGACCAACTGGAAATACGGCTACACCTCGCACGTCGGGCTGATCGTGAAACTCCAGGGCCGGGCGTATTTCACCCACGCCACCTCGGATCGCGACAAGGGGCGCATGACCATCATCGATCGCCCGATCACCGATTATCTCAATGGCTCGTCGAAGCACGCCGGGATCGTGGTGCTGCGGCCGGCCGATCTGCCGCCGTCGAAATTCTGGCAGCGGCCGATGGCGACGCGGTGATTTCCGGCCCGCCCGAGTTTGCAATAATGCTAATTGTTGGGAAGAAATGCCAACTTTGGGCTTGCATGAGCCCGCCGATGGGGTATCCACCGCGCCCCGAATTATGGCTAAGAAGAGCTGGATCGCCCGCAACGAGCGCAAAGCGCGCACCGTCGCCAAATATGCCGACCTCCGTCACAAGCTGAAGGCGGAAAAGGACTATGTTGGTCTTTCGATGCTTCCCCGCGACGCGAGCCCGACCCGTCTGGTCAACCGTTGCGAATTTTCCGGCCGCCGCCGCGCCTTCCTCCGCCGCTTCCGTCTGTCCCGCATCAGCTTCCGCGAACTCGCTTCGCACGGCATGATCCCGGGCGTGACGAAGTCGAGCTGGTAAACCGGCACGCCGTCCGCTACGGTTTGACGGAAGGCGGTAACCGCACGACCTTCCGTCCGCGAAATGCCCATCTACGAATACCTCTCCGAAAGCCCCGAAGATCCCGAGCGATCGTGCCGCATCTGCCGGCGTGGATTCGAGATCAGGAGGCCCATCGACCGGGCGCCGCTTGAGAAATGCCCGCTTTGCCGCCACCCGGTGCGCAAGGTGATCTCGCGCATCAACACGCCGAAGATCACCAAGCCGCTCTCGGTCAGCGATGCGAAATCCGCCGGTTTCACCGTGCTGGAGCGCCGCGACCAGGGCGTTTACGAAAAGCTCTGAGCCGGGATGAACGCGTTCGAATTCATTCCGATCCTCGCCGACCTGGGCGGGGCCGCCGAGCCGAAGGGATTTCCCTCCCTGGGCAAGACGTTCCTGTATCTCGCGGGCATCGTCTTTTTCCTGCTGCTCAACGCTTTTTTCGTCGCCTCGGAGTTCGCCATCGTCAAAGTGCGGCCCAGCCAGATCGAGACGGTCGCCAAGGAGCAGCCGCTTCGCGCCGCCCGCGCGCAGCAGGTGACCAGCAATCTGGACGGCTACCTTTCGGCGAACCAGCTCGGCATCACCATCGCCTCGCTGGCGCTCGGTTTCCTCGGCGAACCTTTTGTCGAGGCCCTCATATCGCCCTTGCTGTTCATGGCGGGCCTGCCGGCCAGCGCCGAGGTGATGAGCGTGACTTTCCGGCCGGTGTCGCTGATTTCCTTCGCCATCGCCATCGTGTCCTTCACTTTCCTCCATGTCGTGATCGGCGAGCTGATGCCCAAGTCGATCGCGATCCGCAAGGCGCTGGCGACCACGCTGCTCCTCGCCGCCCCCCTGCATTTCTTCTACCGTTCCTTCCACTGGGCGATCCGCATCCTCAACGGCACCGCGAACTGGCTGCTCAAGAAGCTGTTCAAGATCGACCCGATCTCCGAAGGCGAGCACGTCCACTCCGCCGAGGAACTCGCCGTGCTCGTCGCCGAGAGCGGCAAGGCGCTCGAAGTGACCGAGACCGAGCGCGAAATCCTGATCAACGCGCTCGAATTGAACGAACTCTGGGTGCGCGACGTGATGACGCCGCGCCAGGAGGTCGTGGTACTCGACGCCGACGAGCCCTTCGAAAAGGCCCTCGAAACCGCCCGCCGCACCAAGCACACGCGCTTCCCGCTGGTGAAGGGCGGCCACCTCGACAACGCGCTGGGGCTGATCCACATCAAGGACGTGCTGAAACTTGTCGGCACGCCCGATCCCGATCTGATGCGCATCAAACGCGAGCTGAAGATGGTGCCCGACACCATGCCGCTCGACATGCTGCTGAAGTTCTTCCTGAAGGAGCGCGCCCATCTTGCGATGGCGGTCGATGAATTCGGCACGCCGGTCGGCATTGTCTTCCTCGACAACGTGATCGAGGAACTCGTCGGTGACATTCAGGACGAGTTCGACAACGAGCGTCCCGAATCGACCTGGATCAACGAGAATGAATTCGTGGTCGAGGGCTCGATGACCCTCAACGATCTTGCCGGTCTGGTCGAAGAGCTGGAGCTGGAAAGCGGCGAGGTCACGACCGTCGGCGGCTACATCACCCAGCAGCTCGGTCGCTTCCCGGAAGTCGGTGAGACCATGGAGATCGCCGGCTGGGAGGCGAAGGTCACCAGCACCGACGGCCGCCGCGTGGGCCAGATCCATTTCCGTCGCCTCGAACCGGCCGCCGTGACCGCCGGGGCGGACGAGGAGGAGTGAGCGGGAGCGCGGAGCCCCCGCTCCGCAGAAGCTGAGGGGTGGCCCGGTTTGGTAATGCGGGCTCGAACGGGCAGCGGGGATTGTTAGGCGGTTCGTGCGGAGCTGGAGCTCCGCGCTCCCGTTCACTTTCGCGCCACCACGGTGACGATCTGCGCTGCGTCATCGACCGGTATTTCTTCGTCGAAGTCCGCCACGGCGTGCAGCGGAGTGAAGCCGGCCTTCGCCAGCATCCCGCGGAGCTGCCGTGGGGTGAACCACCGGAGGGTTTGTTGGCTGCGGTGCTCCAGGGTCTTTTCCCCGTCGTGCAGGCGGTAAAGATGCTCGCGGAAAAGAATCCGCCGCTTGCGGTCCAGCCGGTGGCGGGTTTCCACGCTGGCTTTCCGCCCGTCGGGCAGGCGGGTTTCGTGGTCGGGGTACCATTTTCCTTCCGGCAGTTCGCCGTGGAGTTCGGCCAACGGCGCGAAGACGCTGAGGTAGATGACGCCGTTTTTTTCCAGCAGCCCGTGCAGGTGCCCCAGCACCGCCGCAGGGTCTTCCGCGAGTTGCAGGGTGAAGGCGGGCAGCAGCAGCGAGACGTAGCGCCTGCCGGGGTCGAAAGCGGCCATGTCGCCCTGATGCAGCACCGGATCGAGTCCCAGCGCCGCGGCGCTTTCGCGGCACAGCGCGAGCATGTCGGTGGAAAGGTCCAGGCCCTCGACGTGGTGGCCCTTTTGCAGCAGCGGCAGCAGCAGACGGCCCGAGCCGCAGCCGACTTCGAGCGCCGCGCCGCGATGGTCCCGCAGCAGGGCGTCGAGAAAAGCCAGCTCCACCGGCTCGCCCTCCGCGGCCCAGAAAGCGTCGTGCAGGATGGCTTCGAGGGAGGTGTAGGCGTTCACGGACCCGGCCGGATCAGACCAGGCCGGCCTTCTTCAAGGTGGCGTAGGCGCCGTTCTTGTTGATGGTCTTGATGGCCTTGCAGCTCAGGGTGAGGCGGACGTATTGGTTGAACTCCGGAACCCAGATGCGCTTGCTCTGGAGGTTCGGGGCGACCTTGCGCTTGACCACCTTGGTGACGTGACGGCCGATACCGCCCTTTTTCTTGGCAAGACCGGAACGGTTGATCTTGCCGCCGGAACGGACTCGGCTTCCTCGGATGCTGCAGATGCGGGCCATGGTGGGAATGGGAAAAGTTGAGGCGCGGGGCGCGGGGCCGCGAAGGATGCACGGCGGCCCGGGGGCGTCAAGGGAAAACGCGGCGTTCTGATGGGAAGCCAATGATCGGGGGGAAAAGCCGGGGGGGGCATGTCGCAGCCGCCCCGCCGCTTGACCCGGGAAGCGGAGATCCGTTTCCTCCGGGTCGTGGATTCGATCACGCAGGCGGCGCTGGGGGCGGTGGTGGGGGAACTGGTCCTGGGGCGTAGGCTCGGGCGCCGGGCGATCGGGTGGGGGGCGCTTTTCGGAACGATTCCGGACATGGATGTGGCGGTGTCGTGGATGCTGGATACGGCGGGGAATCTCCGGCTGCACCGCGGTTTTTCCCATTCGCTGCTGTTGATGCTGGTCGCATCGTTCGGGTTGGCGAAGCCGCTGGCGCGGCGGTGGAAGAAGGAGAAGGTGACGCCGCGGCTGGCGGGGACGTTCGTTTTTCTGGTATGGAGCACGCATGTGCTGATTGACGTGTTCACGGTGTACGGGACGCAGGTGTTCGAGCCCTTCAGCGGGTACCGGGCGTCATTCGACAATCTCTTTATCATCGACTTTTTCGTGATGATTCCGCTGCTGGTGGCGGTCGGCATCGGGCTTTTCGTGAAGCCGAAGGATTGGAAGAAGGGCAAGGGGGTACGCTCGGCGTGGTGGTGTCTGGCGATTTCGTGTTTCTACGTGGCACTGAGTTTTTGGGCAAAGCATGTGGCTTCGAAGGGATTCGAGGCGGATCTGGCGCGGCGGGGGGTGGAGTGGCGGCGGAAGATGGAGGCGCCGACGCCGTTCAACATCCTTTTCTGGCGCGGGCTGGTGGAGAGGGAGGGGGAGATTTGGGTCGGTTATCGTTCGGTGTTCGACGAGGCCGGGGCGCCGGTGCGCTGGACGGTGGTGCCGAAGGGCGAAGAGGCTCTGGCGCGCCATGCCGATGCCCGCGAGGTGAAGACGGTGATGTGGTTTTCGAAAGGGTGGTGGATCGCCCGCGAGACCCCCGCCGGCTTGTGGATGGCCGATCTCCGTTTCGGAGAGACGCGGGGGTGGGACAGGAGAGGAGTGCGGCTCCAGCCGTTTTTCGCGTGGGTCTACGATCCGGCGGCGAAGAAGGACCGGCTGCGGATGGCGGGGGGCGGAGAGACGCCGGGCGAGGCGGAGGATGAGAATGAGGTGAACCGCCGTACGGAGATGCTCCGGCGGATGGGGCGGCGGCTCACGGGGGAGAGCGGAGTGTGGGACGGGACGCCGCGCCTGATTACGGTTCCGAACGCATTGGCCGAGTCGCTGACGGAGGTGAAGTAGGAAATCCTTCGCGGATGTTCCGGTAGCGCCAGGGTTCGTAGCCGCGTTCCAGCAGGAATTCGGTGGGAATCGCCGCGGCGTTCACCCGCCAGACGGGGTAGGGGCCGGATTCATAGATATAGGCGATGGAGCCGGGAACCTGCCAGCGGGCGAAAAGAAGGACGTGGCGGTCGTTGAGCAGGATGTCGCCGGGTTTCAGTTCGCCCCAGTTCGGCAGGCGATCGCAGATTTCGGGAAGTTGTTTGGTCGAGTAGGGACGGGGCAGCCGCCAGCAGCGGGAGACGAAGCCGGAGCAGTCGATGCCGCAGGCGTGGCGGCTGGTGCCGGCGTCGCCGAGGCGGCGTTTTTCCACGGTGGAGATGTCACCGGCGACCTGGCCGCGCTTGAGCGAGGCGAGGAATTGCTTCGGCGTGTCGAAGCCGCCCCATTGATAGGCCATGCCCTGCGCTTCCTTGCCGGGCGTCCACCAGCCGTTGGAGAAGCCGTGACGGGAAAGGCCCGTGTCCGGGGTGTGGACGAGGATGCCGTCGGCATCGCGCCCGTGGAGGATGTGGCGCGGCTCGGGCGTCCACTTCACCTGGGTGTAGGCGTAGGCGATGGCGATGGCTTCATCGCGGGTGACGGAGGAGGCGGGGCCGGGGATTTTCGGAACGGCGGGATCGTGGGCGCAGGAGGCGAGGAGCAGGGCGGAGAGGGGAGCGAGGTATTTCACGGATGGGGCGGTGGCTGGAGCGATCGGGTGAAAGGAGCCATTCCGCGTCATCCCATACCAGAACATTGCGGCCTTTCCGGTTTACTTCAGGGGGGGCATTTTATCCGTGGTCTGGTGGCCGGTGGAGGCGGTCAAGTTTGGAGGCCGATTACTTCTCGTTCCTTTCGCTTGCCGCCGCGATCGTTTTCGGAGCGGCGTTGATCCTTCTGCCGCTTCGTTTCCCCCGATATTCACGCGAAGGTTCCGGCATGCCGGACGGAAAATCCGGGGAGTGCCTCTCACCATCCTCCGCCCAGAGCCTTGTAGAGGCCGACGGCGTTGGTGAGGCGCGCGAGGCGGAGCTGGATGAGGGTCTGGCGGGCGGCGTAGAGGTTTTGGTGGGCGTCGAGGACCTGGAAGTAGCTGTCCACGCCTTGCTTGTAGCGTGTGTCGGCGAGGTCGAAGCGATGTTGTTGGGCGGCGACGAGTCCTTCGATGGCGGCGATCTGTGATTGAAGCCCGCTGCGGGCGGCGAGGCCGTCGGAGACTTCGCGGAAGGCGTTCTGGATCGACTTTTCGTACTCGGCGACCCCGATTTGCTTGCGGACTTCGGCGACTTCGAGATTCGCCCGGTTGGATCCTCCGTCGAAAATCGGGACGCTGATCCGCGGCGAGAAGTTCCATGCGGTGCTGCCGCCCTGGAAGAGATCGCCGAGGCTTGCGCCGGCGGTGCCTGCGCCGCCGGTGAGGGCGATACGCGGGAAAAAAGCGGCGCGGGCGGCGCCGATGTTGGCGTTGGCGGCGCGCAGCCGATGTTCGGCTTCGAGGATGTCGGGGCGGCGTGCGAGCAGGTCGGAGGGGGCGCCGGCGCGAAGCTCGGCGACGAGGCCTTGCTCGAGGCTGCGGCCGTCCGGGAGGTTCGCGGGGAGTGAAGTGCCGAGGAGGAAGGAGAGGGCGTTGCGGGTGACGGCGAGCTGCTGGCGATAGGCGGCGAGGTTGACCTCGGCGGTCTTCACCTGGATTTCGACCGAGCGGGCGTCGAGTTCCGAAACGTCGCCGGCTTTCAGGCGCTTGCGGGTGAGGTCATAGGTTTGGCTGACGGAGGCGAGGGTTTGTTCGGAGAGTTCGATTTGTTCGAGCAGGGCGCGCTCGGTGAAGTATTGGGCGGCGACTTCGGAGATGAGCGAGATTTGCGCGCCGAGGCGCGCGGCGTCGCTGGCGAAGTAGCTTTCGAGCGCGGCTTGGTTGAGGCTGCGGACACGGCTGAAAAGGTCGAGTTCGTAGGATACGAGGCCGACGGAGACGTCGAAGTTCCGGGACTCGACCGCCGTCCCCCCGGGGGCGGTCGAGCCCGGTGTCCGCCATCGGGAGCCGGTGGCGGACAAATCGACGGCAGGAAAAAGCGCGCTACGGGAAATGCCGTGCTGGGCGCGCGCCTGTTCGACATGGAGCGCGGCAACGTGGAGGTCGCGGTTGTTTTCGAGGGCGATGCCGACGAGTTTCCTGAGGCGCGGGTCGGTGAAGAAAGAGCGCCAGTCGAGGGTGGCGGGCGCGGAGCCGCGGCCATCGCCGGAGAAGCTGACGGGGACGGATTCGACGCCGGGCTTGTCGAGCGCGGGGTCGAGGGAGCAGGAGGTGAGGAGGGTCGCGGCGAGCGGGAGCAGGCGGAAAGTTTTCATTTTGCGAAGGGCCGATATTCCTGTCGGCCGGATTGAGTTGGAGATCAGAAGGAGCCCTTGAGTGCGCCCCCTCAGGCTGTTTTTTCCACGCCGATGCGTGCGAGCACGACGTAGAAGACCGGAGTGAGGAGCAGGCCGAAGACGGTGACGCCGATCATGCCGGTGAAGACGGCGACGCCCATGGCCTGGCGCATTTCGGCTCCGGCTCCGCTGGAGATGACCAGCGG
This sequence comes from Haloferula sp., assembly GCA_037190465.1. Classification (GTDB taxonomy): domain Bacteria; phylum Verrucomicrobiota; class Verrucomicrobiia; order Verrucomicrobiales; family Akkermansiaceae; genus Haloferula. Next base: position 105,614 of record JBBCJF010000026.1, on the reverse strand, counting down.
GAAGACGCCGGCGATGAAGGCGATGCTGGTCATGAGGATGGGGCGCAGGCGCAGGCGGCTGGCTTCCAGCGCGGCTTCGACGATGCCCTTGCCCTGCTCGCGCAGGTGGACGGCGAACTCGACGATGAGAATGGCGTTCTTGGCGGCGAGGCCGATCAGCACGATGAGGCCGATCTGGGTGAAAATGTTGTTGTCGCCGCCGGTGAACCACACGCCCGCCATGGCGGAAAGGATGGCCATGGGCACGATGAGCAGGACGGCGAAGGGCAGCCGGAAGCTTTCGTACTGCGCGGCCAGTACCAGGAAGACGAGCAGGATGCTGAGAGGGAAGATGTAGAGGCCGGTGTTTCCCGCGAGGATTTTCTGATAGGTGAGTTCGGTCCAGTCGAGCGCCATGCCCTTGGGCAGGGTTTCGGCGGCGAGTTTTTCCATGATGGCCTCGGCCTGGCCGGAGCTGTAGCCGGGCGCGGGGCCGCCGCTGATGTCGGCGGCGGCGTAACCGTTGTAGCGCATGGCTCGGTCGGGGCCGTAGGTTTCCTTGACGGTGACGAGGGAGGCGAGCGGCACCATGTCGCCGGCGGTGTTGCGCGCTTTCAGGAGGGCGATGTCGCCGGCGTCGGCGCGGAATCCGGCATCGGCCTGGGCGATGACCTGGTAGGTGCGTCCGAAGCGGTTGAAATCGTTGACGTAAAGCGAGCCGAGGTTGACCTGCATGGTCTCGAAGATGTTGGCGAGCGGGACGTTCTTTTGCTTGGCCTTGGCACGATCGACATCGACGTCGAGCTGCGGGGTATTGGTGGTGAAGCTGGAGAAGAGCCCGGCGAGGCCGGGGGTCTGGTTGGCCTTGGCGATGAGTTCCTGGGTGGATTGGTAGAGTTCGTCGTAGCCGAGGCCGGCGCGGTCCTCGATGTAGAGCTTGAAGCCGCCGGTGGTGCCGAGGCCGTTGACGGGCGGCGGGGGAAAGACGGCGACGAAGGCTTCCTGGATTTCGCTGAATTTCGCCTGGAGATCGGCGGCGATTTCTTCGCCGGACATGCCGGGCTTGCCCTTGCGTTCCTCGAAGGATTTGAGCATCGGGAAGAGGATGCCGCTGTTGGAGCTGTTGGTGAATCCGTTGATGGAGAGGCCGGGGAAGGCGAGCGAGGTCTCGATACTGGGGTGGGCGGCGACGATTTCCCCCATGCGGCGGATGACTTCATCGGTGCGCTCCAGCGAGGCGGCGTCGGGGAGCTGGGCGAAGGCGACGAGGTATTGCTTGTCCTGCGAGGGCACGAAGCCGGCCGGCACTTTCTTGAAGGTGTAGCCGGTGAGGACGAGCAGGCCGCCGTAGAGGAGGAGGGCGGCGAAACTGAAGCGGATCGTCCGCGCGACACCCTTCGAGTATTGGTTCGAGGCCCATTCGAAGAAGCGGTTGAAGGGGCGGAAGAACCAGCCGAAGGCGCGGTCCATGAAGCGGGTCAGCACGTCCTTCGGCGCATGGTGGCTGCGCAGTAGCAGGGCGCTGAGGGCGGGCGAGAGGGTGAGCGAGTTGAAGGCCGAGATGACGGTGGAAATGGCGATGGTGAGGGCGAATTGTTTGTAGAACTGTCCGGTGAGCCCGCTGATGAAGGCGGTGGGAATGAAGACGGCGGAGAGCACCAGCGCGGTGGCGACGATGGGTCCGGTGACTTCGCGCATCGCGCGCTTGGTGGCATCGACGGGGGACAGGCCGAGGGCGATGTTGCGCTCGACGTTTTCGACGACGACGATGGCGTCATCGACGACGATGCCGATGGCGAGCACGAGGCCGAAGAGGGAGAGGGCATTGATGGAGAAACCCAGCGCGAGCATGATCGCGAAGGTGCCGACGAGCGAGACGGGCACGGCGGCGAGCGGGATGATGGAGGCGCGCCAGGTCTGGAGGAAAAGGATGACCACGAGCACGACGAGGACGATGGCTTCCAGCAGCGTATGGATGACGGCTTCGATGGAGCTGCGGACGAAGACGGTGGGGTCGTAGGCGATCTCGTAGTCGAGGCCGTCGGGGAAGTCGGCCTTGAGCCGTTCCATCGCGGCGCGGACGTTATCGGAGAGTTCGATGGCGTTGGAGCCGGGAAGCTGGAAGACGCCGATGCCGACGGCGGTCTTGTTGGCGAGCAGGGAGCGCAGGGCGTATTCGTTCGCGCCGAGTTGGATGCGGGCGACGTCGCGCAGCAGGGTGCGTTCGCCGCGCGCGCCGGTTTTGACGACGATATCGGCGAATTCCTCTTCGGTGACGAGGCGGCCCTTGGTGTTGATGAGCAGCTCGGTGTCGGCGCCGCCGGGATTGGGTTGCTTGCCGACGGAACCGGCGGCGACCTGCACGTTCTGCTCGCGGATGGCGGCGATCACGTCGCCAGCGGTGAGGTTGCGGGAGGCGAGCTTGTGGGGGTCGAGCCAGACGCGCATGGCGTATTCGCCCGCGCCCCAGGAGTTCACCAGGCCGACGCCGGGGAGGCGGGTGAGCACGTCCTTGACCTGGAGCGTGGCGTAGTTGCTGACATAGACGTCGTCGTAGCGGCCGTCGGGCGAGTAGAGGTGCACGACCATGGTGAGGTCGGGCGAGCTTTTGGCGGTGATGACGCCGTTGCGGGTGACTTCGTCGGGGAGCCGCGGCAGGGCCTGGGCGACGCGGTTCTGCACCTGGACCTGCGCCTTGTCCGGGTCGGTGCCGAGGGCGAAGGTAACGGTCAGCGTCATGGTGCCGTCGCTGGTGGCCTGCGAGAACATGTAGAGCGAGTTCTCGACGCCGTTGATCGATTGCTCCAGCGGGGTGGAGACGGTTTCCGCGATGGTCTTCGGGTTGGCCCCGGGGTATTTCGCGGTGACGACGACGGTGGGCGGGATGACTTCCGGGTATTCGCTGACGGGCAGCCGGAAGAGCGAGATCGCGCCGACGAGGAAGATGACGATGGAGAGAACGCCGGCGAAGATCGGGCGCTTGATGAAGAAGTCGGAGAAGTTCATGGCAGGAGGGGACAAGGCTCCCCCGGCGGACCGGAGCGCGCGGCTCCGGTCCGGGGAAACGAGGTTGTTTTTGGCGAGAGGCCGCGCGTCAGTTCGCGGCGACGGCGGGATCGACGATCATGCCGGCGGTGACGTGTTGTAGGCCGTTGACGATGACGCGGTCGGCGGCGGTGATGCCGTCGCGGATCACGCGCTTGCCGTCGAGCACGGGGCCGAGGGTCACGGTGCGGTAGGCGACGGTGTTGTCCGGGGCCACGGTGAGGACGAATTTCTGGCTCTGGTTCGTGCCGATCGAGCGCTCGCTGACCAGCAGGGCCGGCGAGGCCGGGCTGACGGGCAGGCGGATGCGGGCGTAGAGCCCTGGGACCAGCGATTCGCCGGGATTCGGGAAGACCATGCGATAGACCAGCGTACCGGTGGCGGGATCGACACGGTTGTCGGAGGATTCAATATAGCCGCGGTGCGGGAATCCGTTTTCGTCGCCGACCTGCATTTCCACGGTCACGCGGCCGTCTTCGGAGCCGATCTTGCCTTCGCGCCGCAGGCGGTCGAAGGTCAGCGAGGTGGTTTCATCGACATCGGCGTAAACATAGACGTCGCCGGTGGAGACGATGGTGGTCAGCAGGTGCTCGCTGGAGACGAGGTTGCCGGGAGTGATCATCGCCCGGTTGGTTTTGCCGCGGATCGGCGCGCGGACTTCGGTGTGTTCGAGGTCGAGTTTCGCGGTGGCGAGTTCGGCTTCGGCGGCGGCGAGTTCGGTACGGGCCTCGGCGAGCCGCGACTGGCGGGTTTCGGATTCCTCCACGGAGACGGCGCGCGCGGCGAGCAGATTGGCAGTACGCCTGGCCTCGCTTTCCGCGATTTCCAGGCGGACCTTGGCGCGCTCGACGGCGGCCCCGGCAAGGTCCACCCGGGCGCGGTAGTGGCGCGGATCGATCACGAACAGGATGTCGTCTTTTTCGACGACGCTGCCTGCCTGGAAGCGGACTTCGTCGATGTGGCCGGAGACGCGCGGGCGGATCTCGACCGTCTCGCGGGCATCGACGCGGCCGATCAGCTCGCGGTGTTCGGCGAGCGTCTGCTGCTCGACCGGCGCGACGGTCACTTTCGCCAGGGCCGCGGCGGGGGTTTCCGCCTTCGATTCACCGGCAAAAGTACGAGGTGCATAGTAAATACCCGCGGCGAGGGCTCCGATGCCGGCGAGCATCAGGGCCAGGCGGGTGTGGAAGCGCGAGGCCGGGACGTCCGGCGCCTCGGGCAACGGGAGTTCATCTTCTTCCTGGGGAGTGTTCATGGAATAAGGTAGTTGACTGATTGGTAAAGATTTGAGCAAAAAAAGGACTATGTCAGCGGAACCCTCCGCTGATGAAGAGCGTCTCGCCTGTAATCCACGACGAATCGGAGGAGGCGAGAAAGACAGCGGCGGCGGCGATATCCTGCGGCTGGCCGATCCGGCCGAGCGGGGTAGCGGCTTCGACCTGCTTCTGCATGTCGCTGCCCGCGATGCCGGCGGCGTGGACGCCTTCGGTTTCGACCATGCCGGGGTTGATCGCGTTCACCCGGATGCCGCGCGGGCCGAATTCGGCGGCGAGCGAGCGGGTGATCGCATCGACGGCTCCTTTGGTGGCGCTGTACACCGAGGCCCCGGGAAAACGCGCGGTCGAGATCGTCGAGCTGATGTTGATGACGCTGCCGCCGGATTCCGGGAACTGCGCGACGGCTTCCTTGGTCGCCAGCAGCAGGCCGAGGACATTGAGGTCGAACTGGCGGTGGAAGTGTGCGGCATCGACATCCGCGAGCGGTGAGAATTCGAAAATGCCGGCGTTGTTGACGAGGATGTCCGCTCTGCCGAACGCGGCCTTCGTTTCCGCGAAGAGGCGTGCGATGTCGTCCTGCTTGGAGACATCCGCCTGGACAGCGACGGCCTTGCCGCCGGCGGCGGTGATTTCGGACACCACGCGATCCGCGCCTTCGCGGCTGGAGGCGTAGTTGACGACGACGGCCACTCCTTCGGCGGCGAGGTGTTTGGCGATCGATGCGCCGATGCCCTTGGAGGCTCCGGTGACGACGGCGACTTTTCCTGCGAGTTTGTTGGTGCTCATGGCTTCTGATTCAATGGTTTATAGTTGACTAATTAGTAAAGAAATAGGCGAAAAAAATCAGACCGGGCGGATGGCTTCGGAGGCCCCGAGCAGGTCCATCACGGAATCGGGCAGCAGGCGGAGCGGTTCGAGGTCGTTGGCGATGCGGGCCTGGGCGAGGCTGCCTTCATAGAGGGCATAGACGGCTTTCGCTTTCACGAGGGGATCGCCGGCGGGGATGGCGCCTTCGGCCTGGGCGTCGCGGATGGCGGATTCGAGGTAGCGGACCAGGCGGCAAAGGGTTTCCTGCACCTTGGCGCGGATCGGTTCGTTTTGCGTACAGATTTCTGAACCCAATGAGAAACAAGGGCATCCGAGAATTTGGCCGTATTGCTGCTGGATTTCCTGCTGGCAGTCGTGAGCCGACTGGAGCATCAGGCGGATGCGTTCCAGCGGCGGATTGGAGGCGGAAAAGATCGAGTCGTACTTTGGCTTGATCTCGGTCTGCCATTCTTCTTCCAGGGCGGCGACGGCCAGTTCGGCCTTGGATTCGAAGAAGTAGTAAAAGCTGCCCTTCTTGACGCCGGCCTTTTCGCAGATCGCGTCGATCGTCACGACGCCGTAGCTGTTCTCCCAGATCAGATCGAGAGCGGCATCGAGCAGTCGTTGTTTGGCGTCACTTTTGCGTCCCACATCGGAAGAAATAGTTGACCATTTGGTAAACTACAAGCGGAAATTTTCCGAAGTACGGATTTTTATTCGCGGGGGGACCTGCTCCCGCGTGACCGGCTGGACTCCGGAAAGCCCCGCCATGAGCCGCTCCAACACGACGATGGCTTCGGCATTGGAGGTTGAGGTCGCCGGCATGCACCGCTTGAATCCGCCGCGGGATGAGCCGGACTCTAACACCCTTGTCACAGCATCGGGCGCTGGTGGATTGGCTGAGGACGCATGAAAGCGAGGTCTGGAAGTGGCATTCGGATGCCGAGCGGTTGACCCAGGACGCGGAGGAAGTCCGGCTTTCGCTGCTGCGCGATACGTACCGGATGGACGCGGAGGGACATCCGGAGTTGTTCGCCGAAATCGCCGCGGCGAAGGAGGCGCTGGGGCTTTCGCACATCGGGGTGCAAGCCTACCAGGCGCAGGGCCAGACCGCTCCGAACGCCGCGATCTGCTATCTCCCCGGCGAGGCGCATCTGATTTTCTCCGGCCCGATCCTTACTCTGCTGACGCCCGCCGAGCTGCGGGCGGTGATCGGCCACGAGTTGGCGCATCATCTTTTGTGGCAGATGGACGACGGCGCGTTCTACCTCGCCGACCGCATCCTCAATCAATCCGCGGCGCATCCTCACGCGGAACCGAGCCATGGGCAGAGCGCGCGCTTGTGGAGTCTGGCCACCGAGTTGTTCGCCGACCGCGGCGCCTATCAGGTGACCGGGTGCCTCGAGACCGTGGTGGCGAGTCTGGTGAAGACGTGCACCGGGCTCTCGCAGGTCAGCGGGAAGAGCTATCTCTCGCAGGCGGCGGAGATTTTTTCGAAATCGAAGCCGAAGACCGACCAGCTCACGCACCCCGAGACCTTCATGCGGGCGCGGGCCTTGCAGTTGTGGGCCGAGGAAAACGCCGGCCTCGATGCCGAGGTGGCACGGATGCTGGAAGAGGACGAAGGGCTCGATGAACTGAACCTGATCCAGCAGGCGAACTTGGCGAAGTTGACATGGCGATTCCTCGCGCAGCACCTGCGCCCCGAGTGGTTTCGCAGCGAGGCGGTGCTGGCGCACGCGCGGCTCTACTTCCCGGACTTCGCGCCGGACGGGGCGGACGACGACGAGTTGTCAGATGAGCTGGTTTCGCTGTCGAAGCCGCGACGTGAGTTCTTCTGTCAGGTGATGCTGGATTTCTGCGCGGTGGATCCCGACCTCCACGAACTGCCGGTGGCCGCGGCGATCGAACGGGCGCGCGAACTCGAGTGCCTGAGCCACTTTGAGAAGCTCGCGACGAAAGAGCTGAAACTGAAAACGAAGGATCTGAAGCGCCTGAAGGAAAAATCGGCCGAACTGCTCGCCGCCGCCCGGTCATGAACGAGAGCCCCTTCCTCCATTTCCTCGAACAGGGCAATGCGCGCGGCGGCTTCGAGGTCGATGACGCGCTCGCCGCCGTGCTGCCGCTGATGCGCGAGGTCATGTCGATCCACGATATGGGGAAAGTCGCGCCGTTGCGCGGGATTTCGTCGCTGGTCGTGCACGAAGACCGGGCGCTTGGGCTGAGGTCGGCGGAGGGTGTCGATCCGTCGTCGAACGCGATCAAGGTTTACGAGCTTCAAGTGCCCGCGAGTCACGGTGTCGAGGTGATCGGGGAATTGCGGCGCGAGTCGGACGAGGAACATTTCATTTCGAAAACCGCCAACCTCGATGTCGCCGGACCGGATGAGGAGATTGCGCGGCCGGTCTTTCTGACAGGCTACGCGAACTGGGAGCACGCCATCGGCCATCACGACGCGCTCACCGACATCCACTCGCTCGGCATGCTGCTGGCGAGCCTCGCCTGCGGGCTGGATTTTACGGAACGAGATGAGCTGGAGCGCTTCGCCAACGCGCGGCGCAATCTCTTCGCCATCGCGCCGCGGCTGCATCCGGTGGTCGCGGCGTTGATCGTCGAAATGACCGATCTGCACCGCGGCAAGCGGTCGCAGGATCTTCCCTCGCTGATCCGGCGGCTGGAGAATTACCGCGACCAGCCGGTAGATGCCGATGTGCTCGCCTTGCCCGGTCTCGCGACGGCGACGAAAGGCGGGCGGCGGCGGATCATCCAAACGCACTTGCGCGACCGCTTGTTCGAGGTCTCGCGGCGCAACCGTCTGCTGCATTTCCGCAGCTCGCAGGCCACGCTCAATCTAACAACCTCAAGCGTGCCGCTGGTGCTCGACTACCGGAACATCCGGCCGGAGCAACTGCTCTACTGGCACGGCAGTCTCGCCGCGGAGATCGTCTCCGGCCGCGCGCTGCCCTTGCAAAAATGGCTGCGCTATGAGGAGGCGCCGTATCTGCCCGGACAGCTCGACAAGCTGATCAGCGACGCGCGCCGCAGCCGGGCGGAGTATGGCTTTTCCCAGCTCCGGCTGGTGATCGCCTTCCTGCGCTGGAACAACCTGAAGGAAGCGCCGCAGGAGCGCATCCACTCGCCGCTGCTGCTGCTGCCGGTGGAGCTGGTGAAACGCAAGGGAGTAAAGGACCACTACACGCTCCAAAGCCAGGGTGCCGAGGCCGAGGTGAATCCCGCGCTGCGCCATCACCTCAAGCAGCTCTACGACCTCGACCTGCCCGCGATGATCGACCTGCGGGAGACGACGCTCGCCGCGTTTCACGAAAGCCTTCGCGGGCTGATCCAGGCGACCGAGCCCGGTATCACGCTCGCGCTGGCCGACAAGCCGAAGATCCAACTCGTCCACGAACGGGCAAGACAGCGGCTCGACCAGTATCGCCGCCGCATGGCCCGCCAGGGGCGAAAGGTGAGGCGTGCCTGCAGCCTCGACTACAGCTACGACCGCGCCGATTTCCGGCCGCTCGGCTTGCGGATGTTCCAGAAGCTGGTGCAACCCTCGCCGCTGCCCTTGCGCGAGCTGGCCGGCGCTCCGCCGCGACCGCGGACGCCGTTCATGGCGGGCGCGGTGACGGAGCGGAACCTGTTCACGCTGGTCGAGGAGGCGGAGGGAAACCCTTACTCGTGGGAGTTCGACCTGTGCGCCCTGACGCTCGCGAATTTCAACTACCGCAAGATGACGCTGGTCCGCGACTACGCGAACCTCATCGAGCACGACACGCCGAGCCTCGCCTTCGACCGGATCTTTTCCATCGAGCCGAAGGCTGTCGATGAAACCCCGCCGCCGGTGCTGCCGCCATCGGACCAGCACCTCATCATCGCCGCGGACGCGACGCAGGTCGGGGCGATCGCGAAGGCCCGGCAGGGCGACAGCCTGATCATCCAGGGGCCGCCGGGCACGGGGAAATCGCAGACGATCACCAACCTCATCGCTGACTATGTGGCCCGCGGAAAGCGTGTCCTTTTCGTCTGCGAAAAGCGCGCCGCGATCGATGTCGTCTTCCACCGGTTGCGCCAGCAGGGGCTCGATGAGTTGTGCTGCCTGATCCACGATTCGCAGGCGGATAAGAAGGAGTTCATCCTCAATCTCAAGCAGACCTACGAGCAATGGCTCGCAGGCGGCGGCGACGGCCGGGAGGGCGATGCAAAGCGCGGCGCGGCCCTGCGCGCGATGGAGGGCGAGCTGGCGGCGCTGGAAAAATACGTCGACCAGATGCAGTCGCAGCCCGCCGGCGCGGGGATGACGGTGAGCGGATTGCTGCACCGGCTCATCGAGCTGCGCGGCGCGCACGACGGCGCAGCCTGTCCCGATCTCAGCGCCGAAGAGGAAGAGCGGTTGCCGCATTATGAAGTGTGGCTGGAGCACGGCGACGCGGTGATCCGTCTCGGTGAAGTGCTGCGTGATCTCGGGGCCGCGCCGGTGTTCGCGTGTCATCCGCTGCGCTGGCTGGGGGAAAGCATCATCAACCGTGAGTCGCCGCTGGAGGGACTCGCGGCGCGTTTGGACGAGGCGGAGCGCGGGCTCGATGATCTCGACGACGCGCTCCAACAAACCGGTCTGCCGGTGGAGCATTGGGACACGCTGGCGGAGATCGGTCAGTTACTCGGTTTCTCGCAGCGCCTGCTGCCGCTGGCCGAGCGGGGGATGCTCGATTTGTTGGACGGTGCGAGCGAACGCTCCGCCGCCTTCGCGAAATTGTGGGCGGACCACGAGGCGAAGCGCCAGGATCTCGACGCCAAGCGGGCGAAGACCGGGCATTGGATCGACAAGCTTCCGCCGGACGACACGGCCACCGCGCTTTCGCTCGCGCCGAAAGTGCAGGGGTTGTTCGGTTTCCTGAATCCCGGCTGGTGGCGGCTGCGCAAGGTGCTGCGGGCGCGCTACGATTTCACGAAGCATGCCGTCGCTCCGGCCTGGGAACAGGTGCTCGCCGATCTGTCCGCCGAGCATGCCGCATCGGCCGCGCTGGCGGAGGTGCGGGCCCGCTGCCTCCGGGACTTTGCGAGCGACGAACCCGATGCGCTTGGCGCGGATTTGAAAGCGCTGGCCGATCCCGCCGCACCGCCGGCGGTGGTGGCGCTGCGGACACGGTTGCTATCGTCGGATCGCGGCGTGGACCTGGTGAAAACGCTGGCCGCCCTCGCGCCGGGATTTCACCGGCTGGAAGCCGGGCTCGGCGAGCTGCTGCAGTGCGCCGGAGAACCGGGCCTTGCGACGCTCGCCGGGGCGATCCGCGAGCTGCGCGAGGAATTGGATGCCTTGCCGGAGTTGCTGCCCGCGTTGCGCGATCTCTCGGCCACGCCGGAAGCGCTGCGCCGGTCGACGCGCGAGCTGGCTTTCACCGCGGAACAACTCGAAGCAGCCTGCGCCCGGAAGACGCTGGAGCAGCTCTACCGCGAGGACCGCATGCTGCAGCGTTTCGATTGCCACGTGCTTCAGCAGAAACTCGACCGCCTGGCCAACGCCCACCGCCAGTGGCTGGCGCAAAACGCCGGCTGGATCCGAGCCGGCGTGCGCCGCCGTTTTGTCGAGCACGTGCAGGTCGCGAATCAATCGGCGACGGTGCTTTCCCCGGACCAGAAGCTTTTCAAGAAAGCCTACACCGCCGGCCGCCGCGAGCTGGAGCACGAGTTCGGCAAGACGATGCGCTACAAGTCGATCCGCGACCTCGCCGCCGGCGACAGCGGCGGAGTGGTGCGCGACTTGAAGCCGATCTGGCTGATGAGCCCGTTGTCCGTATCCGACACGCTGCCGCTCGACACCGGCTTGTTCGATGTCGTGATCTTCGACGAAGCCAGCCAGATCCCGGTGGAGGACGCCGTGCCGGCCGCCTACCGCGCGCAGCAGATCATCGTGGTCGGAGATGAGATGCAGTTGCCGCCCACCAGCTTCTTCAGCAGCGGCGGCGGCGAGGACGATGAGCTCACGGTGGAGGAAGATGGCGAGGCGGTCAGCGTGCTGATGGATGCCGACAGTTTCCTCACCCAGTGCGCGCGGAATCTGCCGAGCACGCTGCTCGCCTGGCACTACCGCAGCCGCTACGAGTCGCTGATCAGCTTCAGCAACGCGGCCTTCTACGGCGGCGAACTTTACACGATTCCCGACCGGCAGATCTCGATCACGGACAGCACCGATCTGGTCGTCGAAACTCCGGACGATGCCGGAAATCTGGTGCCCGACATCCTCGCGCGGCCTGTCAGCTACATCCGTTGCGAGAATGCTCCCTACGAGGATCGTCGTAATTCCACCGAAGCGGCGGTTGTCGCCCGCCTCGTCCGGGGCCTCCTGATTTCTGACACGAAGCTCAGCATCGGCGTGGCGGCCTTCAGCGAAGCTCAGCAGGGCGAGATCGAATCCGCACTCGACGCCCTCGCCGCGGAAGACCCGGATTTCGCCGCGCGCCTCGAAGCCGAATACGTCCGCGAGGAGGACGACCAGTTCTGCGGGCTGTTCGTGAAGAATCTCGAAAACGTCCAGGGCGACGAGCGGGACATTATCCTCATGTCCGTCTGCTACGCCCCCGACGCGGCGGGCAGGATGCGGATGAATTTCGGCCCCATCAACCAGCGCGGCGGCGAGAAGCGGCTCAACGTCATCTTCAGCCGCGCCCGCCATCATATGGCGCTGGTGAGCAGCATCCGCCACCACCACATCACCAACGACTACAACGACGGCGCGCGGGCTTTGAAGAGCTTCCTGCAATACGCGGAAAGCCTTTCCCGCGGCGAACCCGCGATGGCCCGGCAGGTGCTCGACGGCCTCAATCCGCTGAAGCGGAAGTCGCTCGCCAGAACGTCCACCGGCAACCTGCTCGCGAGCCAGATCGCCGGCGCCCTGAACCGCCGCGGCTGGGTGGCTGAGACGGACGCCGGGCAAAGCCGTTTCCGCTGCGATGTCGCGGTGCGCGTGCCTGGTTCGGACCGGCATCAACTCGCGGTGCTCATCGAAGGCAACGGCGCGTCCGGCGTGCTGGAACGCTTCCACACCCGGCCGGGCATCCTGCGCGCCTTCGGCTGGCAGGTCGCCGTGGTCATGGCAAAGGACTGGTGGCATGAACCCGCGGCCGTGCTCGAACGCATCGAACGCCTGCTCCGCCGTGAGGTCGGGGAGGTGGAAGAGGAGATTGTCGAAGAAGAGATCGTTCCGGCTGCGGAGCCGGTGGGGCTTGCGCCGCCGTCCGCCGCCGATCCGCCAAGCGGGCCGGCCCGCCGTTTCGAATTCACCGGCGGCAACTCGCGCAAGTTCTGGGCGGTCTCCCAAGAGGGCGCCTCGCTTCACATCCGTTTCGGCCGCATCGGCACGACCGGCCAGGTCCAGGTGAAGACCTTCGCCGACGAAGCCCGCGCTAGGCGGGAAATGACCAAGCTGATCGCGGAGAAAACCCGCAAGGGCTACGTCGAGCTCGCCTGACGCCTTCGCCTCAAGCGCCATTCCCGGGCAGCGAAACCGGGTGAAGTCCTCCCGCATCTGGAACCTCTGCTTTTCCAGCAGCAAGTCGATGTTCCAGGCACCGGCAGGCGAGGCTTTCATGTCGTGATTGCCCGTGACGCTTGTATCGCCACCCAGGACGCCTTTTGGTTTCGCGGCGAATTTCCGCATCGTGCCATCATTTCATTCGCGGGAATCGATCGTGCGGGGCCTTGCCGGAAGATGGCGGCTTTTCCTGTTTACGGGGAGTCCTATTTTGATCTTGGTCCATGCGATGACCAAGCTCCCGCCGCTATCCCGTGATCCGGCGATCCGGCGTTTTGTCCGGACGAGCCTTGTCGTGCTCGCCGGGTTGGCGGGTTCCGCCGCCGCGGAAGAGGCATTGACGCGCATCGCGGACATCCGGTCGCTGCCCCGCGAGCGAGCGACGGAAGCGCTGCCGGTGCGGGTGCGCGGGGTCGTGACGTGGCGGGGCAATTTTGACAATTTCACGGTTCAGGACGATTCCGCGGGGATCTGGGTCGATCTGGTCGGCGCCCGCAGGCGGGGCTTGTGGCGGGGCGGAAGCAGTGTGCTGCGCAGGCTCCGGGAGGGGATGGAGGTGGAGATCGCCGGCCGCAGCGATCCGGGCGGCTATGCTCCGCTGGTTTTGCCGGAGACGCTGCACATTCTCGGTCCGAAGGCCCTGCCGCCGGCGCGGCCGATGGAGCCGGCGCGATTTTTCAGCGGGGCGGACGATTGCCAGCGCATCGAGGTGCGCGGGGTGGTGCAGGGAGTCTATCCCGCGGCGAGCGGGGTGACGCTGGTGATGAACGCGAATCCGGGGCGCTTCATCGCGCAGGTCGCCGGGCCGGTGGTGGAAAATCCCGAATCGCTGGTGGATGCGGAGGTGCTCCTGCGAGGCGTGGCCGCGACCCATTTCAACACGCGCGGCGAGCTGACGGTCAGCCGTGTGCTGGCCAGTGTGCCGGGCGATCTGCGGGTGGAGCGGCCGCCGCCGGCGCCCGATGCGGTGCCGCGGGTCACGCTCGACCGCCTGCTGCCCTTCCGCGCCGATCCGGTCGGGCCGCACCGGGTGCGGGTGGAGGGCACGGTGACGTATGCCCTGCCCGGCGGATTTTTCTATTTGCAGGAGGGCGACAGCGCGGTGCGGGTGGAGACCTCCTCGCCGGTGGAGTTGAAGCCCGGCGACCGGGTTGAGGCGGCCGGCTTTGTGGAGATTTCCCGCCTGATCGGCACCTTGAGCGATGCCACGGTGCGCCAGATGGGGACGGGCACGCTGCCCGAGCCGGTGGCAATCAGTCCCGGCGAAATCCTGGCGCTGAACAAAACGGCGGTGGAGACCGCCCAGGTCGCGATCCCCCACGATTACGACGGGCATCTGATCCGCTGCCGCGCCCGCCTGCTCGCCGTGCAGTCCGAGTCGGAGGACGGCGGCCCGCGTGCGCTCACGCTGGAGCAGGCCGGCGAAGCGGGGCAGGGCACGCTCGTCTTCCGCGCATTGCTTCATCACGGGAGGGCGGGGGATCTCGAGTCCCTGCGGCCCGGCAGCGATCTGGAAGTCACCGGACTGGTGCAGCTCGACTACGCGCCGAACGATCTGATTCCGCGCATTTCCCGCACGGTGCCGGCCAGCCTCGATCTGATCCTGCGCCATGCGGAGGATGTGGTCGTGCTCCGGGAGCCGCCGTGGTGGACGGCCCGGCATCTCGCGGCGGTGCTGGCGGCGGTGCTTCTCGCGCTGGGAGGCGCTCTGGCATGGAACCTCCAGTTGAAGCGCCAAGTGCGGCGCAAGACGGTCCAGCTTGCCGGGGAAATGCGCGCGCGCCGGGACGCCGCGGTCGAGTTCCAGGCCACGCTGCGGGAGCGCACCCGTCTGGCCGCGAATCTCCACGATACGCTGCTCCAGACGATGAGCGGGCTTGGTTTCCAGATTGAGGCCTGCGAAGCGGAGGCGGCGGACCCGCGGGAGAAAAACAAGGCGCCCGGCCATCTGGAAGTGGCGCGGCGCATGTTGAATCACGCGCTGGACGAATTGCGCAATTCGGTCTGGGCGCTGCGTTCCCTGCCGCTCAATGGAATGGCCCTGCCGGAAGCGCTCGATGCCGTGGTCCAGCGGCTCGGGGCGGGCCGGGAGACGCGCATCGAGGTCCGCTCCGAGAGGGATCTTTCCCGCGTGCCGGATTTCATCGCGGGGAACATCCTCCTCGTCGTCCAGGAGGCCTTGCACAACGCGCTGCGGCACGGCGACCCGCGCTCGGTCGAGATCGGGATCCGCCTGCTGGAAGATCCCGCCCGGATTTCGCTGACGATCCGCGACGACGGCTCGGGCTTCACGCCGGGCTCGCAGGCGGGCGTGGTGCAGGGGCATTTCGGGTTGCAGGGCATGCGCGAGCGGCTCGAACGGCTCGACGGCACGCTGCGCGTCCAGAGCGCGCCCGGCCAGGGCACCACCATCCATGCCGAAGCGCCACTGCGGAACTACGACCGCGAAATGGCCGAACGGCCAATCGACGGCGGGCAAGGCCGGGAATAAAAGCCGCTTTCCGATCCTTTTCACGACAATGTCCGCCCCGATCCGCCTGATGCTCGTTGACGACCACGCGATTCTCCGTGCGGGACTGACGAACATGCTGAATTGCGAGCGCGGGCTGGAGGTCGTGGCGGAGGCGGATGATGGTGAAAGCGCGCTGCGCCTGTGGCGCGAGCACCGGCCGGATGTCACGCTGCTCGACCTAAGCCTCGGCGGGATGGACGGCATCGAAACGGTGGGCCGTTTGCGGGCGGAGTTCCCGGAGGCGCGGGTGCTCATTCTCACTTCTTCGGAGGCGCACGAGGATATCCGCCACGCGCTCGAAGCCGGGGCATCCGGCTACGTGACCAAGAGCATCCGCCGGGCGGAACTCGTCGAAGCCATCCGCGAATGCCATGCCGGAGGCTGCCCGATCGGCGAGCACGTGGCCCGCCTGCTCGCCGCCGACAAGGAGCACGGCGTGCCGTCGCGGCGGGAGGTCGAGGTGCTCGGTTTGGTGCGGCAGGGCTTCACCAATGCCGAGATCGGCCGTCTGCTCGGCATTTCCGAGCGCACGGCCAAGGCCCATGTCGCCGCTCTGCTTGTGAAGCTGGAGGCATCCGACCGGGCCGAGGCGGTTGCCCGCGGTTTCGAGCGGGGTTTGCTCAAGCCGTGAAAATGCTCGTACCCCGCAAGCCATTGGCCGATCGGCCAATGGACGCTTGTGGGCATCGCCGGCAGGTTTCGCTTTGAAACCCGTCTTGTTTTGAAAACCCCGATCCCGTGTTTCCTCGTGCCGGCGTGCCGGCGTTTCTGCTGCTTGATCTTCGCCTTGCTGGCCGGTCTGGCGTTTCGTACGGACGCCCAGGAATCGGTGTACAACGGGGCCTTTCCCGGCTTTTCCGGTTCCATGCAGAATGCCAGGGACTTCGAGGAACAGTCGGGCAAGGGGCTCTCCATCATCCATTTCTTCAGGAACTGGGAAGACGGCAACGGGTCCATCGGCTTTCCCACCAGTATGATGAACAGCGTCCGCAACCATGGAGCGATGCCGATGGTTTCGTGGCAGCCGCAGGGGCATCGCGCGGATTCGCACTACCGCCTGGCCAACATCATCAACGGTGATTTCGACAACTACATCCGGAACTGGGCGCTCGCGGCCAAGGCCTGGGGACATCCCTTCTTCCTGCGCTTTGCCCACGAGATGAACGGCAGCTGGTACCCATGGTGCGAGGGCGTGAACGGCAATACCTCCGGCCAGTACGTCGCCGCGTGGAGGCACGTCCGCGACATCTTCACCCGCAATGGCGTGACGAATGTCACCTGGGTCTGGTGCCCCAATACGGTTTACTCCGGCTCCGTCCCGCTCCCCGGACTCTATCCGGGCGACAACTACGTGGACTGGACTTCGACGGACGCCTACAACCGCATCACCAACAACTGGGGGCATTTCTCCGCCCGGGCGGCTCCCACCCTGACTCAGCTTCTCAATATCGCTCCCGGCAAGCCGATCATGATCGGCGAAACGGGCTGCCACAGGGACAATGACAAATCCGGAGTTCCCGCCGGCTCGAAGGCGCAATGGTTCCGCACGGCGATGAAGAGCTATCTCAAGGACCACAGGCCGGAGATCAAGGCGTGGGTGTATTTCAACGGCAACAATCCGGACGGGAACAACTGGCGGATCGATTCATCGCCGGACGTGCTGGAAGCCTACCGCGAAAGCATCGGTCTGTCCTACTACAGCGACAACAAATACGGCTCGATCGCGGAAAGCCCCATCCGCCCTCTGCTCAACGACGCCAGGGCGACGGACACGATGGGTCCTTTCGTCTCCATCGACAAACCGCTCTTCAATGTGGTGCGGGCCGGTGCGACCGTCGAAATATACACCTCCGCCTCGGACAAGTCGGGCATTCAGAAGATCGAATACCGCATCAACGGCACGCTGCGCCATACCGAGAATCTCGCCCCTTATCAGTATTTCTGGCCTGTCCTGTCCGGAGCCGGCGCGAGCTATACCATCGTCTGCCGGGCATACGACACGGCGGGAAATACCTCGGAGAGCACCGTCACGGTCGTTTCCAAAGATGCGCCTACCGCACCCGGCGGGGTGTCCGCCACCGACGGTGTCCACGGCGACAGGGTGGCGGTCACCTGGAACAGCGTGGCCGCGGCCACCAACTACGAGATCTGGCGTAATACGACCGGCGACACCGCAAGCGCCGTGAGGCTGAATGCCAATGCGATCATGGGAACCCTCTGGAACGATTACGATGCCGCTCACGGTGTGACATACCACTACTGGGTCCGGGCGCTGGACGATGCCGGAGCCGGCCCTTTCAGCGCGGCCGACACGGGTTTCCGCGCGCCCGTATCCGCGCCGCCCGCGCCCACCGGCCTGTGGGCCACCGACGGCAGCCACGAAGACCGGGTGCAGCTCGGCTGGAATGGCTCGGCCGGCGCCGCGGGCTACGAGCTCTGGCGCAATACCGTCAGCAACAGCGCCACGGCGGGAAAGATCACGGTCACTCCCGTCACCGGCACCTCCTTCAACGACACCACCGCCGTCTATTCCGTCCGGTATTACTACTGGGCGAAGGCGGTGAACGAGGGCGGGGAGAGCCCCTTCAGCGGCATCGCCTCAGGGTATCGCGGCAATGTTCCGCCCGCGACGGCCTGGAACGCCACGGGCACGGCATCGGCGCTCGATTGGTCCGCGGGCGGGAACTGGATCGGCGGCAGCGCGCCGCAGAGCGGAGACTCGACCAACATCGCATACTTCGTGGACGCCGCGATTCCGGCGGCCACGATCGTTTCCCATAACAATGTGGCATCTCCCTTCCGTCTCAATTCGCTGCTCCTTTCCGGAGCCGGTCCGGAGGATGCGACGGGCACGGTGCGCATCACCGGCGGCCCGCTCGATTTCAGGACCGGAGGCGGCAGGGCTCCGGTGGTCGATCTGAGCGCCGCGGGCTCCGGGCTGACATACCGCCTGGAAACCCCCGTCACACTTTCATCCACGACCGAATTCCGGGGCAATGGCGACGCGGAGCTGATGGTCGCGGGGAACATCGGCGGCGCAGGCGGCCTTGCCAAGGCGGGCGCCGGCACGCTCGTTCTCGCCGGAGCCAGTACCTACAGCGGCGCGACGGGCATCACCGGCGGCACGCTGAGGATCGCCCACGGCAGCGCCCTGGGAGGAATCGCCGGCGGCACCACCATCTCCAGCGGCGGCGGAAGACTGGCCCTCGCCGGAGGGATTTCGGTCGCCGAACCCCTCGCCATCCATGGCCGGAATGCCGGCGAGCATCTCGTCAACGAAAGCGGCGACAATGTGCTGACCGGTGCGCTGACGCTCCAGACCGGCGGCAATGATTACTTCTTCTGCTCGGAGGCGGGCAAGCTGACCCTTGGCGGTCCCGTGACCATGGTGAACAGCAGCGCAAGCAAAACCCTGCACGTGAGCGGCGACGGCGATGTGGAAATCTCCGGTGCCCTCGGCAACACGGGCGGAACCCTCGCCATTTCCAAAACGGGTGCGGGAACGCTGACACTTTCCGGCACGCCGGCATACAACGGAGCAACCGCTGTCACTGGCGGCACACTTGCGGTGGACGGCACGCTCGCCGCGACCGGCGGCGTGACGGTGGGAGCGGGAGGAACCCTATCCGGCAGCGGGACGATCGGTGCGGCCACCGCGATCCACGGCAGGCATGCGCCCGGCATCCAGACTTTCACCGCTCCGCTTTCCTATGGTGCGACATCGCGCCTGATATGGGAGCTCACGGGAAACACCGATACCGCGGGAAGCTTCGATAGGGTGAACGCCGCCGGAGTGTCCGTCGCGGACGGGGCCCGCATCGACATGGCGCTCGACTCCGCGGGCAGCACCGTGGATTTCACCGACGCATTCTGGCGGCAGGAGCGGACCTGGACGCTGCTGGATGCGGCATCCATCGAAGGCGCTTTCGTCCTCGGCAGTCCCGGCAGCGATGCGGCAGGGCGTCCGGCGGTGGAATACGGGGCCTTTTCCCTCCGGCAGACGGGCGGGGTTGTGAACCTTGTCTGGACTCCCTCGGCACCGCCCATGCGGATCTGGCGGGAAACGCACTTCGGCGAAAAGTGGGACGATCCCGATATTTCGGGCGACGACGCCGACCCCGACAAGGACGGCATCCCGAACCTGGTCGAATACGCGCTCGGCACGTCCCCCCTCGCGGCCAATGGCATCGGCATCGCGGCCGCAGCGGACGAGGGGCATTTCTCGATCACCTACACGCGTCTGAAAAGCGCCACCGACATCACGGTGCGGCCGCTATGGTCCACTGATCTTCTGATATGGCACGAGGACGGAGTGGTCGAGCAGGTTCTAACAGATGACGGCACGGCCCTGACGATCCGGGCGAAAATCCCGACCGGGGCGAACCCGAGGATGTACATGAGGCTGCGCATCACCCGCCCTTAGGAGTCATCCGTCTTGAGAGATCAATCCCACTTCGCTGCATGATTTGTATGACAGATTTCATTCATTCCGGGGAATCCGATTGGCCGATCGGCCAATAGACGTTTCCCCGATTCGTCGACACGCTGAGGATAACCCATTGAAAAGCCCAATCATGAAACCCTTCCGCACTCGCTTCCATACTGCCCCAGGGAATGGATTTGCTCTCCGCGCCGCACTCGCCGGCGCGATCATCGCCGCTCCGGCCGCCGCGCAGCAGACTTTTGTTTGGGATGGCGGCCCCGACGGTTCGGGAACCGCTCTCAATCTTGCCGACAACTGGAACCCGGACGGCGTGCCGACCGGCACAAGCGCAGCCAACTCCAGCGACACCGCACGCTGGGACGGAAGCGTTGCGGGAAACCTCTCACTTGCCGGACCGTTGAACAGCGGAGCCGGTACGGCGGGCGTCATCGTCGATGTCACCGCGACTCAAACCGGCAACCTCGCCATTTCCGGGGGCATCGCCCGCGTTCAGGGCATCACGATCGCGGCGGGCGCCGGAGCCGTCTCGTTCTCCTCAATCCAGATCGGCGGAAGAAGCGCCAATACTTCGCATATCTTCGAGAACAACTCGACCCATGGTGTGGTGATTCAGGACGAATTTCTGAGAGGCGGGGGAGGAACGCGCAGCCTCACCGTCACGGGTTCGGGTGACCTCGCGATCCATGCACCGATCAATAATGCGACTTCGGGCACCGGCAATTTTCCCATCACGAAAACCGGCACCGGCACGCTGTTTCTCAACGGCGGCACACATGGAAGCAACCCTTGGGACAGCACGCTCACCATCCAGCAAGGCGCCGTGCGTATTTCGAACGGGGCGGCGCTGGGCACTACTACGGCCGCCACCATCCTCGGCGGCGGGGAAAATGCCGGCCGTCTGGAACTCATCAACGATATCAGCGTCGCCGAAAATATCACGCTCAATGCCCGGGGCGCTTCCGGCGGCAGCTTCGGCGATCACCTGGTGAACGTCAGCGGCGACAATGCCCTGACCGGTGCCCTGAACTGGAGCACGGGCGGGATCAACTACGGCGTGCGTTCGGATGCCGGAAAGCTGACCATTGGCGGCGATGTCAATCCGGCGGGCGCCAGCAAAGATCTCCATGTCGGCGGCGCCGGAGATGTGGAATTCACCGGAGCCATCGGGAACACCGTTTCCGGCATTCTCTCCCTTACCAAGGGCGGCGAAGGCTCGCTGATTCTTGCGGGCGACAGCACCTACACCGGTACCACCACCGTCAACGAAGGCACGCTGTTGGTCGACGGATCGCTCGGCAATAGCGCCGTGAGCGTTTCTTCCGGCGGGATCCTGGGCGGCTCCGGCGCCATCGCCGGCGGCATCACCGTGGCGGGAGGCGGCATCGTCGCGCCGGGCGGCAGTACGGGCATTCTGAGCGCGGGCGACATTTCTTTCGAAGAGTTCTCCACTTTGGGCATCGAAATCGACGGCATCACCCCCGGCGCCGGATATGATCGGCTCCAGGTTTCGGGGAGCGTCACCCTGGCGGGCTTACTTTCCGTGACCATGAGTTACACGCCCACCGCCGGAGAATTGTTCTTCGTCCTCGTTAATGACGGAGGCGATGCCATCGACGGAGTTTTCAGCAACGCGCCGGTCGATGGAGGCACCTACACCCTCGGCGGACAGGCATTCCTCATCAGCTATTTCGGGGACAGCGGCAGCGGCAGCCTTACCGGAGGCAACGATATTGTCCTGATGGCCGTGCCCGAGCCAGCCGTCGTTCTGCTTGGCGGGACCGGCTTGCTCGCCCTGCTGCGCCGCCGCCGCGAGACGTGACAGCGAAGTATCGCTGCGGTGAGCCCCACCCTTTCTTCGGCGGACAAGCGGGCGCTTGTCCCTACCCATCAAACCTCCTCGAACCAGACAGAATCCAATCGCCAGCATGATGAAACCCACCCGCAAGCCCATGAATGCCGTCACCGCAGGCGCCGCCGCCCTGCTTCTTGGAACGCCCGTCCTCCACGCCCAGAGCTTTTTCTGGGATGCGGACCCCGAAACCGCCCAGAACCAGAACGGCAGCGGCTACTGGGACACCACGGACACCAACTGGACCTCCTCCGCGGGCGGGTCGCCGAACATTCCGTGGGTCAACGGAGCGGGCAACACCGCCTTCATCGGCAATGTCTCGGGCAACGGCTACACGAATCCCGCCGCGGGCGGCGCGATCACGCTGAGGGAGACCATCACCCTGTTCGCGGTTTCCATGAGCAGCGGACAGACCGGATCGTACATCATCGACAGCATCGACGACGCCTCGCTGGAGCTGAGCGGAGTGACCGCCTACGTCGCCAATAACAACACGGCCGCCACCCTGACGATCCATGCGGCGATTTCCGGTTCCGACGGCCTTCAGAAGCGCAACAACGGCAGAATCATCCTCGATGGCGTGAATACCTACACCGGCGTGACCGACGTGCTTGCGGGCGCTCTGCAATTCTCCAGACCGGAGGCGCTGTACGGCGGAGAGGAAGAGGAGTGGACAGGGGAAAGCATCATCGTCTCTCCGGGGGCCACGCTCGCCTTCAACGTCGGCGGCTGGGATGAATTTACCGCCGAAGACATCGACGACCTGCTGGCCTCGCTGGACGACGAGAGCGGCGGCTTCCTGAACGGCTCCATCATCGGTCTCGACACCACCAACGCGGATTGGTGGGAGGGCTTCGAATACGACACTTCCATCTCCGACCTGGCCGGCGGCTCTTCCTCGCTCGGCCTGGCCAAATTCGGTGCGAACACCCTGATCCTTTCCGGCGAAAACACCTACAGCGGTCCCACCATCGTCGCGGGCGGATCGCTCCATGTGGGAAGCGATACCGCCGCTCTCAGCCCGGACAGCAACCTGACCTTCCGCGGCGGCGTGCTGGAAGCCAGCGGCGTCTTCGCCCGGACGCTCGGCGGCGCCAGCGGGCAGGTGCAGTGGCTGGCGCAGTCGGCCGGCGGCCTCGGCGGCGGATTCGCCGCGGTGGACGGCGACCTGGAAGTCACCCTCAACGATGGCGCGGCGCTCAACTGGTCGATCAGCGGCCCCTTCGGCAGCAGCGCCCTGATCTTCGGCTCGCCGAATGCGACGCACAAGGTCACGCTGACCAACGGCTTCGCCCTGAACGCGGTGCGCACCATCCGGGTCGATGCCGGGTTGGGCGGGGATTCGGCGGAACTCAGCGGCGTGCTCACCAACGTCAACGGCGGCATCGCCAAGACAGGGAACGGCACGCTGATTCTCAGCAACGCCAACACCTACGGAGCGGCCACAACCATTTCCGGAGGCACGCTGGAGATCCGCCATGGCGAGGCCCTCGGCAGCACCGGCACAGGCACCACCATCCAGACCGCCGGCGGCCGTCTCGCGCTCGGCGGTGGGATCAGCGTCGCCGAAAACATCAACATCCAGGCACGGAATTCCGGCGAGCAGTTCCTGAACACCGATGGCGACAACGTCCTCACCGGCACGCTGACCTGGAACACGGGCGGCCTTGCCTACGGCGTGTATTCGGACGAAGGAAAGCTCACCATCGCCGGAGCGGTGAACCCCCTTGGCGCGAGCAAGACGCTGAACGTGGGCGGCGAGGGCGACGTGGAATTTTCGGGAGTCGTCGGCGATACCGCCACGGGAGTCCTGACGGTGGTCAAAAATGGCGGCGGCACGGTGACTTTCGCCGGAGGAAACACCTACACCGGCAACACGACGATCGGTGGGGGCACGCTGGTTCTGGGTTCCAGTGATACCCTCGCCGATACGTCCACGGTTTTCATCGCCGAGGGCGCGGAACTGCATCTTCCCAATCCCGGCACCAGCATCGTCGCCGCCCTGCTCATCGGCGGTGAGCCCAAGCCCGAGGGGATCTACGGCGAGGACAACACCGATGGCGCGATCACCGGCGAGGGCAAAATCCAGGTCGTTTCCGCGACCGGACCGGGCGGTGCCTTCGACGACTGGATGGCCGCCAACTTCCCGGAAATTCCGGAACATCTCCGCGGCCCGGACGATGATCCGGACTTCGACGGCACGCCCAACATTCTCGAATTCGCCCTTCGCGGAAATCCCGACGACGGCTCCGACCACGGGCTGATCGCCTCGCTCATCGAGGACTCCCGGCTCAAGCTCGTCGCCGCCGTGCGCGCCGGGGCCGTCTTCGAAAACGCGAACGCCACGGTGGATGGCATCGTTTACACCGTCGAGGGCTCGCTCGATCTGAATTTCCCCGGCGCGGCGGTTTCCAGCGCCGGTCCTTTCGACGATGCTCCCGCCGCGACCGGCCTGCCAAGTCTCGCCGGTACCGATTGGGAATACCACATCTTCACACTCGACGCTTCCGAAGGGCTCACTGGCAAGGGCTTCCTGCGCCTCAAGGTCACGCAGCCCTGAAGGGGGTGGCGGCATGTCTGCCGCCATGAAGGGGGGAATGGCGGCTTCAAGCCGCCACTCCAAATGCCTTGCGCAGCAGGTCGAGGCTCTTGGGGATCGCGGTGAGCGGGTGTTCCTTCCCCTCGAACTCCAGCGACACGTAGCCGGTGAAGCCGGCGTCCTTCATGATCTTCGCGATGCGCGGATAGTCGAGATCGAGCGTGTACCACACACCGCCGCCGAAGTAGGTCTTGGCCTGGAGCAGCACCGTGTCGGGCGCGAGCTTGGCGAGACGGTCGTAGGGGTCTTCGAGGAAATTGCCGGTGTCGAGAGTGACGCGCAGCCACGGGGAGTCCACGGTATCGACGACCCGCTTGACGCCCTCCGCGGTGACGCCGAGGCCCCAGTGGTTTTCGAGGCCGAGGGTGACACCGCATTTTTCGGCGACGGGGACGATTTTCTCATAGGCGGCGATGACCCAGCCATAGGCGTCTTCCTCGGTGTAGCCTTCCACGGGCTCTTCGACACCGCGCTTGGCCATCAGGTCGTTGAAGTCTTTCGATGTGCCCCAGGTGCCGGAGTTGACGCGCATGGTCGGGATGCCGAGGGCGTAGGCCTGCTCGATGCATTCGATGGTGTGCTTGACCTGCGCTTCGCGCCTTTCGGCATCGGGGGAGAGGAAACCCTGGTGGGTGGAGTAGCCCATGAGGTCGAGGCCGAGGAGGAAAGCGTGGCGCTTGATCTTCTGGAGCGCGGCATTGTCGGTGGAGGCGAGCTGGCGCTGGAGGATCTCGAAGCCGTCGAAGCCCATCCGCGCCGCGTGGTCGAGGCCGATGTCGATCGGGCGCAGGTCCTCGCGCTGGAAACCCCAGAACGAGTAGGAGGAGACGCCGATCCGGTTCGGCCGGGCGGCAGGAGCCAGTAGCGTTTCTTCGGCGCGTGCGGCGAAGGGCAGTGTGGCGAGGGAGCCGGTGGCGAGGAAATGGCGGCGCTTCATGATGAGGACAGGAAAAGACAGGAAACGGCCGGGAAAGCAAGCGAGAGGCTGCGGCGGGACTAGCCCCCCGCGGCGATGACCACGATTTCGAGGCTGGCGCCGTCGAGCACCTCGGTGCGGGGATAGTCGGCGGGGAAGACCGCTTCGCGATCCAGCTCGACGACCACGGGCTTGCCGCCGAGGCCGAGGGTGTCGAGCAGGGAACCGACGGTGAGCGATGGGTTCTCGAAAGAGCGGGATTCGCCGTTGATGCGAAGGGTCATGATTCAGGAGTCGGCAAGGATGGCGGCGTCCCAGTCTTTCCAGACGGGATCGAGTTGTTTGGATTTCAGCATGGCGGCGACTTGGGCGGCGGAGCGGGTGTCGTGGATTTGGAATTGCTCGGTCGCTTTTTCGCAGCCTGTGCTTTGTTCGAGTTCCACGCGGCGGCCCCTGACGGTGAGGTGCAGGTCGTCGTGGCCGGCGCCGGTGTAGCCGCCCGGTTCGGTGCGGGCGCCGGCGGACATGTGGGTGATGCCGAGAGGCGCCAGAGCGTCGCGCAGTGGAGCAGGCTCACGGGTGGAGAGGACGATGCCTACCTGCGGGAAGCAGATGCGGAACGCGCAGACGAGCTGAACGAGCGCGCGGTCGGAAAGGAAGAGGGCGGCATCCGGCTCGTACTGGTAATTTCCCGCGTAGGGCCGCATGCGGGGGAAGGCGACGGTGAATTGGGCCTTCCAGCAGCGTTTGAGCAGGTATTCGAGGTGGGCGGCCAGCGCGATGGCTTCGTAGCGCCAATCGGCCAGGCCGAAAAGCGCGCCGATGCCGATGCGCCGGAAGCCGCCGGCGTAGGCGCGCTCCGGGCAGTCGAGCCGCCAGTCGAAGTTCTTTTTCGGCCCGGCGGTGTGGAGTTTGGCGTAGGTCTCTCGGTGGTAGGTTTCCTGGTAGACGACAAGGCCCTCGGCTCCGTGGCGAACGATTTCGGCGTATTGGTCGTCCTCCATCGGGCCGACTTCGATGCCGAGGGTGGGGATGAAGTCCTTCAGGGCGTCGAGGCAGTTCTGGAGGTAGCCTTCGGAGACGAATTTCGGGTGCTCGCCGGCGACGAGCAGGAGATTGCGGAAGCCGAGGCCGTGCAGGTGCCGCGCTTCGCGGACCGTCTGGTCGACGGTGAGGGTGGTCCGCAGGATCGGATTGTCGCGCGAGAAACCGCAGTAGGCGCAGTTGTTCACGCATTCGTTGGAAAGGTAGAGGGGGGCGAAGAGCCGCATGGTGCGGCCGAAGTGGGCGCGGGAGAGCCGCTGGCTTTCGCGGGCGAGCGCCTCCAGCTCCCGCTTGCCAGAAGGGGCGATGAGTTTCTCGAAGCGGCGCAGAAGCGGGGTGCGTCGCGCCATGATGTCGGGGAAATGCCGGGAAAAGCTCACGTCCGCCGGGAGCATGCAACCGGGCGGCCCGGTCGTCAAAGCGGGATGCGGACGGCAGAGTTCACGGGGCCGAGGGCTGCCATTCTTCGGGGCCGTCGTCGCGTTCGTGCGGTTCGTCCTCCTTCATGCGGCGCTCCCAGATGTAGCGGCGGAAGAGCACTTTCACCGCGGCGGTGAGCGGCACGGCGAGCAGGGCGCCGACGAAGCCGCCGAGGATGAGCGACCAGAAGAGCATCGAGAAGATGACCGTCATCGGATGCAGGCCGACGGAATCGCCGACGATCTGGGGTGCGGTGAGGAGTGAGTTGATCTGCTGGACGATGATAAAGATCGCCACCACGGCGCCAACGTAGGTCCAGGGGTTGGAGCCGAGGATGTGCTGGTTTTCCGGCACGCTGAAATGGAACCAGGCGAGCAGGCAGGCGGGGATGAGAGTGATGATGTTGCCGATGTAGGGGATGATCCCGAGCACGGCCATGAGAATGCCGATGGGCAGGCCGAGCGGCAGGCGGAAGATGGTGAGGGCGACGCCGACGAGCATCCCGTCGATGAAGGCAACGAGTACCTGGCCGCGGAAGAAGGAGATCAGATAACGGTTGATTTCGGTGAGGGTCTCGACGAGTTCGGTTTTGAAGCGGGAGGCTTTGAGTGGGACGTATTCGTGCCAGTGCTCCTTGATGGCGGCGCTTTCGTTGAGAATGTAATAAAGGTAAATCGGCACCATCACGAAGCCGAGGGCGAGGCCGAGGAAGCCGAGAATCTTGCCCGCGCCGCCTTTGATCCAGGAGAAGATTTCGTCGAGGTAGTGGGTGCCCTGCGCCCAGAGTTCGGTGTTGCGGAGGACGATGGGCGGATCGATGCGAGTTTTGTTCTCGTAGGCGTCGTCGAGTTCGGCCGTCAGCGTGGCTTTCGGCGCGTCCGAATCCGGAGAGCTGGGGGGGCTGAGGAGAGGGTCGATGAAGGGCTTGGCCCATTCGTTGCGGTTCCGGGTGTCGATGAGGAGATCGACGATCTTTTCGTCGATGGGTTTTTTGGTGGCGGCGGGGTTGCTCTCGATAGGCGCGTCTTCGGAGGAGGATGACTCCGCCGTTTCCTGTTGTTCCTGATTGGCGCCAGCTTGATCGGCGTCTTCTCCGCTTTCGTTCCGGGCGTCGACGGGAGGGTTTTCGGATGAGGCGGGTTCCGTCTCTTCCTGCGGTTTCTGACCGGCGTCGGTTTTACCGGCATTGTTTGCGGTGAGGGCCTGCCGCTGCTGCTGGAACTCGTGAATCTGGCCGCCGACCAAGGGAATCATGACCGCCACCAGGCCCGATGCCACGAGCGTGAAGCTGGCGAAGACCGAGACCACCGCCCAGCGGCGGGAGAAGCCGCGTTTTTGGAAGATTCGCACGATCGGATCGAGCAGGTAGGCGGTGATCGCAGCGACCGCCAGCGGGACAAGCACCGGCTGGAGGAAGCCGAAAACCTTCCCGACCAGCCAGATCAGGCCGACGAGCAGGGCGCCGAGAACCAGGATGGAAACGCCGGTGGCAGCGTTCCACAGCGTGCGGATCTGGAAGCGGGTAGGGTAGCGTGACATCGGCGGAGCGACCGTTGTCTAGCAGATGAAGCGCGGCGGGGGGATGGGAAAATTTCCGCGGTCTTGGAAGCGGTGAGGCGGCTCACCCTATCGGAACGGCGCGGCCGCTCCGCTACGATGCGGCGTGGCGCTCCGCTTCTTTTGCGATGCGGTCGAGGATCCCGTTGACGAAGCGGCCGGAGTCGGTGGTGCCGAAGCGTTTGGCGAGTTCGATCGCTTCGTTGATGGCGACGGGGGCGGGGACTTCCGGGGCGTGGAGAATTTCCCAGGAGGCGAGGCGCAGGATGGCGCGGTCGATGGGATCGATGCGCTCGGGCGAGAAGTGTTCGACGATGCCGGCGAGCCGTTCGTCGATATCGTCCTTTTCGCGGAGGATCCCGTCGGCGAGGATGTCGGTTTCCCTGCGCAGGGCGGCGATGGCGGCCTTGGATTCGCGGATTTTGGCGAGTTCGACGTGTTCGGGGAATTTTTCCGGCTCCTCGACCATGCGCAGGCGCTCGGAGATGCGCTCCAAGCGGCGGAGGGCGCCGGCGATGGGGTCGAGCTGGGCCTTCAGGGCGGGGAGGTCTTCCAGCGCCTCGAGAAAGCGGCGGCGGGCGGCGGAGAGTTCGCGGTCGATGCGGAAGAGTTCGGCGAGGGCGGGCTCGAAGCGGCGGCTCACGGCATCGTCGTGGTCGTCGGTGGGGATGCGGGAAAGGGTGACGAGCTGGCCGGTCCACTTGTCTTCGAGATCGGCGATGCGGTCGAGCAGGGCGGCGCTTTGTTCCAGCTCGGGGCGGGCGCGCAGGATGGCTCCGGCGGCGGGCAGGCGCTTGAGGAATTCGACGTGGCGGGCCTCGCGGCCGAGGCTGAGATGGTGGACGGTCTTCCAGGTGGCGAGCAGCAGGGCGCGGCGGTCGGATTCGGTGACGAATTGCCAGAAGGGTTCGCGCAGCGACGCGGGATCGGCCCCGCCTTCGAGGTCGGAACAATAGAGGAACTGGACGACGGCTTCGCGGATCTGACGGCGGCTGACCATTTCAGCGGGAGTTGGAAAGGCGGGGCATGGAGCGCTCGATCTCGCCGAAGACGTCGACCATGGAGGCGGCGGCGCGGGCGGCTTCGCGGCCGCGATTGAGCTTGGCGCCGATGCAGCGGGCGTAGGCCTGTTTTTCGTCCTCGACGAGCAGGACTTCGTGGATGAGGGGCAGCTTGTGCTTCACCGCGAGGTCCTGGAGAGCGAGAGTGACGGAGTTGGCGATGAGGTCGGCGTGGGCGGTCGCACCTTTGAGGATGAGGCCGAGGGCGATCACGCAGGAGGGGTTGTCGCCGCGGTCGAGTACGAGGGCGACGGTGGCGGGGATTTCGAACGCGCCGGGGACGCGGATGACGTCGACACGCGCTTGGGGCATCAATTCGCCTAGTTCCTCGACGGCGTTTTCGACGAGGGAGTCGGTGAATTGTTCGTTGTACTTCGACGCGATGATGCAGACCCGCTGGCGGGCTCCGATGATGCGGGGTTTGGGCGGCAGCGCCGTGGACATGGGGGCGATATGGAGCGCCGCGCGCGGAGAGGCAATGGCGGAATAGAGGAAATCGGGGTGGCGGGACGACTGCGCCGTTCCGCGGGAGGGGGGTGGGGTTGGCTTTTTCCCGTGCTTCGGCGGAATGGACGCAACCATTCCGCTACAAGCGATGACCCATGCGGTCGCGCTTGGTGTCGAGGTAGCGGGTGTTGTGCGGGTTGGCGGGGAGGCGGATGGGCAGTTGCTCGACGATTTCCAGACTGTAGCCTTCGAGGCCGACGACTTTTTTCGGATTGTTCGTCAGCAGGCGGATGCGGCGGACGCCGAGATCGTGGAGAATCTGCGCACCCATGCCGTAGTCGCGGAGGTCGGAGGCGAAGCCGAGTTTTTCGTTGGCTTCGACGGTGTCGTAGCCCTGTTCCTGGAGCTTGTAGGCGTGAATTTTCGCGGCGAGGCCGATGCCGCGACCTTCCTGGCGGAGGTAAAGCAGCACGCCGCCTTCCCTGGCGATGTGTTCCAGGGCGGCATCGAGCTGGCCGCCGCAGTCGCAGCGCTGGGAGTGGAAGACGTCGCCGGTGAGGCATTCGGAGTGGACGCGGACGATGACCGGCTTCGCCGGATCGATGGCGCCGCGGGAGAGGGCGAGGTGGTGGGAACCATCGGTTTCGACGCGATAGAGGTGGCAGTCGAATTCGCCGTGGTCGGTGGGGAGCTTGATGGTCTCCTCGCGGACGACGAGCTTTTCGGAGCGGCGGCGCCACTCGATGATCTGGGCGATGGTGCAGGCTTTGAGGCCGTGCTTTTGCTGGAAATCGCCGAGATCGCCGACCCGGGCCATGGTGCCGTCATCGTGCATGATTTCGCAGATGACGCCGGCGGGCGGCTGGCCGGCGAGGCGGGCGAGATCGACGGCGGCCTCGGTGTGGCCGGCGCGGCGCAGGACACCGCCGGGGCGGGCCTGAATCGGGAAGATGTGGCCGGGCTGCACGAAGTCGTGCGCGCCGGCGGAAGGATCGGCGAGTAGTTTCACGGTGCGGGCGCGGTCGGAGGAGGAGATGCCGGTGGTGATGCCTTCGGCGGCGTCGACGGAGACGGTGAAGGCGGTGCGCTGCACTTCGCGGTTGCGCCGGGTCATGGGGGGGAGGTCGAGTTCTTCGGCGCGCTCGACAGTGATCGGGGCGCAGATGAGGCCGCGGGCGTGGACAGCCATGAAGGAGATCGTTTCAGGCGTGCAAAGAGCCGCGGCGCCGATCAGGTCCGCTTCATTTTCACGGTCGGGGTCGTCGGCGACGATCACGAGCCTGCCGGCTGCGATTTCGGCGATGATTTCATCGACCGGGCTGAAGGTGAGGGCGGATGCCATGGGCGGGACAGCGTCCGTATTGAAGAGCGGGAGGTCAAGGGTTGCTCCACCCCAGGCGGTCGTCGCGGCAATCGACAAATGCCCGCGCGGCGGCCATCTTCCGCCTGTGAAGCATTCCGATCTGACCTTGCTCGGCCGTTCCGAAAACCGCCTGCCCGCCTCGCCGGAGGAGGCGAAGCTGGAGACGTTCCCGAATTGTCGGCCCGGCCGCCGGTTCTGGATCACGCTCGATTGTCCGGAGTTTTCTTCGCTCTGCCCGGTGACGGGGCAGCCGGACACGGCGCACATCGTCATTCGCTATGTGCCGGGCGAGCGTTGCGTGGAGACGAAGTCGCTGAAATTCTACATGGCCTCCTTCCGCAATCTGCCGGCTTTCAACGAGGAAATCGTCAACCGCATCCTCGACGATCTGGTCGCCGCGATGCAGCCGGTGGAGATCACGGTGAACGGGAAGTTCTCGCCGCGCGGGGGCATCCAGCTCACGGCGGAGGCGAGGTGGCCGGAGGAGTGCCGGGTGATCGGTGATCAGTGACCGGCGGGAATGGCGCTTGGCGTGGGATTTGAAATTTGAAGCTTCGATGAAAACGGTGGTGTTGCTCAGCGGGGGGATGGATTCGGTGACGGTGTTTCACCACATGCTTCGCGAGGGGGAGGTGGCGGCGGCTTTGTCCTTTGACTACGGGTCGAAGCATAATGCGCGGGAGATTCCCTTCGCGAAGCTCCATGCGGAGCGCGCGGGGGTGCCGCAGCGGACGATCGATCTGGCTTTCGTGAACGAGTGTTTCGCCTCCGATCTGCTGAGAAGCGGCGGGGAGATTCCCGACGGGCACTATGCGGAGGAGAACATGAAGCGCACGGTGGTGCCCTTCCGCAATGGCATCATGCTGGCGGTGGCTTGCGGGTTCGCCGAAAGCATCGGAGCGGAGGCCCTGGCGATCGCCGCACATTCGGGAGATCATGCGATTTATCCGGATTGCCGGGAGGCATTCATGCAGGGCATGGCGGCGGCGATGGAGGAGGGGACGTACGCGCGCATCCGGCTGCTGCGGCCGTTCATCACGATGGACAAGGCGGCCATCGCCCGGCGCGGCGGGGAGTTGGGCATCGACTTCGCGGAGACCTGGTCCTGCTACAAGGGCGGAGAAATTCATTGCGGAACCTGCGGGACCTGCGTGGAGCGGCGAGAGGCATTCCTGCTCGCGGGGCTGGCGGACCCGACGGTTTATCTGGCGACGCCGGAAATTCCGGCGGCTCCGCGGGGCTGATGGGGCGGAAAAAAGTGAAAATTTTTCACCGGATCCCGCGAAAGGCGGTGATGTCGCAAAAATGCCGGATTTCGTAGAATGATTGAGGGATTTCGACGACTCGTTCCGAAATGGCGGGTTGTTCCGTGGTTGGTGTTTGCCATGTGGTATTTTTGATTGGCCAAATCCGATTGATTTTGCGAACGAAGAGGTGTTCCGTGCAGGGCGGTCGGGACATTCGCCCGCGGAAAAACCCAAATCCATGAAGATCCCGAAAATCCCAGGTTTTCGTCCTCAAGAACCGGCTTCTTCCGGAGTTTTCCGGAGCCGAGGTGGAGGCGTTTCCCGCGAGATGAGGTCCGGGCGGATATTTCGCACGGCTGGAAATTTTCCAAGGAGACGTTTTCATACACATGCACAGCTCTTCGATACAAGCGCTCCTGCCCTTCGGTGCTAGGTTTCTCCCGGAACCCTAGAGAGAGCCTTTCCCAGACTCCCGATCAAGAAATCCAAGAATGAAGCCCCAGAGAAAGCTCCGGGGTCGTTGCGTCGAGAGACAATTCAGGTATTTTCAAAGTAACCACAAAGAATAGCGATATGAAACCCAAGATTCAGGGCCAACCCAAACGCCCCCATCGCAGCGATGGCTTCGCGTTGGTGGTTTCGCTTACCCTCATGGTGCTGCTGACCGTTCTGGTCGTCGGACTGCTCGGTCTTTCCTCGGTCGCTCTGAGGACAGGCACCGCGGGCGAAGCGAGAGCGGAGGCGCAGGCGAATGCGCGCCTCGCACTGACGCTTGCCCTGGGGGAGTTGCAGTCCTCGCTCGGTCCCGACCAGCGCGTGTCGGCGCGGGCGTCTTCGATCGCGGGCTCCGGCGCATCCGAGGCGAATCTGACCGGAGCTTGGAAGAGCTGGCGCTGGAGCGCGGGGGGAGGAGATCCCGATCACACGGGACGAGACTACGGTGACAAGTCGGGGCGCTTCGAAGGCTGGCTGGTTTCCACCCGGAGTCCGGTGGAGGCGAAGAACCTGAATCTGCCCAACACTTCCCTGTCGGAGCCGGTCTGGATGTTGAATCCCAGCAAGCTGGGTTTGCCGGACCAGCAGGGGCTCAGAGCGACCAAGGTGCCGTTGGGTCTCGACACCAATCGGCCGGGGGCTTTCGCATGGGCGGTGATGGACGAAAGTCAGAAGGCGCCCATCCGCCTGCCGGAGCAGGAAGTGAGGAGTGACGGGGAGCGTCTGGCGCGCCGCATCGCTCCCGCGCGCGCCTACCCGGAGGCGATCGATTCCAGTCTTTCGCTGGATTCGCTGGGCGATGTCGAGAAGCTCGTTTCCCTCGACAGTGCAGTGGTGGCGATTGGCGGCCAGAACGCCCGGCAGGTGCTTTCCTACCAGCATGATGTCACCCCGTATTCGCTCGGCCTTCTCGCGAACGTCGCCGAGGGAGGTTTGAAGACCGACCTGACCGCGGCCTTCGAATCGAGCGACAATCTCGCGAATGTAATGGATTCGCTTACGCCGTATCAGGGGATTTCCGATCCGTCGGCGCCCACTTGGGAATACTTGCGCAGCCACTATCAACTCTATCGCAAGGTCCAGTTGGCGTCGTCCGGCACGCCGGTGGTGCGGCCGACCACTGCCGATCTGCGCCCGGATGCCCGCGGGGTGGGAATCACGCCCGCGCCCGCCTCGGAACGGCTGATGCCGGTGATCGCGAAACTGCAGATCATGTTTTCGGTGGTTACCCACCATGCGCACATCGGGGACCGTGTGAACTTTTTCAACCAGCATGGGGGAGGGAACAACAACTACGCCTGTCCGCATCTGGTATACGACCCCGTGGTCACGCTGTACAATCCGTACGATATTGCGATCGAGCTCCAGCGGCTGCGCGTGCGCGTATGGGATCCGCCGGTCGTTTTCGGCTTCAAGAAAAACAACGACTGGCTTCGAGACGAATTCTCGCAGCCAAATGGCAACGGCTTCCATGGCCTGGCGCGCTTCCAGATCGCGAACGAACGCAATCCCAATGCCCGCCGCACATTCACGCTGGTCCTTGGCGCGGGGAATGCCAATGGCATGAGCGGAAGACTCCGTTTGGAACCGGGCGAGGTGAAGGTTTTAGCGCCCCGCGTCCAAACCGGCTGGACCTGGGGGGTGGAAACCCAGGGCGGCTATACGCCGGGCACCTTCTTCGACTGGGATGCCGGACGGGATTTCGGCAACAAAGACCCCCGCAGCCCTTCAGGAAACGGTCAGTACGGTGTGGAGTCCGTACCGGGTTGGGACCCCCGGGCGGGGCTCCAGACCGATCACCTCAGCTACAGTTCCCGGCCGGAGGCCACCCGCTACGATTTCGAGAGACAACACGGCATGAACGGCGGCTGGCTGGCCATCAGACTGAACGAGAATTTCTCCGTCAGTGCGAAGCCTGGCCGCACGGTGACCACTCCCAACGTGCCCGATTTCACGGTGGATCTGCTGGCCGGATCGCAGCCCGACCCTACGCGGGATATTCTGCGTTCCTACCGTTTCCGTTTCGCGGATCCCTCGGTGGAACTCAGCGCCAACTCCACGAGCCCGATCATCCAGCGCACATTCCGGGTCGGCGACCTGCTTCAGGCACCGGGGGATGCCACCCCCGGAGGCAAGAGCCCCTTCGCGATTCTGACGATGGCCGCCAAGACGACCATCGATCAGCGCGACAACTCGATGCCGTGGCTGCACAACCACCCGGTGATCGAGGGGGCCGAGCAGGATTCCATGCGGGTCGGCAATGCGTTGGATTCCTATGACATTCGCGTCGACGAGGTCGCCGATTTCAACGTCTTCCCCGGCATTGAGATGGAGCCAGGCAGCAACCGGGGTTTCTATGGAGCCAGCTTGACCTCCAACCGCGGCGTGTCGAATGTCCCGATGTTCCGTGTGCCGCTGGTGCCCGCGGCCAGCCTGGGCGACCTGATCCCGGCCAATCTCGTCTCGGGTTCGAACCTGCCCCGCGTGACTCACCCGTTCGGCAATTCCCGCGCGCATCCGCTGATCCCGACCGATGCGGTCACCCGCCCTTCGCCGGCTGCCACCGGAGGTCTGATGCTCGACCATTCGTACCTGCTCAACGACGCGCTGTGGGACCGCTACTTCTTCTCCACCGC
Organism: Haloferula sp.; assembly: GCA_037190465.1. Lineage (GTDB taxonomy): Bacteria > Verrucomicrobiota > Verrucomicrobiia > Verrucomicrobiales > Akkermansiaceae > Haloferula. The sequence continues at coordinate 70,385 of JBBCJF010000026.1, read as the reverse complement.
GGCGAGCTACGATGCGGGGCTGTTGCCGGGTCGGAGCCGCGGCCAGTTGCTGCGGAGCTTTTTCAACAGCGAAGAGCGGCTGCTCAACGCGCGTTTTGTGCCGGTGTTGCTTGGCCGGGGCTCGTCCGAGGAGCAGGCCAACAGCTTCGATTCGCTTGGTGCCACCGAATTCAGCCGCCGGATCGCCTCCAGTTTGGCGATCGACGGGCCCTTTAACGTGAATTCGGATTCGGTGGAAGCGTGGAAGGCCATGCTCTCCTCGCTGCGCGAGGCGGAACTGCTCGGCTGGGGCAAGGCCGGCCTGTCGCCGAAGGACAAGACCGCCTTCCCCCGCGCCGGATTCCCGATCGCTGGGGACGCCGAAGCGTCCGGGAGTGCGACCATCGATGTCCAGGGCCAGGTCCGCTGGGCGGGATTCCGCGCTTTGACTGACGAACAGATTGTCCGGCTCGCCGAGGCGGTGGTCGAGGAGATCCGCGCCCGCGGTTCCCAAGACAAGGCCCCGTCTCTGACCATGGGCGAGTTCGTCAACCGCCGGCTCGGTTCCAGCGGCGGTCTGCACGTCCTGAAGGGTTTGCTGGAGACCGCGATCGAGAAGTCGCGCATCAACGATCCCTTCCACCAACAGGACTCGAAGTTGATCGCTGGAGCCGCCACGCCGGAAGCGTTGGCAGGGATCGCCGCACCCGCGGCCCGTGAAGGGTTGTCGGGCGAAGGGGCGCCCTCGATGCTTACCCAGGGCGACTTGCTGATGGCGCTCGCTCCCGTGATCACGGTACGCGGCGATACCTTCCGCATCCGCGCCTACGGCGAATCCCGCAACAACGATGGCGAGGTGCTGGCGAAGGCGTGGTGCGAAGCCATCGTCCAGCGTATGCCGGAGTATCTCGATCCTTCGGACGATCCGGAACTGCGGACCAGCGAACTCCGCATGGAAGCCAACAAGCGTTTCGGCCGCAAATTCTCGATCACCTCGTTCCGCTGGTTGTCACCGGAGGAAGTCTGAAATAAAGTTCATCCATGAAATCCATCCTGCACTGGCTGAGTGCGGCCATTCTGATCGCCGCGCCGGCGGTGAATGCCCAACAGCCTGAAGACGAGCAGCCCGGTCTCCGGATTCGCGGCCTCGCTTTCCAACTCGAAAAGCCTTTGACCGAAGTATTTGCCCACGATCCGTCTTCGAACGAAGCGGGCGTGAAGGTGGCGGTGAAAAATTATCTCAATCACGAAGTGGATATCGTGCCGGTGAAGGGAACGTCGCTGGTCTTCACCACCAAATCGGACCCCGCCAGCGCGAAATCGGCCGCCGATCTCGTCGCAAGGGTTTCGCTGCCGGCGAATCTCAAGTCGGGCGTTTTCATGTTCCTGCCGGGAAGCAGCCGGCCGGGCGACCCGCCCAACCGGGTGCTCGTGATTGAAGACCAGATGAGAGTGTTTCCCCGGGGATCGCTGAAAATTCTGAACCTGAGCCCGCTTCCCGTGCGCATCCAGTTGGAAAAGCAGAATTTCGATTTCAGGAGCGGGGAAACCAAAGTCATCGAAGATCCGCCGGTGGGGGCGAACAATTCTTCGGGCATGGTGGCTTGGGCGATCCGGAACAACCAGCCCCAGCGGATCGGCGCTCAGGTATGGCCCCACCCGGGGAGCAAGCGGGTGCTCCAGGTGCTGTTCGAGAATCCCAGATCCGGACAGGTCGAGATGGCGGGTTTCCGCGACATCGCCGTGCCGTATTGATGGGTCTGGGGCGGGGCGGATGGCTCATCCGCCCTTAACCCAATCGCCATCCGGGGCCGGGACGACATACGCCGCAATATATGCCAATGCGTATGGATCGCCCTGACACGCTCCGGAGATTGACATGCGGCGAGCTTCAGTGACAGCGTGATAGCCGCCCATAGGGGCATCCACTGTCATGAACACGAAAAAATACGGGGCGGAATTCATCGGGACCTTCTGGCTGGTGCTGGGAGGCTGCGGAAGCGCGGTAATTGCGGCCGCTTTTCCTGAGGTGGGCATCGGGCTGGTCGGCGTATCCTTCGCCTTCGGTCTCACGGTGCTGACCATGGCGTATGCCATCGGTCACATTTCGGGATGTCATCTGAATCCGGCGGTTTCGATCGGGCTCTGCGCGGCGGGGCGTTTTCCATCGAGTCAGCTTCTACCCTACATCGTCGCTCAGGTGCTTGGTGCGCTGGCTGCGGGCGGGGTGTTGTATGTGATCGCCAGCGGAAAGCCGGGATTTGAGACCGGCGGTTTTGCTTCCAACGGCTTCGGCGAGCATTCGCCGGGGAACTATGGGCTCACTTCCTGCCTGGTGACCGAGGTGGTGATGACGGCGATGTTCCTACTGATCATTCTCGGAGCGACTTCGAAGAAAGCCCCGGCAGGATTCGCTCCGCTGGCGATCGGGCTGGGGTTGACACTGATCCATCTCGTCAGCATTCCGGTTACGAATACTTCGGTGAACCCGGCGCGCAGCACGGGGGTGGCGGTCTTTGCCGGCGGCGCGGCGCTTTCGCAACTCTGGCTGTTCTGGGTGGCTCCGATGATCGGAGCGGTGATTGGCGCGGTCGTCCACAAGGCGATCGATGATTCCAGGGGCGATTGAGGTATTTTTCTTTGGGAAGCGCACACCGGTGTGCGCTCCCCGTTTTTCCGATCTACCTTCCGGCACGCAACGTTTCGGGATTGAGAAGCGGCGAAGGTCCGTTCACAGTCCCTGTCATGCGCTGGGAAGGCAGACGGAGGAGCGAGAATGTCGAGGACCGCAGGGGGATGGGCGGCGGGCGGGGAGTCGCGCTGGGCGGCGGGCTTGGGACTTTGGTGCTGCTGGTGGTGATCGTGCTGCTCGGCGGCGATCCGATGCAGTTCCTCCAGCAGACCGGCGGTTCCGGGCCGGCGGTCGAGTCGCCGTCTTCGCCCGAAGATGAGCGGGCCGTGGCTTTCGTCAAGGCGGTGCTCGGCACGACCGAGGATGTCTGGCATGAGGAATTCGCCCGCATGGGCAAAACCTACCAGGAGCCGAAGCTGGTCCTTTTCTCCGGCGGAGTGCGGAGCGGCTGCGGTTTCGCCGGTTCCCAGGTGGGGCCGTTCTACTGTCCGGCCGACCGTACCGTATACATCGACCTGACATTCTTCCGCGAGCTTCACCAGCGCTTCGGCGCGCCGGGGGATTTCGCCCAGGCTTATGTCATCGCCCACGAGGTCGGCCATCACGTGCAGAACCTGCTCGGGATTTCGTCGCAGATCCACCAAGCGCAGCAAAGGGTGGGCAAGGCGGAGGCGAACGAGTTATCCGTGCGTCTCGAACTCCAGGCCGATTTCCTCGCCGGCATGTGGGCGCGCAAGGGGCAGCAGAAGTTCGATTTCCTGGAGGAAGGCGATCTCGAAGAGGCGCTCACCGCCGCGCAGGCGATCGGCGACGATACCCTCCAGAAACAGGCGCAGGGCCACGTGGTGCCGGATTCTTTCACCCACGGCACATCGGCGCAACGCATACGCTGGTTCAAGAAAGGACTGCAAAGCGATACCTTCGACCCCAACAACACGTTCCAGACCAAAGATCTCTGAAAAGCCCATGCAACGTCGTCCATTCCTCGCCACACTCGGAGCCGCCGCGGCCGCCGTTTCCACCCGCGCCCTCGCCCAGGATGAGGGCGGGAAGAAGCTCGGCTGGGCGCTGGTCGGGCTCGGCTCGCTCAGCACGCATCAGCTCGCCCCGGCGTTTTCGAAGACGGAGCATTGCAGGCTCAGCGCGATCGTCACCGGCACTCCTGCGAAGGCGGAGGAGTGGAAGAAGAAACACGGCATCCCCGACAGCCACGTGTACGATTACGAGACTTTCGACAGGATCGCGGAGAATCCCGAGGTCGATGTCGTGTACATCGTGCTGCCGAATTCCATGCATGAGGAATTCACGATCCGCGCGGCGAAGGCCGGCAAGCATGTCTTCTGCGAAAAGCCGCTGGCCAACACGGCGGAGGAGTGCCGGCGCATGATGGCCGCGGTGAAGGAAGCCGGCAAACAGCTCGGCGTCGGCTACCGCTGCCAGCTCGAGCCCCATCACATGAAGTGCATGCGGCTGGCGCGCGAAAAGGTTTTCGGGGATCTGAAATTCATCGAGGCCGGTTTCGGCTTCCAGATCGGCGATCCGGCGCAGTGGCGGCTGCGCAAGGATCTCGCGGGCGGCGGCGCGCTGATGGATGTCGGCATCTACGCTCTCCAGGCATGCCGCTATCTCACGGGAGAGGAACCCGTGGAAATCGTCGCGCAGGAGACCAAGACCGATTCCGTGAAGTTCGCCGAGGTGGACGAGACGATTTCCTGGTCGATGAGGTTTCCCTCCGGCGTGCTCGCATCGGTGATGACCACGTATGCCTTCAACGGCCCGAACTTCTTCACCGCGATCTGCCAGCGCGGCAGATTCGGCATGGATCCCGCCTACAGCTACGACGGTTTGAAGGGCTGGACCAGCAGACCGGAGGTGAAGATCGAATTTCCCGCCACCGATCACTTCGCGGTGGAGATGGATGCGTTTTCGAAGGCGATTCTCGAAGGCGGGCTTTTCGACATTTCCGGTGTCGAAGGGCTCAAGGATCTCCTCGCCATCGAAGCGATCTACCGCTCCATCCGGGAGGGGAGATCGGTGAAGGTGGAGAGCGTGTGATTACCCGGAGCGCTTTCTCCGCCAGTGCCGCCGCAGGGCCTGGGGCGCGAGGTCGGGTTTGAATTTTTTCAGGAATTTTTCCTCCGCTTCGAGGGTGCCGGTGAGCAGCAGCCTGCCGCCTTCCGGCAGGATCGTGTCCGGTCCGGGGTTCACCACCTGTTCGCCGTCGGTTTCCACGGCGATGACCGTGCATCCGGTCTCGCTGCGGACGGCGCAGTCGGCGAGGCGCCGGCCTTTCATGCAGTCCGGCACGGGGGAGGGGAAGAGGCAGACGCCCTCCGCGAGCAGGAGGTTGTCGGACTTGCGCAGCAGGTTGAAGATGGTGTTCGCACCCATCGAGGCGGAGGAGAGCACCAGGTCGGCGCCGGCGCGGTGCAGGGTACTTACGTTCCGGTCGAGCGTGCAGCGGGAGATGATCTGGACGTTCGGCCGCAGGCGGCGGAAGAAAATCGTGAGCGAGATGTTCACGTCGTCGTCGTGCGGGGTGATGATGATGGTGGCTGCTTCGCGGGCGTTGGCCGCTTTGAGCGTCTCCATATGGGTCGCGTCGCCAATGATGGCTTCGGGATGCTCCGCCACCCGGGCGGCGTTTTTTTCGATGATGGCCGGCTCGAAGCCGGCTTCCCGCAATGTCCTGCTGGTGATGCGGCCGACGCGCCCGCCGCCGACGATGATGACGTGCGAGCGCGCTTCCTCCCGGCGGCTGAAGGTCTGGTTGTAGCGATCGATCTGTTCTTCGGTGCCCGCCAGCACGAGCACGGTCTGGCGTCGGATGAGGGTGTGGGGATCGGCCGTGTGCAGGCGGCCGCGGTCCCACAGGCCGATCACGCTGAGGCCGGTGCGCGGGCGGATGCCGGAGTTCGCCAGGGTGAGCCCTTCCAGTTCCGTACCCGCCGCGTTCGCTTCGGCGACGATCAGGCTGTCCGCCCGGCCGATGAGGTGGGCGGAGGCATCTTTGCCGGCGACGCGCCTAGCGAGCGCCTGGCCCATCATTTGTTCCAGGCGCAGGACCAGGGTGGCGCCAGCGAGCTCCAGCACGTCGCGTGCGGCGTCGGAGGAGGCGGTGGCGACAATCGGCACCTTTTCGTTCAGTTCGCGGGCGGTGAAGGTGATGTTGGTGTTGATCACGTCGGAGCGGGTGGCGACGAGCATCGCGGCGCGGCGCAGGCGCATGGATTCGTAGGTTTCCGGATCGTCGAGGTCGCCGACGGCCGCCCTCAGGCCCTGCTCATAGAGTTCCAGGGCCTCGGACGCCTGGGGGCAGAGGATGACATAGGTGTGGCCGTATTTTTCGAGCATCGGCACCAGCGCCATGGCGATGGGGTCATAGGCGGTGAGGATCACGTGCCGCCGCGTGTCTTCCGGCAGCCGCCGCGGAGTGCGGGCCGAAGCCTGCGCGCGCATCCACGGCGCGTAGAAGAATTCGATGAAGGTGAAGGGAAGGATGATGAGCAGGAACATCACGCCGCTGACGAGCACGACCACGGAGAAGATTTTCCCGGCGTCGCTGGTGAAGGTGATGTCGCCGAAGCCCAGCGTGGTCATCACGGTGAGGGTCCAGTAGAGTCCGGTGATCCCGCTGTATTCCCGGCCTTCGCGCTCCATCAGGATGTGGAAAAGCGCGCTGTAAACGGCGATAAGGGAGACGAGAACGAGGAGCAGCCGCAGCAGCGTCCTGAAATTCGTGCGGCTGGCGCGATTCTCCAGAAAGGCGGCGAAGACGGAGGAGAAGGATTTCATTGGGAGCGCTGCGGGAAACGCTAACAGATCCGCGGTTTCCCGGCACGTCCAATCGCCGGCGGGCGGCTCATCCGGACTTGCGGGCGGGAGCGGGCCGGGTTCAATTCGAGATGTGACCCGCCCGCGGCGCTATCCGCTCATTTTCAACCCGAAGGCCCGCAGCCAGCGGGGGCGCAAGGCGCTGCGTTTCCTGATGGAGCATGCAACCCGCTTCGCGCTCTACGCCACCGGCAGCGCGGAGGAGGCGCGGGAGACCGCGGCGATGTTCGCCCGGAACGGCGAGCCGATCGTGATCGCGGCCGGCGGGGACGGTACGCTCAATGCGGTGGTGCAGGGCCTGGCGGGATCGGACACGGCGCTGGGCGTTTTGCCCGCAGGGACGATGAATGTGTTCGCGCGCGAGTTGGGCATTCCCTTCGATGATCTGCCGCGGGCCTTCGAGGTGATCGAGGAGGGCCGGGTGCGCGAGATCGATCTTTTCGAGGCGAACGGCGCGCCCTTCGTGCAGATGGCGGGCGTGGGTTTCGACGCGATGGTGATCGAGGAGACGGCCTGGGAGACTAAGAAGATGCTCGGTCCGCTGGCCTATCTGCTCGCCGCGGTGAAGGTGCTCGGCGAGAAGCCGCCGCGGATGGAGGTGGTCTGCGCCGACGGCCGCCGCGAGGAGGGCGTGGCGGTGCTGGCGGGCAACGGCGCGCTGTATGGCGGGCAGTTCAAGCTTTTCCACAAGGCGGACAATCAGGACCGCATGCTCGATGTGCTCGTCTTCAAGGAGGCGGGCTACAAGTTGGTGCTCGATTCGTTGCGCGGGCTGGCGCTGGGGAACATGGAGATCGGGAATTCCACCGTGACATACATGCAGGCGCGCAGCATCCGGGTGACGGCCGACCGCGAGGTGCCGCTGCAAGTGGACGGCGAACTGGCCGGCCGGGCGCGCGAGGTGGTGATCGGCGACGAAAATCCCGGCCGCCTGCGGGTGGTCGCGCCTGAAGAGCCGATCGGCAGCCGTTTCGTCGAGGCGATGAAGGCGATGGTGTCGTGGACGAAAAAGAAACCGCAGGAGATCAAGGCGTGACGGCAGGGAAGCGGAAAAACGCGTGGCTGCGCTGGCTGCGGCGGATCCTTTTCGCGGTTCTGTCGGTGATTTTGCTGGGTGCAGGCTTCGTTGCCTGGACCAATTTCGCTGCGGTGCTCGCCGGGCGGGGGAAGCTTCACGACGGTCCCGAGGCGATCCCGGAAAACAGCATCGGGCTGGTTTTCGGTTGCGACGATCGTTTCCAGGGAAGGGAGAATCTGTATTTCCGCTACCGGATCGACGCCGCCGAGGAATTGTGGAAAAGCGGCCGGTTGCGGCTGATCATCGTTTCCGGGGACAACCGGGAGCACAACTACAACGAGCCGCGGAAGATGCGCCGGGCCCTGATCGGGCGCGGGGTGCCGGCCGACCGGATCGTCTGCGACTACGCCGGGCTTCGTACTTTGGACTCGGTTGTGCGGGCGAAGGAGGTCTTCGGCGTGGACGAAGTGGTGTTCATTTCCCAGCGCTTCCAGAACGAGCGAGCGGCCTATCTGGCGAAGGCGAACGGGATGAAATACACCGGCTACAACGCCCGCGACGTGGAGGGGCAAGGTGGATGGAAGACGAAGAAGCGCGAGATCGGGGCGCGGGTGAAGATGTGGCTGGACGTGAGGGTGCTGGGGACGAGACCGCGGCACCTAGGGGAGAAAGAGACGCTGCCGGAATGAAGAAGCGATTGGTGATTCTCAATCCCTCAACTGTTTCAGTTTTATTCCCTTTCCCCTCCTGCGGCGGTTTCCGCCCAGGTGGCCCGGTCGGCGGGCAGGCTGCGGATCCAGGCAGCGCGTTCTTCTTCGGGAAGTCTCTGGAGCAGATGGCGGAAAAGGTCGTCGGAAAGCGAAGACGCCGGCAGCCGGGCCACTTCGCTGGCCAGGGAGAGGACTTGCTCCCGTTCCGCGGCGCGAGCCACCGACGCCAAGGCGCGGCGGGAGCGCTCGGCATCCGTCAGTGACGCGGCCCATTCCCAGCTTCCCTGCCAATCCCGCGTGGCCCACTCGCGGGCGAGGTTTTCCACCGCCGTCGCCACGTTCCGGTTCGCCGGCGCGATTTCGACGACTTCCGCCGCGACCGCGAAGTCCTCCGGGCTTTCCCGTGGCAGAGCGCGGATCATATCCGGTGCGAAGCGGGCGCGGGCGTCGAGCGAAAGCTTTCCCAACACTTCACCCAGCGCGCTTGCGGTCAGGGTGCCGCCCGCCAATACGCCGCCGATGGCCGTTTCGCGATCGTCCGGGTCCTCCAGCGAGCGGGCGGCGGCGAGGGCGGCCTGCGGATCGGCTTTCGCCGCCGCTTTGAAGCCTCCAACCAGCCATTCGTCCCCTTTGAGGGGGCGGGCGGTTTTCATCCACTCCAGCGCGGCGTGGGGATCGCTCTCCACCCAGATCGGCAGGGCATAGTCGAGAAAGCGGTGATAGTCGCTGTGGGCGGGCAGTTCCGCAAGTCCCCGCACCGCCGCTCCGGGATCGGTCTTCATCCAATCCCGCGGCCCCCAGCCGAAGCGGTTGAAATCGCCGGCTTGCGCCGCGAGTTCCAAGCCTTTCGCCAGATCGCGGGCGAGCACCGTGTCGACCACCCTGCGGCGCAGCAGGTCCCCGGTCTTTCCATCGGTGATCTCCAACACGGCGGCCATCGCGGCATCGGGCTCGTCCTGCGCCCAGGCGTGCAGCAAATCCTCGGCGAAACGGTCCAGCAGCAAGGCATCCCGCTCCTCCCGCAGCCAGCGCCAGAACCCGGCCGGATCGCTTTCCGCCCATAGCCGGGCCGCGAGCCGGGAGAACTCCGGGGAGCCGAGCTGCGCGCGGAAGAAAGCCGGCCACTCCGCGGCATCGAGGCTCGCGGCCTTTTCGGCGAGACCGGCCATGCGGTCGCCCGGAGCAAGCCGCGCCGCCGTCCACGGCCGTTCCGTCGCGACCATGCGGCGCGGCGCTTCCGCCGCGGTTTCACGTGGGCGGCTGCCGCCGGGAAAGGGCAGGGCCGTACCGATGGCAAAGCCGGCCAGCGCAGTGAATCCCGCAAGGGTGGACGTTTTCATCGCTGGGTTTCCGGGACCGGGTTTCGCAGGACTTCGGCGAGTGCGGCGCTTTCCGCCGCGGAGAGGTCCGGATTTTTCAAAAGCTCCAGCGCCGCGCCGTGGCCGATCCGGTTGCGGACTTCATTCAACTGTTTTTCCAGAAAAGCGGAGCGGCTCTCTTCTTCCAGCAAGGCGGCGGACATGGCGAAGGAGAGATCCGGGCTATAGACGGTCACATAATGTTCCATCGCCCTCCACGCCTTCGCCCGGAGCGCGGGGTCTTCCCCCGGCAGCGATTCCAGCCAGAGGAGGGCGGACGCCGCATCCTGCCGCGCCCAGTGGAAGCCCAGTGCGTTCTGGAAAAGCATCGTGCGCTGGGCATCAGCGCCCCCCGCGCCCCATCCCTCGGGCACGGGTTGGGTCAACAGCCACTCCGCGGAGGCCTCCGGGTCGCGGGCCGACCACTCCAGTGCGAGATCGTAGAGATGGTCGCGCACGAGGTCGTCCGGGGCGTTTTCCGACGTGTCGAACAAGGCCGCGAAGGTTTCCTCCGGCGCTTCGCGAGCGGTCCGGCGCATTTCCTCGTCCGGCTCGCCGCGCACGCGATCGAGGTGCTGCGAGCGGATGCCGTGCCTCTCCGCGAAGTCCAGCGCGGCGTCCCGGTCATAGGTCAGCCACAGGTGGCTGATGCACCCCATCAGATAATCCCGGGGCTCTCCCGGCGGCAGCTTTGCGATCTCCTCCGCAGCCGAGGCGGGATCCACCGGGCGCCAGCCGTCGTGCTCGACGCTTGGCAGGATGAAGTTCGCCTTTTCCCAGTCGATGTCGCTTTCCGACAGGTGGTGATACAGCGCGGCGGCATTCATGAAAGGAGTGCTTTCCAGCGCCAGTCGAAGCTGACTTCCCGCGTCGCGGGGCCGTCCGAAAATCCCCGTGGATCTGCCCGGCAGGGACTTCAGGCCGGACAATTCGAAAGCCGCCTGCGCGGCGGGCAGGTCGCGCTTCATCCACTCGCCGAACACCGCGTCGAATGCCTTGGTCAGGTTCACGCCATCGAGCTGCAACGACCGGAGCCAGTCGAAGGCGGCCTGCGGATCGTCGCCCGCCCATCCCCGCGCCACGGCTTCGATCCCGCTCGCTTTTTCCCCTGCCGCGAGATTCGCCGCGGCGATGCCGCAGGCGATCTCCGGCCGGTCCCGGCCCAGAGCGGTCAGCGCCAGACGGGCTTTCGATTCGGAGGACAAAGACAGCATGCCGCGGGAGAGGTAATCCGTGAAACCGGGGTATCCGTTCTCGATCGCGAACAGAGCCTGGGCCGCGGCGAAACGCCCGCGGTGCCGGGAAGCGTCCATCGCGACGGCTTCGTCGAAGGCGGCCCAGGCGCGGAAGAAGGCGGCGGAGAATTCGGCTCTCCATGCGCTGCTGTTTTCGTCGGGAAAGCGTTCCAGAATCCGCTCCGGCGCTTCGAGGGTCATCCAGCGCCGGAAGATCGCTTCCAGCTCGATCCCGCGGCCGCTTTCGGGCGACTCCAGATGGGCGCGGACGAGTTCCTCGCACTGTTCCGCCGACGCACCGGAAAGTTCGCGCAGCAAGCGTGTCACCGGTCCATTGCGCATGGCCGCGGAGGTTGCGGGCGGCCGGTTTTGCGCGGAAGGAGCGACATCCGGCCGCCGGGCGCCGGATGACGTTTCAGGCGCGGGTTCCCGGAAAATTCCCCGGGCGGCCACGCCGAGCAGCAACCCGGCGATGCCTGCCAGCCATGGGGCAAGTCGCAGGCATGAGGAGATTTTCACCATGCGAATCCCTAACATGGGTGCTGCCCCGGGGAAGTAAAGGCAATGAGTGGGTCGGTGCGGGGAAGGTACCGCGTTCAAGGACACCGTGTGGTTCCACGTTCCCGTTGCGGGCTAATCGCCGACTTCCAGGCGATAGCGCGGGAGGGAGGGGTCGATTTCGCGGCTCCAGGCGTCGATGCCGCCGCGGAGGACTTTGGTGTCTTTCAGGCCGTGGCCGAGGAACCAGGCGCAGGTGTCGAGCGCATGACGGCCGGTATGGTCGTAGAGGACGATGCCCCGTCCGGGATCGCCGGCGAAGAGCTGTTGCTGGAGTTCCTGCTCGAGGAAGAGAGAGCCGGGGATTTTCACCGCCTCGTGCTCCTCGCGGGTGCGGGTGTCGAGGAGCAGGGGCGGAGCAGGGGCATCGAGCGCGGCTCTCAGATCCGCGGGGGAAAGCAGCATCGCCTCGTCGTGGGCGTGGCTTGCGAGGAGATGGGCGAGGGCTTCCTGCGGATCGATGCCGCCGGAGCGGGCGCAGAGCTCAGCGAGGGTTTCATCGTTGGAGAAGCCGCAGCTCTGGCAGCCGCCGAGGTGGTAGCGGGAGAAAAGCGCGCGCCGCGCCCCGGGGAGGGCGTCCATGATCGTGCCCATGGGGGTGCCGGTGCCGAGGTCGGCGGAGTCCATGGGCGGACGCTAGGCGGCGGGGGCGGGATTTTCCACTGTTTCGGGCGGGATTTTTGGGGCAGCTTGCCGCCCGCATGTTCCGCTCGAGCGATCCAGACGAACCGAAGATCTATTTGCTGCCGAATCTGATGACGGCCGGCAATCTGGCCTGCGGGTTCTTCGCGGTGCTGACGATTTTCCACGGCATCCTGGTGGCGACGACGTCGGCGGGCTACGATTTCGCCGCAGCGCAGCCCTACTACGAGCGGGCGATCCTGCTGATCTTCGCGTCCTGTGTTTTCGATTTGCTGGATGGCCGGCTGGCGCGGCTCGGCGGGCAGGAATCGCCTTTCGGCCGGGAGTTCGATTCGCTGGCGGACATCATTTCCTTCGGCATGGCGCCGTCGATGTTGATGGCGAAGGCGGTGCTCTTCCCGCTCGACAATTTCGGCTGGGGGCTGGCCTGCATCTATGTGCTGTGCGGGGCGATCCGGCTGGCGCGCTTCAATTGTCTGGCGGCGCTGCCCAAGACGGTGCGCTCCGACAACGATTTCCGCGGGCTGCCCATCCCGATGGCGGCGGGGTTCATTTCGTCGCTTACCTACCTGATCATTTATTTCAACGAAACGGACCGCGATCTCGGCGCGTGGAGGTTCGTGCTGGCGGGGGCGATGCTGGGGCTTTCGTTCCTGATGGTCAGCGACGTGCGGTATCCGAGCTTCAAGAAAGTCGGCTGGCGCACGCGCGGGACGCCGCTGCTGATCGTGGGAGCTGCGGTGTTGCTGATCGTCACGGTGCGCTACCACTACATCATGCCGGCGGTGCTTTTCAGCGCCTATTTGATCTATGGGCTGGCGGTGCGGCCTTTCCTGTCGCCGCGGGTGCAGAAGGAGATCGAGGCGGAGGAACCCATGCGCGAGGATGCCGGGGATGTCTGAAATTTTTAAAAAAGTTTGATTAAGTTTTACTGATTATTTAGATTCGGCACATGTTTTCGCTGAATCGTCCACGGCATCTTTCCGGATGGGGGCTGGCGGTCCTGCTCATCGGGTTGCTGGTTGCGGCGGAGGCGCGGATTACGACGGTGGTGATCGACGCCGGTCATGGAGGGCGGGACAAGGGGGCGTATTGGGGCGGAGTGCGGGAGTCGCATCTGGCGCTGCAGGTGGCCCAGCGGACCGAGGCGCTGCTGAAGCGGCGAGGGATGCGGACGGTGATGACGCGGCGCAGCGATGCGTTCGTTTCCCTGCCTACCCGGGTGGCGATCGCGAACCGCCAGCGCAATGCGGTTTTCGTGAGCATCCATTTCAATGCCTGTCCCTCGCCGAAGTACCGCGGAGCGGAGACGTTTTATTGGGGAGCGGCCGGCCGGCCATTCGCGGCGGCGATCCAGAAGCGCTTGGCCCCGCGGGTGGGCACGATCAACCGGGGGATCAAGCGGAAGGGTTTCACGGTGCTGGTGCAGACGCGCTGTCCGGCGGTGCTGGTGGAGTGCGGTTTCATCAGTCACCCGGGGGAGCGGGCGCGCTGCCGCACCGCAGCCTATCAGCAGGCGGCGGCGCAGGCGATCTGCGACGGGATCATGGCGGCGCGCTGATACAAGGAGCGCGGACATTTCGTCAACATCGCGTCGACGGAGCGTCGACACTCCTTATTGGCTCTAGTCGAGAATCGTCTCATCCAGCAAACCGGCGTCGATGTATTGGCCGCCCTGCGTTTGCTTGACGTGAATGGCCAGGACGTTGCGGCCTTGCTTGAGGGCGGAGGCTTTTTCGCGGAGGTCGACGAGGATGTAGCCGCTGGTGTAGCCGGTGAGCTTCGCGATTTCCGCGCCGTTGAGGAAGACGGTTGCGTCCTCGTCGTGGAAGATGCGGAGCACCAGGTTGCCTTTCGGTTCAGAGGAGACCTCGAACTCACGGCGCAGCCAGATCTCGGTGTCGTTCCATTCGGTGGCGACTTTGGTGTTCGGCGTGTGGTGCGTGCCGAAGCCGGCTTTGCCGTCCTTCCATGAGGAGTCGTCGAAGTCCGGCCTTTCCCATCCTGCGGCGGGCGCTTCGACCGTGTAGCTCCAGGTTTGGGCTTCGTTTTCGGAGGTGGCGGCGATGGGGGCGTAGGCGGCGGCGTCGGGGGTGGCGAGGAGCTGGTCGTGCAGCGGCTTGAGCCAGGAGGCGGGGACTTTTTCGATGCGATCGTAGGTGAGCAGGCCGTTGATTTCGCCCTCGACGTCGGTGGTCTGGGTGTAGACGCCGGCGGCGATGCCCTGGCGGCGCAGGCCGCGCAGGACGTTGAGGGATTTGATGTAGCGCTGCTTCCATTCGTCGAGCGACTGCGGGAGACCGCCGTAACCCCAGTTTTCCTTTTCGGCATCCCACAGGTGGCCCTTGACGGGCCAGCCGTGGCCGCCGAACTCACCGACGACTTTCACGTAGTCGTCGAAGCGCTTGTCGCCGAGCGGGAAGGCGGGGTCGGGGTAGGCGTGCTCGTCGGCAATATCGCCCACGGGCCAGAAGTTGCCGCCGGAAGCGATGTTGACGGGGCGGCTCTTGTCGTAGTCCACGGCCATTTTGCCGACTTCCATGCTGCGGTGCTGGCCCCAGGCTTCGTTGAAGGGCGACCAGACGACGATGCAGGGATGGTCTCGCAGATGATCGACCATGCGCTTGTATTCGAGGACGAACTGTTCGTGGGCATCGTCCGGCCACTCGCCTTCCGGCGGGTTCGGGGCCATGCGGGTCCAGCGCGGGTTGGAGCCTTTCGGTTCGGTGTCGGGGCCGTAGCCCATGCTGACCTGGTCCTGCCAGAGTAGCATGCCGAGGCGGTCGCAGTGGTAGTAGTAGCGGCGTGGCTCGACCTTGATGTGCTTGCGGATCATGTTGAAGCCGGCGGCTTTCAGGTACTCGATGTCGTAGCGCATCGCCGCGTCCGACGGCGGGGTGAGGAGGCCGTCGGGCCACCAGCCCTGGTCGAGCGGGCCCCAGTGGAAGATGGATTTGCCGTTGAGGGTGAAGCGCCAGTTGCCGTTTTTGTCCCTGGCTTTGCCGAGTGAGCGCAGGGCGGTGTAGGATTTGGCGGAGTCGATGACGTTGCCGGAGCCGTCGAGCAGTTCGACGTGCAGGTCATAGAGATTCGGTTCGTCGGGCGACCAGAGCTTGGGATCGGAAATGGTCAGGGAGAGCGTGCCGCTGCCCTCGACGCTGCCGGCGGGAGCGCCCTTGTAACTGGCGGTGATGCGGAGCTTTTCCCCGGCGACTTCGGGGCCGCTGAGTTTGGTGTGGATGGAGATGATGCCGCTGAGGATGTCGCAGTCGAAATCGAGGTCGTCGATGGCGCGGGCGTTGATTTCCTCCAGCCACACGGTTTGCCAGATGCCGGAGACGCGGGTGTACCAGATGCCGTGCGGGCGCAGGTGCTGCTTGCCGAGGAGCTGGTAGCCGCCGGTGGCGTCGTGGACGCGGACGAGCAGTTCGTTTTCGCCGTCTTTCAGCGCATCGGTGATGTCGAAGGAGAAAGGGGTGTGGGCGCCGGTGTGCCTGCCGAGTTCCCTGCCGTTGAGCCAGACGGTGGTTTCATAGTCGACCGCCTCGAAGTGGAGGATGGTGCGTTTGCCCTCGTTCTTTTGAGCGGAGATGGTGCGTTTGTACCAGAGGGATTGGTCCGGTTCGATCAGTTTGCCGATGCCGGAAAGCGCGGATTCCGGCGCGAAGGGCACGAGGATTTCGCCCGCCCATTCGCCGGGTTCGGCGGCGTTCTTCGCGGCGATGGCGTAGTGCCAGAGGCCGTTGAGATTGGTCCAGTTTTCGCGTTGGAGCAACGGGCGGGGATACTCGTCCCAGGCGTTGGCGGGAGTGATTTCCCTGGCCCACCTGGTCATGATCCTGCCTTCCACGGGTTTCCATTCGGCGTGGGCGGCGGGCAGTGCGAGGAGAAGGGCGAGAAGCGATTTGGTTTTCATGGGTGTGAGCGGGTGGTGGCGACGCCCCCGTCGCCGGAGGAGAATGGGGGCAAGAGTATCCCTGTCCCTTAATTTGTTTTATTTATAAAACGAGTTTGTTTTATTGGGAGAGGCGGAGGGAATTTATCCTCGCGTTTCCCAGGCCGTCAATGCGGCCCGTTCCTGCTGACACAAGGAAACGGGTGCGGAGCAGTTCCCCCGCTTGGCACTTGGAACTTTTCCCCTGGAACTTCACTCTGGCCGCGTGCCCGATCTCTTCGATGTTCCCGCATCCGGCGAGCCGCGCCGCGACGGCGAGCCGCTGGCCTCGCGCATGCGGCCGCGGACGCTCGACGAAATCGCCGGGCAGCAGCACATCCTTGGCGAAGGGAAATTGTTGCGGCGTGCGATCGAGGCGGACCGCTTCGCATCGCTGATTTTTTACGGACCGCCGGGCACCGGGAAGACGACGCTGGCCAGCGTGATCGCCCGGACCACGGGCTCGCGCTTCGAGGCGCTCAACGGAGTCGAGTCGAATGTCGCTGAAATCCGCGCCAAGATCGACCAGGCCCGCACCTGGCGCGATTTGCGCGGCGATACGACGATTCTTTTCATCGACGAAATCCACCGCTTCAACAAGGCGCAGCAGGATGTGCTGCTGCCGCACATCGAGCGCGGCACGGTGCGCTTCATCGGCGCGACGACGCATAATCCTTATTTCTACGTCAATTCGCCGCTGGTTTCCCGGTCGCAGATTTTCCAGCTCGAAGCCGTTTCCACGGAGGATCTGCTGCCGGTGTTGCAGCGGGCGCTTGCGGACGAGGAGCGCGGTTTCGGTACGATGAATATCGTAGCGGAGCCCGCGGCGCTGGAGCATCTCGCGGTGATGTCGGACGGCGACGTGCGCAAGGCGCTCACTTCGCTCGAACTCGCGGTGCTGACGACGCCGCCCGAGGCGGAGGGGGCGATCCGGCTCACGCTCGCGGTGGCGGAGGAGTCGATCCAGCGCAAGGCGATCGTGTACGATGCCGACGGCGACGCGCACTACGACACGGCTTCGGCCTTCATCAAGTCGATCCGCGGTTCCGATCCCGATGCCGCGCTCTATTGGCTGGCGAAGATGCTGCACGCCGGGGAGGATCCGCGCTTCATCGCCCGGCGGCTGGTGATTTCCGCGAGCGAGGACATCGGTCTGGCGGATTCGAATGCGTTGCGTGTCGCCGTGGCCGCGCAGCAGGCATTCGAGTTCATCGGCATGCCGGAGGGACGCATCCCGCTTGCCCACGCCACGGTTTATCTGGCGACCGCGCCGAAGTCGAACACGGCCTATGCGGCGCTCGGCGAGGCGATGGCGGATGTCGAGAAAGGCCGTACCCTCGCCGTGCCGGAGCATTTGCGGACCAAGACGCGCAAGAAGCTTGCCGCGGCCAGCGGCACGGAGGCGGAGAAGATGCGCTATCTCTATTCCCACGATTATGAGGGGGGCTATGTGCCCCAGGCGTATTTGCCGGAAGGGCGGATGTATTACCATCCCGGCGAGAACGGTCTCGAAAAGCGGATCAAGGAGCGGATGGAGTACCTGCGGAAGCTGCACGAGGGGTGACAAGGCGCTCCGTGATGTCCCTGCCATTTTCAATCGCCGCACTCCAAAAACCCGGTCCTCAATCCGGATCCGGGACGCTTTCAGCGGTTCTCCGGCAGTGGCACTTGGCCGTCGGTGATAAGGTAGGCAAAAAGATCGCGGATCTGAGCGTCGTCGAGGGAGGAGAGCAGGCCCTCGGGCATGAGGGAGACTGGAAGTTGTTCCTCCTTGGCGATATCGTTGAGCTCGACGGTTTGTTCGAGGCCGATCATTTTCAGCGTCAGCGTTCGATCCGTCCGTGCGGCGACGTTGCCGCTGAGGGTGCGGCCGTCCTTCGTGGTGAGGATGGTCATTTTGTAGTCATTCGCCAGGATGGCGCCGGGGTCCACGATGTTGCCGACGAGGTAGGCGAGATCCTGGCGTCCACCGCCGGTGAGATCGGGGCCGAGGGCTCCGCCTTCGCCGTAGAGTTTGTGGCAGGAGGCGCAGATGGCATTGAAGACGGTGCGACCGTTGGATTTGTTCGCTTGGGCAAGGACTTCCGGAGTGAGGCGGGCTTGGAGGTCTGCCATGAGTTTCTTTTTGTCGTCGCCGGTTTCGCGGAGGGTGCCCCAGACCTGTTCCAGCCGCTTGTCGAGTTCCGGGTCGCCAAGGGCCTGGATCCGCCGGACGTGGGCGGCGGTGAGGTGTTCCCGGGGGATGGCGCGGGGGCCGAGGTGGTCCAGCAGGGCTCTGGCGAATTCGCGGCGGGAGACGAGGATTTCCAGCACGGCACTCTTTTCCGCGGGGTAGAAGGAGGGGTAACTTCGGCAAATCTTCCGGCCAGTGGCAGGATCGTCGGATAAGGAAAGGCCATGCAGGGCGGTGATGCCGAGGCCGCGCACATGGAGGAGTTTTTCGCAGATGTCCTGAAGTCCCTCCGCCTTCACGGTGATCAGGGACCGGAGGGCACTGGCGCGGCTGGAGATATCCGCCGCGTCATCGAGGGCGAGGCGCTTGATGTCGTCCAGAGACCGGCCGTCGCCGAAGAGAACATTGAGGGCGAGAATCCGGTCCCGCACGGGAGCGGGGGCGTCCGCGGAGGCGCGGGCGGCGAAATCGTCCCAAGCGGCGGGTTTCGGAGCTTTGGTCCAGCCGTTGAGGGCGTCGGCGATGCCCTGGAGAACGGCCGGGGCGTCGGCGTGTTGGGCGAGTGCGAGGAGTTCGTCGAGCGGCCCGGGGTCTGTCGCGATGTCCTCGGCGCAGCGCCGGGCGATGAACTGGCTTACGAGGGGAATCCGGCAGCCGGAGAAAAGAGGAATCAGACCGGCGGGGGGAAGGTCCATGATGCCGTACCAGTACATAAGGGGCAGGTTCGGATCGCCGGCATCTTCGGCGCGGGAAAGGAGGGCGGCGGCCAGGTCGGGACGCTGCTCGTAGGGAAGCGTGCCGAGAGCGGAGGCGAGGGCCAGGCGGAGTGCGGGGGTGTCGTGCCGGGCGGAGATTTTGGCGAGCATTTCGCCGGATTTCCCGCCGACGTGTTTGGGACCGGGACCCCACAGGCTGAGGGCGCGGACGGTCCAAGAGTGCAGGTGGGGATCGGAGGATTCCATGGCATCCCGGAGCATGAAGACGAGGTTGTCTTCGAGGGCGGGACTGTTCTCTTTGGCGGTTTCGGCGAGGAGTTGGAGCGTCCACCAGTGGTTGAGTTTTTTCGCGGTGGTGGGGGCGGTCTGGAATTGTTGATAGAGGAGATTGGCGAGGGCGCCGGGTCGCATGCCCCGGTGAACGCGCTCGCACAGTTCCCGGCGGGCCATGCGCACCAGCCATTCGTTGTCGTTGGTCTGGAGGGAGACGAGCGCTTCATCGCCGAGTTGGGTGAGGTCCGTTTCTGCCGGTTTGGCGGGGGTTCCGTGGGTGACTTTGAAGATGCGGCCGGAGTTGCGGTGGACGCCGTCGTCGTCGTGGCATTCGCCGATGTCGCTCCAGTCGAGCAGGTAGACGCCGCCGTCGGGTCCGTAGGTGATTTCAATGCCGCGGAACCAGGAGTCGTCGGTTTTGAGGATGTCGGGCTCATGTTTGCCGACGTAGCCGCTGCCGTGGCGTTCCAGGCGCTCGACGTTCACCCGGCGTCCGCCGAAGTTGAGGGTGAGGACTTTGCCGCGATAGGAGGCGGGCCAGTTCAGGCCGCCGTAGATGGTCATCCCGACATGGGCGTGGCCGCCGCCGAGAGCATCGGCGGTGGCGGCGCCGTCGCGGGAGTCCTGCCAGGCGCCGCCGGTGTCCCAGTGGTAGTGGTCGGCGATCTGGTCCATGAGTTGGTAGGCGCGGGGGTTGAGGTCCGGGCCGTGCATGCGCTTGAAATGGGCGCCGTGGATGCCGTGCCAGAGGTGGCCGATGACGGTGTTGATGAAGAAGAGTTCGCCGTGCTCGTCCCAGTCGTGGCCCCAGGGGTTGGTGGTGCCGGCGCAGACGATATCGAATTTCATTTGTACGGGGTGGTAGCGCCAGAGTCCGCCGGCGGTGCCGGGGCGGTCTTTTTCCGGGGTGCCGGGGGTGCCGATGTAGCTGGTGCTGCTGATGCCGATGCGGCCGTAAAGCCAGCCGTCGGGTCCCCATTTGAGGCCGTTGGCGAAGGTGTGGCGGGAAGCGGCCTGGGTGCTGAAGCCGTCGAGGACTACTTGTGGTGGGCCGTCGGGAACGTCGTCGGCATCGGCATCGGGGATGAAAAGCAGGTGCGGCGGGCAGAGCGCCCAGACGCCGCCGAAGCCGCGCTCGATGCTGGTGAGCATCCGGAGCTTGTCGGTGAAGACACTGCGCTTGTCGTGAATGCCGTCGTTGTCGGTGTCTTCAAGGATGACGATGCGGTCGCGGAGTTGGAGATTGTAGCGTTCGTCGCGGTCGCCGTAGGTGAAGTTTTCCGCGACCCAGAGACGGCCTCGCTGGTCCCAGGCGCACGCGATGGGGTTGTTGATGTCCGGTTCGGAGGCGAAGACGGTGGCCTGGAAGCCGGGTGGGAGGTGGAGTTTGGAGAGGGATTCCTCCGCGGTGGGGAAAGGGATGACGAGCGGCTGGGTGTCGGGAGGAGGAGGGAAGTCGTCCGCCGGGAGGGGAGAGGCGGCAAGGCTCAGGAACAGGGCTAGGCGGCGCATGGATGGGTTCGGGGAAACCGGGAGAATACGCGGCGGGATCCCGCATGTTTTCGTCCCGCGGAGCGCCATCGGATCATCTTTCCCAAAATGGAGAGCCGGAAAACGGGGACTCAGCCTGACAGATGCCGCACGATGAAATGCCGCCGTTCCGATGATCCCTCCCCCGGCCTCAAAGACGCGGGGTGCAGGATGTGCCTATCGGCCGAGCGATTCATAGAGTTCGAAATCGCGGATCGCAAATTGCGACCAGGTTTCGAGGTGTTGGAAAAGCGGGCCCTGAAGTTCCGTCAGCTCGGTGAATCGGAGATCGGCCAGCGCGTCTTCGCGGGCGTGGACGGCGGTATTTTCGAGATCGATCACGTGGACGATGCCCAGATGCACGCGACCGACATCGTTGCTGTCGTCGTTGAGCAGGGCGGCGATGCGGTTGGTGTGGGCGACTTCGAAGACGAGTTCCTCGTTCAATTCGCGCTCGACCGCCGCGTGGTAGGCTTCCGGGCCGGTGCGACCCAGGCCGGTGTCCATGGGATTGATGTGGCCCCCGACGCCGACGGAACGCAGCGCGTGCAGCCGCGCCTCGCCGCCGGATTTGCCACGGGTGTAGTTGAGCATGGCGGTGCCGCAGCGGATCAGGCAGTAGGGGATGAGCTGCTTGAAATTCGGGTTCAGCTCGGCCTCCGCACGGTCCATGAAGGAGTGGTTTTCGGCATCGAGCAGCTTATCGAGCGCCTCGTCGATGCGGTCGATACGGATGCCCTGGAAGGAGCCGATGTCGTCGAAAAGGGAACGAGGGACTACGAGAACTTGCTCACCGGCGTATTTGGACATGGCGGGAGGTTGAAATTCCAAATCCCAAATTCCAAATGCCAAATTGAGGCAGCGGGTCCGATTCTTTTCCCCGCTTGGGATGTGGAGTTCGAGGTTTGGAATTTTGAGTCTTTTAGTGCTTTAGGTTCAGCTTTTTCAGCTTCGGTTCGATGACCACGCGGCAGTAGCCCTTCGATTTGTTCTGGAAGTAGTAGTCCTGGTGGTAGTTCTCGGCCGGGTAGAAGGTTTCCGCTTTGGTGATTTCGGTGACGATGGGGTCTTTGAAGTTTTCCTGGGCGGCTTTCTTCGAGGCTTCGGCGATTCTTTTCTGCTCCTCGGTGTGGAAGAAAATGGCGGAGCGGTACTGGGTGCCGATGTCGGCGCCCTGGCGGTTCAGGGTGGTCGGGTCGTGGAGCTTCCAGAACCAGTCGAGGATTTTTTCGGTGCTGATTTTTTGGGGGTCGTACACCACGTGGACGACCTCGGCGTGACCGGTGGTGCCGTCGCAGATCTGCTCGTAGGTCGGGTTCGCGACGGTGCCGCCCATGTAGCCGGAGGTGGCGGAGTGGACGCCGTCGAACTGCTTGTAGGCGGCCTCGATGCACCAGAAGCAGCCGGCGCCGAGGGTGATGACTTCGGCGCCTTCGGGCACCTTCGGGAGCGGGGCGGGGAGTTTGGCGTCGGGTGGCATGGCTTTTTCGGGTTCGCAGCAGGCAAGGCCGGGGAGCGCAAGCAGCAGAGGAAGGAGTCGGCGGCGTTTCATGGATGGATCCTAGCTGGAAACAGAACGGCGTAAAGGGGCGAAGAAATTGCAGACAAAGAGGCCCACGGGAGGCATTTTCCCGATGGATGAACGCATCGGCGCAATGGAAGGAGTGGCTGGCCGCCCACGGCCCGCGGCTGCTGCTGTTCGCCCGCGGCTGGTCGCCCAGCCGGGAGGATGCCGAGGATCTGGTGCAGGAGGCCGTGGTCCGCCTGTGGAATCTTCATCAGGAGAAGGGCGGCGGCGTGCCCGATCTGCCGCTGGCTTTTTCGACGATCCGCTTCTGCGGGCTGAATCTTCATCGCTCGGAGAGCCGCCGGCGCAAGCGCGAGGAGTCGATCATCTACCTCAACGACTTCCAGGATGTCTGGCTGGACCCGGCGCTGGAGGACGACGAGGAGGCGCTGATGCTCCGCGAGGCCGTTCAGGCCCTGAGCCCGAAGCTCCGCGAAGTGATCACCCTGAAAATCTGGGGCGGCCTGACCTTCGCGGGCATCTCCGAAGCGCTCGCCATTTCCCAGAACACCGCCGCGTCGCGCTACCGCTACGCGCTCGAACAACTCGCGCACGACCTGCGCCGCATGAAGGAGGACCGCCATGGAATCGCATGAACAACTGGAGAAAGCCCTCAACCGTCTGATGCCGTCCGCGATCAGCGACCGCGGCCAGCGCGCCTTGGAAGGCGCCATCGATTCGCTCGCCGCGGGCAAGCCCGTCGCCGTGTCCGGTGCGAAGGGAAGCTGGTGGCCGCTGGCGATCGGCATGCCCGCCGCCGCTGCCGCTGCCTTCGCCGTGGCGTTTTCGCTGCCGCGGGGCGGGGGAGAAGGTGGGCAAAGGGTTGTCGCCGATGTCACTCCATCCATGGTTCCGGCGCCGGCTCCGCATGAGACAATGGATCTCGCGGACGTGCCGATGAAAGTTTTCGACACCGTGCAGCAGACCGCCGAATTCGAATGGCGGGACGGCTCGCTGTTCTTGGTCTTTCAGGGCAATGTGCCGCACATTGCCGTGAAAGCGACGGACGGCGGTACGATTTACGAAGGACCGCTCGATTCCCCCGGAACACCGGAACTGTGGAAGTCGCGGGGCGAGAGCCTGAAGAACGATCTGCTGCGCAAAATGGGCGGCGCGGTTCCGGCGGTGGAGTGAGCGATCCAGGAGGGAATTTGTGGGGGGATGATGATGAATAAGCCAGCCCCGATCAGAGGCTGGTTTCGACACGTAGCCGGAAGAAACGGGGAGCTCTGCCCCCGACTGTCGCTGGGAAGGGCACCGAGCACAGTTCCACCACGCCATCGGAGGAAAGGACAACTGGGATGGCTGCGCTGACTTCCCAAGTCTCCAAGTCGGCGCTGAAGCTTATCGTGTAGTTCAACCGGGAAAGGGCATAATCCGGACGGCGGCAGAAAACCGCATGGGCGGAGAATGCCGGCGACGTCAGGATTCTCGTGGCCGGGTTGCCGGGTTGCATCACCGTGTTTCCGGAAAGTCTGACGGTTCCCGCGTCGGAGTTGTCGGTGGGAAGAGTCCCGAACGCCCATTCCAGGAGATTGATGCGACCGTCGCGATCCGGATCGGCATCGGGGCCGCTGATATCCAGATCTTCAAGCTGGGCCGGGGCGAAATGGGTCGCGGCCCACGATTCGAAACCGCCTCCGGGCGTCCACGAGACTTCATCCACCCAGGCTGCGTCGGAACCGCTGCTCTGGCTCCCGTCCTTCGCGTAACGCCAACTGAGGGTGTGGTTGCCCGCGCCGAGGGAATAGGTCTTCATCTGCCAGTCCACATTGCCGCTGATGCGACCGGTTTGCAGGGCGCCGTCGAGGTAAAATTCCAGCCAGTCGTAATTGTTCTCGGAGGAAACCCTCCACCAGAAGCTCAGTGTTCCGGGACCGCTGACGGTCGTTTCCATCCACGCCTGCTGATTATGGACGATGGCACCGCTTTGCGCCGCGTCCACCCCGTCATGGGTGGTGGCGGTCTGGCCGGACCAGTTGCGGTTGCCGTCGGTGGTCCAGGTGAGTTCCTCCGCGTCGAGCGCGGGAGGGAGAGGCAGGGTGAAGGAGGCGGTGACGGTCTTGTTGGCGTCCATTGTGAGCGTCACTGGGTTGGCAAGGCCGGCAAGCGAGCCATGCCAGCCGAGGAAGGAACCGCCCTCGGCGGGGGTCGCAGTTAGTGTGACCGTCTCACCGTGATCGTAACCCGCTTTCTGCGGACTCACTGCCACGGAACCGCCGCGGGCATCAACAATCAGCGTGTAAGGCGGGCGCTCAAAGATCACTTGATCCACCCATGCGGCGTCGGAACCTCCCGTTACTCCTCCGTCTTTCACATAGCGCCAGCGAAGGACATGGCTGCCGGAGGCCAACGGGTAAGTCTTACGCTGCCAATCCACATTGCCGCTGATGCGACCGGTTTGCAGCGTGCCGTCCAGGTAAAATTCCAGCCAGTCATAGTTGGACTCGGATGATACTTTCCACCAGAAATTGATCGCGCCCGGTCCGACGACCGTGGTTTCCATCCAGGATTCCTGACCGTTTCCGGTCGAGCCACTCTGCGCGGCATCCTCCCCGTCGCGCGTGGTGCCGGTCTGCCCGAACCAAGTACCGCTGGCGGAGGCCGTCCACGTCAATTCCGTGGCATCTAGGGCCACGGGCAGCGGCACGCCGAAAATCGCGGTGATCGCCGTATCGCCATATATGTTCAGCGAGGCGGGATTCGCGTTGCCGCTCAATGCTCCTCTCCAGCCCAAGAAGCTGTTTCCTTCCGCAGGCAAAGCGGTGAGGGTGACGAGATGGCCGTAGGGAAAGGCGGACAAGGGTGGATCTTTCAAAACAGTCCCGCCGCTGGCATGGATGGTGAGGGCATAGGCGGGATCACCGTCCCCACGAATGGCGAAGGTGAATGGATGATCCAAGCTGTCGTTGCTGGCGATGGCAATCGTCGCATTCCGTGGCCCTATCATGCGCGGGGAAAATCGGATGCGGAAAGTCGTGCTCTCGTTCGGAAGCAGAGTGGGGGCTGGCCCGGACTCGACTGAGAAATCATCGGCATCGAGACCGTAGATCGATACTTTAGTCCCGGGGCTCGTGAGGACGAGCGGCTGGTTCCCCACATTCTTCACACCAAAGGTTCTGGAGGTGATTGCGGCTGTGGACACGCTGCCAAAATACGTATGGTCGTCAGCGCTAGGCGTGGTGTCCTCATTGGAGATTGGTAAATCGTTTCCTGTGATTTCGATCTTGGGACCCGACCCCGTTCCCTGAATGGAGAAAGTAAAAAATGACCTATCGGGGTCACTGTTGGGAATAACTACCATGGCGGAACGCAAACCGGGGGCACCGGGCCGGAATTCGATCATGAAAGCAGTCGCAGCATCGGGTGCCAAAGACAGGGCCGGCATGCTGGAGATAGTGAAGTCCGCCGCGTTGGCCCCTATAATTGCGATCCTGGGAGAGCCGGTGAGGTCGAGTTCGGCGCGACCGGTATTGAGGATCGTGAATGTCCTGGAAACTGCCACGCCCATCACCGGAACGGTGTCGAAATCCGTATGATCTGCGAGGTTGGGCGAGCTATCCCCGTTGGCGATACCGACGCTATTGCCACTCACGACCATCAAGGGCCGCCCGGCAAGGTCAGCCAGCGCCAGATTGATGGAATCCTTGCCACCGGCCGTCTTGAAGTGCCCGCCCACATATAAGTTCATCCCGGAAATGGCGAGAGCGTTCACGGCGGTTCCGTCCAATCCCGATCCAAGCGGACTCCAGGCACCTTCGTTCCAGCGGGCAATGCGGTTTGCGACCATGCCCCCGCCGGTGGAGAAACGGCCGCCAACATAGAGGCTGGCACCTGACATCGCGAGGGCCGAGACTGGTCCATCGAGCCCTGCGCCCAAGGCGCTCCACGAACTGCCATTCCATTTCGCGATACGGTTGGCTGTCCCGCCTCCCGCTGTCGTGAAACTTCCCCCGGCATACAGATCGGTTCCGTTCGCGAGGAGCGTGTGGACGGAAGGCAGCACTCCTCCCACGCCGCCGCCGAGCGCCGCCCACGAGCTGCCATTCCACCGGGCAACGCCGTTGGCTACCACGGCGCTTGCGCCAATGAAATCCCCGCCGACATAAAGATCCCCGCCCATCATCGCGAGAGAGCGGGCCGGACCGTCCAGCCCAGCTCCAAGTGGCGACCAAGCACTGCCATTCCACCGGGCGATGTTGCCGGCGGGATTGCCGCCGGCCGCGGTAAATTCGCCCGCCGCGAAAAGGTCGGTTCCCTTCACGGCCAAGGCCCTGACGACCGGAGAGTTGCCGCTCAGTCCATCGCCCAACCCTTGCCATCCGCTGCTAGGATCGAACTTGGCAATATGATTGGCGGAAACCCCACCAGCCGTGGTGAAAGCGCCTCCGGCAAAGACCCGTCCTTCGCCCCCAATGCTCGTCCCTGCCTCAGCCAGAGCATATACCGGTCCGTCGATGCCATCACCCAACGCCCGCCATCCGTTACCGTCCCATCTGGCAATATTGTTTGCCGGAACTCCGCCGATTGCTGTGAAGGAACCACCGATGAAAAGATCGCTTCCGCTGATTGACACTGCATGGACGTGCCCGGGATTCTCCGCATCAAGCGGCCTCCAAGCCCCGTCCCGCCAGATGGAGAGGCCCGCCGCCGTCCCGCCATATCCTGCGGAAACAATGTGACCGTCGACAGCGGCAAAGGCATAAATGAGTAACTCCATTTTTTTCCCTCCGGTGGAAATCCATTCGCCAGTATCACCGGAATAAACGTAGTCGGAAGTAGCCAGCCTTTCCCACGAGCCGTTCCAGATAGCGGAGAGTCGCCTGTTTTGAGGTATCATTACTCCAGGCGCCGGGTAAAATTGGCCGCCTGCAGCTACAAAGAGCTTCCCGTCATGCATCTTGAGCGCGGTGACGGGCACCTCAATGCCTGAACCAAGACCGGTCCACGAGGAGCCTGTCCATATGGCAATATTCCTCGAGTTTACTTCGTAATTAACAATGTCGCCATTCGGCGTGGGGGTGACAGTCACATGACCAACGCCCGGAAATTCGCCTCCTACATATAACCCATTCGGAGACATTTCCAGGGCGCTGATTGTTCCTTGCGCTCCTGGGACATGTTTCCATTCGGTGTCAAACCGGGCTAAAGGAGAATGCCAGACTCTGGATCCCCCAAAATCATCTTGGCCCTCAAAACGGAGGAATCCAGAAGCATATATGGATTCCCCTGCAATCGCGATATTCGTTACTACGGTATGATGTAGTGAATGCTGCTCCTTGTCAAGCAAGCCTGGAACCGGAATCCACGATGATCCAATCCACTTCGCAAGATAGATTGATGTTGAACTTCCTGACATGGTGAAATGACCCCCGGCGTAAATCGAGCTTCCCGAAGCTTCTAGAGCCCATACCCCCCCGCCGGCTCCCAAACCGGTTTGCGACCACGTCTCACCATTCCATTGCGCAATGTTATGGGCTTCCGTGCCGCCGGCTGAGGTGAACATACCTCCGGCGTATAGCTTGCCCTCGCTTATTGCCAATGCGTAGACTGCTCCATCGATTCCTGTGCCGAGTGCACTCCACGAACTGCCATCCCATTTCGCAATACTTTTGGCCTGAATTCCGCCGACTACCGTGAAACTCCCACCGATGTAGAGATTTCCCGAATCGTCTGTCACCATGTCATTGACGGTCCCATTCGCATCCTGCGACCGGGGATTCATGCTGACCCAATCCGCATCGCTGAAGGTCGGATCGATCCTTACCGGATAGCTCGCGTCCGCATCATCCACCAAAACCCGCAGCCGGTCAGCGGCCTCGGCTTCCATCCGCGCCGGGAGTTCCCTTCCCGTGGCGTCCGTGACGTGAAGGCGGCTGTAAGCGATTTCTCTGCCGCCGGGCAAGGTGAGTTTGGCTCCATAGGGGGCGGTATCCACGGTCGCACCGGTGACCTCCAGCAGGAGATACAACCCGCTGCCGCCCGCAGGGCGCTCTACCACCACGAAGTCCTGGCGCAATCCATTCACTCCCACCCGGTATTCCTCGGTTAGTCCGTCGCGGGCGAAATGAACTTCCGATTCCCCGACAGCAACCCGGCCCGTGATAGGCAGTCGCTTTAGGGAATGACCGGGTGAGCCGGACCGTCCCACCGCCGTAGCCAGCACCCGGAAGCGCTCGCACCCGATGCCCGGTTTCGTGGAATCCAGCCAAAGGCCGTCTAGAGTGGCCAGACCCTCCAGTTTTTGGAACGCCACCCTTAGTCGGACTCCTTGTCCCTCCCGAGAGATGGCGAGACTTTGCCCCGAATACCGTCTATCGGTCTCGGTCCCGATCTGATCCCATGGGATTCGCGGGGAATCTTTCCCGTCCAAGGCAGCGGCGGAAGTGAAGGCGTTGAGGTTCCCTCTGGAGAAACCACCGCCGGAGATGGCGGAATTGGTGGTGACATCGGTGGCGGCGGGGTAGAGCGACGCTGCGACAGATAAAAGAGCCACTGGAAGAAGAAGCTGGAGGCCACGGAAAATAACCTGACTTTTGGGAAGGATCTTCATGGGGCGTTGGTTAAGAGGTGAGGGGGTGGGGAAGCGTGAAACTTCTATTAATGATCGGATGCAGTGTTGGCAGGATGGGTGATTTGACTAACCCAATTTTGGTTGTCTAGCCGAAGACACTGGGAATTCTGTTCGTCGACTGATAATGATCCGGTTCGGTTATGGTAATCGCTTGTAGATGCTATGAGTGTCGCGGAAAATGCCGCTTTCTGCGAGAAGGATAGTATCCCCGTCCTGCGCGGCGGCATATGCGGCTTGAAAAGTTTTGTATTGGGCAACGGAGCCGGGGTTGTTGTCCACGGTGAGGATGGCGGCATGGAGCGGGGCGCCGAGCGAGAAGACGGCGAGTGATATGTGGATGATTTTCATGGGGATGGTTGTTGGTTGGGAGTGGATCGGGGTTTCCGGTCCGGAAGAGGTTCCATCGGGCTCAGGCCCGCCTTCTGCGGCGTGCGGAAACGATGAACGCCAGCCCGGCGGCGCAAAGGATCGTGCCTGAAGGTTCGGGAACGGGATGGGAACTGATGAGCATATCCCACGGGCCGTCGAGACCGCCGGAGTTGGAGGGGATGAAGATATCGACAAACGTGCCGGTGGTCGCGTCGAAGCGGAGCACCCGGTCGGGGGAGATTCCGGACACGAGCATGTAGCCGTCCGGGTCGAACAGCACGGCATGCGCTTCGGTGCCGCCGCCGAAAGTGCCGAGGGAGGCTCCCGTGGCGCCATCGAATCTCCGCACGGCGGCGGCGTTGAAATCGGTGACGAACAGGTCGCCTCCGGGACCGAAGGCGAGATCGTGCGGGCCATTGCCCCCGAAGCCGGTGGCGAACACGTCGATGAAATCCCCGGTCGTGATGTTGTAGCGGACCACATCCTCCCCGCTCGTGCCGCCCAGCCGCGAGATGTAGAGATTCCCGTCCGGGCCGAATGCGAGATTGGAGGGGATGTAGGGACTGCCCGTGCCGACGAGGCCGGAGAAGGAGGCGAAGGCGCCGAGAAATTCCCCGGTCGCGCCGTGGTATTTCAGGACGCCCAGGGCGCTCTGGCTGGCGACATAGAGGTGGTTGTCCGGCCCGAAGGCCAGGGCATAGGGCTGGCCGAGGCCGCCGCTGCCGCCCGGGACGAAGGTGTCGATGAAGGCGCCCGTCCGCCCGTCGAATTTCAGGATGGCCCCGGTGTTGAAATTGCTGACGTAAAGTTCGTCATCCGGGCCGTAGGTGAGCCCGGTGGGGAAGTCCATTCCCCCGCCTTGTGCGAAGACGCCCAGAAAGGCCCCGCTTGAGGAGTCGTAGCGTAGAATCTGATCCGTGCCGCCGCTGGCGATGAGCAGGCTGGCGGCCTGGGCGCCCTGCAGGATCAGGGAGGCAAGAAGCGCGGATATGGCGGTCCGCATGACGTTCGGGCGTGTTTTCATCGGAGGAGTGTGGTGGTTGTTGTGGATCGGAGAGGGGCTTCCGCGCTCCCAAACCGGCGGCGCGGGAGACGGGCCGTGGGAGGTTGGGAGCGCGGACGGGGGCAACAGGGGAGGAGGGGGATTCATGGAGGCGGCGGCTGGTTGGGGAGGCGGATATGAGCCTCTTCACCGTCGGCTACCCGCGCCGCGCCGGTTCGTGACGGGGAAAATCGAGGGGAGGGGGATTTTTTTCGGGGAGCGCACGCCGTGGCCTGCGGCAGCCTGTATGTGTTTAGCGTCGTTCAAGCCCCAAAGGGGCGTCATGCAATAGCCTTGGGCAAGCAGCAGCGCCGGCCCGGGTACGAGCCCGATGGATAGCCGCCCTGTAGGGGTGGGATGAGGCGGGAAGCGTGTCCTGTCCTATGGCGCCAGCCCCATCGCAGCCTTCAGGGCGCCTTTCACTCCACCAACTCCCACCCGGGGCTGCGCTGCGCTTGCCTTGGGCTACTTCATGCCTTGGGCTACTTCACCCCGCGCCGTTGGCGCTAACACATACGGCAGCAGGCCGCCGCGGTCCACGGTTCTCAGCGCGCGAAGAGGCGGCGGAGGTGGTCGAGTTCGGCGTCGATTTCGACAGGGTTCTCGACGGTCTGGCGGACTTCGGCG
Source organism: Haloferula sp. (assembly GCA_037190465.1). GTDB lineage: Bacteria > Verrucomicrobiota > Verrucomicrobiia > Verrucomicrobiales > Akkermansiaceae > Haloferula. The sequence continues at coordinate 39,614 of JBBCJF010000026.1, read as the reverse complement.
CGGAGGAGGTCGCGGAATTCGCGGAGCATGCGGTGGAGGGCGGCGCGCAGGGCTTCCTCGGAGAGGGAAAGAGCGGCGGAGAGCGTTGGGGCATCATGGCCGCGCAGGCTACCGCCAGCCTGGAGGACGGGGCGCAGGGCGGCGAAGAGATCCTGCCTGCCGCGGGCGGCGTAGCTGGAGGCGAGGCGGTCGATCACCGTGTCGAGCATGGCCAGCGCCCATTTCCGCTCGAAGATGGCGTCGGGGCTTTCGCTGTCGGGAAAGGTTTCGCGGGCGTAAACGGCTTCCAGGACGGGGCCGTCGAGGTCGATGCCATCCGTCAGGCGGGGGCGGCGCGACCGGTGGTCGTGCCAGCTCGCCAAGTGGCGGGTGAGGGAGGCGGAGAGGTAGCTGCGCAGGCGGCCCTTGGATTCGTCGGCGGCTTCGAAGGAGCCGTGACGGAGGAAGCGGGCGAGGAAGTCGTGCAGGACGTCCTCCGCATCGTGGTGGTCGAGGCCGCGGCGGCGGAGGTAGCAGTAGAGGGGGTAGCGGTAGCGGGTGCAGATTTCGGCCAAGGCTTCGGCGGCGGTGGCGGCGTCGGGGCTTTTCACCCGGGCGACGAGGGTCCAGGAGGTGGAGGGAAAGCGGGCGTCGTCGGAGCCGGGAGTCATCGCGGGGTCATCGGTCCTCCTCGGAGGCGGGCGCATGTTGCGGCGGAGCGGCGGGAATTTCCAGAGAATCCCACTCGACGATGAAGCCATGGGGCCATTCGTGCCGGGGCGGGAGATCGTCCCAGCCGGTTTCATGGCCGCCGGCGCGCAGGACGATGCGGGTCTCGCCGTCATCGCCGTGGTTGTCGGGCTGTCCCGGCCGCCAGCCGTCGTAGGTCATGGGTTCGCCGGTGACCCAGGTGAAGTTGGATTTTGCCGCTGGATCGGCGACGCGATCGGGCCGGCCGCCGCCGATGAACCAGACGCCGTCGCGCTGGAACAGCCAGGTGTTTTCGGCCTCGCTGCCGATGGTGGCGAGGTGGCCGCCGAGTTTGCGGGCGAAGGCGTCGGCTTCGTCCCAATCGCAGGAGGAAAGAACCCAGGCGTAGGTGTGGCCGCCGAAGGTCAGGGCGCTTTCGAGGACTTCTTCGCGGGTCAGCGGGGCGTCGGCGACGGGCTTGGCGAGCATCACGCGGAAGCCGATGTCCGGGGCGGGCCGGCGGGTGGCCATGCGGAGCAGGCGGAAGCCATTGTCCCAATCGCCGCCCACGACCGTTTCGTAGCTGTCGCCCCAGGCGGGGGTGCGGTCTTCCGCCATGTCCACGGCGAGGCGGGGGTGGCGCTGGCGCTCGATGACGTTCCCGCCGATGTCGTAGATGGAAAACGGGCCGCGTTGCTGGGGCCGATAGCTGCCGACGGGGGCGGTCCAGGGGTGGCCGTCGTTGTAGCGGCCCACGGATTCGAAGCCTTTCCTGCGCAGGGCGGCGAGCCGGGTAAGGTCGAAGGCGTTTTCGTTCCACGTGTCGATGCCGAAGCGTTTGTTGAGGGCATCCGCTTTCGCCGCGGTGGAGTCCCGGCCGGGCATGAGGGAGTGCAGCCATTCGCGGGTGGAGGGGAGGCGGTAGCACCAGTCTCCGCCGATGGCGCCGCTCTTGCGTTCGCGCTCCGTCAGCCAAGCGCAGAAGGCTTCGCAGTCGTCCCACGAAACCATGACGGCGGGGTGGTCGGGGCCTTGGGGGAAATCCGGCTTTGACCAGGGACGCTTGGTTTCGGTGGCGAAGGCTTCGTAGTCGCGGACGCGGGTTTCCCAGCGGGAGATGTAGCTTTCCGGCGGGGTGGCGTCGTTCGCCGGAACCAGGTGCATGCCGAGGCTGTTGACGCGGACGCCTTCTTCGGGCGGCAGGATGGAGCCGGGAAGCGGGGTGTCCGTTTGATCCAGCGCGATGCGGAAGCCATGGTGCGGCCAGGCTTCGGCGGGTTGCGCAGTCTGGCGGTACGACAGGCGTAGTACTTCCTTCGCCGGGACGACGCCGTAGAAGGAGAAGCGGTCGTGATGCCCCGAGAGAAACCGCGTGAGCCACGGCATGCCGCCTTTCGAGGGGGTGAACCAGCCGCCGCCGCGCAGGATGCGGAAGCCGTGTTCGTTGTGGGAGGGTTGCCATTTGTCCCAGACCCATTCGGCGGCGTTGCCGGTGAGGCCGTGGAAGCCGTTTTCGTTCGACGCGAAAGCGGTGACCGGGCAGGTTTCGGGGTGGCGGTCCACGGTCACGACGGGAGCGCTGCGGGCGTTTTCGGTGAAGTGGTCCAGATCGGTGCCGGGGGGCAGTTCGCCGATGTCGCCGACATTGACGGCGTTTTTCGGCGGCGGCCAGAAGCTCCCCCAGGAGTAGTTGGGGATTTTCCCCGAGAGATCGGCGAGGGCAATGGCGGGGTCTTCATGAATGCCGGCGGCGAGCGACCATTCGCGGTCGGTCGGCAGGCGGTAGCGGGCGGTGGCGGGGATTTTGCCTTCCTTGCGCTCTTTTTCGGTGAGCCATTCGCAGAAGGCGTTCGCCTCGTGCCACGAGACGCCGCCGATGGGATGGTCGGCGGGTTTGGCATCGGGGGAGACGGTGGGATCGGAAAAGCGTTCCCAAGGGTGGCCGGTGGCGGCAAGGAAGACGGTCCAGTCCACCTCGCGGGTCTCGGTGGTGCAGAGCAGAACACCGCTGGAGGAGGGAACGGGGAGGAATTGCTGGCCGAGGGAATTGGTCCACGGTTTTTCCAAGGAGGCGGCGGGGAACGGAGCACCGGAAGCGGCGTCGGAGGGCGGGATTTCCAGCGAATCCCACTCGACGATGAAGCCGTCGACGGCCACGTAGGAGTCGCGGTAGTCGGCCCAGTCGTTTTTGCCCTTGATGGCTCTCAGGACCATGACGGGCTCGCCGGCGGGCTCGTAGTTGTCGGGTTCGTTTTCCGCCCACGCATCGTAGGTGAAAGGCTCCCCGGTGATCCACCGGAAGGCGGTTTTGTCCGTGGGGTCCGGGACCGGATCGGGACGGCGTCCGCCGATGAACCAATAGCCCGCGCGGGAGGACAGCCAGTCGTTTTCCGCACCGCTGGACACGGTGGCGAGATGGCCGCCGATCCGGCGGGCGAATTCTTCCGCTTCGGTCCATGTCGCGAGGGTGGCCACCCACGCGTAGGTGTGCCCGCCGAAAGTTCGGGCGTCGGCCAGAACGTGCTCCTTGTCCAGCAGCGTCCTGCGGGGGCGCTGCTTGCCGAGGATGACGCGGAAGCCGATCCCTTCGGAGGCTTCCTGGGGCCTCGCATGGCAGGAGCGATAGTGATTCGACCAGTCGCTGCCGAAGGTGAGGAGGAAATTTTCACCCCACGAAACGCCGGTGGCCGCACCGGGAAAAAGCCGGGCGTGGTACTGGCGTTCGATGACGTTGCCACCGACATCGTAGAACGAGTGATCGCCGATTTTCAGCGGCAAGTAGCTGCCCACGGGCGCGGTCCACGGGTGGCCGTCGTTGTAGCGGTAAACGTATTCCTGCCTGTTGACGGCGGCGGAGAAGGAAAGGTCGGAAGCGTTTTCAGTCCGGTTGGAAGTCATTCTCCACCACAGCGCTTCGACGGTCGCGGCGTCGTTGTCGGCGGCGGGGAGCAGCGAGTCGAACCACTCGCGGGTCGAGGGCAACTGGTAGGCCATGTCGGCGGCGATGGCGCCGCTCTCGTGCTCCCGTGCGGTAAGCCACGCGCAGAAGGCTTCGCAGTCTTCCAGGGAAACCATCACGGCAGGGTGGTCGGGACCTTGGGGGAAAGGCGGCTTGGGCCAGGGGCGGCCGGTTTCGGTGGCGAAGACTTCATAGTCGCGGACGCGCGTCTCCCAGCGGGAGATGTGGAATTCTCCCCCGGCGGCGGGGAGCAGGTGCATGCCGAGGCTGTTGACGATGGTACCGGCTTCCGGCGGGAGAAGGCCGGCGGGCAGGGATTGGTCCGCCATCGCCAGGGCGAGACGGAAGCCGAGATGGGGCCATGCCTCGGATGGCTGGGCGGGCTGGCGGTCGGATAGACGCAGGGTTTCCACGGCGGGCCGCGAGCCTTTGACGGCTTCTCCGGGCGTGTGATCCGGGATGAAGCGGGTGAGCCATGGCATGCCGCCTTTCGACGGGGAGAACCAGCCGGCGCCGCGCAGCACGCGGAAACCGTGCCCGTTGTGGGAGGGTTGCCATTTGTCCCAAACCCATTCGGCGACGTTGCCGGTCAGGCAGTGGAAGCCGTGCTCGTTCGGCGCGAAGGCGGTGACCGGGCAGGTCTCCGGGTATTCGTCCACGAGTATCACCGGAGTCAGGGCGGTGGTTTCCAGGTAATTGTCCTGGTCTGTTCCCTCCGGCAAATCTCCCACATCGCCCACATTGTAGCGGTCCTTCGGCGGGGGCCATGAGGTTCCCCAGGCGTAGTTGGGGATTTTCCCCGAGAGATCGGCGGGGGAGATGTCGGGATCTTCCTGAATCCCCGCGGCGAGCGACCACTCGTGATCGGTCGGCAGGCGGTAGCGGAGGCCGGCGGGGATTTTTCCCTCCTTGCGCTCTTTTTCGGTGAGCCATTCGCAGAAGGCATTCGCCTCGTGCCAGGAGACGCCGCCGATGGCATGGGTTGCGGGCTTGATGGTGCCGGAGACGGTGGGATCGACGAAGCGTTTCCAGTCGCGACCGGTGGCGGCGAGGAAGGCGCTCCAGTCGGATTCGCGCGTCTCGGTGGCGCAAAGCAGGGCGTCCGCGGAGGTGGGGACGGGGAGAAATGCCATGCCGAGGGAATTGATCCACGGCTTTTCCACGGAGGCTGCGGGGAGCGCGGCGGGCATTTGCGGAGGCCCGGGGCGGCGGGTGAGCCAGGCGCCGAGGGCGGCGGAAACGAGCGCCAGGCAGGCGAACGCGGCGAGGATTTTCCGCCGGCCTCCGCCCGCGGCCGGCGTTTCGCGGATGCGGTCGAGGTCGGTCCGCAGGTCGGCGGCCGTCTGGTAGCGCAGGTCGGGCTTTTCCTGGAGGGATTTCACGACCACGCCATCGAGCCGGGCGTCCGTGCCGGAGCGGCGGCTGGGCAATTCCCACGCGCCCTGCGGGATGCCGCCGCAGAGCATTTCGTAAAGGATGACGCCGAGGGAATACAGGTCGGCGCGGTGGTCGCCCGCGCCCTGCTTTTGCTCCGGGGCCATGTAGTCCGGCGTGCCCATGACCACGTGGCTCAGGGTCAGGCGGCCGGCGTCGTGCTCCATGGGCCGGGCGAGTCCGAAGTCGGCGAGCTTGGCCAGGCCGTCGCGGGTGACGAGGATGTTGGCGGGCTTGATGTCGCGGTGGATGACGCCGAGGCGGTGCGCGTAGTCGAGTGCATCGCAGACCTGCCCGGCGATCGTGAGCGCCCGGTCCGGCGGCAGGCCGCCGCCGTGGATCAGCCGCTGGAGGTCCGGGCCGTCCACGAATTCCATGACGAAGTAGAGGTGCCCTTCCCCCGTCTGGCCGAAGTCGTGGACGCGGACGATGCCCGGATGGTCGAGGCGGGCGAGGGTGCGCGCTTCGAGGCGGAAGCGCGCGACGAAGGCGGGGTCGTCGGCGAGTTCGGCGGGGAGCAGCTTGATCGCGACGGCGCGGTCGAGGTCGGGCTGGAAGGCCCGGTAAACCGCACCCATCCCGCCGCGGCCGAGGCATCCGCCGATCCGGTAGCGCGGCAGCAGGCGCTGCACTTCTGCGGGCGCGGGCGGAGTCCAGCGCGAGGAGCAGGGCGTTTCCGGCGCCATGCCGCAGGCGAACAGATCCGCGGAGGCGAAGTCATCCCGCCCGCCGGGAACGCCATGCGGGCCGGAGAGTTCCGGGTCATCTGAATCCGGCGGGATCGTCACGGTGTCGTGGGGAAATAGCGGCTTGTCTCTTTCGGCTTCGGCATATTCCAGAGATCTGAATCGCAACACGATCATCTGATCCGGAGATGCCGGGGCGGTAAAGTTCCAACCTTGCGGGCGATTCGGAAAGCGCGGCGTTTCGGGGATCGGAGGCGGAAAAATCGGAATGTCGGTCACTCGGACCGGATGGGCTCTTGCGTTTTCCGGCGCGCCTTCCCATTTTCGCCGCCGCATGCATTCTGATTTGGCGAAATTGCTCGAAGCCGGGCGCATCAACCAAGCCGTTGCCACCCGCCTCGACCAACTTTCCCCCGGAAAGTTCTGCCTCCACAAAGCCTGGGGAGCCGGCAAGGTGGTGGACTGGAACCTGTCCGCCAAGAAAGTCACCATCGACTTCGAACAGGGCGGCGGACGCGAAATGGACCTGCAATTCGCCCTTCAGAAGACCGAGCCGCTCGATGCCGGCGATTTCCGCGCCCGCAAGGTCGAGGAGCTTGAAGAGCTGCGCGCCCTCGCCAAATCCGATCCCGTCGAACTCGTCGTCCACCTGCTCGAAAGCCACGGCGGCACGATGAGCGTGGATGCGCTGGAGCGCGAAATCTCCGGCGCGGTGGTGCCCGGCGCCGATTTCCGCAAGTGGTGGGATGCCGCCAAGCGCGCTCTGCGCGGCAGCAAGCGGGTCATTGTGCCCTCTCGCCGCACCGAGCCGCTGGCGCTGCGGACCGGCGACCTTTCCCCGGCCGACGCGCTGGTATCGGACTTCGAGCAGGCCCGCGATCTCAAGGCCATGGCCAAGGCGCTCGATGCCATCGCCGGCGATCTGGAGCTTTTCAAGTCCGCTCCCGATGCACTCCAGCGTCTCATTTCCAGCATCGACGAAGCTGCCGTGAAGGGCGTGCGCATCCAGCTTGGCGCCGCGCTCGAGCTTCTGGTCGCCCGCGATCAGTTGGTGAGCGGCGTGGAAAGTGTCGAGCTGTCCGCCGAGTCGCTGCGCATCCCCGACGTGCTCGCCGCCGAAGAGATGCGCCTGGCCGATGAGATCTCCAAGCTCGCCGCCGCGACGCAACGCGCGATTTACGAAGCTTTTCCCATCGCCTTCGGCGAGCGCTGGATCGACTCGATCACCCGCGTGTTCGACCGCGTCGGTTCCCGCGGTGTTGCGGAGATCGCCAAGCTGCTCGACGAAAAGGGCGAGCGGGAAGCCCTCGAAAACCACATCCGCAACGTTCTCGCCCGCCGTCAGCTCGGCGCGGACGCCCTGATCTGGGTCTGCCGCGAGCGGGAGGGCATCGCCTCCGGCGTTTTCAGCGGCGATGTCGGGGCCTGCATCCTCATCCTGCTGGAAAACGACCACATTTCCGACGGCCCGCGCAAGACCGGTCGCCTGCAGAACGTGCTCGTCGAGGACCGCGAACTGCTCGGCGACATCGTTTCGAGCATGGACTCCAACGAAGCCCGCAATTTCGGCCGCCGCCTGCTGGAGTGTCCCGTTTTCAGCGAACTCGACCGCAAATCGCTGATGGCCCGCGTGATCAAGGCCCGCCCCGAGACCGGCGAACTGGTGGCCGGCCACGGCTCCCGCAAGGAGGAAGCCCTGATCGTTTCCTGGGAAAGCCTCGAAAAGAAGAAGGCGGAACTGGAGGATCTCACCCGCAACCGCATTCCGCAGAACACCAAGGACATCGCCATCGCCCGCTCCTACGGCGACCTGCGCGAGAATTTCGAATACAAGTCGGCCAAGGACATGCAGAAGGTCCTGATGCGCCGCAAAAGCGAGCTGGAGCGCGAAGTGGACCGCGCCCGCGGCACCGATTTCAAGGGAGCCGACACTTCCGTGGTCAATGTCGGCACCATCGTCACCGTTTCGTCACCCGACGGCCGCACGGTGACGCACACCGTGCTTGGCGCGTGGGACTCCGATCCCGACAAGCGCGTCGTCTCCTACCTGTCCGAGACCGGCGCGGCGCTCTTCCACAAAAAGGTCGGCGACACCGTGCCGATCCGCGACCACGACACCGACGCCCTCGACCCCTGGACCATCCAATCCATCGCACCGTTCAATCCCTAAACTCCAAAAGCCGAACTCCAAATTCCAGGAAAGGCATTCCGGCTTCGGGCCGCTGGCGAAAATTGGAGTTTGGAGTTTGAGATTCGGCACTTCCCCGTTTTATGGACTACACCACCATCGTTGAAATCCGCGGCCGCGAGGTCATCGACTCCCGCGGCAATCCCACCGTCGAAGTCGACGTCCACCTCGAAGGCGGAGCGGTCGGCCGCGCCGCCGTGCCGAGCGGAGCCTCGACCGGCGAACACGAAGCCTGCGAACTGCGCGACGGCGACAAGGCCCGCTACCTCGGCAAAGGCGTGCTGAACGCCGTCGATAACGTCAATTCGAAGCTCGCCCCCGCCCTCATCGGCCTGCACGCCACCGATCAGTCGTCGATCGACGCGGCGATGATCGCCATCGACGGCACGAAGAACAAGAAGGACATCGGCGCGAACGCGATCCTCGGCGTCTCGATGGCCGTGGCCAAGGCCGCCGCGCAGCAGCTCGATCTGCCGCTTTACAAGTACCTCGGCGGACCGAACGCGAAGGTGCTGCCCGTGCCGATGATGAACATCATCAACGGCGGCGCGCACTCCGACGCGCCGATCGATTTCCAGGAATTCATGATCATGCCCGTGGGCGCGCCGACTTTCCGCGAGGCGCTGCGCTACGGTGCGGAGGTTTTCCATTCGCTGAAGAAGGTTCTGCACGATCGCGGACTCTCCACCGCCGTCGGCGACGAGGGCGGCTTCGCGCCGAATCTCGCTTCGGCCGACGATGCGCTCGGCGTGATCGCCCAGGCGGTCGAGAAGGCGGGCTACAAGCTCGGCGAGGACATCGCCATCGCGCTCGATGTCGCTTCGTCCGAATTTTTCGACGCGGCGAAGAATGCCTATGTTTTCAAGAAGTCCGACGGCTCGATCAAGAGCGCCGAGGAACTCGTCGCCTACTACGCGGCGTTGCAGGCAAAGTTCCCGATCATCTCGATCGAGGACGGCTGTGCCGAAAACGACTGGGCGGGCTGGAAGGTGCTCACCGACAAGCTCGGTGCGACCACCCAGCTTGTCGGCGACGATCTTTTCGTCACCAACGTCGAGTTCCTTTCCAAAGGCATCGCCGAGGGCGTGGCGAATTCGATTCTGGTGAAGGTGAACCAGATCGGCTCGCTGACCGAGACCTTCGACGCCGTGGAGATGGCCAAGGAAAACGCCTACACCGCCGTGCTTTCGCACCGTTCCGGCGAGACGGAGGACGCGACCATCGCCGATCTCGCCGTGGCGACCAACTGCGGCCAGATCAAGACCGGCTCGATGAGCCGCTCCGACCGGATCGCGAAGTACAACCAGCTTCTCCGCATCGAGGAGGAGCTTGGCGACGACGCGATCTTCGGCGTCGGCAAGATGAAGGTGCTGCGCTGAGCGCCTGCTTTCGAAAAGGCCTCCCGGGAAACCGGGGGGCTTTTTTGTGATACGTAAGCTGTATGCCCGTGAATCGCAGCGCGACGGCGCGGCTACGCGAAAAGGCTGGTCACGGCTTCGCCCTTGCCGTCTTCGGTGACGTAGAAGGGGCGTTTCTCGATGTCGAAGACCGTCTTCGGGCTGATCCCCATGGCGGTGAAAATCGTGGCGTGAAGATCGGTGATGGTCACCGGGTCCTTCACGGCGACCAGCGGGCGCTCGTCGGCGGTGGCGCCGTGGACGTGGCCTTTTTTCATGCCGCCGCCGAACAGGACGATCGAGGAGCCGCCGGTGAAATGGCGGTGCAGGCCATAGTGGGTCATATCCTCCAGGGTGTCGGAATTGACGCGGGCCTGATCCTTGGCGTCGGAGCCGGGCACGCCTTCGATCATCATGTCGCGGCTGAATTCGCTGGCGATGATGACGAGGGTGCGGTCGAGCATGCCGCGCTCTTCCAGATCGCGGATCAGACGGGCGATGGGACGGTCGATTTCCTGCTTCATGGCAACGACGGTCCGGTGGCCGTTTTCGTGGGTGTCCCAGTGGAGGAAGGGGACGTATTCGGTGGTGACCTCGATGAAGCGCGCGCCGGCCTCGGCCATGCGGCGGGCGAGCAGGCAGCCGCGGCCGAAGCGGCCTTCGCCGTAAGCTTCGAGCGTTTTCTTCGATTCGCGGGAGAGGTCGAAGGCTTCCTTTTCGGGCGAGCCCAGCAGACGGTGCGCGTTTTCCAGCGAGCGGAGCATGGATTCCTGCTGGTGGTCGCTCATGAAGTCGCGCTGCGGGTTCGCGTCCACGAGCTTGCGGTAGAGTTTGTAGCGGTTGGTGAAGCGGCCGGCGTCCATGCCTTCCGGCGGGCGAACGGAGCGGGCGGCTTCGTCGGGATAGGGCAGGTTGAAGGGGCCGAACTCCGCGCCGAAGAAGCCGGCGGTGGTGAAGGCTTTCAGTTCCTCGCTTTCGCCGATGCCTTCGAGGCGCTGGCCGATGTTGACGAAGGCGGGCATGACGGGGTTGCGCTGGCCGAGCACGCGGGCCATCCAGGCGCCGATGTGCGGTGCGGCCACGGTCTGCGGCGGGACGTAGCCGGTATGCCAGTGGTACTGGTGGCGCGAATGGAGGATGGAGCCGAGATCGGGCTGGACGTGCGAGCGGATGAGCGTGGCGCGGTCCATCAGCCTGGCGATCTCTTCCAGGCCCTGGCTGATTTTCACGCCGTCGAGGGTGGTGTCGATGGCGGGGAAGGTGCTGAGGATTTTGTCGATGGGCAGGCCCTTCTCGAAGGGGCGGTAGCCTTTCGGGTCGAAGGTTTCGGGCGCGGCCATGCCGCCGGCCATCCAGAGCAGGATGCAGCAGTCGGCGGTGGCCTCGGGATGGATGACTTCCTCCTCGCCGAAAGCGCGCGGCGCGCCGGACATGGCGGCGGCGAGGCTGGAGGCGGAAAGCGCCTTGAGGAAGCTTCGGCGATTGTGAAACGGGGCGTTCATCACGGGGTCGGATGTGCGGTTCAGCGGACGAATTGGAACTCGGGCAGCAATAGCACCAACCAGAGGAGATCCTCGATGGCCTGGGGCGTGGGGCGCGGGCCGAGGGTGGCGGCGAGGCCGCTCTTTTCCGCGGCGGCGGGGCGGCGGCCGAGAGCCCGCATGAAGACGGAATCGACGAGTTCCGCGGGCGGCATGGAGCTTGCATGGAGCTTGGCGGCTCCCTGTTTGAGGAGACCGGCAAGTTGTTCGCCGTTGGCGAGGTCGATGGCTTCGAGGGTGGTGATGCCATCGGGGCGCATGCTCACGATCTGCTCGCGGTTCGGGCGGCCGAGCGAACGCAGGAGGAGGTCGGAGGGCACGAGCGAGGCGCGGACCATCGGGGTGTCCGTGCGGAGGCTTTGGGAAAACCCCGGCAGGAAGCCATTCCAGACGGAGGAGTCGGCGATGACGGCGGCGGGCCGCCAATCGCGCGGAGCGCGGGGGAAGCGGCCGTTGCCGTCCGGCAGGGCGGCGCTCCATTTCCACGAGGCGTCGGTGGCGATCACGATGGTTTCTCCGCCGGGCATGTTCAGGTGGGCTTCGAAGAGGAAGCCGGCGGGATTGGGCGATTCGCCGCCGTTGCGGGCGACGACGAGGATCGTATTTCCGCCGGAGCGCAGGTGGGGGAGTTCGATGCCGCGGGCGCGCGGGCCTCCGGAGCTCATCGTTTCGCGGGCGACGGAGACGCCGTTGACGAAAATGTGGGCTTCGTTGTCGGCGATGAACGCGGCGCGCGCGGAGAGCGGTGCGGCGGGCAGTTTGATTTCCGCGGCGAGCGAGATGGCGTCGCCGGCGGGAATGGCCGAGGAGGCGGTGGGAACCGACCAGATCCAGAGCGCGCGCCGGGACGGGTCGCTTTCGGTTTCCCCGCGCGGAACGCCGGGGTGAGCCTTGTCCGGCGCGGTGCCGGTGAGCGACCAGACGGCGTCGACGAATTGTTCGGCGTTCATCCGCTTCGCCAGCGGGCCACGGAACAAGGTGGGGTCCGCGCCTTCCCCCGTGACGACGGATTGGGATTGGTAGGCCTGTGACGAGGCGATGTGGGCGAGGGCTTTTTTCAGATCGTAGCCGTCTTCGGCGAAGCGCACGGCGAGGTGGTCGAGCAGGTCCTCGTTCCACGGTTTGGTGTCCATGGCATCGACGGGATGCACGATACCGCGGCCCATGAGGCGGTGCCAGAGGCGGTTGACGATGGTGCGGGTGAAGCGGCCGTTTTCCGGGTGGGTCATCAGCCCGGCGAGTTGTCTGAGGCGTTCCGGTTTCGGCGCGGAGGCATCGACTTCGCCGAGTTCGGGGAAGATCCAGCCGGGCTTCGCGATGCGGCCGGTGGGTACGTCGCAGCGGGCGATTTCCAGGGGAGTCTCGGCGTAGATGGCGGCGAGTCCGTATGCCTCGTCGAGCTTCCAGCGGTCCACGAAGCTGTCGTGGCAGGAGGCGCACTTCATGTTCAGGCCGAGGAAGGTCTGGGAGATGGATTGGGAGAATTGGATTTCGCGGGTCTGGCTGGCGTTCACGGCGCCGCGCCACTGGATGCCGTCGATGAAGCCGCTGGATTCGTCGTCCGGCGGGGCGAGCAGTTCGCGGGCGAACTGGTCGTAGGGTTTGTTTGCGACGAGCGCGCGATAGAGCCAGCCGGTGATCGGCTTGCGGCCGCCGTCGATGTAGCCGGTGCCCTGGTAGTCGTTGCGCAGGAGATCGTTCCAGAAGCTCAGCCAATGCTCGGCGTAGTCCACATCGCGGGCGAGGATTGTCCGGATGAGTTTGTCGCGCTTGCCGGGGCTCTTGTCGGCGACGAAGGCATCCACGGCTTCGGGCGCGGGGAGCAGGCCGGTGAGGTCGAGCGTGAGGCGGCGGATGAAGGCGGCGTCGCCGAGCGGCGCGGGGCGGGGGATTTCATGTTCCGCGAAGTAACGGTCCACGAAACGGTCGATGGGATGGTCGCGGCCATTCACCACCGGCGGCAGTTCGGGGCGGCGGGGTTTGAGGGGAGGTTCGTAGGCATCCTCGCCGAAGGTGAAGCCGGGTTCCCATGGCATCCCTTCGTCGATCCACTGGCGGAGCGCCGCAACCTGATCTCCGGGAACGCGGGGACCTTTCGGCGGCATGCGCTCCGATTTGTCGCCGGAAAGGATAAGTTCTAGCAGCAGGCTTTCGTCCGCCTTGCCGGGTTCGACGACGGGGCCGTTTTCGGAGCCGGCGAGAAGGAGTTCGCGGGTGTTCATCGAGAAGCCGCCCTTCCGCGCGTCGGCCATGTGGCATTCCGCGCAGTGCGCTTTCAGGACCGGCGCGATCCGATGCGCGAAGTCCACCTCGGCGCGGGCGGCCGAGGCGGCGAACAATGGAAGGAGGAGGCGAATGAACTTCATCGGAATTTTCCCAGTCGCATGATTCATTCAGCCGGGAACAGGAGTGTCCCTTCTTATTTCCCAAGCATGTAGGCGAGGAGATCCTTGAGTTCCTCCGGATTGAGACGGTTGATCAAGCCGGCGGGCATCGGTGACACCGGGGACGGGCGGATGTCCTTGATCTCGCTCCGCTCGATCGAGGTCGTGTCGCTGAAATCGAACGGGCTCGTCGCCACGATCCAGTGCTCGTCCTTTTCCTCGATCAGTTTCCCGATGACCTGCGAGCCGTCTTTTTTCATGATGACATCGAAGGCGTACTGGTCGGAGACGACCTTGCTCGGCTCGATGATGGCTTCGGCGAGGTCGCGGATGCTGAAGCGACCGGCCACCGCGGTGAGATCGGGGCCGGCGGAGCCGCCTTCGCCGTTGAAGCGATGGCAGGCGGCGCAGAGGGATGCCTGGTACATTTTCCGGCCGTTCTCCTTGTCGCGGCCTGCGAGGCTGCCGGAGGCGAGTTTTTCGATTTCGGCGACGGTCCATTCGCGGCCGGGTCCCTGGACGGGCGGGAGGTTGGCGAGGGGATGGGCGATGGCGACGGGGGGGAGTTTCATGATCCATTCGCGCTCTTCCGCGGTGCAGGTTTCCAGCGTCTGTTTGCGCAGGTCCTGGATGAAGCCGGCGTAGCTTTCGCCGCCGCTTTTTTCCAGCAGGCGGTCGAACCAGGCGAAGAAGCGCTTGCGGTCGGCTTCGGGCCAGGGGCCTTTGACGACGCGCAGGCAGTAGATGTAGTGGATGATCCGGGCGGGCGGGAGGTTGGCGATCATGCGCTCGACCGCGCCGCCGTAGTGGGCGTTGCGCTTGGCGACGGCGAGCCAGTCGGGGGCGGGCTCGGGACCGGTGATGTCCATGAGGGCGAGGGTGCGCCCGACGATGCCGGGGGCCTGCAGGTAGCAGAGCATGCGGCAGAGTTCGCGGTCTTCGTCGCGGTGGTCGGCGGGGAAGGCGGCGTCGATTTTGGCGAGGACTTTGGCACGCTCGGCTTCACTGGGGGAACCGTGGCGGGCGAAGACGAGACCGCAGGCGCGCAGCCAGTTGAGGCGCTGTTGGGTGTCGAGGGCGGCCCAGTCGAGGCGCAGCAGGGAGTCGAGGGTAGCGGCGCGCTGGGAACCGTTGCCGGTGCGGGCGAGGGCGATGGAGCCGCCGATGATTTTCCACGGGTCGCTTTCGCGGGCGAGTTCGCGGGCGATGGCGGCGGGGCCGGAGGCTTCGACGGCGAGGCGGGATTCGTAGCGGGTCAGGCGGTCAGGGGAGCCGAGGCCGTCCCAGGCGCCGGAGGCGGGGAGCAGGGCGAGTTCCTTGGCTGAAGCGGGGACGGGATCGGCGGGCGAGCCGCCGGTGTAGGAGATGCGCCAGAGGGCGGAGGCGGTGCGGCGGCCGCCGGTGAGGAAGTACATGGCGCCGTCCTTGCCGATGGCGGCATCGGTGAGGGGGAGGCCGGTCCCGGCGAGGAATTCCTCGCGCTCGGCGCGGTAACCGCGGCCTTCGGGGGTGAGGTGGATGGCGTGGATGGTGGCATAGGTCCAGTCGAAGGCGTAGATGGCGCGCTGGTATTTTTCGGGGAATTTCGCGTCCCTGCCGGAGAGGAGGCCGGTGGGGGAGCCGGGACCCATGTCGAGCTGGGAGTACATACTATCTTCGTAGTAGTCGGGCCAGACACCGCTGCCGTTGCGCCAGCCGAATTCGGAGCCGGGGACGACGTGGCAGATGCGGGTGGGGCGGTACCAGGGCATGCCGAGGTCCCATTCCATGTCGGAGTCGTAGGCGAAGAGATCGCCCTGGTGGTTGAAGGCGATGTCGTAGGCGTTGCGGAAGCCCATGGAGAAGAGTTCCCACTTGGTGCCGTCGGGCTTGAAGCGGGCGATCCAGCCGCCGGGAGCCATGCGGTCGTGGGCGTGGCCCTTGGCGTCGGGGCGGCGGGGAAGGAGCTGGTCTTCGGCCCAGACTTTGGCGGGGAGGTAGGAGTCCATCTCCGGCAGGTCGGTGAAGTTGCCGGCGACGAAGTAGATCCATTGGCCGTCGGGGGAGGGGACGAGAGCGTGCGGGCCGTGTTCGCCGCGGCCCGGGATGGCTTTGACAAGTTCGGGTTTGCCGTATTCGCCGTCGCGCTCGGCGACGCGCCAGACGCCGGATTGGTCATTGCCTTCGTTGATGGTGATCCAGAGCGTGCCCTGGTGCCAAAGGAGGCCGTGCGCGCCGGAGAGAGGGATGGAGGTGGGAGTTACCGTGGTTTCGCCGTCGGGGCTGGCGGCGGGGGTGACACGGTAGATTTTGCCGTACTGGTCGGAGCAGAGCAGGCGGCCCCCGCCATCGACGGTCATGGCGACCCAGGAGCCCTGGACGTTGGGAATCTGGTAGAGACGCTCGACGGTGAAGCCGGGGAGAGTCTGGAATTGTTCGGTGAGGTTGACGGGGGAGGCGCTGCCGCCGGTGTCGGGCTGGATGATGGGGCCCCAGGGCGGATCGCCCATTCTGGCGACGATGGCGGCGGGCTTCCAGTCGCGTACGGCGAAGCGGGGTTCGTGCCAGCCGCGGGGGCCTTCGGAGTGGCAGAGCCATTGTTCGTCGGTGACGAGGTAGATTTTGGAACCGCCCTTGAGGGTGACGGTGAGGCGGAGGGCGAGGCCGGCTGGGCCGTCCTGGTTGCGGCCTTCGACGGCGATGAGGTTGCGGCGGCCGGGGGCGATGGCCTTGGTGACGTCGTGGTTGGCGGGGACGCGCCATTCGCCGTTCCAGCCGAAGTCGCGGCCGTTGACCCAGAGGCGCTGCCAGTTGTCGCAGGAGATGGTGACGGAGGCGGAGACGGCATCGCGGGGAAGTTCGAATTCGCGGCGGAAGAAGACTTTTTGGTCATCGGAGGGGGAGCCGCTCTGCCAGATCCAGTTGGAGAGGGGCTCGGCGGTTTTGGACGGGGCGGAGGCTCCTTCCGAGGGACGCGCCGCGCCGGGGGGAAGGTTGCGAAGGCGGATATCCTTGAACTCCGCTTTCATGGGGGGGCCGGCGTGGAGCTGCAGGGCGATGCTGCCTTTGAGAGCGCGCTTGGTGCGCTCGACGTCGCGAATTTCGGCGACGAGCTTGCCGTTGACGAAGTGGCGCAGGGTGTTGCCGTGGGCGACGAGGCGGTAGTCGTTCCATTCGGCGAGGTTGGCGGCGGGGCGTTCGAGGGAGCCGGTGACTTTCGGCGCGTCGGCGAGTTCGACTTTCTGGCCGCTTTCGCAGGCGATGCCGCGGCCGCGCTCCTCGTAGAGCATGCCGAGGTATTTGGGCTCGGGGTGGAGGTCCATCTGGTAGCCGCCGACGGACCAGGAGGCGGCGTCGAGGACGCGGCTGCGGTATTGGACGCCGGAGTTGTTGTTGCCGGTGACGCGGGCTTTGAATTCGAGTTCGAAGTCGGCGGGTTCGCCGCCCTGCCAGATGAGGAAGGAGTTGGCGCCGACCTTGCGGTCCTGGTCGTCGGTCTCGCCGGTCAGGACGCCATCGTCGACGCGCCAGAGGCGGGGGTCGCCGGACCAGCCGTCGAGGTTGCGGCCGTTGAAAAGGGGCTTCCATTCCTGGGCATGGGCGGAGGAGAGGACGATGGCGACGGCGAGAAGGGCGCGGGCGATGGGTGAACGGGTCGGTTGCATGTGGGAAACGATGTTTCGGGAACGGGCGGGGATGGAGATTCTTTCCGGCATGACGCCGGAAATCCGGCCGGATCTTCGCCCCGGAGCGGTCCGGAGAAAAGGCACCCTTCCGGGGGATGGCTAAAGTTTATCGGTGATCGGGGAAGCCGAGGACACGGGGCGCGCGGCTGCCGGCTTCGTTGATGATGAAGAGGACGGTGCGGGCGGTGGGATCGTGGTTCCAGCGGGTTTCGCAGAGGGGGTAGAGGGTGTCCTTGCCTGCGATGCGGAAGGCGAGGTTGACGTTGTAGTCTTCCCGCCCCGAAGCGGGGGGATCGAGGATAACTCTGGAACGGGGTTTGATGGCGAGTTTTTGACTGCCGACCTGGCCGCCGACGTCGTGGGGAGTGAGATTGTACCAGAGCATCTGGCCGGATTTGAAGCGGTCCGCATGGGCATCGATGATCTGCATGCGGATGGGGAGGGTTTTGTTGGAGGGGTCGGGGCTGAGAAGAAGATAGAAGTCGCCGGTGTTTTCGCCGACGGCGATGGAGGGGGAGGCGGGGTCAGGCGCCTGGTTTTCCACGGGAGGCGCGGTGAGAAGGCGCAAGGTGAGGGGGCCGGAGGGAAGTTCGTAGACGCGGGAGAGGTTCAGGCGAGGAAGGTCGATCTCGCGGGTGGTAGCGCCGTCGTGGAGATGCAGCTTTTCCGGGTCGCTTTCCGCGGCGCCGAGGAAGAGAACGCGGCAGGTACGGCCGGAGGTTTCCTGGGCGTGGAGGGTGGAAAATAGGGCGATGAGGGTGAGAAGAAGGCGCATGGAAAGGGATAGCGGGATATGAGGTATTTAAGAAATTGGGGGAATGAGTGTCAAATTTCGGAGGGGTTGAGCCAGCGGAAGGAGATGACTTCGAAGCGGCGGCCGAAGATTTTGTTGATGGCTGAAGTGGGCGGGGTGGCGAGTTCGGCGGAGTCCCGGGAATCGACGTAGTGGCGGTTGCGGCGGACAACGGCTTCGCAGACGGCGCGGCTGACGACGTTGCCCTTTTCGTCGCGGGCGTCGCCGTGGGCGCGGATGGTGAAGGTGTCGTCGCGGGCGGAGAGGATAGGAGCTAGCGGGCGCAGGATGTCGGCCTGGCGGGTCCAGCCGGGGAGACCGAAGGCGTTCCAGCCCTCGGCGGCGGCGGGGAATTTGTAGGCGGCGTCGGCGGCGCGGACGGGGACGGCCAGGGAGCGGCCGGCGTCGCCGACGGTGGATTGGATGTTTTTGTAGAGGTTGGTGGAGGAGGATCGGGCGAGTTCGTTGAGGGCAGCCTGGACGGTTCCTGCGAGGGCGAGGTCGCCGGAGGAGAGCTGGCGGTTGACGAATTCGGCGAGGGAGAGGAAGGGGCCGCGGGTGCGGACCTGGGCGACGATTTCCTCGGCGAGTTTGTCGATGAAGCCATCGTCGAGCACGCGGTAGCCGGCGAATTCGGCGGCTTCGGGGAAGGCTCCGGAAGAGCCGGAGTCGCCGGCCTCGGTATCGCCGGCGATGGAGAAGCGGCTGACGGGATGGTCGGCGGCACGGGAAAGATCGACGCTCCAGCCGCCGCCGGATTCGCGGATGTGGGGGACGCGCTGGTTGCGGGCGTGGCCGAGGAGGGCGCGCCAGGCGGTGACGGAGGTGGAGTTGACGTTGAACATCCCCTCGACTTCGAGACGGGAGGCGACGGTCCGCCAGGAATCGGACCTGCGGATGTGTTCGTCGTAGAGTTGCGCGGCATTGCCGGAGCCGGCGGAGGCGAAGCCGGTGTCCTCGGCGATGGGACGGTAGGCGCGGTTGCCGAGCGGGCTGGCGCCGGTGACGAAGTCGGCGTGGACCTGCTGGATGGTTTTTCCGGAGGAGCCGAAATGGTTGGGGTCGGGGGCGATGGAGGAGAAGAACCAGTCGTCGAAGAGGAGGTGGTTGGCGCAGTAGCTGTCGTCGTGCTGGAGGTTGACGGCGAGGTTGGCGTCGGAGGAGTTGACGACGGCATCGGGTGGGAGCAGCGGGGTGGCGTCGCTGTTGCCGATGAGGTTGAAGGCGTAGGGGGGAATGGGATTTTCGTAGCGGAGATCCCAGTGCTGAAGTTCGCCGAGGGAGAGGAGGGGGCGGGTGGGGACTTCGGCGATGACGCAGCGGGAGAGGCCGTCCGACTTGTTGAAGCCGGTGACGATGTAGCCGCGGCCGCTGGTGTCGCTGGCGTTCGGGAGCTGGCTGTCGCCGCCGGGGGCGTGCTTGATGAAGCTGTAGTCGAAGGGGGAGTTGACCGGGTGGTTGGTGCCGCCGTATTTGCGGGCGATGGTGCTTTCGACCCGATCCTTGTCACCCATGGCGGTGTAGTTGACGAGCGGGCTGGACTGGAGGAACCCCTTGGCCGGGATGTGGGTCTTGCTGGCCATGCGGGCGCCGAAGACGGTGGAGAGGAAGGGGACGGGGGCTGCCTGCGCGGCGGCGAGGGTGGTCTCGGCAAGCTGGGTGAGGGGTTTGTAAACCTCGTTGGCGATCTCGCGAGTGTAGACCATCCGGTAAACGAGGTGCAGCCTGCCGTTGACGAGCATATCAAGGTAGATGCCGACGCCCTCGGCATGATCGAAATAAGCGGTGTCGAAGCGGGCATCGGCGCTGATGGTGGCGGCGGGGGAGGTGGTCATCGGGTTCCCCTGGCTGTCGCGGAGTTGGAAGTAGTGGCCGCCGGAGCCCCGGTAGCCCTGCTGGAGGGTAAGGCTGGAGGTGGCGGGCAGCACGGTGTTTGCCGGCGGGCTGAAGACGCGCGTTTCGCCCGGGCCGAGCGAGATGTTGGAGGCGGAGATCTGGTAGCTCAGGGAAGTGGCGGCGGAGAGGGCAGGATAATTGTTGAGGCTGCCGGCGGTGAGGGCGTTGTAATTGGAATTCTGGATGCCGTTGATGGTGTACTGCAGGGCGGCGGGCAGCGGTTTGGAGATGTTGAAGGAGAGATTGCCGGGGATGGAGATCTCGACGTTGTAGGGATTCCAGAGGGTGATGACGGGTGTGAGAAGGAGGCGCGGTTCGACCCGGCCCTGCGCGGCGGCTCCGGCGCTGTGGGAGAAGACCCACTGGACGCGGGCGATGACGGGAAGCAGGCGGATTTTGTGGAGGAAGTTGAAGGCGTTGCCGGCGTCGTCGATGGCGACGGAATGGGTGCCGATGCGGTTGCGGCCGGAGGCACTGGCGGAGATGCGCTTGTAGGCGGTGGCGTAGTCCTTGAGATTTTCCCATGAACTGACCGGGCCGTGGCGGTAGATCGGGTAGTCGCTGCCGCCGCCGCGGTAGGCGGACCAGGGGTAGAGCATGGAGCGCGCGGGGGTGGGATTGCCGGAGGTGGGTCTGGTGAACACGATGTCCCTCTCCGGGTTGAGGCGGAAGAAGGGAAGGCTCGAGGGGAGCGTGTTCCAGTTTTCGGTGAGGAGGGAGATGTCCTTGCGCCAGCCGCCGGTGGCGGTGTTGGTGAGAAGGCCGGTGGAGGTGGTGGAGAGGTCGTGGAAGAATTCCCGGGAGACTTTTCGTCCGCCGCCTCTCGCGATGAAGTCGCCGAGCGGCAGGGTGACGGTCTTCGCGGCGGCGGAAGCGTCGACGAGGAGGGTTTCCAGGCCGAAGGGTTCGGGATCGGCGACGGTGTGGGACTTCGCGACGACGGCCCAGCGGGCGGGGCTGTCGTCCTCGGGCTTGAAGGGTTCGGGCAGGCGAGCTTTCTGGTTTTCGCCGCCGATCCACCAGGCGAAGGCGCCGTTGCCGGCCGCGGCGCCGATGGGGACGGGGGAAAGATGGACCTGCATTTTCGCGTGAGCCGCGCCGCTGCCGACGCTTTGCCTGCCGACCAGCGCCACGGCGCCTTTGCGTTCGGCGGTGTCGGGGAGGACCCGCGGATCGTCGCCGGAGACGAGCCAGGCGAGGAAGCGGTTTTCCTTGGCCGAGCGGTAATTGCCCGGCGAGACGGGGCGGCCCTGTGCGTCGTGGTTGGCGCCCTCCCAGCTTTTCCAGACGCCGAGCAGGGGCGGGTTGTCATCATCAAGGATGTCGGCGCGTGCGGTGACGCGGGTGTCGGGCCCAGCGCGGCGCTGGAGTTCGCCGATGGCGAGGACGAGCGCCATGCGGGCGTTCGCCCGGGCTTGGGCGGCGTATTGGCCGTGGTTGCCGGAGCGCAGGGAAATGGAGGACAGGCCCAGGAGGCCGACGACGAGTACCGTCAGCAGGACGAAGAGGGAGAGCGTGACGACGAGCGCGAAGCCCGGCGGGCGGCGGTGGGGGGAGGGACGTGCAATCGCGGAGAAGCTCATTGGGTTCAGGGTTTTTGGCTTCGTTTCACGCGCTTTTGAGGGCGGGGACGTGGTGAGTCTGCTTCCATCGCCCCGGCGTGGTGCCGAGGCGCTCCTTGAAGAGCCGGCAGAGGTTCTTCGCGTTGCGCAGGCCGGTTTCGAGGGCGACGGCTTCGAGTTTGGTGCCGTCTTCGCTGAGCATGCGGGCGGCGACTTCGATACGGCGTGCGATGAGGTCCTTGGCGATCGTGTTGCCGGTGGCGGCACGATAAAGGCGGTGCAGCGTGCGGACCGACATGCCGCATTCGCGGGCCAGCGCGGCGACGCTGAGCGGCCGGTGGTATTCGTGGCGGATGGTGCGGATGGCTTTCGCGATGCCCCGGATGTGGCAGTCGGGGAGCGGGACGGGAGCCGGTCTCCGGGAGATGGATTGCATCGGCCGGCACTCTCCGGGCGGAGAGCCGGTGGTGGCATCCACCGTCATTTTCCCGCCGCAAGGATCGTCGCAGGAGCAGGTATCGAGTTTCATGGGTTTGAGCCCGCAGGAGTACTTCCTGTGGAGCTTGAACCTTTAGCGGATCATTCGGAATTCGGATACCTATGAGAATCCCTAGTATTTTTCTAAATCATTCGATATGAGTCGATTGCGAAATTAATAAAAAACAGAAAAAACCAAAAAAACAGAAAGAAACCGTCATGAGGAAGCGTCGGATTCCCTTTTCATGTATTTGAGCACGGCTTCGGTGCGGGTGCGGACGTGCAGCTTGCGGTAGATGTTGCCGAGGTGGAAGCTGACGGTTTCGAGCCGGACTCCCATTTCATGCGCGATCTCTTTGTAGAGGTAGCCCTTGGCCAGCAGGTCGAGGGTTTCCTTTTCGCGTTGGGTGAGGTGGTAGTCCTCGTCGGGTTCGGCGACGGGAAGCTGGAAATGCTGAACGACCTTGCGGGCGATGCCGCTGGACATCGGCGAGCCGCCGGCGACGACATCGTCGAGCGCTTCGAAGAGCCGGGTGTCGATGTCTCGCTTGAGGACGTAGCCGGAGGCGCCGGCGGCCAGCGCTTCGAAGACGCGATCGGCGTTCTCGAAGACGGTGACCATGAGGAACTGCGTGTCGGGACAGAGCGGCTTGAGCTTGCGGATGAGCTGGATGCCGGACATGCCGGGGAGCTGGATGTCCACCACGCAGGCGTCCGGCGGGGCCTTCTGGATCGCGGGCAGGGCGGTTTCGGCGCGGCCGTAGCAGCCGGATATTCGCCATTTGTCGGATGCGGAGATCGCTTCACGGAACGACTCGCGCAGCAGGGAATCGTCTTCGACGATGGCGATGGTGCGTTTGCCGGATGTCATATCCGGGGCAATGCCGCATCCTGCCGGATCTGGCAACGGAAGATCGCGCGGGTGCCTTTTCCGGGGGTGGATTCAATGACACAAGTGCCGCCCAGTTCTTCGAAGCGGGCGGCGAGATTGGAAAGGCCGTTGCCTTCGCGGTGGGCGGTGGGGTCGAAGCCCTTCCCATTGTCGGCGATCTCGGCGACCAGCGTTTCGTCCTCGGCGAAAAGATGAAAGGATACTTCGCAGGCGCCGGCGTGTTTGAGGACGTTGTGCAGCGCTTCCTTCACCGCGAGGGCGAAGTGGTGGCGGAATTCCGAACGCAGGGTCACGGGCGGGAGATCCTCCGGGATGGAGATGCGCAGCCGCGTGCCGCTGTCGCGGAACATGTCCTGGGCGACGCCGGAGAGATGGGTGGCGAGGTGGTCGAGCGTGTCGTTCGCCGGGTTGACGGCCCAGACGAGGCCGTCCATCGCGGTGACGAGGTCGCGGGCGGCGGACTCCAGGCGTACGACCTGCTGGCGCGCTTTGGAAGGATCGCTGTCGAGCGCGCGGCGGACGAAGGAGGCGGCGAGATTGAGCACGGTGACCCGGGTGCCGAGGTCGTCGTGCATGTCGCGGGCGATGCGGGTGCGATCGCGTTCCAGCGCGTGCTGGAGTTTGACCGAGGCGAGCCGGGTGCGCGCCCGGCGGCGGTAGGATGAGAAGAAGAGCAACCCCACGGCGAGCGCGCCCGCAGTCGAGACCAGCGGGACGAACCAGGCCCGCCGCCAGACGGGCTGCCGGACGACGACGGGGAAGGAGAGTTGTGCGGTGACCGGGCGCGATTCGTCCCCCACGGCGATGGCGCGGAAGACATATTGCCCGGGCGGCACATTGCGGTAGCTCGAACGCAGGGAAGCGCCGGGGATGACGTTGAAGGCTTCCGACCAGCCGAGCAGGAAGGTTTCCCCATCCGGAGCGGGCCGGACATCCAGGTCCCGGATGGAGGTCCAGACAGCGGAATGTTCCTGCTCCGCATCCAGCAGACCCAGCGCGGGGCCGGAGGCGAGCTGCATCACGCGGGCGATGGCCGGTTCGGAGCCGCGCCGTTCCCAGCCTCTGGGGATGCCGCCGATCTGCTCCATCCGCTCGCCTTGGCTGAATCCGCCGTCCATCCATAGGTTGACATCGGGGGAGGATGGGCGCGCCAGAGTCAGATCGTCGATCACCCAGGCGCCGGTGGTGTCCGGCGTGCCGGAGGACACCGAAACGCGGATTTTTTTCGTCTGCCCGGGGATGAAGAGTGGCTCGATGCGGCGGACCAGGGGCGAGCCCAGCGCATCGACCGACCAGCCACGGCTCGACCCGGTGGCGGCGAAAACCCGCTGGGCGAGCAGGTTGCCCGCGGCATCGAGCATGTCCCACTCCATCGTCATGCCGCGGGCGGCGGGCAGCCACTCATCGTCCAGCCCTTCCAGCCGGCAGCGGACGGCCAGCGGGTCGGCACTGACGCCGGGCAGGAAGCCGAAGTCGAAGTCGAGCCGGTGGAGGCCGGGGCCGAGTGTAAGGGGCTTGCCGTCGGCGGGCATGGCGACGGGCTGCTCGCCGACTTGGACCTGCCGGAGCATCATCCCGAGATCCGGCCGCCATGGGGTTTCGCGTTTCGACCGTTCGGCGGCGTGGTCTTTCGCTTCCTCGCTGACGAAGCAGAAGTCGTGCGGTTCGCGGGCGATGCTGCTGATCCGCACTTCATCGATCCAGCCGGGGAAATACTCCAGCGGTCCGCGCGCGCTCTCCTTGCCGGAGTTGCCGATGGCGAAATCGCCGAGTTTTTGCGCCAGGTCGGCCGTCAGGGTGCCGCGGCCGATGAGATTCGCGCCCTCGCTGCCGGCGTCGAGCCGGGTCCAGTAGAGTTTGAGGTTGTTCACCTCCGTTTCGTTGCCGTCATAGGCCACGGCGGCGTGGAACCAGTCGGTGGTATTCACGGCGTGCGGCCCGCTGGTGGGGATGGTCGCCAGGCCGCCGCCCCGCACGGCATTTCCCGAAATAGGCAAAAAGCAGAGGAAGCCGGGCTTTTCGATGCGGAAGATGAAGACCCGGTTCGTCGACGCGTCATCATCCATGCTGATGATGTCCAGCGCCAGGCTGGGGCTGTTCTGCGGCAGCACGTCGAGCTTCACCAAAGCTTCGAAAGTGAAAGCGCCGTTGGGGCCGGCGATGGGGAAGGGGGGATCGACGTTGTCCAGCGGCCCGGTGTCCAGGGCCGGCTTGGCGAGGAGGATGGGGCCGTAGCGTTTTTCCTCCTCGGATGCGTCTTCGGGAATCAGGAAGGAGATCGACGCCCCGAATCCCGGATAAGGAGCCTGTCCGGCCGCTGCGCCGTTCAGCAGGCCGAGGAGAGGGGTGGGGCTTACGCCGTCGTCCTTGAATGGCGGCCCCGCTTCGTCGAGGTGCCAGAGGTGGAGCGTATGTTCGTCCGGCTCGTAGGGAAGAAAAGCGGGCGCGGCGAAGGTCGCGATGACTGAGGCCAGCCACGCGCCGAGGGTTGTTCGCCTGCCCTTTCCTGCCCGCATCTTCTTCCAGATCACCCGGTCTCCGCCGCGGATGCAAGCCCCTGCCGGGGGCGTGCCTGGGAGCGCGGAGCCCCAGCTCCGCAGAAGTTCGGGGACGGCATGGTTTGGGGTTGCGGTTTCGAATGGACAGGCGGGATTTGCCGGCGGCTCGTGCGGAGCTGGGGCTCCACGCTCCCAGGCCTTGAGACTTTCAGACGCGCGAATGCGGAATGCATTTCATCTGATAAAACCTCCGGTCCGGAAGGCGTATCCGGCAGCGGATCATGCGGCGGTTTTCCTGTCATCTCGCGCTCGGCCTGGCCGGCATCCTGCACGCGCAGGATGCCCCGCTCACGGGCGAGCAGATTTATGCCCAGCATTGCGCGAGCTGCCATGGGGAAAAAGGCGAGGGGGTCAAGGGTGAGGCCGACGAGCCGCTGTACGGCAACCGCTCGCTGGATTCGCTCACCCGCTACATCCACCGGCGGATGCCGGAGGACGATCCGGATCTGGTCGTGGACGACGAAGCACGGCGGGTGGCCGAGTACATCTACGGCGCGTTTTACTCGCCCGAAGCCCGGGCGAAAAATCTTACCGTTCCTAAGCCCGCCTTCGCCCGGCTGACCAACCGCCAGTTCCGCGAATCCGTCGCCGATCTCATCGGCAGCTTCGGCCAGATCACACCGCCCGGCGAAGGGAGCGGGCTCAAGGCGCAGTATTTCCAGTCCGACGGGATGAACAAAAAGGCCCGCAAGGTGTTGGAGCGGATGGACACCCATCTCGCCTTCGACTTCGGCGAATACTCGCCCGGCGAGGGGATGACCGCCGATCAGTTCTCCATCGCCTGGGACGGCTCGCTGATCGCCCCGGCGACCGGGTGGTACGAATTCAAGATCGTCACGCCCAACGGCGCGCGGCTTTACCTCAACGGCGATCGCCAGGACGGCGACGGCAACCACCGCGACGACAGCTCCGCGAGGCGTCAGGTCGCGCTGATCGACGAGTGGGTCAGTTCCGGCGCGGAGATCCGCGAAAAGACGGCGCGCGTTTTCCTGCTCGGCGGGCGCAGCTACTCCATCCGACTCGACTATTTCAAGTACCAGGACAAGCACGGCCTCATCCGCCTGGAGTGGAAAGCCCCGCGCGCCGAGTGGTCCGTGCTCGCCGCGCCCTATCTCTCGCCCGCCGGCGCCTCGCACGTCGCGGTGACCAGCACCACTTTCCCTGCCGACGATGCCAGCGAAGGCTACGAGCGCGGCACCGGGATTTCGAAGGATTGGCACGAGGCGACCACTGCCGCCGCCATCGAGATCTCCAACCAGGTCGTCGCCCGCCTGCAACGTCTCAGCGGCGTAAAGGACGATGCGCCCGACCGCATGGAGCGGCTGAAGGAATTCACCGCCACCTTTGCCGAGCGTGCCTTCCGCCGGCCGCTTGACGGGGAACTGCGGCAACTCTACGTCGAGCGTCCCTTCACCGGCGATCTCCCGCCCGACCAGGCGGTGAAGCGCGCCGTGATCCTCATCCTGAAATCCCCGCGCTTTCTCTACCCCGAACTCGGCGGCGAAAAGGATGACTTCGCCGTCGCCACCCGCCTCGCTCTCGGGTTGTGGGATTCGCTGCCGGACCAGGCGCTGCTGGATGCCGCGAAAGCGGGGCAACTCCGCGCGCCTGACCAGATCAAGGCCCAGGCGCAGCGCATGGCCGCCGACCCGCGGGCCAGGGCGAAGCTCAACGAATTCTTCCAACGCTGGCTGAAGCTCGATGTCGAAAGCGAACTCAACAAGGACCCGGAAGCCTTCCCGGGCTTCGACGAGACCCTGGTCGCCGACCTGCGCCGTTCGCTGGAGCTGTTCGTCGAGCGGGTCGTTTGGAGCGAGGCATCCGACTACCGCGAACTCATCGAAGCAGACTACCTCCTCTTCAACGGACGCCTCGCCAATTACTACGGCACGCCCGTTCCCGAAGGTGGGGGATTCCAGCCGGTGAAATTCGATCCCGCCCAGCGCGCCGGGGTGCTCACCCATCCCTACCTCCTCGCCCGCCTATCCCACCACAACATCACCTCGCCGATCCACCGCGGCGTCTTTCTCACCCGCAACGTCCTCGGCGGCATCCTCAAGCCGCCGCCGGAAGCCATCGCCTTCGAAAACCACAAATTCGACCCCGGCATGACCATGCGCGAAAAGGTCGCCGAAATGACCAAAAGCGCGAACTGCATGACCTGCCACGAAACCATCAACCCGCTCGGTTTCTCGCTGGAAAACTTCGACGCCGCCGGCCGCTACCGCACCACGGAGGGCGACCGGCCCATCGACACCGCCTCCGACTTCCCCACCGCGGAGGGCGAGACCGTGCGCCTCAGCGGTCCGCGCGATGTCGCCGCCTATGCCGTGACATCCGCCGCGGCGCGCCAGGGCTTCATCCGCCAGCTTCTTCAGCATTCCCTCAAGCAAAATCCCGCGGTATACGGTCACGACACCATTCGCAAACTCGACGAAGCTTTCACCGCCTCCGGCCACCACGTCCGGAATCTCCTTGCCGAAATCAACGCCCTCGCCGCCGTCCAAAGTCTCCATGGTCCCGAACAAGCCAGCCGCTGACCACCTGACAACAAGCCGCCGCCATGAACATCAGCACCCGCCGCAACTTCCTCCGCCAGCTCGGTCTCTCCGCCGCCGCGCTGCCCTTCCTGCCCGCGCTGCCTTCGCTCGCTTCAAGCGCGCCCGGCGCGAAAACGCAGCGCGTCATCTTCATGTTCACGCCGAACGGCACCATCCCGCCGGAATTCTGGCCGGATGAAACCGGGACTGATTTCAAATTGAAGCGCATTCTCGCCCCACTCGAACCTTTCAAAAACCGCATGATGACCCTCAAGGGCGTCTGCAACAAGGTCCGCGGCGACGGCGACGGCCACATGCGCGGCATCAGTTGCCTGCTCACCGCCGACGAACTCCTGCCCGGCAACATCCAGGGCGGCAGTGACAAACCCGCCGGTTGGGCGCGCAACATCTCGATCGACCAGGAAATCAGGAATTTCCTCCAGGCCCGCCCGGAAACCGCCACCCGCTTCGGCTCGCTCGAACTCGGCGTCGCCGTTCCCAACCGGGCCGACCCATGGACCCGCAAGGCCTACGCCGGCTCCAACCAGCCGCTCGCCCCGCTCAGCGACCCGTACGCGCTTTTCGAAAAACTGTACGGCAGCATGAAGGACCGCGAGAATCTCGGCAGCGTGCTCGACAAGGTGCGCGACGATCTCCGTGCCATCGCCGCCAAAGTCGACCGCGAGGAGAGGGATTTGCTCGACCAGCACGCCACCTTTGTCCGCGAAATGGAGAAGGATTTGCAGGACAGCGGCACCGTGAACCTCATCTTCCCGCCGCCCGCGCTGGAGCAGGGTGTCGCGCTCGACAACGACGGCATCCCGAAGATCAGCGGCATGCAGACCGACCTGCTGGTGAATGCTTTCGCCAATGGCATGGCCCGCGTGGCCACCCTGCAATACACCAACAGCGTCGGCCAAGCCCGCATGCGCTGGCTCGGCATCCACGAAGACCACCACCACCTTTCCCACGAGCCCGACGACAATGCCGACGCGCAGGAAAAGCTGGTCAAGATCAACATCTGGCTCTGCGAACAGCTCGTCGAACTCGCCCGCAAGCTCGACGCCATCCCCGAGCCCGGCGGCCACGGCACGATGCTCGACAATACGACCATCATCTGGACCAACGAACTCGGCAAAGGCAACAGTCACACGCTGGATAACATCCCCTTCGTCCTTGTCGGCGGCGGTCTCGGCTTCAAGACGGGGCAGGCGATGCAGTTCGACCACGTCCCGCACAACCGCCTGTGGCTCTCCATCGCCCATGCCTTCGGCCATCACATTCCGGTCTTCGGCCAGGAGAAATTCTGCGAGAGCGGCGCGCTGGCGTTGTCGTGATGTTCGCAAGAAGTGTCGACGTTCCGTCGACACCGTGTCGACGTCCGCGCTCCTTATCCTCGTCCGCTAAGCTGCGAGCTGCCTGTAGCGGAAGGCAAGCTGCAATCGCTTCGCCCGGTAGCTCCGATCCAGGCGCACACTTTCGATCGTGCGGTGGCAGAAGCTCTCCAGGTCCTCGTGCGGTTTCAATTCCAGCGGCAGCACTTCCAGCAGGCGGCCGTCGCCCGAGACGGAAATCTCGAGATGCTTTTCCATCCAGGCGAGCAACGGCTTGAGCTGCGGCCGGTGTTCCGATCCCGCCGCGCTGAAAAGCTTGAAAAAGCAGCGCACGCATTTGCCCGGATGTCCCCGGCTGGCGAGCAGCTCCCGCAGGTCCAGCAAGGCATCCGCCTCGCGGGCCAGCACCGGCGCCAAGGGGCTCAGAAGATCGTCGATCTCGGGGAAACTTCGCTGCACGCGCGCAACGAAGCTTAGTTGAGATTGGATCGCAATTGAAAAATCCGGCCGTTAGATCGCCCGCCGCCTCGCGGATTTTCCCGGGCCTTCCCGTCCGGAACCGGCTATCTTCCCGCCCATGGAAACCGCCATGGTGCAATGCCCGACCTGTTTCGAGTGGTTCGAGGTCGCCGTCCCGTCGCCGGAGGAATTGCCGGCCGAAGTGGACTATGACTGCGAGGTCTGCTGCCGGCCAATGGTGATCGCCTTCGACCGCGAGGGGGCTTGGGCAAGGGGGCTAGGAGATTGAGGCATGCCCCGGATTTCCATCGTCATGCCATTCCGCGATGCGGCGGCGACCCTGCCGGCGGCTCTTGCCAGCCTGTCGGCGCAGAGCTTCCGCGACTGGGAACTGCTTGCGGTGGACGATCGTTCGACGGATCGCTCCGCGGAAGCGATCCGCGGCGATGCCCGCTTCCGCCTGCTGCGCAACGAGGAGCAACCGGGGATCGTCGGCGCGCTCGTCACCGGCTGCCGCCACGCCGACAGTGCCTGGCTCGGGCGCATGGATGCGGACGATCTCTCTCATCCGCGGCGTTTCGAGCGCCTCCTTGAAACCGCCGTCGCCCATCCCGCTTGGGGAGTGATCGGTTCGCGTGTCGGGTTGGCCGATGCTCTCGGCGACGGCATGGGCCGCTACGTGGCGTGGGTAAATTCCCTGCTCGATCCGGCGGGAATCGCCGCCGCACGCTTCATCGAGAACCCGCTGATCCATCCCAGCGTGCTCATGCGCCGGGAGCTGGCCGATTATCGCGAAACGGCTTGGGCGGAGGATCACGATCTCTGGCTGCGCCTGCTGGAAGCCGGGGTGGAGATCGGCAAGACGCCGGACACTCTGCTCCAGTGGAGGGATTCCCCTCGCCGCCTCACCCGCACTTCCGCCGCCTATGGCACGGAGGCGAGAAACCGGATGCGCGCCCATTTCCTCGCCCGGATGGAGGCGGTTCGCCAATCGGGCGTCATCATCGCCGGCGCGGGGCCCATCGGGAAATCGCTGGCCCGCGCCTTGCAGACGGAGGGCGTCGTCGTGAGGGGATTCTTCGAAGTGAGCCACAGGCGCATTGGCGAGACGATCCATGGCGCTCCGGTCGCCTCCTCCGGCGAACTTGGCCGGCTGTGGCGGGAGGCCGTGCTGCTTTCCGCCGTCGGCGTGCCCGGCGGCAGGGAACAGGTGCGGGCGCTGGCTCTTGCGGCGGGTAGGCAGGAGGGCGCCGATTTCTGGTGCGTCTGTTAGGGTCGCGCCTCGATCCACACGCTTTTCAGATACGGCTCGCCCGTGAAATCCGCCGGCATCGGCGCGTGGCGGAGCCTCATCGGCCGCTTGATGATGTCTCGGATCTGCGTTTCGAAGCGCTGCGGGGACAAGCCCCGGAAATTCGTGCAGGCGAGCAGCAGCCCGCCGCGGCACAGGCAGGAAAAGGCCAGTTTCACCAGCCGGCCATAGTCTCTTTCCACGCGGAAGATCCTGCCATCCTTGTCCCGCGAGAAGGTCGGCGGATCGAGCACGATGGCGTCGAATTTCCGGCCCTGTTTCGAGAAGCGGTAAAGCCAGTGGAAGGCATCGCCCTTGCAGAAGTGGTGCGCCTCAGGATCGAGCCCGTTCAGCGCGAAATTCCGCTTCGCCCAATCGAGGTACGGCTGCGACAGGTCGAGCGTGGTCGTCGTCGCGCCACCCGCCGCTGCGGCCACGGAAAAAGCCCCGGTGTAGGCGAAGGTATTGAGCAGCGTACCGCCCGGGGTCATGCGGCGGCGCAGCTCGGCGCGGTTGTCGCGCTGGTCGAGGAAGATGCCCTGCGAATAGCCGGACTGAAACGAAATTTCGAAGGCCAGCCCGTTTTCCCGGATCGGGAAGGGCTCTTCCTGCGCCGGTCCGCAGAAATGCGCCGGCGATTTCTTCTGATGCTGGTCGAGGCGTTTCCAATACACCGTTTTTCCCTGCTCCCGCAGCCAGGAAGCAAGTTCGCCGTCCGGCCCCGTGTCGCGGGTGGAGAGCAGCCAGCGGCCTGCGAAACTCTCCAGCTCGATCCCCGACAGGCCGTCGCCCTCGCCGTCGATCAGGCGCAGGGCGTCGGTCTCCGGCTGAAAAAGCGGGGCGCGGCGGGCGAGGGCGGCGTCGAGGCGATGGCGCATGGACGGCATTGCCATGAGGGAGCGGGCCGCTAGCATCCAGCCCGAAATGAGCGACCTCGCGCCTATCTTCAATCAAGCCCTCGCCGACGGGCATCTGCTCGAATCCTCGCGCCGGAACATCGACCTGCTGCTCCGCGGCTCCGCCGGTCCGGTCGCCGAAGCCGCCGTGCGCGAACTCGCCGCGGCCAGCCAGTGGCAGGAGCTCAACGACCGCTTTTTCAAGACTCTCGCCTTCGGCACCGGCG
Source organism: Haloferula sp. (assembly GCA_037190465.1). GTDB lineage: Bacteria > Verrucomicrobiota > Verrucomicrobiia > Verrucomicrobiales > Akkermansiaceae > Haloferula. The sequence continues at coordinate 7,766 of JBBCJF010000026.1, read as the reverse complement.
GCCTGCGCGGACGTACCATCGGGAAGATCGTGACCGCCGCGGAGCAGGGAGTCGGCGGGCCGAACAACCGTCCCGAACATCCCTGTGCCGGCACCGCGACGATGAATTTTTTCAATGTCTCCCGCGCCATCCGCGGCCTGATCGCCTACGCGAAGCGCCACGTCGGCCCGGAGCGGCGGCCGAAGCTCGTCTTCGCCCATGACACGCGGCACTTCTCGCGCGATTTCGCCGAGTTCTGCGCCAAAGTCAGCGCCGAGCTGGGTTGCGACGCCTTCCTCTACGAATCCGGCCGCGCCACGCCGCAGCTTTCCTTCACCATCCGCGAACTGCGCGCCGATGCCGGCGTGGTGCTCACCGCCAGCCACAACCCGGCGCACGACAACGGCTTCAAGGCCTACTTCAACGACGGCGCGCAGATCGTCGAGCCGCACGCCTCCGCCATCATCGCGGAAGTGAATGCGCTTGAAAGCGAGATCTATGAACCGCTGCCCGAGGCGGAGCGCGGCACGATCACCCTCCTCGGCGAGGACCTCGACCGTCGCTATATGGACCGCCTCAAGTCGCTGCTGATGCGGCCGGAACTGCTCGAAGGCGCGAAGACCCGTGTCGTCTACACCAATCTCCACGGCGTCGGCGGAGTCATCATCGTGCCGATGCTGCGCGAACTCGGTTTCGAGGTCATCACCGTGCCCGAGCAGGACGTGCAGGACGGCCGTTTCCCGACCGTCGAGTCGCCGAATCCCGAGAACGCCCCGGCGCTGAAAATGGCGATCGAACTCGCCGAAAGGGAAGGCGCGGAGATCGTCATCGGCACCGACCCTGACAACGACCGCATGGGCGTGGCGGTGCACGACGCCACCGGGGCGATGCGCCTGCTCACCGGCAACCAGATCGGTTCGCTGATGGCCTGGTACCGCGCCAAGACCGCCTTCGAAATCGGCTGGCTCAACGACACGACCCGCGCCCGCGCCCTGTTCGTGAAAACCTACGTCACCACCGAGCTCCAGAGCGCCATCGCCCACCGCTACGGCATCGGCGTGATCGATACGCTCACCGGCTTCAAATACATCGCCGAAAAGCTCCGCAAGTACGAGGATGCCATCCCCGCCGACAAGAAGGGCGACTACCGCTCGCTCGACGAGGCGACGACCCGCAAGCTGCGCTTGGAGTATTCCCGCTTCTTCCTCTTCGGCGGCGAGGAAAGTTATGGCTACCTCGGCTGCGATTTCGTCCGCGACAAGGACGGCAACGGCGCGGCGGTGATGTTCGCCGAAGTGGCCGCCTACGCGAAATCGGTGGGCAAGACGCTGACCGATCTGCTGGACGACATCTATCGCGAATTCGGCTATCATGAGGAACGCGGCAAATCGCTCGTCATGGAAGGCGCGGACGGCGCGGCGAAGATTCAGGCTCTGGCGGGTTCGTATTCCGCACAGCCGCCAACGGAGGTGGACGGCTCGGCCGTGGCGCGCATCCGCGACTTCGCCACGCAGGATCTTTTCGATGCGGAGGGCGACGCGTTGCCGAAGGAGAAGATGCTCTTCGTCGATCTCGCCGACGGCCGTTCCTTCGCCGTCCGCCCCTCCGGCACCGAGCCGAAGATCAAGTTCTACCTCTTCGGCAAGGCCGCGCCCGCCGCGGATGTCGAGGCATCGCGCCTGCAAGTCGGGGCTTCGCTCGACGGCCTGTGGACGTGGATCGAGGCGGACGCGAAGAACCGGATGGCGTAAGCTTGGGAGCGCGGAGCCCCAGCTCCGCACGAACGACCGGAAACCCCTGCGCAACCCTTCGAATCCATAGAGCCAGATCGCGCCGTCCCCTTTCTTCTGCGGAGCTGGGGCTCCGCGCTCCCAGGGAAATCCCATGAAATTCCTTCTCCCCCTCATCCGCTCCCTCGCCGCCATCGCCGGCGGGGCGGGGATGGTGCTCCTCTTCCCGCCCTACAACGCCGTGGGGCTGGTCTGGCTCGTCTTCATCCCGCTGCTGATCTCCCTCTGGTCTCTCGGCGAAAAGCGCCGCCGCCGGAAAGCTTTCGGGCTCGGGTTTCTCTTCGGGCTGGCCTTCTTTCTCGGCTCGCTGAGCTGGCTGCGCACCGTCACGGATGCGGGGTGGGTCGCGCTTTCGATCTATCTCTCGCTGTTCCCGGCGCTTTGGGCGCTTTTTGCGGTCAGCTTCGCCCATCCGTGGAAAGATGGCGCGGCTCCGCTCACACCTTGGCGCGAATCGCTGCGCAGCCTGCGCATCGCTTTTTGTGTCGCGGCGGTCTGGTGCGGGCTCGAATGGCTGCGCGGCTGGCTGTTCACCGGCTTCGGCTGGAACGGCGTCGGCGTCGCCTTCCACCAAACGCCGGTCATCGCCCAGGCGGCGGACCTGCTCGGCGTGACAGGCCTTTCCTTCCTGCCGCTCTTCCTCCAGGCAGTGATCGTCCAGGCGGGCAGGCGGATGCATCAAGCGACGCGCTGCGGCAGGCTGCGTGTGCATTTCGATTTCGCCTGTGCCGCGGGGCTGGTCGCCTTGGTCTTCGGCTATGGGGCTCTGCGCCTGATGACCGGGGGGAAAGGGGAGTCGATCCGGCTCAAGGCGCTGCTCGTCCAGCTCAACATCCCGCAGGAGGCCGCCCGCGTGCTATGGACCGACGAGGAAACCCATCTCGGCTACGAGGAAGAAACGCTAGCAGCGCTCGATGTCATCGAGGAAGCGGACACCGCCCGGCTCCAGCGGGCTATCGGCGCGGGCGACGAAGGCGGCATCGACCTGAAAACCCCGGACTGGATCGTCTGGCCGGAGTCCTCGCTGAGAGGCCGCATCCTGCAAAGCGACGACACCTGGGCGATGGCCACGGAGAACTGGCACACGATCCGGCGCGTCGGCGAGCGGGGGGATTTCACCTTCATCATGGGCCTGATCGAACTCGAGGGCGAACGTCTCGGCGACCAGCTTGTCATGAAGGAAGACAGCCGTCAGTGGAACTCGCTCGTCGCCTTTCCGCCCGGCGACGATCCGCTGACCTTCCGCAAGCACCATCTCGTGATCTTCGGCGAATACATCCCGCTGGTCGAGAAGCTGCCTTTCCTCGCCAGAATCTACGAATGGCAGGCCGGCACGCCCTACACGGGGGCTTTCGACGCCGGAGAAAGCCTCGATCCCCTGCCGCTCGCGCTCGGCGGCGGGGAGATCGGCGTGATCCCGACCGTCTGCTTCGAGGACAGCGTGCCGCGGCTGGTCCGCAAATTCGTGCGCGGCGGGCCGCAGATCATCGTCAACGTGACCAATGACGGCTGGTTCAAGGAAAGCATCGGCGCCGAGCAGCACTTCGCCAATGCCCGCTTCCGCGCCATCGAGCTGCGCCGCCCGCTGCTGCGCTGCGCGAACACCGGCGTCTCCGCCGCGGTGAATTCCCTGGGAGCCACCGCCCATCCCGAGACGGGGAAACCGCAGGAGTTGAGGGATGAAAATGGCAGCACCTTCACCCGCGGGCATTTGCTGGCGGAGGTGGATATTCCGCAGCACCCGCCGCTGACGCTGTATGCGGTGATCGGGGATTGGGGAGTGATTCTGCTTTCGCTGGCGGGGGGGACGGTTGGCTTCATCAAGCGCCGAACCGAATGAAAGCCGCCATCCACCACCTGAAACAGCGGGGTATGCCATGGCTGATCGGCTCCATATTGGCATACGCAGGTTTTGTCACGCTACCTTTTGGCGGCGACGCACGAAGCGGACTCGATGTGTGGGCAGATGTTTTACAGATCGTCATTACGGGTGCAGTTATGATGGAAAGCGCTCTCTATATGATGACGACTTCAGCGTTCTTAGCATGCGCGTTGCTTGTGTTGGGTGGTCCGTTCTTGACCCTAATCATGAAAGGGAATGCTTTATTCCACTGGCTCTGCATCACTTTGTCGGCTTTGTCGCTGATAGGATTCAGCTTGCTCGCATTTGTAGTCATCTGTGCGCTTGCTTCCTTTGAAGCGATAGGTCCGGGGTTCTTCGCATTGATTTTGTCGCAAGTGTTGAATCTGGTGGGATTCCTTCGCGTAAAACGGCTGGATCGTCTGGCGACTCTCCGTGATTAAGGGGAGCGAGGGAATATCTGTTTTGTCCCTCCGAGGCTGCGGGATGGAGCGCTCGGTTCGGTGGTATGTAGTTCCGGCTTCAGCCGGACACGAACGGGCCGGCGACTGGCGACATCCCGTGAAAACGCTGCAAACCCAGGCCGCCGCCTGAAGGCGAGACTACATACGCTTGGCCATACGCCGTCAGAATCGTGCGAGAAATGCGGGTTGACGCACCCTGCGTTCCCGGCATTGCGCGGCGCATCGCCTTTGCTAGAAAGCCCCGTGGCCACGCAGGGTGACGTCAGGGCGGTTCTCCAGTACATTCCCCAATTCCGCGGGAAGATCTTCTTCGTGCTCATCGACGCCGGGCTGCTGCCGGAGCCCGCGGTGGCGGAGACCCTGCTCGATCTCGCGGCGCTGGAAGATGTCGGCGTGAAGCTCATCCTTGGCGTGCTCGGCGGCGATATAGCGGACCTCTACGATTGGACGCTGGAGTGCGAAATCATGGCTGCACGCCTGCCGCAGCCGCTCGGGCATCCCGATGCCGTGGCCGGGGCGAAGGCGATTCTCGCCCGCGGCCAGACGGCGATCGTCGACGCTTCCTCGAACGATCCGCTCGATCCGCAGGTGGTCGATTTCGCACTGGGCATCGGCGCGGTGAAGCTGATCGCCCTGCTGGAGGAAGCGATCTTGATCGATGGCGAGCCCGTCCCCGCCGTGCATGCGGGATTGGCGGAGGAACTGGCGGCTTCCGGCAAGGTCAGCGGGGCGGACCTGCTCCGCAGCGCGGCCGAAGCCTGCCGGCGCGGAATGCCGCGCGTCCATGTCCTCAACGGCCGCCGCCAGGGCGTGCTGGTGGATGAGCTTTTCTCCAACGAAGGCGTCGGCACCATGATCCACGCCGACAGCTACCGCGAAATCCGATCCTTGCGGGAGGAGGACATTCCCGAACTGCTCGGCATGATCGGCCGCTCCGTGCGGCGTACCAAACTGGTCGCCCGCACCTACGAGGACATCCAATCGAAGATCGGCGACTACCACGTCATGACCATCGACGACAACGTGGTCGGCTGCGTCGCGCTGCACGAATACCCGGGCGAAAATGCCGGCGAGATCGCCTGCCTTTACGTGAAGCTCAACCACGAAGGCCGCGGTTATGGCGTCGATCTGGTGCGCCACGCGGAGAGCCTCGCCCGTGCGAAGGGACTGCCGCGGGTTTTCGCTCTCACCACCCGCGCCGCGGATTTTTTCGAGCAGCGCGTCGGCTACGTCCTTCGCGGGCCGGAAATCCTGCCGGGGAGTCGCCGGCTCCTGCTGGAGGAAAGCGGGCGGGATTCGAAGGTGTTCGAGAAGGTTCTTTGAGTTTTCCATTCCCGCCTTTCACGCCAGTTTCCCAACAAACCCATGAAATTGAAATTCTGCGGTGCCGCGGGCACCACCACCGGTTCCCAACATCTTCTTGAAGTCAACGGCATCCGCATCCTGCTCGACTGCGGTCTCTATCAGGGACACCGCCAGCAGAGCTACGAGATCAACTGCTGCTTCCCGCACTTCGACCCGCAGGAAATCGATCTGGTTATCCTTTCCCACGCCCACATCGACCATAGCGGCAATCTGCCGAATCTTTGCAAGCAGGGTTTCAATGGCAACATCTACACGACCTTCGCCACACGGGATCTTTGCCAAATCATGCTCGCCGATAGCGCCCGCATCCAGGAACAGGATGTCGAATGGCTGAACAAGGACCGCGCCAAGAATGGCCTCGCCCCGGTCGTGCCGCTTTATTTCGCGGAGGATGCGGAGCGTTGCCTGCGGCAGTTCGTGACGCTCGGCTACGAGCGGCCGATGCCTGTGGCTGACGGCGTCACGCTCACCTTTTACGATGCCGGCCATATTCTCGGCTCCGCGCAGGTGTTGCTGGAAGTCATCGACAGGGAAGACGGCGGGAAAAAGAAGCGTCTGCTCTTTTCCGGCGACATCGGCCGCGGCGGCAACGAGATCCTGCGCGATCCCTCTGTGGTGCAGGATGTGGATTTCGTGCTGATGGAAAGCACTTACGGCGGCCGCGAGCACGAATTGCCGACCGGCGACAACAACGCCTTCGGCGACATCCTCGCCGAAGCGCTTGCCCGCGGCGGCAAGGTCATGATCCCCGCCTTCGCGGTCGAGCGCACCCAGCAACTGCTCTATGTGCTCAATCAGCTTTTTCACAGCGGCAGACTCCGGCCGGTGCCCGTCTATGTGGACAGTCCGCTGGCGGTGAATGCGACGGAGATCTACCGGATCCATCCCGAGTGCTTCAACGAGGAGGTGTATCGCTTCCTCTTCGAAGAGCGCGATCCATTTCTCTTTGCCGATCTCCATCTGATCCGTGCCGTGGAGCAGTCGATGAAGCTCAACGAAATCGATGGCCCCTGCATCATCATTTCCGCCTCCGGGATGTGCGAAGCGGGGCGCATCCGCCACCACCTCAAGAACGGCATTGGAAAATCGCGCAACACCGTGCTCTTCGTCGGCTACTGCGCCGAAAATACCCTCGGCCGCGCCATCCGCGATGGCCGGCCGGTGGTGAGCATCTTCGGCAAGCCCTGCAAGGTCCGAGCGAAGATCGAGGCGGTCGATTCCTTCTCCGGTCACGCCGATCACTCCGAGCTGCTCGATTGGTTTCACCGCATCACCGGGCCGAAGTCGAACGTCTGGCTCGTCCACGGAGAAGCCGAGCATTCCGAAGCTTTCCGTGCCGCTTTGGTCAAGGAGCACGAGGGCGATGTGGATATCGCGGAACTGGGGCGGACGGTGACGTGTTGAGAGGGAACGAAAGTCTTGCCAAAATCCGGCCGCTTTCCTAAACCCTCGCCCCCGCCCGCGAGGCCTTTTCAAGCGCGCTTAGCTCAGTGGTAGAGCACATCCTTCACACGGATGGGGTCGCAGGTTCGAACCCTGCAGCGCGCACCACCATTCATTATTAGTTAGTTGCAAACGAAAAGCCTTCTTGAAAAGGGCTATTGGGAACGGAAGTGAGAACGAATCGCTAGTCGTCTCAGATCGTCTCAAACGTTCCGAATCATTCGAAGTGCCAAACTTCGCTACGAAATGGAGGCCGACCCTGCGGGAAAGCAGGCGTGTCAAAGGGTCTTTCCTCTTTGCAATCGGATCGTGTGCAGCTCGGTTGAAAGTTACTTATCCCGGGCGGCTGATCTTCCTGTGAGCTCTCTCGATTGCTACTCTTTCAAAATCAATCAATCACGGGACTTGAGGGTGGCCGGGTTTTTGTTGGGATCGGGCCATGGCCTCCGGCCTGTCGAAGGAGGTCAGGATCCCCACCCGCCAGTCGTCAGCATCCATCGGAGCACCATCAGCAATCCAAAGAGCACGGCCGCAATCCACTCCCACCCCGGCCACGCAGGTCCCGGGCCTCCGGGTTTGCCGGCCTCCGTCTCAGCCCACCCGGGCGGGCTGTCCCACGGGAACGCCACCCCATCCCACCAACGCTCCTCTCTCATGCCACCAGTGCGACCGCCCCTCCGCCCTGCTCCCGGAAATCCTGCGCTTTGTCGCCGCCGAGTTCGATGCGGTCCATCTTCTCGAAGTGCGCCATGAAGCGCTGGTTGACCACGAAGTTGCCCAGCGGCATCTGGCGGTCGCGGAAGATGTACTTCGGATCGACGTAGTTCTCACGGCTGAACGCTCCGAAGTAGAAGTGCTGGATGT
>JBBCJF010000025.1:0-22067 GCA_037190465.1 Haloferula sp. | reverse complement strand
GCGGAATTCATTCCGCATGAGCGATCACAGGATGACTCGTGCGGAATGAATTCCGCGCTCCCAGTATCTGATTTCAGGATCCCTCGCCGTCCACCGGCGGGCCGGCGCTGGCGCCGCGGGCGTCTTCGGGCTTCCGGTTGCCGACCTTGTTCGACGGCTTGCATTTGCCGGAGCTGCAGTTGCACTGGCGCGGGATGGCTTTGCCGTAAAGTTCCTCCGGCTCCATGCGGGCGAGGCGGATGGCGGATTCGAGGTCGTCGGCGTGCTGCTGCGCGGCCTTGGTGTCGCCGGCTTCGGTGGCGCGCTGGACGAGCAGTTTGCGCTCCTGGCGAGCGGCTTCGATTTCCGGTTCCCACTCGGTGTCGGGCAGGCCCTCGAGCTTCATGAGGTAGGTCATGTAGAAGCGCGAGGTGGCCAGGGTAGCGAGCGCTTCGTCGCGCAGGTCGGCGTTGGCCTGCGGGTCCTGCGCAAGTTCCTCGGCGAGCACGGCGAGTTCTTCGCGCGCCTTCGGCAGCTCGGCGGCTTCCATCCGCGCCTTGGCGAGTTCCAGGCGGATGCGGCGGGCGTCGCCGGTGCGGTCTTTCGGCAGCTTAGTGAGGCTTTCCTCGTAGGCGGCGACCGCTTGCTTCCAATCGCCGGCATCGGCTTTCGCTTTCGCGCGGTCGAGCACCGCGGCGGCGGAGTCGAGTTTTATGCCGGTTTGGCCGGGGCCGTAGTGATAGGCCAGCAGACCGAGGGGGATGAGACACCACAGGGTCAGGACGAGTATTTTCATGGCGGTACTTTGTATTAAGTTGCAGGTTGATCGATTTTGTCAGGGAAAGGAAGCGGGGAGTTTTCGGATTTTGGAACCGGAGCGCGGCGCGGGCCGGGATTCCAGCGGGAGCCGGCGAAGTGAAGCAGCAGCGGAAGCCCGGCGAGCAGGGTCGCGCCGAGGGTGGCGAGCAGGAGGGCGAGTTCGCGCTCGCCGGGGAGTCGGGCGGAGCCGTCGAGAGACAGGGTGCCGAGGCGCTGGAGCATGGCGGTGGGGACAAGCTTGGCGTTGCCGTCGTGGTATTCGCCGCCGAGGCGGGTGGCGATCTGGCGGAGGGTCGCGCCGTCCTGCCGCGAATGGCGGCCGTCGATGAAGCTGCCCTTCACCGGGTCGCCCACACCGGCGACGAGCACGCCGCCGATGGCGGGCGGCATTTTGGGCATGCCGGTGGCGGGGACGGAGTCGCCGTCGCTGATGAGGACGAGCGTGGCGGAACCGGCCGGCCATTTCGCGGCGAGTTTGGCGGCTTCCTCGAGGCCGTCGAAGAGGCGCGTTTTGCCGGAAGGGAAGGCCTGATGCATCGGCAGGTCAGCCATGAGATTGTGGATGATTTCCAGGTCGCGCGTTTCTTCGACCACTGGCTTCGCGCCATTGTAAACGGCGACGACGGTGGTGTGCAGTTTGTCATGGGCGGTGCGGGCGATCACGGATTCGAGCACGGCGCGGGCGCGGCCCATGCGGCTCTCCTTGCCAGTGGCCCCGGCGTCGCGCAGGCGCATGCTGGGAGAGACATCGAGCACCAGCAGCAAATGCTGGCGTTCCTTCGGCGGGACTTCCTCTTTGACCGCCGAGCGATGGGCGACCGGCGGCAGAAGCAACAAAGTGGCGAGCCCCCAGACGAGCATGCCGAGCGCGGCGATGCGGATCAGCGGCGAAAGCCGGCCGGCCAGCGAAGCCTTTTTCTCCGGGCCGAAGGCGAGGGCCGCCACGCTGCGGACCCGGCCGAGGTGCAGCCATTCGGCGCCCGTGGCGAGCACGAGCGCGGCGAGGGCGAGCAGCAGAGGGGTGGAGATCACGGGAGTGGAAAGTGAAAAGTGTGAAGGATACCAGTCTCTCAATGTCCCAATGATCCTTTACCAAGGCGTGTGTCTGAGTCCGAAAAGAGTGAGCAGATACATCGATCCGAGGCCGAGGCCGGCGAGGGCGAAGGGCTGGAAGAAGTCGACGGGATCGGGGGTGACTCGCTTGAGCGGGGCTTTTTCCATTTCGTCGATTTTGGCGAAGACGGCTTTCAGGGCGGCAGGGTCGCCGGCGGTGAAGATTTCGCCGCCGGTGATGGAGGCGATCACGCCGACCTCATCGGGGGCGCCGCCTTCGGCGACGTGGATACCGTAGACCTTGATGTTGTTCGCCTTGAGGCTTTGGGCGATGGCGAGATCCTGACCGTTGGTGAGGTCGTAGCTCATGCCGTCGGTGAAGAGCACGATCATGCGGTCGCCCGAGTCGCCGGCGAGCAGGGTTTTCTCGGAGGAGCGCAGAGCCAGGCCGATGCTGGTGCCGCCGAACCAGGGCGGGAGCGCTTCGGGGCGGAGGAAGGGCGGGGCGCAGCGGAAGGCGGAGACGTCGGTGGTGAGGGGAACCCAGTTGAGCACCGCGCTGCCGAAGACGGTCAGGCCGAAGGCGTCGCCCTTGCGGAAGGAGATGAAGTCGTTCACCGCTTCCATCGCGGCATCGTAGCGGGTGGCTGAGCCGAAGTCGGCCATCATCGAGCCGGAGACATCGAGGCAGAAGAGGATGTTGGTCATTTCCCGCTCGCTGCGCGGCTGCTCGAAGCGTCGCGGACCGGCGAGGATGGCGATGACGAGGGCGAGGAGAAGGATGGGCAACAGGCCGGCGGTTTTGAGGAGGAAGCCGAGCATCCGCGCGCGGCGCAGCGGCTGATGGTCGAAGGGCAGCGGCACGCGGCGGCCGGCGCGGGTCCACAGAAACACCGCCAGCCCGGCCGGGAGGACGAGCAGAGCGAGCAGCCATGGATGGGCGAAGGTCATGGGAAACGCCGAGTGAACAGTGAAAAGAATGAGGGTCAGGTGGAATGAGTGATGGAATAGGGGGCGAGGAGGGTTTCGAGGTCGCTTGGAGAGGTGTTGTTGGAAGGAGCGTGGAGCCAGCGTTCGAGGGCGAGGATGAGGGGGGAGGCTTCGGGGTCGGTGCGGAGCTTGAGCATGGCTTCGGCCGGGGGGAGAGAAGCGATGTCGGGGCGGCGTTCGCGCCAGTGGCCGATGAGGAGGCGCTCCAGTTTGGCGCGGTCTTCGGAGGGGAGATCGTTTTTGGCGGCGGCATCTACGAGCGGGCGGAGACGCTCGGCGAGGGACGGCGGGGCTTCGGCGTTCGCGGCGGTATCGAGCGGTTTCTTCTTCCGCCAGAAGAGGATGGCGAGGAAGCCGGCGAACCAGAGGGAGGAAAGTACGATGATTTTCGTACGATAGCCGCCGAGTGCGGGGAGGTCTCCGGCTTCGCCCGGGTGCGGGTGGACGAGGCCGGGCGGAAGGGCGCTGGTGATTTGCAGCGGGATCGCGGGAATCTGCGTGCCTTCCGGGGCTTCGAGGAAATCGGCGAGGTTGTGCTCGCCGGCTTCGAGACCCTGGACTTCGAAGTCGTAGCGGAAGCCGTCCTTGGCGGGTTTCACTTCGAGCACGCGAACCATCAGCGGAGGCTGGCGGCTGCGACGGGGTTTGGGTTTCACTTCGCCGCCGGGGATGTAGATTTCTCGGATCTCGAGTGGCAGGCCGACGCGCTGGGACGGCACTTCGGCAAGCGCGAGGCCGGAGGCTAACAGCAGGGCGATGAGGATGCGGCGGATCACTGGCGGTTGCGGCGGGAGGCTCCTCCGCGGGCGCGGAGAAAGTGGCGAAGCGATCCGAGGAAGGGTTCCCCGGGGCGGATGAGGAAGTGGTCGAGCGAGGCTTTTTTCAGCGCGCCGGTGAGGGCCGCGGTGGTGGAGAGGAGGCGGCGGCCGTGGGTGAGGATTTCGCGGCCGGACTCGACTTCGCGGCCGCGGAAGAGGCCCGCGCCTTCGAGCCGGTCTTCGGCGGGGTCGCGGAAGATGAGGCAGAGGCAATCGTGACGTGCGCCGATGAGCTTCAAGGCGGCGAGCGCGTCGGGGTCATGGAAGTCGCTCAGGACGATGAGCAGGGAGCGCTGGGCGAGCGAGGGCTCGAGGGCCAGCAGGCGTTGGCCGAGGGTGGTCGGTTCGTCGAAGCGATAGGTGCGCAGGGCGTGGAGCCATTGGAGCAGCACGTCGCGCGAAAGGCTGGGCTGCACGACGATGTCGCGGCCGCCCGCACCGAGCACGCCGACGGGGCTGACGCGGTCGAGGCAGGCGAGGGCGATGCCGCCGGCGACCTGCACGGCGAGTCCATATTTCCCCGGCGGGTGCGAGGCGAGGGCCATCGAGGCAGAGGTGTCCACCACCAGCCACACGGGCATTTGCTTGGGGGTTTCGTACTGTTTGACGTGCGGCTTGCCGGTACGGGCGGTGACGCGCCAGTCGATGGACTTCACCGGGTCGCCGGGTTGGTAGCGGCGGGATTGGACGTATTCGAGGCCCTGGCCGAGAAAGGGGCTGCGATCCGTGCCGTAGCTGAGGCTGTCGGCGAGGCGCTTGACCGCGACCAGAAACTGGCGGTGATCGAGGGGGGCGCAGGAGTGGAGGGTTGCTTCCATTTGATGGAACGAAACGCGGGGGCGCAGAGGCCGCGGAGACGAACGCGGAGATTCAGGAGACGGAGGCTTCGAGGATGTTCCGCAAGACGCCGGCGGCGGTTTTGCCTTCGGCGAGGGCTTCGTAGGTGAGGCGGATGCGGTGGAGCATCACGTCCTCCGCCAGGGCGAAGAGGTCTTCGGGGACGACGTAGTCGCGGGCGTGGAGCAGGGCGCGGGCGCGGGAGGCTTTCAGGAGGGAAATGCCGGCGCGCGGCGAGCAGCCGAGTTCGAGGTCGGCGTGGCGGCGGGTGCGCTCGACGACATCGACGACGTGCTTGAGGAAAACGTCGCTGACGTGGATGTGGTTCGCGGCTTCCATCGCGGCGACGAGGTCGGCTTCGCTGCCGATGGCTTCTTCCCGGATCATATCGAATTCGGTGCGCGCCACGGCGCCGGAGCCTTCGCGCGTCACGCCGAGCTTCAGGTTGCGGCGCAGGATTTCCTCTTCCTCGCCCGCGTCGGGGTAGCCGAGGCGGTGGCAGAGCATGAAGCGATCGAGCTGGGCTTCCGGGAGCTCGAAGGTGCCGCTTTGTTCGATGGGGTTCTGCGTGGCGATGACGAGAAAGGGGACGGGCAGCGGAAAAGACTGGTTGCCGATGGTGACTTTGCGCTCCTGCATCGCTTCGAGCAGCGCGCCCTGGACTTTCGGCGCGGCGCGGTTGATTTCGTCGGCGAGGAGGAGGTTGGTGAAGATGGGGCCCTGGTGGGTGCGGAAGTTGCCGGTGCGCTCGTCGAGGATTTCCGAGCCGAGGATGTCGGAGGGCAGGAGGTCGATGGTGAACTGGATGCGCCGGAAGTTCAGGTGCATCGCCCGGGCGAGGGTGTTCACCAGCAGCGTTTTCGCCAGACCGGGCATGCCTTCCAACAGGAGGTGGCCGCTGGTGAGCAGGGCGATCAGCATGCGCTCCACGACCACGTCCTGACCGACGACGATGGTGCCGACCCGCTGCCGGATCGCCTGGAGATATTCCGTGGTTTCCGCAACGGGGGAGTGGACGGTGCTCATGGAGTTTTTGCCTTCAATGATGTCTTTAGTCAGTGCCGCGGGGAGAAGGCTTTGTCTGTAAAAAGCGAAAAGAAACTTTCCCGCGGATTTACATTGTTCCGACAAAATACACGGATCAGACAAAACTTTCCTCCCCGCGCGTCGGAACGATGATGGGAGGCGCGAAGCGCGGACGGTCAGCCAGGGATCTCGAACGCATCCATGACGAACACGCGGTGGCGATGTTCCGTCATGGCATGGCCCTGCTGCGGGATGAGGCGGCGGTGCGCGATGTGCTCCAGGATGTTTTCCTGAAGCTCGCCGAGGGCCGCGGGAATTCCGGCGAGGCGGAGAACGAGCGCGCCTATCTGCTGAGGATGGTGCATCATGCGGCGATCGACCGGATGCGCCGCGCGAAGGTCCGGCAGGATCACGCCGCGCAGGCTCCGGCCGATCTTTTCGAGCGCAGTCCCGATCCCGACCGCGAGGCTTTCCGCGGGCAGTTGGAAAAGGCGCTGGGCCAGCTTCCCGCCGAGCAGCGCGAGGTGGTGGTGCTGAAGCTGTGGGAGGAACGCACTTTCGACGAGATCGCCCGCATCTGCGGCATCCCGCTCAACACCGCCGCCAGCCGCTACCGCTACGGCCTAGACAAACTCCGCGCGCTTCTGCGTCCCGTATATGAAGAGCTTTGAATCCATGACTCCGGGTGAAGACAGCGATTTCGAACGGCAACTGCTCCAAATGGAGCTGCGCCGTCCGCCCGCGGAGTGGAAGGCCCTGCTGCTGCCGCCCCCGCCGCTGTTTCCGAAGCCGCTGCTGACCGGCCTAGCGCTGTGCTGGTCGGCCAGTCTCGGCTTCATGCTGGCGATGCCGGAGGAGGAGGATCTGGGTCCGCCGGTGATGCCGCCGCCGATGAATCTCCCCATGAATGGTGAACCGCTCTTCGCCCTTCATTCCAACGAAACGATATCGCGATGAAAAACTGGGGAAGAAAGAAATGGTTCCGGGTGCTGGTGCGCTGCGCCGTCGCCGGCGCGTCGTTGCTGGTGCTGGTGTATGCCGCGATCAACTGGTGGGGAGCCCGCGAAAAGCAACGGGCGATCGCCGAAGCGCGGGCGGCGGGTGTTCCCGTGACGCTCGCCGAGATGATGGCGGACATGCCGCCGAGGGAGGAGAACTTTGCGATGATTCCGTTTTTAGCGGAGTTGGAGAAGTCATACGGAACGATTGATCCGGTCGAGAATATCCCGCCCTCAAGCGCGAGGGGACGTTACGAGGCAATGGCCGACCCGGTTTTTCAAAGAGCTTGGAGAGGGGGAGCCTGGCGCAAGGGGATCGAGAAGAAGATCGATTTTTCCCTGATGCCGGCGGATAATCCCTACGGGCAAAGCGCCGTCAGCTTTCTGAAGGAGTATGACCGAAGACACGGGGATATTCTGGCGGAGTTGCGGGAAGGATTATCCCGCCCGTACTCCCGGCGCCCGTTGGTTCCCGAAGGGTTTGACGGCACGGACTGGTTCAACCTTTCCGAGGGGCTCGGAATGATGGGTCAGAGGGTGATCGATGGCTTGGCTCTCCGGGCGGAAGCGGCCTTGATGACCGGCGATCCGGCAAGGGCCGCAGATAGTATCGTGATCGGTCTGCGGCTGTTGGAGACAACCGCTTCGCATGGGTCAGCGATGGGGGCTCTGGTTGAATGGCGCTTGTTCGGCCTCTTGAAGGGCAGTCTGAAATCCGGGATTCGGGAGCATGCCTGGTCGGAGGATGAACTGGAAAGAATCAGGGATGCGTTTCTTAGAATGAACCCTCAAGAGTCTCTTCAGAGGGCGATGAAGGGGGAGATTCTGATGCTCCAGGTATGGGAGGGCTGGAGAGACGATCGGAGACGGTTCCATAGCGATATTGAGAGCTATTCGAACGGGCTCGCTTGGCGAATATTCTTTCCGGACGGATGGTTCGACCTCAAAGCGGCGGAGGTGGTCCGCACCAGCAAAGAGGGCTACCAGGTTACCGCGGGCTGCGGTCCGGCGCTGTCCTGGTGGGAGGCGGGCGAACGGTTCAGGGAAGGAGCAACGGGAAAAGGAGGAGATTGGTTGTCAGATCCGTCGCTTGTTTATGGGATCACTCTGGAGAGGGGTTCTCGCGCCATCGTGCAGTGGAGGCTGTGCGTTCTGGCATGTGAGTTGGAGAGTTACTATGTGCGCCATGGAGACTACCCTGTCGATCTGAGCGGATTCCCTGCGGATATCGTCCGGGATCCGCTCCATGGCACGCCGTTCCGCTACCGGCGGACGGAGGAGGGATTTCTGCTTTATTCGATTGGCCCCGATGGGAAGGACGACGAAGGGGGAAAGTATCCTCTCCGGGGGCAGAGCGTCGATCAGCCGGACTGGGTTTGGTAAAGCCAGGCGCTTTGCCGCCGGCTCAAAACGACACGCTGCCGAACCAGCGGGCCACCGCCTGAACATCGCCCAGCGTTTCGGCCACCAGAAAATAATGGCCGGTGCGGCCGTCCGGCGCCGTGAGCGTGAAACCTTCGGTGTGATAGTAATCTCCATCCGCCCCTCCCCCCGCCAGTTCCTGGAACCAGCGGACTTTCTGGCCCGAGATCGTCACCTCGCGCCAGCTCTGCGGGCGGGTGAAGCCGGTGAGCTCGTCGTTCACCATCTCCTCGCCGTTCAGCGGCGGCGGAGAGGAGAGCTTCGGCATCGGCGAGGTCAGCCCGTGGATCTCCAGGCGGGTGAAAGGCTTTTTCGGGTCTTTGTAATTGAGAGTGTAGCCGCCCGATCCATCGACCTTGATTTCCGGCGTACCCCACACCCGTTCCAAGCCGTGGGATCGCAGGACCGGAACCGTCACCCCTAACAGCGTCGGACTACCCCGCAGCACCGAGTAGCGGGCCGAGGTCGCATTTCCCCAAGTCTGCCCCCCTCCCCCGCCGCCGCAGCCGGAAAGCACGAGGACAAAAGAGGCGGCACCGAGGGTTTTCCAAATCGTTCCGAGCATGCCCCATCCATAGCCGGACCATCGAACCTGCCAAGCGTGCCCTGCGCGTTTCCATAAAAATCCCCGCTCGTCAGCCCTTGCCACCATCGCTAGAAATCGAGTCACTCATCCGCACGAAAGCATGAGAAAACTCATCACCAACGCCAGAGTCGTTTCCCCCGGTGTCGATCTCCCAGGTGCCGCGCTCCTGATCGAGAACGGCCGCATCGCCGCCGTGATCCCGGGCGGAGAGGAAATCCCCTCCGGCATTCCGGCGAGCGACGCCGGCGGCAGGCTGCTGATGCCCGGCTTCATCGACATCCACAGCCACGGTGCGGATGGGCACGACGTGTGCGACGATTCGCTCGACTCCCTGCACCACATCGCCCGCCGCAAGCTCCAGGAGGGGGTTACCACCTGGCTGCCGACCACCCTGACCCAGCCGCGGGAGAAGCTCCTTTCCATCGCGGAAAAGATCGCCGCCTTCGCCAAGGACAGCCCGACCCGTTTCGCAGGCATTCACATCGAGGGTCCCTTCATCAACCGCGAAAAAGCCGGCGCGCAGAATCCGCAATTCGTCCGCCCGCCCGGCCTCGCCGAAGTCGAAGCGCTCCATGCCGTCGTCCCGGCGAAAATCCTCTCGCTCGCGCCCGAACTTCCGGGCGCGCTCGATGTCATCCGCGGCAGCCGCGCGCTCGGCATCACCTGCTCCGCCGCGCACACCTCCGCCACCGCCGGACAGGTTTCCGCCGCCTGCGGGGAAGGACTGACGCACCTGACCCACTACGGCAACGCCATGACCCCGCTCCACCACCGCGAGATCGGCGTGGTCGGCGCGGGCATGCTCGATGGACGGCTGATGATCGAACTCATCACCGACGGCATCCATCTCGCGCCGGACATGCTGCGGCTCGTCTTTAAAGTGATCCCGATCGACCGCCTCATGATGATCACCGACTCGATGGCCGCCTCGTGGATGGGCGACGGCGAAACCTCCCTCGGCGGCCTGGCCGTGGTCGTGGAAAACGAGGTCGCCCGGCTCAAGGAAGGCGGCGCGCTCGCCGGATCGGCCCTGAAGGCGAACATCGGCTTCAAAAACCTCGCCGAGTATACCGGCCTGCCCTTGTCCGAACTGGTGAGAGTTTCCTCCTGGAACCAGGCCCGTTCGCTCGGCCTCGACGGTCTCGGCAGAATCGAACCCGGCTTCCACGCCGACTTCGCGCTCTTCGATCCCGATTTCAACGTCGTGAAAACCTTCGTCGGCGGCGAGGAACGGTAGCTCCGGGAAATTCCCCCAAGAGCCGGAGAGGCAGACGCGTTCCTCCTGTGACAACGCCGTTACAGGACTCCATGAGCCTCCATGCCGAACTGAACCCCGAAGCGCGCAGGAAACTCGATGCGCAAAAGCGCAACTCGGTCATCGCCTCCGTTGTCATCTCTGTGCTCTCCATCGTTCTCATCGGGCTGGTTCTCGCGCTGATGCTGCTTCCTGCCATCGTCAAGGAAAGCACCCCCATCGTCAGCTACATCTCCCCCGGCGTGGAGGACACCCAGATCACGCAAAAGAAAATCACCACCCACCGCCCGGCCCCTTCCGCCCCGTCGGCTTCGGCGGCCCGGGTCATCACCGCAGCCACCGTTTCGTCGATCGCGCTCGAGGTGCCGGACGTTTCCTTCGACTTCGCCGCCTTCGGCAGCGGATCGAGCGACTTCGGCGACGGCTGGGCCGGCGATGGCGGCGGTGGTTTCGGAGGGGGCCCCGGCGGCGATGGCGGCGGTTTCGGCAGCATCACCGCCCGGCCGGGTTCGCTGGAAGGCCGCCTCTACGATTTCAAGAAAGACCCGGATGGCAACGATATCCCCTACGATCTCGCCGACCGCGCCGAGTTCGTCGACCGCGTGATCCGCATCCAGCGCGCGAATTTCACCGCGGCTTCGCTGCGCCGCCACTTCCAGGCGCCGAACAGCCTTTTCCTCTCCCACCTCGCCATCCCGTTCAACGACGCCTCGGCGGGGCCGAAATTCTTCGGTGCGGAAGAAACCATCAAGCCCTCCGGCTGGATCGCTCACTACCGCGGCAAGATCGCCGTACCGAAAACCGGCACCTATCGTTTCTCCGGCCTCGGGGACGACTACATCGGCGTTTTCCTCAACGGCCGCATCCGCCTGGCCGCGTGCTGGGGCGACATCCAGGAAATGCTCGCCGGCCGCTGGGAGCCCAGCGAACCGACCGGCAAGTTCACGGGCCCTTTCGGCAATATGCGGCTCGTCTACGGCGACTGGGTGAGGCTCAAGGAAGGGGACGTGCTCGACATCGACATCATCATCGGCGAGCGCCCGGGCGGCAAGGTCGGCTTCATTCTCCACATCGAGGAAAAAGGCGTCGATTACCGCAAAGCCGCCGACGGCCGGCCCATCCTGCCCCTCTTCGCCACGGCCCCCATCTCGGACAGCGAAAAATCCCGCATCATCGAAGAATTCGGCTCCTACGAAATCGAGTGGGAAAAGGTGGCGTTCTTCGGGGTGAAATAAAGGGGCGGGCTGCTTGGGGAGATCCGGAATACCCCGGTTCCGCGTTCCCCGATGAGATTTCCCGCGGCGCCGGGAAGTGTCATCTCCGGGAATTTCGTCCAAGAGCAGGCCGGAGGTGGCCGTTCCTCCTGTGACAACGCTGTTACAGGAAACCATGAGCCTTCACGCCGAATTGAACCCCGAAGCGCGCAAAAAACTCGATGCGCAGAAGCGCAATTCGACCATCGCTTCCGTTGTCATTTCCCTGCTCACCATCGTCCTCATCGGGCTGCTCCTCGCCTTGGTACTGCTGCCTCCCATCGTCAAGGAAAGCGTCCCGATCGTCACCTACCTCGCCCCCGGTGTGGAGGACATCCAGATCACGCAAAAGAAAGTCACCGCCCACCGCCCGGCCCCTTCCGCCCCGTCTGCTTCGGCGGCCCGGGTCATCACCGCAGCCACCGTTTCGCAGATCGCGCTCGACGTGCCGGACATCTCCTTCGATTTCGCCGCCTTCGGCAGCGGATCGGGGGATTTCGGCGATGGTTGGGCCGGAGATGGCGGAGGCGGCTTTGGCGCGGGAGCCGGCGGCGACGGCGGGGCTTTCGGTAGCATCGCCGCCCGGCCCGGCGCCTTGGAGGGCCGTCTTTATGATTTCAAGCAGGACTCGGACAGAAATCCCGTCGCTTATAATATTTCGAACCCGGAGGATTTCTTCGATCAAGTGAACCGGCTGCAGCGCTCCGGATTCTCCTCCTCCTCCCTGAAGCGCTACTTCCAGGCGCCCAACAGCTTGTATCTGAGACACCTGGTTATCCCGCTTTCTCCTGCGAGCGAGGGGCCCAAATATTTCGGTGCGGAGAACTCCATCAAACCTTCCGGCTGGATCGCCCATTACCGCGGCAAAATCACCGCGCCGAAGGATGGCAACTACCGCTTCTCCGGCATCGGCGACGACTACATCGTCGTGCAGATCAACGGCCGCATGCGTCTGGCCGCATGCCGGCCCGATACCCAGCGCCACATTATCGGCCGCTGGGAACCAACGGAGCCTGTCGACCGTTTCCTCGGTCCCTATCAAAAGGATGCATATCTGGTCTACGGCGACTGGGTCCGGCTGAAGGCGGGCGAGGCGGTCGATTTCGACCTCGTCATCGGAGAACGCCCCGGCGGCATGGTCGGCTTCATCCTCCACGTCGAGGAGCGCGGGGTGAAATACCGCACGGCCGCCGATGGCCGTCCCATCCTGCCCCTCTTCACGACCTCACCCTTTTCGGACGAGGAAAAAGCGCGGATCACCAAGGACCACGGCGACTACGAAATCGAGTGGGAGAAAGTCCCGGTCTTCGGGGTGAAGTGAAGTCCCGGGTGCGCGGAGCCCCAGCTCCGTACGAACCGCCGGCAAACCCCTGCTTACCCATTCGAAACCGCAGCTCCAAACCTCGCCGCGCCCATACTTCTGCGGAGCTGGGGCTCCGCGCTCCCGGGTTCACGTCCCTCATCCCCCGATCGTTCCCTGCCACCACCACAGTGTCGGATCGAGTTCGAGCCTTGCGGCAGCGGCCACTTCCTCCCCCGCCGCAGGATCGTCCAGAACCGTGAACATCGTGGAGCCGGAACCGCTCATCAGCGCCCCCGCTACCCCTTGCCGGGCGAGCAACCACATTTTCATTTCCGCCAAAAACAAATACTTAGCGAAGACCGGACGCTCCAAATCGTTGACCAGTTCCCCCCACGGAAAAACCTGCGCCTCGTAACGGACACCCGGCAACTCCCGCGCCGTCGACCACGCCTTGTACGCCTCCGGCGTTGCAACGCCAAAAGCCGGCTTCAGCAACAACACCGGCAGCGCCGGAAAAGACCCGGCCGCCTCGATCCTCTCGCCCCGCCCGGTCGCCCTCGCCACGGGCGGCCCCAGGAAAAACGGAATATCGGAGCCCAGCGCGCCGCCGATTTCCATCAAACGCTCCCTCCCGAGAGCATCGCCATGAAGCCGGTCCAGCGCCATCAGCGTCGCGGCGGCATCGCTGCTGCCTCCCCCCAAACCCGCGCCATGCGGAATCCTCTTCTCCAAATGAATCTCCAGCGGCGTGGCAAACCCGCTCTCCCGCCGGTATGCCTCCACCGCCTTGAGCACCAAATTGCTCCCATCCGCCGGAACGCCGGGATCGTCGCAGGAAAAAGCATCCCTCTCCCCCTCGCGGAAACTCAGCCGGTCGCAGAGACCGGGCAGGCGCACCATCAGCGAATCGACGTCATGGAAACCATCGTCCCGCCGGCGCAGCACCCGCAGTGAAACGTTCAGTTTCGCCGGCGCATCGAAAATCACCTCGCTCATGCTTCAAATCGTTGAATCAGCGCCAGCATCCGGCCGGTCCGCCCCTTTTCCATCCGGTAACTGTAATACGCCTCCAAATCCGCGGCGGTATCGATCCCCGCGTCATGAAACTCCCCCACCCCCGCCGCCTCCGCCTGACGGGCGATCTCCGCAGCGAAATCGACCTCGTAATGCGGCGGCCGGATGCAGGGCCCGAGCACTACCACCAGATCGCCCGGATCGGTCCCGAATGCTTTCCGCATCTCCCCCACCGCCCGCATCAAAATCCCCAGTTCGGTTCCCTTCTTTCCCGAGTGAAGCAAACCGACCGCCCCCGTCGCCCGGTCCGCCAGCCAGACCGCCCCGCAGTCCGCGACATAAATCCCCAGCACCTCGGCTGGCGCCGCGGTGATCAGCCCATCCACCCCCGGCACCACCGGCAGGCCGTCTCCGGCGGGCACTTCCTGCACCGACGGCACCACCGCGACCCCGTCGCCATGCACCTGCTCAGCCCGCCACCAGCGCGAAACGCCGAACTCCCCGCGGACCCGGCGCTCGTGCTCGGTCCGCAGACGCCGCATCGCCTCGTCGCGGTCCGCATCCACATCGATCCCGCCGATCCGCCCGATCCACCCCGCGCGCACCCTCGCGAGCCTCCGCAGCGGATCCAGAAAAGAGAGCGCCCCCGTCACGGGCACTACCGTAACGGAGGCGCGATCGATCCGCCAAGGGGGATGTCAGCGGAACTCGACGCTCACGCGATTGCGCGCGCCCGAATGGCACGCTTCGTGTGCTCGACGGCCTCTGCCTGGTCCTCGTCCAGCTCGGACAAGATACCTGCGAGGTCCGCGGCGATTTCCTTCCGCATCTTCGAGACCAGCTCCACCCCTTTCTGGGTGATTCTGACCATGATTTTGCGGCGGTCTTCCGCGGCATGGACGCGCTCGACGTATCCGAGTTTCTCCAAACGATCGACGAGGCCGGTGGCCGCGGCGGTCGAGTGTCCCATCTTTTTCGCGATATCCGACATCGTCAGATACTCCTCGCTCGAAAGGTAGGTCAGAAGGAAGAACTGGGGGAACGACACGTTGCCTTTGTTGAGTTCGTTGGACAGGTTGAGAATGCAACTTCTCTGCGTGAACAGGACGAAGTCAGCGAGGCGATCTGCATCGGCTTGCAGCGAGGCGCTTTGCGCGCCTTGGGTGCTCAATTTCATGGCTGGTTGTAGTGTTCATGTTTCGGGACATGTAAGGGAGCACAGCCTTTGCGGGGAAGAACCTAACAAGGTGCGCAGACATTAAGCAAGCCCGAATTTCAAATTTTCGTGGATGATCGCCAAAATTTACGGGAAATCTTTTGGAAATCATGGGGTTGAAGATTCCTCCGAAAGATTTTTTAGATTTTCCTCCGAACTTTCGGCGCCTTCGCCCTCCGGCCCGGGGACCGGCTCCGGAGCCTTTACCGGCCGGTGGAAGACCAGATCCCCCGGCTCCACCCGTCCGGAGCGGATGTCCGCGGCATGGAATTGGCCGAGCTTCTCTCCGCTCGCCGCCAGAGTCGCCTGGCGATCCTCCCCCGCGCTGTTCAGCAAACCTCCCTCCGGCACGGACCACCTTCCGTACGCTTCGATCAACACGAAACCTCCCTGACCCGGCACGGAACTGATCCGCCCGACGAGCTTCGGCGCAGTTTCGGGAGATTTTTCCTCCTCTTTCTCCTGCCCGAACCAGCCGCAGCCGACGAGCAGGATCGCGACGGGAAAGCATGACCACTTCATGGCCCCATGGCACACCCGGGCGGAGAATCTGGCAAGCATCCACGCCCGATCACGCCCATCCCCCGTCCTCATTCCGCACGCTCGCCATCGCCCGCCCGATCCGCCAGACTCCGGAAATCCATGCCCGTCCGCCTGACCGCCATCCTCATCCTCGTCCTCGTCCTCGCCGCGATACTGGCCGGATGGCATTGGCGAACATCGGCCCGGGCGCCCGATGAAAACCCCACCCACCCCACCACGCGCTCCTCACCCGAAGTCTCCCGCAAAAACGTTCCGGTTTCCCCGAAAAATCCTTCCGCGAAGTCGCATCAGCGCCCCGATCCTTTCCCGGCCACGCTCAGCCAAATGCTCCAGCTTCTCGAAAGAAAGCTGCCCGGGGAATTCGTTCTTCCGGCGGAATCCCTCGCCGAACGCATCGACCGCCTCAACCGCATCTTCGCCGATGCCGGCATCCCGTCATCCGAACTCATCGTTGTCGCCAGCCAGAGCCTGCTGGACGAATCCGAGAAAAGAACAGGGAAATTCGAGGAGTTCCGAATCGTCGATCCGACGGGGTTCCAACTTCTTCAATGGACGGCCGGAAAAACCCGGGTTTCCTTCAAACCTCTTCCCGGCCGGATCGAATTTATCCTCGCGACCGATTTCGTTTCTCCCACGGTTCCTGAGCGCCCGCTGCCCCCCGACGAAGACCCTTTTGTCGGCCCTAGCGAGCGGACCGAACCTCGTCCGCCCCGCGCACCGGGAGATCCTTTCGGCCCGTAGCCGCCGCTTTCACCGGACGACCTGCCGGGGCGTCACTTGATCTCCAGCCCGCTCTTCGCCCAGATCCATTTCTGAATCTTCCCCTCGCCGATCAGCGCCTTCGCTTCGATCGTCTTCACGCCGAAAATCGTCTCCGTCTTGTAGGCCGCGATGCCGGTTTGGTACGTCACGCCATCGAAATCCTCCTCCTCGCCGGCCTTCCAGCTCAGCACCTGGTCGAAAGTGAATTCCTTCAGCTCGCCCGCCTTCACGCTTTCCTGCATCAACTTCACGATGCCCTCCTCGTTCAGCGTCGCCGCCGGTGCGGGATCCGGTTCCTCCATCGGCTCCGGCTCAGGTTCCGCTTCCGGCTCCGGTTCGGGCGCGGGTTCCGGCTCAGGCATCGGATCGTCGCTCGGTTCGGGCTCTGGCTCCGGAGCGGGTTCGGGGGCAGGTTCCGGCTCGGGAGCGGGAGGAGGAACCGGCGCTTCGCCTTCCTCCTTCTCCACCGTGGTCACCGCTTTTTTCGACGGAACCAGGCTTGTCTCGAGGTGGGGCTCCAGGAAATAGCCTGCCGCACCGGCAGCGGCAATGCAGAGGATCGGAAAAACGAGCTTCATCTTGGTGCCCCATACGTAGGAACTTGCGCCACCCTTTGACCAGATTTTTCCCTCCCTGGGTGGCGCACACCCGCCCATCCTCCCCGAACCCCGAACCGCAACCATGAAAATCGAATGCTATTGCGGCCATACGATCCACGACATCACCGACAACCAGCCGCACAAGGCCCATCTCATCCCGGACGAGCGCTGGAGCGATCTCTTCGATGCCCTGGACGACCTCATCGAGCGCTGCTGCCGCACCGCTGCCCAGCGGAAAGCCGCCCTGATGAAAATACGCATGCTGATCGGCCGCGATCTGAAACCCGTCTGGCAGTGCCGGGAATGCGGACGGCTCTACGTGAACGGCAAGGGCGGGACGACGCACTGCTATGCGCCCGAAGACGAAACGAGCTCCCGGGAAGTGCTCCGCGCCCGGTTCACCTCGCCGGGAGAATGACCCGTCCGCAAACGGCGCCTCTCCCGGAACAGCCGGCGGCCGGCCGCCGATCCGATCACCGCTGATCCGCCTCCTCGTCCACCGTCTCGTCCCGCTGATAAATCGGCAACTGCCGGTAGGGCACCGTGAATGCCAGCGTCATCATGCACGTGCCATAGACCGCTCCCGCCTCGCGGCTGTCCCAGGAACCGTCCGCCCTCTGCTTGTCGAGATAGGTCTCGTACATCCAGTTCGCATACTCGCTCCAGTAGCGCCCGCCGATCTGAAACATGCCCTGCGCGTTGTAGTAATTCCCGTAGAACTCGAACTGATCCCCCGGCAGATCGCGGAAAGTACGAAGCACATAGTCGGCCGCCTTCACCGTCTCCGGCGTGCCGTGGTGCCCGCACAGCTCCAGACACAGCAAACCCATTCCTGTCAGCGATCGCGCGTGATCCTCCACCCCGCGGTATCCGAAGCACCCGTGCCGCTCGTGCTGCCGCCGCTTCAGATAAGCCACCGCCTCGGCGATCGCCGCATCCGGCACCTCCGCGCCGTTGAGCTTCGCCGACCTCAGCGCCATCAACGCCCACCCGCTGCACGAAGTGTCGCTGTCCGTCGATCCGGGATGATACCGCCAGCCTCCCTGATCCGACTCGTTCTTCCTCACCGCCTGTGCCCGCAAGATCACCCTCAGGGCCTTCGGCAGCACCTTTTCGATCTGCTCCTGCCGCGCCGGATCGACCATCCCGCTCACCTCCGAAAGAAACAACGTGGCGATATTGTGCGCATACATCGGCCCGCTCCCCGCATCGCCCTTCTCGAAAACCCCGCTGTCGCGCTGGTTCATCAGCACAAAGTCGACGCAACGGTTCAGCGCCTCCGCATACGGCCCCTCTGTCGGCAGATGCCCCTTCGAAAGAAACGCCATCCCCGCGAGCGCCGGAATCCCCGTCGAATCTCCATAGCGATCCGGAAACGACCCATCCGGACGCTGGATGCGCGCCAAATGCCGCAGCGCACTCTCCACCGCCGGATCCACCCGCTCCCGCCACTTCGCAAACACCGGGTCCGTCACCTCCTGCGCCCCAGCCACCATCATCACAACACCCCCACACACCCAACCCGCAACCAATCTCCCCAAAAAATCGCCGAAGCCGCCGACCCGTTTAGTCATCAGTGCTTTGAAATCAGTCATTTTTCTTCCCCTCTTCCCGCCATGTTCTGAAAATACTCCTTCACCAATCCCCGGTATTCCTCCGGCACCCCGCCGCTCGCACTCTTACCGACATCCGCCCGCAGGCTCTCCCGGATCTTCTCCCAATCCTCCGCGCTGATCCCTAACTTCGCCAGCTCCGGCGGCACCCCCGGATCGGGCAGAGGTGGCCTCTCCCCCTCCTCCGGCCGGTCCCCCGGCATCATCCCCGGCAGCGGCATCCCCGGCTGCCTTCTCCCCTGCATCGACTCCCGCGCCTCACGCGCCGCCCGGGCCAGCGCCTCCGCGGCTTTCCGCGCACTCTCCGCCGCCTCCGGTGACGACGGCGCCGATCCGGCCTGTGCCGCCTCTTCGAAAGCCTCCGCCAATTCCCCCGCCGGAGCGGGCGCCCGCGAGGCATTCGCCTGTCTGCCCGACGCCTCCTCCGCCATCCGGGCGAAATCCTGCGCCGTCCGCACCAGAGCCTCCGCCGAACGCTGGAAATTCTCTTCCGCCCTTCCATGCGCCTGCCCCGCCTCCTCCGCCTTCCCTTCCCGTCCCCGCTCCGCCGCCTCCCCGGCCTGCCTCTGCGCCTGCCGCGAAGCGTTCCGCGCCTCATGCAATGCTCCGGGCGTCTCCGGCACCGGCAAGCGTTCCAACCCTTCCGCAAAA
Organism: Haloferula sp.; assembly: GCA_037190465.1. Taxonomy (GTDB): domain Bacteria; phylum Verrucomicrobiota; class Verrucomicrobiia; order Verrucomicrobiales; family Akkermansiaceae; genus Haloferula. Next base: position 3,330 of record JBBCJF010000025.1, on the reverse strand, counting down.
CCCTTGGCCGCCTCCGCCTGCATCGCCCGCAGCGCTTCCATCACATCCGCCTCATCCTTCCGGGCCAGCCCCTCCAGCGCCTCCGCCACCTGCTCCTGGCGCTCCGCCAAATCCCCCAGCTTCTCCCTTCCCACCGCCTCCCGCGGCGATTCCCCATCCCCCGTCTGCGCGGCCTCCGCCAACCGCTCCGCCGCCTCCTTCGCCGCCGCGGCCGCCTCCGCCGCCTGATCCTCCTTCATCGCATCGCCCGCCTCCTTCGCCGCGGCCACCGCCTCCGGCAACACATCCGCCGCCGATGCACGCTCCTCCCGCGCTTTCGCCAGCGCCGCATCCGCCTCCCGCGAAATCGCCTCCTGCTCTCTCGCCAAAGCCTCCTTCAAGCTTTCGTCCGACGCCCCCTCCCGGCTCATCTTCCCAAGCTCCCTCTGCGCTTCGGCCAACTCTTTCGCCTCCTCCGCCAACGCCCGCGCCTCCCCGGCCCTCGCTTCCAGCACCGCCTGCGCCGCCTCCGGCTGCTCGCGCAAGCGCCGCCGCAACTCCTCCTCCACCCCGCGCTGGCGGTTCCGCCAATCCTCCGGCTGCCGCTCGTCCTCCAACCGCTCCCCCGCCTGCCGCGCCAACTCCCGCTGCCGCGCCGCCAACTCCTGCAACCTCGCCAAATCCTCCACCCTCTCCCGCTCGCCCTCCAGCGCCTCTCTCACCGCATCCAGTTGGCGCGCCACCTCCTCCGCACTCTCCCGCGCCGCATCCAGCTTCTCGCCCCGCCTCTCCGCGCCATCCTGCAAAGGGACGCTCTCCAATTCCTGCCGCGCCAACTCCAGCTTCTCCGCTGCCTCCCTTACCTCATCCGCCTTCGAACCATGCACGCTCTCCTCCATCCCCACCGCCAGCTCCTCGAGTTTCTCCTGCGCCGCGGCCAAACGCTCCGCCGCCTCCTCGAAATGCCTCATCGCCTCCTCGCTGAACCGTTCCCTCTCCACCTCCCCCCGATGCCAGTTCATCCGTTCCCGCGCCTCCCGCGCCTGACGCGCCGCCTCCTCCAGCGTCCGCCTCGCTCCATCGTGCTCCTCCCGCAACTGCTGCCTCGCCAGTGATTCCGCCCCCTCGTCGATCCGCAGCGTCAGCCACCGCGACTCTCCGCGTCCGGGACCGTCCAGCGACCCCGGCCGCGCATCCTCCGCCGCCACCCTCACCCTCAACTCCCCCGCCCCCTCCAGCGCATCGCGGATTTCCCCCACCGACACCTCCACCGCCCCGCGATACCTCGCCGGCTTCGTCCGCGGCACCGGCGCAGGCAAATCCTGCGGCCACACCACCGGCTCCTTCCCCGACGCCTCCGCCTCCAGCATCGCCTCCGCCAATCCGAAATCCTCCCTTATCTCATACCGCAACTCCAGCAACTCCTCCGGCCGCACCTGCAACTCCGGCACCGCCGGACTCAACAACACCACCTCCGGCGCCCCGTCCGCCAGCGACTCCACCGCAAACCGCAACACCCCCATGCCCTCCCCCAGCCGATGCCTCAAAAAAACCACCGCTTCCCCAGCTAAACCCGGCCTCATCTCCCACCCGAAAACCACCCGTCCCCCCGTCGCCGCCGTCTCGATCTCCCCCTCCGCGAACCTCTCCCCATCCAACTCCATCCAAGCCTCCTCCACCGCCGTATTCAACTCCCCCGCAAGCCTCACCCGCGTCCCCGTCACCGCCTCCACCCTCGCCCCCAGCAATTCCTCCCGCTCCGCCAACTCCGTATAAGCCGGAAACTCCAGCCTCACCTTCGCCCCCGCCAACTTCGGCGACGGCCACACCTTCGCCTGGAAAACGTCGCTCTGCGCCCGCCCCGCCTTCACCCGATAACGAAAACCCTCCACTGCCGGCTCCAATACATAACGATGCACCCCGCCCTCCCGGCCCATCGGCTGCGCCACCACCCGCCCCCCTTCGAACTCCATCACCACCTCCAGCCCCTCCGCCCTCGACGACTTCGCCTCGATGCGGATCGCCCCGCCCTCCAACACCTCCAGATCCCCCGGCGTCACCGCCAGCACCGACACCCCCACCGTCCCCGCCTCTGAAAAAGGCGCCACCGCCCGCAGCAACAACCTCCCCGTCTCCCCCGGTCTCCACGCCAACGCCACCGCCAACAAAACCAATAATCCCACCGCCGGCCGCGCCCATTTCCGCGCCAATACCCCCGGCCTCACCTCCACCTCGGGATTCACCTCCCCCGCATCCCTCTCCGCCGCCCTCACCAGCTCCTCCAAAAGCCAGGGCGACACCGCCTCATCCCGCGAAACCTCCAGCGCCGTGCTCAACCGCTCCTCCATTTCCGGATGCCTCCCCTCCAGCCACCGGGCCACGCTCACCAGCCCGATCGGCCGCAACAAGGGCCCCGCCGCCCTCCTCAAAGCCCACAGCACCCCCGCCACCCACGCGGCAAACACCACCCATCTCGCCCACCCCGGCAGCACCCCCGCCGCCAAATCCAAAACCATCGCCCCCCCCAATCCTCCCAACGCCACCGTCACCACCAACCCCGCCCCCCGCCAGGCCTGCGCCCGCCGGATTCTCCTCCGCACCACCGCCAAGCGGCTCTCGATCTCACGCGTCGCATTCATCATTCAAGGAGCGCCGGCGTCCCGCCGGTGACTGCACTGAGAACTCTCTCCAACCTCTTGGCTGTATCCAATCGCCATTCCTCATCTTGCCCGAATTTCTCCAAATGGCCGAGGAGGTATCTGGAAAGCGATTCAACCTGCTCGCAACACGCGAAAACCGCCGCAGGGTTGATTCTCATCTGATTCGCGATCGCATGCGCAATAGAACCCGGAAACTCGCAGTCAAACTCGCTGTCAAGCGAACGGGCGTAGTCATCGATCGCCGGGAGAAAGTGCCCAAATCCCTTACCCCCGATCACGGAAAAGGTGAACATCAAATCCATCGAAGAGGGTACGGCGTCAATCTTCTCGCGAAAACCGGCAACCGTTTGGCCGCCGAAATCCGCGATCACGTCCTTCGCATTAACATCGCAGAGCCCCTCGGTCAGCTCGGCGTCCTCCATTACCCGGTCTTCGTTGCGTTCCATGAATCGAACACCATTTCTCATCCAAAACAGCCCAAACCCTTCACACCTTTCTCCAAATCTCAAATTCAAACCCACTGATCACTCGGCACTTCACGGCAACCCGCTCCCCCTCCTCAGCACCCATTCCCCCCCCAACAAAACCGTCAGCAACAAAATCACTTCCCACCGATCCCACAACGACGTCTCCCTCGTCTCATCCCTACGATTCTTCTCCGCCAACAACAACCCCGCCAACTCTCCTGCCT